>QZKF01000059.1 GCA_003599455.1 Comamonadaceae bacterium
TTCGAGGGCGGCACCAGGGCCATCGCCGAAGCGATCGCGAAGAGCAGCGCCTTCAGCATCGCCGGCGGGGGCGACACGCTGGCGGCCATTGCCAAGTACGGCATCGAGAAGGACGTGGGCTACATCTCCACCGGCGGTGGCGCCTTCCTGGAGGTGCTGGAGGGCAAGACCCTGCCCGCGTTCGAGGTGCTCGCGCGCCGCGCAGCGGGTTGATTCAAGGGTTTCGGGTCGGGATGCGGGCCACGACCCAGACCCCGATCAGCGCCGCGACCAGCACGATCGCCAGCACGATGGGCTGGCCGCGCAAACCCCAGGCCGAGAGGCCGACCATCGCCACCATCGACACCTGGGCCACGGTCTTGGTGCGCCGCGTCAGGCTGCGGTGCTGCTCCCAGTCGCGCACCATCGGGCCCATGAAGCGGTGGTTGAGCAGCCAGCCGTGCAGGCGCGGCGAGGCCTTGGCGTAGCAGGCCGCGGCCAGCAGCACGAAGGGGGTGGTGGGCAGGCCCGGCAGCACCACGCCGACGAGGCCCAGCGCGAGCGACACGCTTCCGGCCAGCCAGAACAGACCGCGCACCACGCGGGATCGGTGCAGGGTGGCGCTGTCGGGTGCGGGTGGGTGGGGCCCGGTCATGGTGCCCACCAGCCCAGCGGATGGCGCGCCAGCGCGATCGAAGCCATGAAGGCCACGCACAGCAGGGCGGCCAGCAGGAACAGCGCACGCGTTCGGGTGGAGGACGTCTGCCGCATCGCCATCGATCCCAGCGCGATGTAGACCAGCAGCAGGCAGAGCTTGAGACCGAGCCAGGGCGTGTGCAGCGGGTTGAGTTGCAGCAACCACCACAGACTGCCCCCGGCCACCAACAAGGCGCTGTCCACCGCCTCGCTGGTGCGGCGCCAACCCTGGCGCAAGGGCCAGCCCTGGCCCTGCAGCGCGGCCAGCGCGCGCACCGCGAACAGCCCCACGCTGGTCGCGACGAGACCCAGGTGGGTCTTGAGCAGCAGCGGATAGGCCCAGGCGATGTCCGATGGTGGCATGGGTGGTGGGTGAAGTCGGGCGGGCGGTGACGATCGCCGCCAGCATAGCCGCTCCCACGCGCCTGGCGCGCCGCCGCGGCCTCAGCAGCAGGCCTTGCGCACCGGTTCGAACTGCGGGAACAGGCGGTTGTTTTCCAGGTGGATGTGCGCGATCAGGTCGTCCGCGAGCTGCGCGATGCCGGCGTACAGGGCGCGCCAGGTGTTGCACGCGCCCGGCGGCGGCGTGGCGTCGTGCGCGAGCGCCATCAGGCGTTCGAGCTGTTCGCCGTGGCTGGTGTGTTCGGCCCGCATCACGCCGATCGGCATCGCGGCCATGCCGCGCCCACCGGCCCGGAGCAGGGGAAACAGCACCTGTTCCTCCTTGTCCATGTGGTCGAGCAGCTCGGTCTCCATGGCCTCGAGGTGATCCGCCAGGCCCGTGGGCACGTCGGCGTGTTCGCGGTGCACCGCCTCCACCCGGCGCGCCATGCGGATCAGCTCGGGCAGCTGTTCGCGGTGCACCGCGTGGTAGCGCGTGAGGATGTGGTCGATCATGCCGTCGGTGGTCTGCGGCGCTTCCGGCGTGGCGGGGCGCTCCAGCCGGTCCAGTTCGGCCAGCACCGCGTCCAGCGCCAGGCCCTTGTTGTCGCAGGCCTGCTGCAGGGCGATCTGGCCGCCACAGCAGAAGTCGAGCTTGAGGCGGCGGAACACCGCGGTGGAGCCGGGCAGCTCGACGGCGATCTGTCCGATCGGCTGTGTGGCACGGGCCAGGGTGGCGGGGCGGTCTGCGATCTGGTTCATGGCGTAGTTCCTTAAACATTCATATGGAATGAATATATTAGCGCATAAAATGCACCTCACATGAATATTTCGAACCACCAGACGACCATCGGTCAAGAGGAGGATGCGGCATGCGACTGACCCACTGGACCGACTACAGCCTGCGCGTGCTGATGTACTGCGCCGCCAGCGCGCAGCGCGAGCAGCCCGCCACCATCGGCGAGATCGCCGAAGCCCACGGCATCTCGCGCAGCCACCTCACCAAGATCGTGATGACGCTCTCCGGCCTGGGCCTGCTGGAGACCACGCGGGGCCGTGGAGGCGGCCTGCGCCTGCTCAAGCCGGCGCAGTCCATCGTGCTGGGCGAAGTGATCCGCCAGACCGAGAGCGATTTCACCCTGGTGGAGTGCTTCGACGCGGCGCACAACACCTGCCGCCTCGACGGCCATTGCCGCCTGAAGGGTGCGCTGCGCGAGGCCATGGACCGCTACCTGGAGGTGCTCGATGGCGTGACCCTGGCCGACCTGATCGCGCCCATGGAGCCCGCCCCCGGGGTGCGTGGCGGCCAGCGGGTGCGCTTCGTCACCGGCCTGCCGCGACCGCCCGACGGCGCGGTCCGACGGCCGCGGGTACCTGCCGGCGGCGAAAGCCGCTAACCTCGCGCCATGGTATCCACCGCCTCGCTGTCGACCAAGCTGGTGCGCATCGGCGCCGGGCTGCTGCTCGTCGCGCTGGCGTCCATCGGCCTCACGCTGTGGGTCACATGGCAGCTTGAAGGCGGCGCGGCGGCGGTCAACGAAGCCGGGCGCATGCGCATGCAGACCTGGCGGCTCACCAGCGTGGCGCAGGCCAGCCCGGCGCAGGCCGACGTGGTGGCGCTGGTGCAGGAGTTCGACCGCAGCCTGGAGCTGCTGCGCCGCGGCGACGCCAGCCGGCCGCTCTTCGTGCCCTGGGACGACGCGGTCGGCCGCGAGTTCGCCACGGTGGAGGCGCTGTGGCAGAACCAGCGCCCGCTGTGGCTGCAGGACAGCCCGCCCGAGCCGGCGCAGGCGCTGGCCGCGGCCGGCACTTTCGTCGACGCCATCGACGCCCTGGTGCTCGCGATCGAGAGGCAGCTCTCGGGCTTCACCGCCATCCTCAACCTGTTCCAGTTCCTCATGATGGCGCTGGCCATCGTCGGCGCGGTGGTGATGCTCTACACCGGCTACATGTATGTGATCCACCCGCTGGCCCACCTGCGCCAGGGCCTGCGCCGGCTGGAGTCGGGCGACTTCAAGGCGCGGGTGGAGGTCGACACGCTCGACGAATTCGGCCAGGTGGCGGGTGGCTTCAACCGCATGGCGTCCACGCTGCAGTCGATGTACGCCGGGCTGGAGACCCAGGTCGAGACCAAGACGCGCCACATCGAGGCGCAGCGTGCGCGGCTGGCGACCCTGTACGAGGTCAGTGCCTTCATGGCCCACGCCGGCAGCATCGAGGAGCTCTCGCGCGGTTTTGCCCAGCGCGTGCGCGCCGTGGTCAAGGCCGACGCGGTGGCGGTGCGCTGGAGCGACGAGGCCAGCCAGCGTTACCTGATGCTGGCCTCCGACTGTTTTCCGCAGGAGATGGTGGAAGAGGAGCGCAGCCTGCTGGCGGGCGCTTGCGCCTGTGGCAGCCTGCAGCCCGACGCGCGCACGCGCGTCATTCCCATCCACAGCCACGACGAGGCCCGGGTGCGCCACTGCGCGCGCGCCGGCTTCGAGACGCTGGTGAGCGTGCCGGTGCGTCTGCAGAACCGCCTGCTCGGCGAGATCGACCTGTTCTACCGCTCGCAGGCCAGCCTGAGCACGGGCGAGACCGAGCTGCTCGATGCCCTGGCCAGCCACCTCGCCAACGCGCTGGAGAGCCTGCGCGCCTCCGCGCTGGAGCGCGAGGCGGCGGTGGGCGAGGAGCGCGCGCTGATCGCGCGCGAGCTGCACGACTCCATCGCGCAGTCGCTGGCCTTCCTGAAGATCCAGGTCCAGCTGCTGCGCACCGCCGTGCAGAAGGCGCAGCCGCAGCAGGTGCAGGTCACGCTCGACGAGCTCGACGAAGGCCTGCGCGAGAGCATCCACGACGTGCGCGAGCTGCTGGTGCACTTCCGCACCCGCACCAACACCGACGACATCGAGCGCGCGCTGCAGGAGACGCTGCAGAAGTTCCAGCACCAGACCGGCCTGTCCGCCCGGCTGCACATCGAAGGCCACGGCCTTCCCTTGCCGGCCGATGTGCAAGTGCAGGTGCTGCACGTGCTGCAGGAATCGCTCTCCAACGTGCGCAAGCACGCCGGCGCCAGCCACGTCCAGCTGGACGTGGTCAAGGGCTCGCACTGGCGCTTCCGCGTGCGCGACGACGGTTCGGGCTTCGACGCGCTGGACGCGCCCGACGCATCGCACGTGGGCCTGAAGATCATGCGCGAGCGCGCCGCCCTCATCGGTGCCCGGGTCGACGTGAGTTCCGAGCCCGGCACGGGCACCACCGTCACCCTGAGCCTGCCGCCACACCCGGTGGCGGCGGGCGTTTCCCTGTCCGGGCCGGCCCACCAGCCGCCCACCGCCACCCCGCTCACGCCATGACCGACACGCGCTCCCCGACCCTGCCCATCCGCCTGCTGGTGGTGGACGACCACTCGCTGTTCCGGCGCGGCCTCATGGCGCTGCTGTCGCAGGACGCGCGCTTCACCGTCACCTGCGAGGCCGGCGACGTCGGCGAGGCTTTGCGCTGCGTGCAGCGTGAGCGCCCCGACCTGATCCTGCTCGACAACCACCTGCCCGGCGTGCTGGGCGTGGATGCGATCCCCTCGCTGCGCGAGGCCGCGCCGGGCACCCGCATCCTGATGCTCACGGTGAGCGAGAACGAGGCCGACCTGGTGGCCGCGCTCAAGGCCGGCGCCGACGGTTACCTGCTCAAGACGGTCGAGTCGCACCACCTGTGCGAGGCCATCGTCAAGGTGATGGACGGCGAGTCGGTGGTCAGTCCCGAGATGACCACCAAGCTGGTGTCGGCCCTGCGCGCGCAGCCAGCGACCAACGGCGACGCGGCCGATGCACCACCGGTGGCGGCGGCCGCCGCCGATGCCGAACTCGCCTCGCTGTCCGCGCGCGAGCGCGAGATCCTCGACCTCATCGCCGGTGGCGACAGCAACAAGCACATCGCGCGCAAGCTCGACATCGCCGAAACCACGGTCAAGATCCATGTGCAGCACATCCTGCGCAAGCTCCACATCACCTCGCGCGTGCAGGCCGCGGTGTTCGCGGCCCGCCACGCCCACTAGGAGACAGACGACCATGGCCCTGCACCACCTCGAATCGGGCGAAATCGCCAACCTGCGTCCGCTGGGCGGCGACGCGCTCAGCACCCAGTCCAGCGCGCTGTTCAAGACCGAGCAGCTGGAGGTCATCCGGCTGGTGATCGCGCGTGGGCGCGAGATGCCGCTGCACAAGGTGCCGGGCGAGATCACGGTGCAGTGCCTCGAGGGCGTGATCGAGTTCGAGACGCCCGGGCGCGTGCAGAAGCTGCAGGCGGGCCAGCTGCTGTTCCTGCGCGGCGGCGTGCCGCACAGCCTGCGCGCGCTGGAAGACGCCTGCGTGCTGGTCACCATCCTGCTGTGGGGACCCCCGCCCTGAGCCGGGCGGCTTGATCCAGATCAAGTCGCGCGCACAAAGGCGCCGCCCTAGTTCTTCCGGAAGCGCCGCGCCCACCTGCCATCGTTCTTCTTCCCCCGCCGCGCAGCCACCGGAGGGATAGGCGGGCGCGCCCGTTGCGCCGACAGTGATGCCATGTCCCGTGGAGAACACAACATGGCTTCCGAACTGAGCAACGACAAAAAAGCGTGGTCCGTGCTGATCGTCAGCACGCTGGCCTTCACCGTGTGTTTCATGGTGTGGATGATGTTCGGCGTGATCGGCATCCCGATCAAGAAGGCGCTGGACCTCAACTCCACCCAGTTCGGCCTGCTCATGGCCACGCCGGTGCTCACCGGCTCGCTGGTGCGCGTGCCGCTGGGCATCTGGACCGACCGCTTTGGAGGCCGCATCGTGATGGCCATCCTCATGGCCATCACCGTGCCGGCGATCTGGCTCATGAGCTACGCCACCGCGTACTGGCACTTCCTCACCATCGGCCTGTTCGTCGGCCTGGCGGGCGGTTCCTTCTCGGTCGGCACGCCCTATGTGGCGCGCTGGTTCCCCAAGCACCGCCAGGGCATGGCCATGGGCGTGTACGGCGCGGGCAACTCGGGCGCGGCGGTCAACAAGTTCGTGGCACCGGTGCTGCTGGTGGCCTTCGGCTGGACCATGGTGCCGCAGGTCTACGCGGCCATCATGCTGGGCACGGTGGTGCTGTTCTGGCTGTTCAGCCACAGCGACCCCTCGCACCTGGTGCCGAGCAACGTGTCCTTCATGGACCAGCTCAAGGCGCTCAAGGACCCCAAGGTCCTCAAGTACTGCCAGTACTACAGCATCGTCTTCGGTGGCTACGTGGCGCTCTCGCTGTGGATGGTGCAGTACTACGTGGGCGAGTTCGGCCTGGACATCCGCGTGGCCGCGCTGCTGGCCGCCTGCTTCTCGCTGCCCGGCGGCGTGCTGCGCGCGGTGGGCGGCGTGATGTCCGACAAGTTCGGCGCGCACAAGGTCACCTGGTGGGTGCTGTGGGTGAGCTGGATCTGCCTGTTCCTGCTGTCGTATCCGCAGACCGACTTCACCGTGGTCACCGTCAACGGCCCGAAGACCTTCCACATCGGCCTCAACGTCTACCTCTTCACCGCGCTGATGTTCATCCTGGGCATCGCCTGGGCCTTCGGCAAGGCCAGCGTCTTCAAGTACATCAGCGACGACTACCCGAAGAACATCGGCGCCATCAGCGGCATCGTCGGCCTGGCCGGCGGCCTGGGGGGCTTCGTGCTGCCCATCCTGTTCGGCGCGTTGATGGACATCACCGGCATCCGCTCCAGCGCCTTCATGCTGATGTACGGCGTGGTCTGGGTGTCGCTCATCTGGATGTACTGGACCGAGGTGCGCCAGACCGAGGTCATGGGCGCCAACGCCAAACCCTTTTCCCTTCAGAACTGACGCCACGCGTCGGTCCAAACCACCATGAACAACACACCCAAGACCGGCCCCGACATCGTCGACTGGCGGCCCGAAGACGAGACCTTCTGGAACAGCACCGGCAGCAAGGTCGCCTACCGCAACCTCTGGATCTCCGTGCCGGCCCTGCTGTGCGGCTTCGCCGTCTGGGGCATGTGGGGGATCATCACGGTGCAGATGCTCAACCTGGGCTTCCCCTTCACCCAGGCCGAGCTGTTCACGCTGACCGCGATCGCCGGCATCTCCGGCGCCACCATGCGCATCCCGGCCTCCTTCCTGGTGCGCCTGGCCGGTGGCCGCAACACCATCTTCCTCACCACGGCGATGCTGCTGGCCCCGGCCATCGGCACCGGCTTTGCGCTGCAGCACCCCGAGTGGCCGCTGTGGTCGTTCCAGCTGCTGGCGCTGTGGTCCGGCGTGGGTGGCGGCAACTTCGCCTCCAGCATGTCCAACATCAGCACCTTCTTTCCGAAGCGGCTGCAGGGTACGGCGCTGGGCCTGAACGCGGGCCTGGGCAACTTCGGCGTGACGACGATGCAGATCGTGATCCCGCTCGTGATGACCCTGCCCCTGCTCGGCGCCTTCGGCGGCGAGCCCATGACGCTGGTGAAGGACAGCGGCTGGATCTTCGGCAAGATTGCCGCCGGCACGCCCACCTGGATCCAGAACGCCGGTTTCGCCTGGGTGATCTCGCTGGTGCCGCTGTCGATCCTGGCCTGGTTCGGCATGAACAACCTGAAGACCGTGTCGCCCGACACCGGCCACCCGCTGGTCGCGTTCGCCAAGGTCACCTACCTCTACACCCTGGCCTTCATCCCGGCCGTCTTCATGCTCTGGCTGTACCTGCCGGCCCCCACCGGCCTGGGCATCCTGAACATGTGGATCGCGATCCCGCTGGACATCGTGCTCGCGCTGCTCATGATGCGCGTGGCCGCCTTCGGTGCCATGAAGGAAAACGTCGCCAAGCAGTTCGCCATCTTCCGCAACAAGCACACCTGGTCGCTCACCGCGCTCTACATCGTCACCTTCGGCTCCTTCATAGGTTTCTCGATGGTGCTGCCGCTGGCCATCACGGTGATCTTCGGCTTCCAGCACGTGGCCGATGCGGCCGGCGTGATGACGCACACGCTGAAGAATCCGAACGCCCCGTCGGCCCTCACCTACGCCTGGATCGGCCCCTTCGTCGGTGCCGCGGTGCGCCCCATCGGCGGCTGGATCTCCGACAAGGTCGGCGGCTCCATCGTCACCCAGGTCATCTCGGCGGTGATGGTGCTGGCCTCCGGCGCGGTGGGCTACGTGATGATGCAGGCCTACGGCTCGGCCACGCCCGAGCAGTATTTCCCGGCCTTCATCGGCCTGTTCATCGTGCTGTTCTTCGCCAGCGGCATCGGCAACGGCTCGACCTTCCGCACCATCGGCGTCATCTTCGACCGCCAGCAGGCCGGCCCCGTGCTGGGCTGGACCTCGGCCGTGGCCGCCTACGGCGCCTTCATCGCGCCGGTGGTGATCGGCGCGCAGATCAAGGCCGGCACACCGCAATACGCCATGTACGGCTTCGCGATCTTCTACGCCGTCTGCCTGGTGCTGAACTGGTGGTTCTACCTGCGTGCCGGCGCTGAGATCAAGAACCCATGAAGACATTTCGCTCCACGGTTGCTTCGGGACTCAGGCCGGCGTGGCGCTCCGCTGCCCTCGGCCCCCACAAAAGCAGGCATGCCAAGGCAGCCCAACAACAAACAACCATGACCCCAACAACACACCCCAACCGGAGCATCCCATGAGCCACTTCCTGGACCGATTGACCCACTTCTCCCTGCCCAAGGAAGCCTTCTCGGGCAACCACGGCCAGACCACTGGCGAAGACCGCACCTGGGAAGACGCCTACCGCAACCGCTGGGCGCACGACAAGATCGTGCGCAGCACCCACGGTGTGAACTGCACCGGTTCGTGCTCGTGGAAGATCTACGTCAAGGGCGGCATCGTCACCTGGGAAACCCAGCAGACCGACTACCCGCGCACACGCTGGGACATGCCCAACCACGAGCCGCGCGGCTGCGCGCGTGGTGCCTCCTACAGCTGGTACCTCTACAGCGCCAACCGCGTGAAGTACCCCATGGTGCGCGGGCGCCTGCTCGAGCGCTGGCGCGCCGCGCTCGCCGTGGCGAAAGATCCGGTGGCCGCCTGGGCCTCCATCGTCGAGAACCCCGAAGCCCGGCGCGACTACCAGCAGGTGCGCGGCATGGGCGGCTTCGTGCGCAGCGGCTGGGACGAGGTCAACCAGCTGATCGCCGCGGCCAACGTCTACACCATCAAGCAGCACGGGCCCGACCGCATCATCGGCTTCAGCCCGATCCCGGCCATGAGCATGGTGAGCTACGCCGCGGGCTCGCGCTACCTCTCGCTCATCGGCGGCGTGTGCATGAGCTTCTACGACTGGTACTGCGACCTGCCGCCGGCCAGCCCTCAGGTCTGGGGTGAGCAGACCGACGTGCCCGAATCGGCCGACTGGTACAACAGCTCGTTCATCATCGCCTGGGGTTCCAACGTGCCGCAGACGCGCACGCCCGACGCCCACTTCTTCACCGAGGTGCGCTACAAGGGCGCCAAGACGGTGGCCGTGACGCCCGACTACTCCGAGGTGGCCAAGCTCTCCGACCTCTGGCTGCACCCCAAGCAGGGCACCGACGCCGCGCTCGCCATGGCCATGGGCCACGTGGTGCTCAAGAACTTCTATTTCCCCGAAGGCGGCAAGCCGCGCAGCAGCTACTTCGACGACTACGCGCGCCGCTACACCGACCTGCCGCTGCTGGTCATGCTCAAAGAGCACACGCTGGCCGACGGCAGCAAAACCCTGGTGCCCGACCGCTACCTGCGCGCCAGCGACTTCAACGGCCAGCTCGGCCAGAAGAACAACCCCGAGTGGAAGACCGTGGCCTTCGACACCGGCGGCAAGGCCGTGCTGCCCAACGGCTCCATCGGCTTCCGCTGGGGCGAGGCCGGACGCGCCGACGAAGGCAAGTGGAACCTCGAGGCCAAGGAAGCCCGCAGCGACACCGAGGTGAAGCTCAAGCTCTCGGTGATCGAGGATGGCGAGCAGGACACCCAGGTGGTGGACGTGGCCTTACCCTATTTCGGTGGCAACGCCGCGCCGCACTTCACCGCCAACGCGCAGAACGGTGCCATCAACCACGCCCGCGTGCCGGCCGTGCGCCTGCGCCTGGGCAAGGCGGGCGAGGAGCGCCACGCCATGGTGGCCACCGTGTTCGACCTGCAGGTCGCGCAGTACGGCATCGACCGCGGCCTGGGCAGCGGCGCGAAGGACTTCGACGACAACGCCGCCTACACGCCGGCCTGGCAGGAGAGCATCACCGGCGTGCCGCGCGACCAGGTCATCACCGTGGCGCAGCAGTTCGCCGACAACGCCGACAAGACGCACGGCAAGTCGATGGTGATCATCGGCGCGGCCATGAACCACTGGTACCACGCCGACATGAACTACCGCGGCGTGATCAACCTCTTGATGATGTGCGGCTGCATCGGCCAGAGCGGAGGCGGCTGGGCGCACTACGTGGGCCAGGAAAAGCTGCGCCCGCAGACCGGCTGGACCGCGCTGGCCTTCGCGCTCGACTGGATCCGCCCGCCGCGCCAGATGAACAGCACCAGCTTCTTCTACGCGCACACCGACCAGTGGCGCTACGAGAAGCTCGGCATGGAGGAGATCGTGAGCCCGCTGGCCGACAAGGCCGCGTTTGGCGGCAGCATGATCGACTTCAACGTGCGCGCCGAGCGCATGGGCTGGCTGCCCAGCGCGCCCCAGCTCAAGACCAACCCGCTGCAGGTGGTGAAGGACGCCACCGCCGCCGGCCTGGCCCCCAAGGACTACGTGGTGCGCGCGCTCAAGGACGGCACGCTGGCCATGAGCTGTGAAGACCCGGACGCGCCGCAGAACTGGCCGCGCAACATGTTCGTGTGGCGCAGCAACCTGCTGGGCTCCAGCGGCAAGGGCCACGAGTACTTCTGCAAGCACCTGCTGGGCACCGAGAACGGCGTGCAGGGCAAGGACCTGGGCCGCGATGAAGCGAAACCCGCCGAGGTGGTGTGGCACGAGCACGCACCGCAAGGCAAGCTGGACCTGCTGGTCACGCTCGACTTCCGCATGAGCACCACCTGCCTGTACTCCGACATCGTGCT
This sequence comes from Comamonadaceae bacterium, assembly GCA_003599455.1. Taxonomy (GTDB): domain Bacteria; phylum Pseudomonadota; class Gammaproteobacteria; order Burkholderiales; family Burkholderiaceae_C; genus Hydrogenophaga. The sequence goes on from QZKF01000059.1 coordinate 11,094, forward strand.
GCCCACCGCGAGCTGGTACGAGAAGAACGACCTCAACACCAGCGACATGCATCCCTTCATCCACCCGCTGTCGGCGGCGGTGGACCCGGTGTGGCAGAGCCGCAGCGACTGGGAGATCTACAAGGGTTTTGCGAAGGCCTTCAGCGAGGTCTGCACGGGCCACCTGGGCGTCGAAAAAGAGGTGGTGCTCACACCCATCATGCACGACACCCCCGGCGAACTGGCCCAGCCGTTCGACGTGAAGGAGTGGCGCAAGGGCCACTGCGAACTCATCCCCGGCAAGACCGCGCCGCAGATCACCGTGGTCGAGCGCGACTACCCCAACGTGTTCAAGCGCTTCACCGCGCTGGGGCCGCTGATGGACAAGCTGGGCAACGGCGGCAAGGGCATAGCCTGGAAGACCGGAACCGAGGTGGAGCAGCTCGGTCAGCTCAACGGCACCACGCTCGACGAGGGCGTGACCCAGGGCATGCCGAAGATCGTGACCGACATCGACGCCTGCGAGGTGATTCTGCAGCTCGCGCCCGAGACCAACGGCCACGTGGCGGTGAAGGCGTGGGAGGCGCTGGGCAAGCAGACCGGCATCGACCACACGCACCTGGCGATTCACCGCGAGGACGAGAAGATCCGCTTCCGCGACATCCAGGCTCAGCCGCGCAAGATCATCAGCAGCCCGACCTGGAGCGGCATCGAGAGCGAGACGGTGAGCTACAACGCCGGCTACACCAACGTGCACGAACTGATCCCATGGCGCACCCTCACCGGTCGCCAGCAGTTCTACCAGGACCACCCCTGGATGATTGCCTTCGGCGAAGGCCTGGGCAGCTACCGCCCGCCGGTGGACCTGAAGACCACCTCGGGCATCCACAACATCAAGTCCAACGGGAACCCCGAGATCCTGCTGAACTTCATCACCCCGCACCAGAAGTGGGGCATCCACTCGACCTACAGCGACAACCTGATGATGCTCACCCTCAACCGGGGCGGCACCGTGGTCTGGCTGAGCGAAGACGACGCGAAGAGTGCTGGCATCGAGGACAACGACTGGGTCGAGCTGTTCAACATCAACGGCGCGGTGGCCGCGCGCGCGGTGGTCAGCCAGCGCGTCAACCCGGGCATGGTGATGATGTACCACTCGCAGGAAAAGATCATCAACACCCCGGGCTCGGAGATCACCGGCGTGCGCGGTGGCATCCACAACTCGGTCACGCGCATCGTGCTCAAGCCGACCCACATGATCGGCGGCTACGCGCAACTCAGCTACGGCTTCAACTACTACGGAACGATAGGCACCAACCGCGACGAGTTCGTCGTGGTGCGCAAGATGGACAAGGTGGACTGGCTCGACACACCGGCCGACGACCACCTGATCCGTGCCTACCAGTCCCAGGGCGAGAACCCCTGAACACCCGCCGAACCGAAGGAGCCTGAATCATGAAAATACGCGCACAGATTGGCATGGTGCTCAACCTGGACAAGTGCATCGGTTGCCACACCTGTTCGGTCACCTGCAAGAACGTCTGGACCAACCGCCCCGGCGTGGAATACGCCTGGTTCAACAACGTCGAGACCAAGCCCGGCATCGGCTATCCCAAGGAGTGGGAGAACCAGGAGAAGTGGCAGGGCGGCTGGACCCGCCGTGCCGACGGCTCCATCGTGCCGAAACAAGGCGGCAAGTGGCAGCTGCTGATGAAGATCTTCGCCAACCCGCACCTGCCGGAGATCGACGACTACTACGAACCCTTCACCTTCGACTACGACCACCTGCAGTCGGCGCCCGAGATGAAGCACGCGCCCACCGCGCGCCCGCGCAGCCTGATCACCGGCAAGCGCATGGAGAAGATCGAGTGGGGCCCGAACTGGGAGGAGATCCTGGGCGGCGAGTTCGCCAAGCGCAGCAAGGACGCCAACTTCAACGGCTTCGAGGCCGCGCAGAAGGCCATGGTGGGGGAGTTCGAGAACACCTTCATGATGTACCTGCCGCGCCTGTGCGAGCACTGCCTCAACCCGGCCTGCGTGGCCTCGTGCCCCTCGGGCTCGATCTACAAGCGCGAGGAAGACGGCATCGTGCTGATCGACCAGGACAAGTGCCGCGGCTGGCGCATGTGCGTGAGCGGTTGCCCCTACAAGAAGATCTACTACAACTGGAAGAGCGGCAAGGCCGAGAAGTGCATCTTCTGCTACCCGCGCATCGAGGCCGGCCAGCCCACCGTGTGCAGCGAGACCTGCGTGGGCCGCATCCGTTACCTGGGCGTGCTGCTGTACGACGCGGACCGCATCCAGGAAGCCGCCAGCGTGCCCAACGAGATGGACCTCTACAAGGCCCAGATCGACCTCTTCCTCGACCCGCACGACCCCGCGGTGATCGCGCAGGCGCGCGCCGACGGCATCCCGGACAACTGGCTGGAGGCCGCGCGCCACAGCCCGGTCTACAAGATGGCGGTGGACTGGCAGGTGGCGCTGCCGCTGCACCCCGAGTACCGCACGCTGCCCATGGTCTGGTACGTGCCGCCGCTCTCGCCCATCACCGCCGCGGCCAACGCCGGGCAGCTGGGCGACAACGGCGAGATTCCGGACGTGAGCCAGCTGCGCATCCCGGTGAAGTACCTCGCCAATCTGCTGACCGCGGGCGACACGATCCCCGTGGTGCGCGCGCTCGAACGCATGCTGGCCATGCGCAGCTACCAGCGCGCCAAGCACGTGGACGGCGTGATCAACCAGGACGTGCTCGACCAGGTGCAGCTCACGGTGCGCGAGGTCGAGGACATGTACCAGACCATGGCCATCGCCAACTACGAGGACCGTTTCGTGATTCCCACCACCCACCGCGAATACGCCGAGAACACCTTCAACATCAAGGGCGGCTGCGGCTTCAGTTTCGGCAACGGCTGCTCCGAGGGCCAGACCGAGACCAGCCTGTTCGGCAGCGAGAAGAAGCGCACCATCCCGATCAAGGCGGGGGTCTGACATGGGCCTTTTCTCAACCCCCCAAAAACCCGCCGTGCACACGCTGCGTGTGCTCGCCCACCTGCTGCGTTACCCCACGCCCGAGCTGCGCGCGCACGCCGGTGAACTGCGCGATGCGCTGCGCGCCGAGGCCGCCCTGCCGGCCGCGCGGCTGACCGAGCTCGACGCACTGCTGGCGCACCTGAGCCAGCAGCCGGCGCTCGACGTCGAAGCCGACTACGTCGAGCTGTTCGACCGCGGGCGCAGCACCGCGCTGCACCTGTTCGAACACGTGCTCGGCGATTCGCGCGACCGTGGCCCGGCCATGATCGACCTGATCCAGACCTACGAGAAGGCCGGCCTGTTCTTCGGCCCGGCCGAGCTGCCCGACCACCTGAGCGTGCTGCTCGAGTTCGCCTCCACCCAGCCCGCCGCCGTGGCGCGCGAGTTCCTCGGCGAGAGCGCGCACATCGTGCGCGCGATCTTCAGCGCGCTGCTCAAGCGCCAGAGCCCGTACGCCAGCGTGCTGGCCGCCGTGCTCGAACTCGCGGGCGAAAAAGCCGAGCCGGTGCCGGTGGCGGCCGACCCCGGCATCGACGAGAGCTGGGCCGAACCCGCGGTGTTCGGCGGCTGCTCCACCGAAGGCCAGGCCCGGCCCGGCCAGCCGCAACCCATCCGCATCGTGAAGGCGGCCACCGGCCGCCACCCCTCCCCTCCATCAGGAGCACAGGCATGACCTCACTGCACCACTTCCTCTTCGGCGTCTATCCCTACATCTGCCTGGCGGTCTTCCTCATGGGCAGCCTGGCCCGCTTCGACCGCGACCAGTACACCTGGAAAAGCGATTCCTCGCAGCTGCTGCGCAAGGGCCAGCTGCGCTGGGGCAGCAACCTGTTCCATGTCGGCATCCTGTTCCTGTTCTTCGGCCACGCCGTGGGCCTGCTCACACCGCACTTCTTCTACGAAGGCTTCATGGATGCCGCGGTCAAGCAGCGGCTGGCCATCTATGCGGGCGGCACCGCCGGTGTCCTCTGCTTTGTGGGCCTGTCCTTGCTGCTGCACCGGCGCATCTTCGACCCGCGCATCCGCCTGACCAGCCACCGCACCGACATCGCCATCCTGGTCATCCTGTGGGTGCAACTGGTGCTCGGCCTGATCACGCTGCCGTACTCGTATTCGCACGCCGACGGCAGCGCCATGCTGGTGCTGGCCGAGTGGGCGCAGCGCATCGTCACCTTCCGCCCCGACGCGGCCGCCCTGGTCAACATGGACTGGCCGTACAAGGTGCACCTGGTGCTGGGCATGACGATCTTCCTGCTGTTCCCGTTCTCGCGCCTGGTGCATGTGTGGAGCGGCTTCGCCAGCGTGGGCTACCTCGTGCGGCCCTACCAGGTGGTGCGCAGCCGCCGCCTGGGCGTGCCGGCCAACCCGACCAACCCGGCGCACCCGAGCCAGCCTCGCTGATCCACCCCACACCGACGGGAGCCCCCATGAAACAGGACCTTTCCCCATCATCGCCCTCCACCGGCTGCGGCAGCAGCGCCTGCGCCTGCAAAGGCCCCGAGGCCGCAGCAACTCCGGTCGCGATCGCCAGCGTCAACGGCATCCACCTGCACGACGCCGGCGAGGTGCTGGACGCGCAGACCCTGCGCGAGCGCGCCTGCACCGAGCTGCTGCGCCAGCAGGCGGTGCGCGCCGGCCTGCTGCCACGTTTCACCGGCCTGAACGCACCCGAGCCCGACGCCGACACACGCAGCGCGATCGAGGCCCTGCTCGAAGCCGAGGTGCACTCGCCCGAGCCAGGTGCCGAAGAATGCCGGCGCCACTACGAGGCCCACAAGCCGCGCTTCGTGGTCGGCCAGGCGCTGCACGTGCGGCACATCCTGTTCGCGGTCACGCCGGGCGTGCCGGTGAACGCGCTGGCCCAGCGCGCCGAGGCCGCCTTGCTGGAGCTCTCGCGCCAGGGCGTGCCGGCCGATCGTTTCGCGCAGCTTGCGGGCGAGCTCTCCAACTGCCCGTCGAGCGCCCAGGGCGGCGACCTGGGCTGGATCACGCCGCAGGACTGCGCGCCCGAGCTGGCCAAGGCGCTGTTCCTGCAGAACGACGCCATCCAGGCCGTGGGCCTGCACCCGCGCCTGGTGCACAGCCGCTTCGGCCTGCACATTGTCGAGGTGCTGGAGCGCGAGCCCGGGCGCCTGCCCGACTTCACCGAGCTGCAGGCGCAGATCGGTGCGCGCTTGGCCCTGCAGTCGCAGGCCACGGCGCTGCGCCAGTACATGCAGCTGCTGGTGGGCCAGGCCCAGGTGGAGGGCGTGGAGCTGGAGGGGGCCGACACGCCCCTGGTGCAATGACGCCACCGGCCGTCGGCGCGGCAGCGGCGGACGAGCTGCTGTTGCGCCTGCGGCATTTCCGTTCCGACTACTTTCCGCGGCATCAACAGCGCTTCCAGGATCTGGTGGCCGAGGGCCAGCACCCCAAGACGCTGTTCATCGGCTGCTCCGACTCGCGACTCGTGCCCTACCTGCTCACCGGCGCCGGCCCGGGTGAGCTCTTCCTCGTGCGCAACGTGGGTGCGCTGGTGCCGCCCTACGACCAGTCGCACGGCCTGCACGGCACCATGGCCGCAATCGAGTTCGCCGTGCTCAGCCTGCACGTGGAGCGCATCGTGGTCTGCGGCCACAGCCACTGCGGCGCGATCCGCACCGCCTACGAGGGCGCGCCCGCCGAGGCGGTGGCGCTCGCCGCATGGCTCCGCCTGGTCGACGAGGCCCTGCTGCCGGTGCAACCCTGTGCCGAATCGATGCGCCGCACCGAGCAGCGCGCGGTGGTGCTGCAGCTCGAACGCCTCATGGGTTACCCCATGGTGCGGCGCGAGGTCGAGGCCGGCGCGCTCACCCTGCACGGCTGGCACTACGTCATCGAGGACGGAGAAGTGCATGTGTTTGATGCACAGCAAGGTGATTTCATCGCGGCCTCGTTAGCCTCCAACAGCGGCACCGGGCCGTACCAACCTTATGTGGAACACGATGGACAAGTCATCAGCAACTGAGGGCGCCGGGGCACTGGCGGCCGAACTCCAGGCACTGGCCCGCGAGGGCGGCCTGCGCACCTGGCGGCTGCGCGGCCGCGAACTGCTGCCGGTGGTGCAGGGCGGCATGGGTGTGGGCGTGTCGGCGGCCTCGCTGGCGGGCACCGTGGCCGGCCTGGGCGGCGTGGGCACGGTTTCGTCGGTCGACTTGCGCCGCCGCCACCCCGACCTGATGGCGGCCACCGCCCACCTGGACAAGGAACCCGACGCGCGGGAGCGCATCGACGCGGCCAACCTGGTCGCGCTCGACCGCGAGATCCGCGGTGCGCGGACCCTCGCGCAGGGCCGTGGCCTGATCGCGGTCAACGTGATGAAGGCGCTCAGCGCCTACGAGCAGTACGTGCGCCAGGCGCTGGAGAGCGGCGCCGACGCGGTGATGGTGGGCGCGGGCCTGCCGCTGGACCTGCCCGAGCTGGCGCGCGACCACCCCGACACCGCGCTCATCCCCATCCTGTCGGACGCGCGCGGCGTGCAGCTGCTGGTGCGCAAGTGGGAGAAGAAGGGCCGCCTGCCCGACGCCATCGTGATCGAGCACCCGCGGCTGGCCGGCGGCCACCTCGGTGCGGCCAAGGTGGCCGACCTGCAGGACACCCGCTTCGATTTCGAGGTCGTGATCCCGCAGGTGCTGGAATTCTTCAAGACCGCCGGCATCGAACGCGAGATACCGCTCATCGCGGCCGGTGGCATCGGCTGCCGCGACGACATCCTGCGCCTGCAGGCCCTGGGCGCCAGCGCGGTGCAGCTCGGCACCGCCTTTGCTGTCACGCGCGAATGCGACGCCGACGCGGCTTTCAAGCGCGTGCTGGCCGAGGCCCGGCCCGAGGACCTGGTGGAGTTCGTCAGCGTGGCCGGCCTGCCCGCGCGCGCCGTGCGCACCCCCTGGCTGGACAAATACCTGCGCCTGGAGCCGCGACTGAAGGCGGTTGCACATGTGAAGAAAAAGTGCAACATGGCGTTTGACTGCCTGGCCCATTGCGGTCTTCGCGACGGCAAGGGCGAGATGGGGCAGTTCTGCATCGACCAGCAGCTCGGCCACGCGCTCGACGGCGACACGCAGAAGGGCCTGTTTTTCCGGGGTGCGGGTGTGCTGCCGTTCGGCCAGCAGATCCGCCCGGTGCAGGACCTGATGCGATGGCTCCTGAGTGGTGTCCGCCCTGCATTGGCCTGACGAAGGAACACCCGACCATGAAACGCGACGCGATCAAGAACGCCGGCACCAGCGCCATCGGCGAGCAGCCCATCAGCTTGGATGTGCTGCGGGAAAAATACCTCAAGGACGGCGAGACCGGCGCGCCCGACATCTACCGCCGGGTGGCGCGGGCGCTGGCTTCGGTGGAAGCCGAGGCCGACCGCGCGCTGTGGGAACAGCGCTTCTTCGACAACCTGCAGGCCGGCGCCATCGGGGCCGGCCGCATCATGAGCGCGGCCGGCACGGCGATCCAGGCCACGCTGATCAACTGCTTCGTGCAGCCCGTGGGCGACTGCATCCAGGGCGTGGACGACGGCGGTTACCCGGGCATCTACGAGGCCCTGCGCGAGGCCGCCGAGACCATGCGGCGCGGCGGCGGCGTGGGCTACGACTTCTCGCGCATCCGCCCGCGCGGCGCCGAAGTGAAGGCCACCGCCTCGCTGGCCTCGGGCCCGTGCAGCTACATCAACGTGTTCGACCAGTCGTGCGCCACGGTGGAGAGCGCGGGCGCGCGGCGCGGCGCGCAGATGGGCGTGCTGCGCATCGACCACCCCGACGTGATCGAGTTCATCACCGCCAAGCGCACGCCGGGGCGCTGGAACAACTTCAACGTGTCGGTGGGCGTGAGCGACGCCTTCATGCGCGCGCTGGCCGACGACCAGCCCTGGGACCTGGTGCACCGCGCGCGCCCCGGCCCGGGGCTGCTGGCCCAGGGCGCCCACCAGCGGGCCGACGGCCTGTGGGTCTACCGCAGCCTGCCCGCGCGCGTGCTCTGGGACACGGTGATGCGCTCGACCTACGACTTCGCCGAACCCGGCATCCTGTTTCTCGACCACATCCAGCAGGACAACAACCTGCGCTACTGCGAGTCGATCGAAGCGACCAACCCCTGCGGCGAGCAGCCATTACCGCCTTATGGCTGCTGCGACCTCGGGCCGGTGATCCTGCCGCGCTTCGTGCGCCACCCCTTCGGCTTCGGTGGCTTGCCCACCTTCGACTTCGAGGCCTTCGAGCGGGTCGTGGCCCTGCAGGTGCGCGCGCTCGACAACGTGCTGGACCTGACCTTCTGGCCGCTGCCGCAGCAGCGCGAGGAGGCCGCGGCCAAGCGGCGCATCGGCGTGGGCTTCACCGGCATGGGCAATGCACTGGCCATGCTGTGCGTGCGCTACGACCGCGCCGAGGGCCGTGCCCTGGCGGCGAAGATCGCCGAGCGCATGCGCGACGCGGCCTACACGGCCTCGGTGGCGCTGGCGCAGGAAAAGGGCGCGTTCCCGAAATTCGACGCCGAGGGCTACCTGGCCGAGGGCACCTTCGCCAGCCGCCTGCCCGAGGCGCTGCGCGCGGCGATCCGCACGCACGGCATCCACAACAGCCACCTGCTGTCGATCGCGCCCACCGGCACGGTCAGCCTGGCCTTCGCCGACAACGCCTCCAACGGCATCGAGCCGCCGTTTTCCTGGATGTACCGGCGCAAGAAGCGCGAGGCCGACGGCAGCACCACCGACTACGCGGTGGAAGACCACGCCTGGCGGCTCTACCGCGAGCTCGGCGGTGACATGGCGCAGCTGCCCGAGTACTTCGTGAGCGCGCTGGCCATGCCGGCCACCGACCACCTGGCCATGATGGCGACGGTGCAGCCCTTCGTGGACACGGCGATCTCCAAGACGGTGAACGTGCCGGCCGAATTTCCCTACGACGACTTCAAGGACCTGTACCGGCAGGCCTGGCGCGCGCAGCTCAAGGGCCTGGCGACCTACCGGCCCAACGCCATCCTGGGCTCGGTGCTCGACACCGGCGCCACGCCCGAGACGACGGCCAGCGTCGCCACCGTGGACCCGATGCGCACGGTGATCGAGAGCCGGCCCAAGGGCGCGCTGTCGGCGGTGGCCGACAAGATCGAGTACTGGACGCAGGAGGGCCACCAGACGCTGTACCTGGTGGTGTCCTTCCTGCCGGTGCCGGCCGCCGACGGCTCGGGCACCGTCGAGCGCGCGATCGAGTTCTTCATGCCGGTGGGCCAGAGCGGCGAGTCGCAGCAGTGGGTCACCTCCAGCATGCGCCTGCTCTCGCTGGCCGCGCGCGGCGGCTTCCTCGACCGTGCCCTGCGCGACATGCGCAAGGTGGTGTGGGACCGCGGCCCGGTGCGCATGGGCACGCACGAAAGGGCCGATGGCACGCGCGTGCCGATGTGGCACGACTCGGTGGTGGCGGCCATCGCCTACGCGGTGCAGACCCTGATCGCGCAGCGCGCCGGGGTCACGCCCGCGAGCCTGCCCGCGCCGCCGGTGGAGCTGGCGCTCACGCCGGGCGTGATGCCGGGTCGCAAGTGCAGCGAGTGCGGCGCGCACGCGGTGATCCGCAAGGACGGCTGCGACCACTGCACGCAGTGCGGCCACCTCGGGGCGTGTGGATGAACGCTGTGGCGCGCACGCAGGGCCTGCCGCTGCGCGGGGGCGAGCCGCCCGCGCAGCGCCCCTGGCGCGCGCGCCACCTGCTGCTCGCGCCGCACCGCCTGGGCTTTGCGCTGGCCATGCTGCTGCTGCTGGCCTCGGGCCTGTGGTGGGCGCTGGTGCAGGTGGACCGCGCCAGCGGCCTGATCGGCCTGCGCTACGCGTTCTCGCCCACGCTGGGCCACGCCGCGGTCATGACCTTCGGCTTCATCCCGCTGTTCTTCTCGGGCTTCCTGTTCACCGCCGGGCCCAAGTGGCTGGGCGTGGCCCCGCCGCTCGCGCGCGCCTTGCTGGCGCCGCTGCTGCTGCAGGCGCTGGGCTGGCTGCTCTGGCTCGCCGGCGTGCACACGCACGAATCGCTGGCGCTGGCCGGCGCGGGGGCGGCCTGCCTCGGCCTGGGCGCGGTGGTGCTGCGGTTCTGGTCGCTGGTGCGGCGCAGCACCGAGCCCGACCGCCTGCACGCCCGCACCGTGGGCGTGGCCGGCCTGGTCGGCGTGGCCAGCCTGGCGCTGATGACCGGGGCGCTGGCGGCCGGTGAGATCGACCTGGCCGGCGCGGCGGTGCGCAGCGCGCTCTGGGGCTTCGTGGTGGTGACCTACGTGGCGGTGGCGCACCGCATGATTCCGTTCTTCACCTCCAGCGCCGTGCCCATGGTGGGTGCGTGGCGGCCGTTCTGGGTGCTGTGGGTGCTGCTGCTGGCGGTGGCCGTGGAGGTGCTGGCGGTGTGGCTGCCCGGGCTGTTGTCCGGGCCGCTCGCGCGCGCCTGGATGCTGGCGCGCGGCCTGCTGGAGCTGGGCGCCGGCGGCGTCATCCTGTGGCTCGCGGTGGTGTGGGGCCTGGTGCAGAGCCTGAAGATCCGCCTGCTGGCCATGCTGCACCTGGGCTTCCTGTGGCTGGGCCTGTCCTTCGTGTTGGCGGGCGTGTCGCAGCTGGCCGGCTGGGGCCTGGGCACGACGGTGCTCGGCCTGGCGCCCCTGCACGCGCTCAGCATGGGTTGCCTGGGCTCGCTCATGCTGGCCATGGTCACGCGCGTGTCGTGTGGCCACAGCGGGCGCGCGCTGGTGGCCGACCCGCTCGTGTGGACGCTGTTCTGGCTGCTGCAGCTCGCGGTGCTGCTGCGCATCGCCGCCGCGCTCGAGCCCTCACCCGCCTGGCTGCTCATGCTTGCCGCCCTGTTGTGGGCCGGCGTCATGGGCGTGTGGGCCCTTCGCCTCTCGGGCTGGTACGGCCGCGTGCGCGCCGACGGCCGGCCGGGCTGACCTGGAGACCGACACATGCTGACCCTGGACACCACCGCTGCACGCACCGAGGCCACCGAGCCCGAATGGGCGCAGGTGGCGGCCGACCTGATCCACGCGCGCCAGACCGTGCTGCCCAAGCGGCTGCTGGCACCCGGGCCGCGCGCGGACCAGCTGCAGGCCCTGCTGGGCGCCGCCGCCGCCGCGCCCGACCACGGGCAGCTGCTGCCCTGGCGTTTCGTGACCGTGCCCCGCACCGAGCGTGCGTCGCTGGCCGAGGTGTTCGCCCAGGCCCTGCGCGAGCGCGACGCCAGCGCCACGCCCGAGCAGCTGGACCAGGCGCGCGAGAAGGCGCACCGCGCGCCCCTGCTGCTGCTGGTGGTGGTCGACGGGCAGCGCGGCGACCCGGCGGTGGACCTGCACGAGCGCATCCTCTCGGCCGGCTGCGCGGTGCAGAACATGCTGCTCATGGCCACCGCCATGGGCTATGGCTCGGCGCTCACCAGCGGCAAGGCGCTGGGCTCCGAGGCCTTGCGCCAGCGCTTCGGCCTGCACGCGGGCGAACACGCCCTGTGTTTCCTGAGCGTGGGCACGGTGGCGGCGCGCCGGCCCGCGCGCACGCGCCCCACCGTGGCCGACTACTGCAGCACGCTCGGCCCCGCGCCGGCGAAAACCGACTGACCCTGGAGACCCCATGAACATACAAACCTTCGACGACCTGCTGAGCGCCGCGCGCAGCCAGCCCCTGCCACAGCGCCTGCTGTTCGTGTTTGCCGGCGTCGAGCTGCCCGACGACGCCACCGAGGCCCAGCGGCTCGAATTCGAGCGCGGCGAGGGCGGCGCGCTGGTGCCGCAGATGTGCGTGGACAAGGGCCTGGACGAGCTCGTGTCGTTCGACCAGCTGGTGCAGGAGGCCGAGGCCTTCGGCCAGCCCTGGGGCATGGTGTTTGCTGCCGCGCTGGCGGGCACGCCGGGCCGGCAGCCCGCCAGCGCCGAGGCCGAGCTGCCGTTGCAGGACATGGTGGAGGCGATCCGCCAGGGCCAGCTGCACGCCTTCATTCCGTTCAACCCGCAAGGCCAGGCCGTGGCCCTGGGCTGAAGTGGCCAGTTCGATCCCGCTCACCTCCATCACCTTGCCCGGGCACCGCGCGCCTGCCGCGGGTTTCGAGGCGCCGTTCGAGATGCTGGGCGCCTGCCACGAACGCGTCGAGCGCATGCTGGGTTTGCTGGCGAAGCTGCAGCAGCACGTGCGGGTGCGCGGCTGGGACGACAGCGTGGCCAGCGCCACGCGCGACGTGATGCGCTATTTCGACCAGGCCGCGCCGCTGCACCACGAGGACGAGGAGCGCCATGTGTTCCCGCCCCTGCTGGCCGGCGAGGACGCGGCGCTGCGCCAGGTCGTGCTGCGCCTGCAGCAGGACCACCTTGACATGGCCACCGCCTGGGCGGCCGCGCGCGGGGTGCTCGCGTCGGTGGCGCAGGCGCCGCGCGCGGGGTGGGCCCACTTCAGCCCGCAGGAGGAAGCCACGCTCACCGGATTCGCCCGGCTGTACGACCGCCACCTGCGCGAGGAGGACGGCCTGGTCTACCCGGCCGCGCAGGCTGGCCTGTCGCCCCAGGCCCTGCAGGCCATGAGCGCCGACATGATGCGCCGCCGGGGGCTGGAGCCCACCTGAACCTGGCGCGCGATCAGGCCTTGGGGCCCACCGTCAGCGCGACCTCGCCCACGCCTTCCACCGAGCCGGTGATCCTGTCGCCCGGCAGCACCGCGCCCACGCCTTCGGGCGTGCCGGTGTAGATCAGATCGCCGGGTTGCAGGTGGTAGAAGAGCGAGAGGTCGGCAATGATTTCGCGGATGTTCCAGATCAGCTTGTCCACGTCGGACTTCTGCTTCACCGCGCCGTTGACCGACAGCTCGATGCCGCCGCGCGCTATCACCACACCCGGCATGGGCACGATCTCGCTGCACACCGAGGAATGTTCCACGTCCTTGCCCAGGTCCCAGGGGCGGCCCTTGTCGCGCGCCACCAGCTGCAGGTCGCGCCGCGTCATGTCCAGGCCGGCGGCGTAGCCGTAGATGATCTCGTGCGCGTCTTCCGCCTTCACGCGGAAGCCCGGTTTTCCGATGGCCAGCACGAGCTCCATCTCGAAGTGGTAGTTGGCCGTCTCGCTCGGGTAGGGCGTGGTCGCGCCCGAGAGCGCCAGCGTCTGCGGTGCCTTGGTGAAGTAGAACGGCCGCTCGACCGACTTGTCCACCGGCTTGCCCATTTCCACCGCGTGCGCGTGGTAGTTACGGCCGACGAAGAACAGGCGGTTGACGGGGAAAAGCTCGGTGTGGCCACGCACGGGCACGGACGCGACGGGGGGCGGGGGGAAGAGGTAGGTGGTCATGGCGGGTCTCAAGGCATGTGGGGCTGGTTGTCGGGGCGCACTTCGTACACGCCGAGCTTGCGGTGCAGCGGCGATTCGTCGGCGATGAAGAGGAAGGCCGGCGCGCTGGCCGAGGCGTTGGTGAGCGTGGTGGCGGTGTAGCCGGGGATGCAGCTGGTGTCGGCCGCGACCAGGTCGAAACCCTGGGCGTCGGTGGCCACGCGCGCCGCGCCTTCGATCACGTGGTAGACCACGGCCGGCGAACGCGCGGGCAGCCGCAGCGTCTGGCTCGGGCGCAGCATCAGCGCATGGAAGCCCAGGATGTTCTCCACGTCTTCGCCGGTCTCGGGGTTCACATAGGTCACCTGCACCGCGTCCACGTCGGGCCGGTCGGCCGCGAGCGACTGCAGCGCGGCCTTCGCGTCGGCCCAGGGGTAACGCAGCATGGGGTAGCGCTTGCCGCTGCGGCCGAACACGGGGGTGGGCACCACGCCGGCGCGCGCGTAGGCGCGGTCGCCCTGGCCGGGCTTCGTGGCCTGGCGCGTGCCGTTGAGGTGGTAGCTCACCTCCAGGTAGTAGGCCAGCGGGAGGTCGAGCACGTCGAGCCAGATCACCGGCTCGGTGCCGTCGTGGCCGTGCTCGTGCCACAGGCCGGTGGGCGTGAGGATGAGGTCGCCGCGGCTCATGGGGCACTTCTCGCCGTCCACCGTGGTCCAGGCGCCTTCGCCTTCCACCACCATGCGCACCGCGTTGGGCGTGTGGCGGTGGCTGGGCGCCCACTCGCCCGGCATCAGCAGCTGCATGCCGAGGTACATGGCCGCGCTGGCCTGCATCTTCTCCAGCGTGTGGCCCGGGTTGGCCAGCACCAGCACGCGGCGCTCGGCCTTCTCGATGGGCGTGAGCTCACCGGCCTTGAGCAGCAGCGGCTTGATGGTCTTGTAGGGCCAGTGCGTGGCCTGGGTCTGGCGCGTGGGGATGGTGGGCGGCAGCACGCCGCGCAGGCTGGGCCACAGCGGCACCAGGTTGAGTGCGCGCAGCTCGGCCACGTAGTCGGCGGGCAGGTCTTCGAGTCGTCCGAGGTCGTTCATGGTGTCTCCGTGTGTTCAGTGGGCGGCCAGGCAGTTCTGCACGTTCCAGCCGTAGAGCCACTCCATGGCGTCGTAAAAACGTTCAGGCGTGCGGCCCTTCCAGAGGTCGTTGCGCACCAGGCGTTCGACCCCTTTGGCGTGGTAGATCCGGCCCATCTCGCGCGAGCTCAGCACGATGCGCGCGGTGCGCGCCACGCGCGAGCGTTGGTAGAGGTCGAAGGCCTTTTCGATGTGATTGCCGTGCACACGAAGCGCTTCACCCAGCGTCACCGCGTCTTCGATCGCCATGCACGCGCCTTGGGCCATGTATTGCGTGGTCGGGTGGGCCGCGTCGCCCAGCAGCGTGACGCGGCCAAAGCTCCACTGGCCGATGGGCTCGCGGTCGGCCGTGGCCCAGCGCTTCCAGCTCTTGGGCAGGTCGATGAGCTGGCGCGCCCTGGGGCACAGCCCTTGAAAGTAGCCCTGCACTTCTTCCTGGCTGCCTTCGGTCACGCCCCATTCTTCGGTCTCGCGGCTGTGGAAGGTCACCACCACGTTGTACTGCTCGCCGCCGCGCAGCGGGTAGTGCACCAGGTGGCAGTTGGGCCCGACCCAGATGCTGGCCGCGTTCCAGCGCAGGTCTTCGGGGAAGTCGGCCTTGTCGACCACCGCGCGGTAGACCACGTGGCCGGTCACGCGTGCCTCGTCGCCCACGAACTGCTGGCGCACCACCGACTTCACGCCGTCGGCGCCGATGAGTGCCAGGCCTCGGTGGGCCTGGCCATGCTGGTCGTGCACGGTCACACCGCTCGCGTCCTGTTCGACGCGCGCCACGCGGGTGGAGGTGAGGAACTCGATCTGCCCGCTGGCCTGCACGCCCTCCAGCAGGGAGGTGTGCGCATCGGCGCGGTGGATCACCGCGTAGGGATTGCCGAAGCGCTGGCGGAAGGCCTCGCCGGTGGGGATCTTGCCGACCTGGTATTCGTCGATCGCGTCGTGCATCACCATGAAGTCGGTGTACACGGCGCGCTTGCGCGCCTGCTCGCCCACGCCCAGCGCATCAAACGCGTGAAAGGCGTTGGGGCCGAGCTGCATGCCGGCGCCGATCTCGCCCAGCTCGGCCGCCTGCTCCAGCACCTTGACGCGAAATCCCTGGCGCACCAGGGCGAGCGCGGCGGCCAGGCCGCCGATGCCGCCGCCGGCAACCAGCACGGGAAGGTCTGAAGGGTTCGCTGTCATGGGTGTCTCCTCGATATGGGCCGCATGCTGATGATCAGTATACTTATTGTAAGTGCGGTGCTAGGATTCCGGCAACCCCGTCCGTCACCGGCCGCACCCGATCGCCCTTGCACATGAAACGCAGCCCAGCCCCCGCCATCGACATCGATCACCAGCCCGGCCACTACATCCGCCGGCTGCACCAGATCTCGGTCGGCATCTTCCTGCAGGAGCTGGGCGAGATCGGCATCACCCCGGTGCAGTACGCGGCCTTGCAGACCGTGGCCAACCACCCGGGCATCGACCAGCGCACGCTGGCGCGCACCATCGCGCTGGACGCCTCCACCACCGGCGGCGTGGTCGACCGGCTGGAGGCGCGCGGCTGGCTGGAGCGCAAGACCGCGCCCGAAGACCGCCGGGCCCGCCAGCTGGCGCTCACCGAGGACGGTGTGCAACTGCTGCGCGAGGCCGTGCCGGCCATGCTGGGCGCGCAGGAACTCATTCTGGAACCGCTCACCGAGCGCCAGCGCGAACAGTTCATGAAGCTGCTGCGCCTGCTGGTGGACACCAACAACGCCCACAGCCGCGCGCCCAGCGAGGCGATGAAGTGAGCGCGGCGGGGCTCAGCCCCGCAGGTGCGCCGCCACCGCCTCCAGCACCTGCCCGTCCTTGAGCAGCCGGGTGTGGCCCAGGCCGCTGGTTTCCAGCAGCCGCGCGCCCGCGATGGCATCGCGGTAGGCCTCGGCGTCGGCAAAGCGGTTGATGCGGTCCTCGCGGTCGTGCACGATCAGCGTGGGCAGCGACACGCGCGGACCAACCGCCGCCGGCTCGAACTGGCGCATCAGGATGCCTTCGCGCGCTTCCACCCGCAGCTGCATGCGCGAGCGCGTGTCCTCGCTCAGGCCGAACACCATGGCGAACAGGCGCGTGTACGCGTGCGGCGACGCCGGTGGCGCCAGCAGCACCAGCCGCTCCACCGGCAGGCCGCGCGCGGCGGCGTAGGCCAGCGCGTTGGCCGCCAGCGAATGCGCCACCACGGCGCGCACCTCGTGGCCCTGCTGCTGCAGGCGCGCGGTCAGGTACTCGATGGCGCGCGCGAACTGCGGCAGGTTGCTGGTGCTGCCCTGGCTGCGGCCGTGCGCGGGCAGGTCCACCAGCAGCGGCCGCAGGCCCTGGGCCGCGAGCGCCTGCGCCAGCGGCAGCATCTGCGCGGCGTGGCCGCCCCAGCCATGCAGCAGCAGCACCACCGGCCCATGCGGTCCGGGCGGCGGCTCGTAGAGCGTGACGCTGGCCTCTTCGAAGGCCCAGGGCGTGGCCTGCCAGGTGGCCAGCGCGGGCTGGCGCCGGTGCAGCCACTTCGGCGGCAGCGGTGTGCCGAACAGGCGCAGGGCGCCGCGCACGGCCAGCGCCGGCCAGACGCGCTCGGACAGGCCGAGCGCCCAGCGCAGCCAGCGCGTGCCCGGGCTGGACTGGTAATAGGCGGAGGCGGTCTGCAAAGGGGTGGTGCTCATGGGAGGCTCCTTGAATCGCACGATTGTGCGAAAGTGGTCGAAAAAAAGGGACAGCGGAACGGTGTTCAGCTTTCGTAGGTGCTGACCAGCCGCAGCCAGGTGGCCTGGGCGCGCTCGGCCGCGCGCGGGTCGCGCAGGAAGCGCACGTCGTGCACCAGCCCGATCGCCAGGCTGCAGATCTCGCCGACCAGCTGTTCGGGGTCGGTGTCGGGCTGGAGCTGGCCGAGTTCGATGGCTTGCAGCACGGTGCGGCGCAGCGCGGCGCGCCAGCGCGTCACCTCGCCCAGCAGCAGCTCGCGCAACTCGCCCTCGCGGTCGTCCAGCTCGAAGGCGCCCGAGGTGTAGAGGCAGCCCTTGTGCGCCTCCACGTCGCGCAGGCGCACCAGCCAGCGCCGCACGATCTCGCTCAGGCGCGGCAGTCCCTTGGGCACCTGCATGGCCGGCACGAACACGTCGGCGACGAAGCGGCGGCCGAATTCCTCGATCACCGCCTTCTGCAAGGCCTCGCGCGAGCCCACGCGCGAGAACACGCCGCTCTTGGAAATGCCGATGCGGTCGGCCACCGCCTGCAGCGTGATCGCCTCCAGCCCGTCGGACGCGGCGAGGTCCAGCGCGGCGCCCACGATGGCGGCGCGCGTCATTTCACTTTTCTGGGTCCGGGCGTCCATGCGCGGCATTTTGGCACAGCCGTGCGAAATTGCAAGCGGCGGCTTGCGCAGGGGCCGTGGCGGGCGCGCTGGCGCTTGGCGCCGCGGCACCCGCTCGCTATGATCGCGGCGTCCCGTGCACCCACACCGGCCCCCTTTGGAACACCCCAGCCCACCCCTGTTGACACCGGAGCACCTGGCCATGATGGACGGGGGCGTCTCCGTCATCGCCAGCAGTTGCGGCCACGACCTCACGCCCAGCGTGATGCGCGCGGTCGGCAGCCGGGTCGAGGCGCAGGGCCGCCACATCACCGTCTACGTGTGCCGCAGCCAGTCGGCGCAGCTGCTCGGCGACGTCGCCCGCAGCGGGCGCCTGGCGGTGGTGTTCAGCCAGCCCAGCAGCCACAAGACCGTGCAGCTCAAGACGCGCGGGGCGCGCCTGCGCGAGGCGCGCGAGGACGACGTGCCGGTGCTGCAGCGCTACCTGCGCGGCATGGAACGCGAGCTCACCCTGATCGGTTTCGGCCCGGTGTATGCGCGCGCCATGCTGGCGCACCGCCTGGAGGACGTGGTCGCGATCGAGTTCGCCCCCGAGCTGGCCTTCGACCAGACGCCCGGGCCCAAGGCGGGCCAGCCGATCGCGGGGCGTTCATGAGCGCCGCGCCGGGCCGCCCCAAGCCAGCTCGCACCGCAGCCCGCAGGGCGGAGGTCATCGAATGAGCGCTGTGGATCTGGCCGAAGTGCGGCCCTGCCTGGAGGGCGCGATCCCTGCCATTATGGCCACCACCGCGGCCGACGGCACGCCCAACGTGGCCTACATCTCGCAGGTCTACTACGTCGACCAGGACCACGTCGCGCTGTCGTTCCAGTTCTTCAACAAGACGCGCCAGAACCTGCTGGCCCACCCCCGTTCGACGCTGCTGGTGCTCAACCCGATCAACGCGGTGTTCTACCGGCTGCACCTGCGCTACCTGCGCACCGAGACCGAAGGCCCGGTGTTCGAGAGCATGAAGGCGCAGCTGGCCGGCATCGCGTCGCACACCGGCATGGCCGAGGTGTTCCGCCTGCTCGGCTCCGACATCCACGAGGTGGTCGAGCTCGAGCGGCTGCCCCAGGAGCCGCTGGCCGAAGCCCTGCCCGCGCCCGCGCCCCGACCCAACCCGCTGGTGGTGCTGCGCCGCGGCAGTGCCCGCCTGTCGGCCGCGCGCAGCCTGGGCGCCGCGCTCGAGGCCACGCTGGACACGCTGGAGAAAGAGCTCGGGGTGCGGCACGCGATGCTGCTGATCCTCGACGGCGCGACGCAGCGCCTTTACACCGTGGCCAGCCGCGGCTACGCCACCTCGGGCGTGGGCTCGGAGATCGCCCTGGGCGATGGTGTGATCGGCGTCGCCGCGCGCGAGCGCACGCCGGTGCGCATCGGGCACATGACGAGCGCCTACCGCTACAGCCGGGCCATGCGCGACAGCCTGCTGGGCGACGGCAGCGCCGCCGCCAGCACCGACATTCCCTACCCGGGCCTGCCCGAGCCGCACAGCCAGCTGGCCGTGCCCCTGCTCGCGGCCGACCGCGTGAACGGCGTGCTGTTCGTCGAGAGCCCGGTGGACATGCAGTTCAGCTTCGAGGACGAGGACGTGCTGGTTGCGCTGGGCGGCCAGCTGGGCATGGCGATCGACCTGATGCAGGAGGCCGAGGCGCCCTGCACCGAAGAGGAGCTCGAGGGCGCGGCCGCAGCGGCGGCAACGCCGCTGGCGGCCGGCCCGGTCCTGCGCGTGCGGCGCTACCGCAGCAACGACAGCGTGTTCGTCAACAACACCTACCTGATCAAGGGCGTGGCCGGCGCCATCCTGTGGAAGCTGCTGCAGGACCGGCAGCGCCAGGGCCGCAGCGAGTTCACCAACCGCGAGCTGCGGCTGGACGCCTCGCTGCGCCTGCCCGACGTGGCCGACAACCTCGAGGCGCGCCTGCTGCTGCTGCACCGCCGGCTGGCTGAACAGTGCCCGCAGCTGCGCATCCACAAGACCGGGCGCGGCTGCTTCCGCTTCGAGGCGCTGGGCCCGGTCGAGCTCGAGGACATCGCCGCTTAGCCGGCGACGAGGCCGGGCACCGGCGGCAGGCCCAGGCCGCGCGCGAGCTTGGCCCAGTTGCGCTGGTCGAGCAGCCCCTGCGCCGCGTCGGCCATGCCGTCGAACACGGGGGCCGGCGCGCCCGCGCGCATGCCCTGCATCACGCCCAGGCGTTCCGGGGCGCTCAGGTTCGGCAGCATCCAGCGCATCACCAGCATCATCTCGGCCGGCGGAATGGTCGCCACCAGGGCGTCGTGGATGCCGATCAGTTCGGCGTCGCTGTAGGCGGCCCAGAGCGCGCTGTTGTGCACCGTTTCCTCGGTGTGCATGTGCTGGAAGTTGTCGGCCACGAACAGCGCCAGCGCCAGGTAGAGGGCCTGCAGCGCGGGTTCGCGTTCGCCGGCTTCTGTCTTCAGCAGCGACAGGGCGGCGTCGCGCAGGTGGGCGATGTGGTGCAGGTGTCCCTCGTGCTCCTGCGCCACCGGCTGGCACACGCCGGGGCAGCGCGCCTCCAGCGCCGGGTGCACGAAGTTGTTTTCGTGCGCCACGTGGCGGGCGCACAGGTCCATGAGTTCGCCCACCCGGGTGGCGGCCATGTTCACGTCGGCGGCGTCGGTGGGGTCGGCGCGGCCCACGGTGAGCAGGGTGTCGGCCATCATGGCGCGCAACGCCTTGTGGATGCCGGCGTAGAGGTTGAATCGGCCGAGGCCGGTGCGGGCGGTGGCGGCCACGTGGGCGATTTCGATGGTGTGGGATTGCATGGTGGTTCCTTTGGCGGGCGGTGCCCGGCTTGTCTCGTGATGACCGAGGCACCCCATGTGCCGCGAATCATGGAAAACAAGTCTAGGAATCCAGCTCGGCCCGCGCTGCTAAATAGCGCTTAAAGGAATCGTAAAAAAACCTTAAGCGAAGCATTCGCCCGGGTTTTCAGTCCATGCCGCGCACGCGACCGCGCAATTGTTTGACGGTGGAACGCGTGGCCTTGCCTTCGAGGCGGCGCTGCTTCGAGCCGAAGGTGGGCTGGGTGGCCTTGCGCGCCTTGGGCAGCGTGGCCACGCTGTCCACCAGCGCCTGCAGGCGCTCCAGCGCGTCGGCCTTGTTCTGCTCCAGGCTGCGGCTGGTCTGCGCCTTGATCACCACCACGCCCTCGGTGGTGATGCGCTGGTCGCTGAGCGCGAGCAGGCGCCCCTTCACGGCCTCGGGCAGCGAGGAGGCGTGCACGGCGAAGCGCAGGTGCACCGCGTTGGACACCTTGTTCACGTTCTGCCCGCCCGCGCCCTGGGCGCGGATGGCGGTGAACTCGACTTCACCGGGATCGATGCGTATCGGCATCGGCGCAGTGTGCCATGCAGGGCCGCGCCGGCTCAGTAGCGCTCCTTCACGCCCGTGACCATGGCCTTGACCAGCCGCGTGCGTTCGATGCGGCCCATCACCAGTGCCGCGGCCGCGTGCAGGCCGACCATCGGCATCAGCCATTCGCCCAGGCCCTCGTGCAGCTCCTGCAGCCATTCCACGCCCCAGAAGGCGTCAAGCGACTGCATCCAGCCGGTCAGGCCGAGCGCCAGCACCATGGCCATGAGACCGAGCACCATCAGGCCGCCCAGCGGGTTGTGGCCCCAGTGGTGTTCCGGTGCACCGCGCCACAGGGCACGCAGGTGTTGCGCCACGCGGCGTGGCGTGGGAAAGAAGTCGGCAAAGCGCGCGTGGCGCGGGCCGATGAAGCCCCACACCACGCGCGCGCCCACCAGCGCGGCGGCCGCGTAGCCCAGCCACTGGTGCAGGTCTTCACCGTCGTCCACCACAAAGAGGTTGAGCAGCACGCAGGCCACCAGCGACCAGTGGAAGACGCGCACCAGCGGGTCCCAGACCCGCCGCGATGCGGCGGCGGTGGCGCTCACTTCTGTTCCAGGGCCTTGCCGCTGACCGGGTCGAAGTAGATCTCGACCTTCTTGCCGGCCTTGTCGGTGCCGTAGATCTCGTAGCACTGGCCCTTGCTCACCTTGAAGGTCTTGATCTGGTAGCCCTGGGCTTCCACATCCTTCTTGAACGCCGCTTCGGGCATCCACTTTTCCTTGGGTGCGTTGCAGGCCGGGCCGGCCACAGCAGCACCGGCCACGGCGAGAAGAAGTGCGGAGAGAACAACAGATTTCATGATTCGTTTCCTTGTATCGATGCCAGCGGCTGCTGGTGAAGGCATTGAAACGAACGAACTTGAAATGAGGCTTAAACCGCTTTGTGACGGATGTCAGCAGCGGTAACGCGGCCGCTCAGCGGCCTTCGGCGCGTTCGGGCGACTTGCGCCACAACAGCAGCAGCGCGAGCAGGGCCGAGGCGATCATGAGGAACAGGCTGATCGCGTTGAGCACCGGCGTGGCGCCCTCGCGCATGCGGCTGTACATGAGCACGGTCAGTGGCGAGTCCGAGCCGACCAGCATCAGCGTGGTGTTGAAGTTCTCGAACGACATCAGGAAAGCCATGGCGGCCGCGCCGATCATGCTCGGGCGCAGGTAGGGCAGGGTGATGGTCCACAGCACCGCGGCGCGGCTCGCGCCGAGGTTGTAGGCGGCTTCCTCCAGCGTGCGGTCGAAGCGGCGCAGGCTGGCCGAGATGGTGAGCGTGGCGATGGTGACGATGTAGCAGAACTGGCCCAGGATCACCAGCGGCAGGCCGGGGCGCAGGAAATCCAGCTGCAGGCCCCAGACCTCGTCGGCGAAGTTGGCCACGCGGCTGGCCAGCGCCAGGATGGAGGTGCCCAGGATCACCCCGGGGATCACCAGCGGCAGCATGCTCAGCAGGGCGATCAGGCCCTTGCCGGGGAACTCGAAGCGCTCGAGCAGGAAGGCGTTGCAGGTGCCCACGCCGACCGAGAGCAGCGTGACCCACAGGGCCACCCAGGCGCTGGTGCCCAGGCTGCCGATGAGCTCGGCGTCGAACAGCAGGCCGGTGCGCGTGTCGCTGCGCGCGAGGAACCAGTCGAGCGTGAAACCCATCCATGGCGGCGTGGGGTAGTCGGCGTTGTTGAACGCGAACAGCGCCACCACCAGCAGCGGCACGAACAGGAACACGAAGAACACCGCCACGAAGGCGTTGAGGCCGAGGCGCTGGGCAAGCGGGCGGGGCAGGCTGGGGATCATGGGCGGCGGCCTCAGGTCTTCATGACCGCGCCGAAGCGCTGGCCGGTGAGCCGCAGCGCCACCCACACCAGCAGGCTGGAGAGCACCAGCAGCAGGAAGCCGAAGGCCGCGCCCTGGTTCCAGTTGAAGCGCGTGATGAACTGGGTGTAGATCTGCTCGGTGAACCAGAGCGAGTTCTTGCCGCCGAGCAGCGTGGGCGTGAGGTAGTTGCCCAGGCACAGCATGAAGACCACGATGCACCCCGCCGCGATGCCGGGTGCCGCGTGCGGGATCACGATGCGGCGCACGATGCTGGCGGTGCTGCCGCCGAGGTCGTAGGCGGCCTCGATCAGGCTGTCGTCCAGGCTCTCCAGGCTGTTGACCAGCGGGATCACCATGAACAGCAGCGAGGCGTAGACCAGGCCCACGAGAAGGGTGGCGTCGTGGTACAGCAGCTCCACGGGTGCGCCGGCCAGGCCCAGGCTTTGCAGCACGCTGGAGACCACGCCGGTCTCGCGCAGCAGGATCAACCAGCCCAGGGTGCGCACCATTTCGCTGACCCAGAACGGCAGCAGGCACAGCACCAGCAGCACGGTTTTGGCGCGGCCCTGCGCCACCTTGGCGATGTACCAGGCGGCCGGGAAAGCCAGCAGCAGCGTGAGCAGCGTGGCCAGCACCGAGAGCGTGGCGGTGCGCACGAAGGTGTTCCAGTACAGCGGCTCGTCGACGAAGGTGCGGTACTGGGCCAGGCTGAAGGCGTATTCGCCCGGGCCGGTGCGCGCCTGCAGTGAAAGCAGCAGCAGCTCCACGTGCGGCAGCACCACCAGGCCCACCAG
Organism: Comamonadaceae bacterium; assembly: GCA_003599455.1. GTDB lineage: Bacteria > Pseudomonadota > Gammaproteobacteria > Burkholderiales > Burkholderiaceae_C > Hydrogenophaga. The sequence continues at coordinate 34,830 of QZKF01000059.1, forward strand.
CCACAGCAGGGCCGGCGCGAGCAGCAGGCCCAGGAAGAAACGGCGGTGGCTGCGCTCGCTCATGGGCTCAGGCCGCGAAGCACCAGGCCTGCGCGGGCTGGTAGGCGAAGTGCACCGTCTCGCCCGCGCGCAGGTCGGCCAGGCGGCCGGTGAGCGGCAGTGCGATCTGCAGCGCCACGCCGCTCGTGGCCTCGCGCACCTGCACGGTGGAATTGCCGCCGTCGAACAGCACGCTGTGCACGGTGGCGCTGAAGGCCGGGTCGCCCGGTGGCAGCTCGCCCGCCTGGCGGCCGATCTCGATCGCTTCGGGTCGCACGAACAGCAGCGCGCCCTGCCCCACGTCGAGCGCGCCCATGCGCTGCGCCCACAGGCCCAGGCCGTCGGCCGTGCGCAGGCACACCTGGTCGCCGTTGCGCTGCTCGATGCGGCCTTCGAAGCGGTTGTTGTTGCCCACGAAGCTGGCCACGAAGGCCGTGGCCGGCTGGTAGTAGAGCGACTGCGGGCTGCCGAGCTGCTCGAAGCGGCCGTGGTTCATCACCGCGACCTGGTCGGACATCACCAGCGCCTCCGACTGGTCGTGGGTGATGTAGACGAAGGTGGTGCCGACCTCGGCCTGCAGCTGTTTCAGCTCCACCTTCATGTGCTCGCGCAGCTTGAGGTCGAGCGCGCCCAGCGGCTCGTCGAGCAGCAGCAGGGCCGGCTCCAGCACCAGCGAGCGTGCGATCGCCACGCGCTGCTTCTGCCCGCCCGAGAGCTGGTCGATGCGCTTGTCGGCGCTGCCGGGCAGGCCCACGCGCCGCAGTATGTCGGCCACCTTGTCGCGGATGGCGGCGCTCTTGACGCCGCGGCGCTCCAGGCCGTAGGCGATGTTCTCGCCCACGCTCATCATCGGAAACAGCGCCAGGTGCTGGAACACCATGTTCACCGGCCGCCGGTTGGGCGGCACGCCGAGCATGGACGCGCCCTTGATGCGCAGCTCGCCGCGGTCGGGCGCGATGAAGCCCGCGATCATGCGCAGCAGCGTGGTCTTGCCGCAGCCCGAGGGGCCGAGGATGGAGAAGAACGAACCTTGCCGGACGTTGAAACTGAGGTCCTGCACCGCCGCAAACGCGCCGTAGCGCTTGTCGACGGCCAGGACCTCGAGGTCGCTGGCGAGCGGGTCCGCGGCGGTCGGGGCCGGCACCGCGCCGCTTACTTGGCGGCCTTGACGCGGTCGAGCACGCGGCCTTCGATGTCTTCAATGCCGGCCGGCACCGGCGGGTACCACTTGATGTTCTTCAGCGCGGCGTCGGGGAAGCTGTCGGCGAACTGCTTCTTGAGCGTCGCGTCGGCCATCTGGTCGGCGCCCTTGCTGGCGGTGAAGTTGCCCGCGGCACTGGCCACTTTCGCGGCGACCTCGGGCCGCATGTTGAAGTTGATCCAGGCGTAGGCGGCCTCGTCGTTGCGGCCCTTGGCGGGCAGCGCGAAAGTGTCGACCCAGCCCAGCGCGCCGGACTTGGGCGCGATGAACCTGATGTCCGGGTTGGCCTTGTTCAGCTCCCAGCCGCCGGTGTCCCACATCATCGCGGTGGTGAGTTCGCCCGAGCGGATGCCGGCGAGCAGCTGGTCCTTGCCGTCCCAGTAGAACTTCACGTTCTTCTTGCAGTCGGTCAGCTTCTTGCCCATGTCGTCCATCAGCGCCGTGTAGGCCTTGGGGTCGTTGTAGAGGGCGAACGGGTCCTTGCCGGAGGCGAAGGCCATGGCGATCAGCGTGGGGCGTTTCAGGCGCATGCTGACCTTGCCGGCGTTCTCGGGCGCGCACAGGTCGGGGTAGTCGGTCGCCTTGGAGGTCTTGGTGTTGACCACCAGGCCGTCGGTGCCCCAGATGTGCGGCACGCCGTACACCGCGCCGGCCACGGTGGTGTTTTTCTTGGTGGCGTCGAGCATCGAGGGGATGAACAGTTCGGACTTGAGCTTGCTCAGGTCCATGGGCTTGTAGATCTTGAACTCGGTCTGCGGGCCGGCGATGCGGTCCTGGCTGGGCTGCACGAGGTCGAAGCCGGCACCGGCGGTGGCGCGCAGCTTGGAGATCATTTCCTCGTTGTTGGAGAGCGTGATCTCGACCTTGATGCCGGTTTCCTTGGTGAACTGCTCGACCACGTCCTTGGGTGCGTAGCCGCCCCAGGTGAGCAGGCGCAGGGTCTTGTCCTGGGCCTGGGCGCCGGCGGCGGCGCTGAGCACGAGGGTGGCGAGGGCGATGCGGTGCAGGCAGCGTTTCATGGAAAGGCTCTCTTTCAAAGGTGACAGGACAGTGAAAAGGGGGTGAAGGCGCGGTGAATGTCGGGTGACAAGGCAGGTGCCACTATCGTCCAACCGCAAGGCTTGTCAAGACGGCCGGCACGAAGTGGACCCATCTGAACCTACGTCGGGCGCGTGACGGCGCGGTGACAGCCCCGCAGGGCGCGGGGCCATGCCCCCGGCGGGGATAATCGTTCCATGGCAAGCAAACAGCGCGTGGTCGTGGGGTTGAGCGGGGGCGTGGACTCCGCGGTGAGTGCGCACCTGCTCAAGCAGCAGGGGTACGAGGTCATCGGCATCTTCATGAAGAACTGGGAAGACGACGACGACAGTGAATACTGCTCGACGCGCCAGGACTTCCTGGACGCCGCCAGCGTGGCCGACGTGCTGGGCATCGACATCGAGCACGTGAACTTCGCGGCCGAGTACAAGGACCGCGTGTTCGCCGAGTTCCTGCGCGAGTACCAGGCGGGGCGCACACCCAACCCCGATGTGCTGTGCAACGCCGAGATCAAGTTCAAGGCCTTCCTGGACCACGCCATGCGCCTGGGCGCCGAGAAGATCGCCACCGGCCACTACGCCCGGGTGCGTGAACGCCACGGTGCGTTCGAGCTGCTCAAGGGCCTGGACCCGCTGAAGGACCAGAGCTACTTCCTGCACCGCCTGAACCAGGCGCAGCTCTCGAAGACGCTGTTCCCGGTGGGCGAACTGCCCAAGACCGAGGTGCGCCGCATCGCGGCCGCGATCGGCCTGCCCAACGCGAAGAAGAAGGACAGCACCGGCATCTGCTTCATCGGCGAGCGGCCGTTCCGCGATTTCCTGAACCGTTACATCGCCAGGGAGCCGGGTCCGATCAAGGACGAAAAAGGCCGCGTGCTGGGCCAGCACGTGGGCCTGAGCTTCTACACGCTGGGCCAGCGCCAGGGCCTGGGCATCGGCGGGGTGCGCGAGAAGGGCGCGCAGAAGGGCGGCAACGAACACGCGCCCTGGTTCGTCGCGCGCAAGGACATCGAGAAGAACACGCTCTGGGTGGTGCAGGGCCACGACCACCCCTGGCTGCTCACACCGAGGCTGCGCGCGCAGGACGCGAGCTGGGTGGCGGGCCACGCGCCCGCCGCCGGCGACATGGCGGCCAAGACGCGCTACCGCCAGGCCGATGCGCCCTGCCGTTTCGAGGCCGACGGCGACACCGGTTTCGCGCTCGCGTTCACCGAGCCGCAGTGGGCCGTGACGCCCGGGCAAAGCGCGGTGCTGTACGACGGCGAGGTGTGCCTCGGGGGCGGCGTCATCAGCACCAGCGCCGACACGGTCGACGGCGGTGCGGCGCGCGCGCCGCGGGCCGTGCCCGCCTAGGGTGGGCTGGAGGGCTTGTTCAGCCGGGCGTGGATGCGCCGCGTGGTGCGCCACACGGCCCACAGCACCAGCGGCACCATCGCCCCGGCCGCGATTTCCGGGTGGATCGCCAGGCCCGCTGCCTTGGCGCCCTTGGCCAGGTACAGCAGCAGGCTGATCACGTAGTACGAGATCGCCGCGATCGACAGGCCTTCCACCGTGGTCTGCAGTTGCAGCTGCAGTTCCTGCCCGCGCGTGAGTTTGGCCAGCAGCTGCTGGTTCTGCGCCTCGGTGACGATGTCGACCCGCGTGCGCAGCAACGCGCTGGCGCGCGAGATGCGTTCGGACAGCGACGCCAGGCGCTGCGCGCTCGCGGCCACCGTGGCCATGGCCGGTGACAGGCGCCGCTGCATGAACTCGCCGATGGTCTGCGTGCCGGGAATCGGCTTCTCGCGCAGCTCGGCGATGCGCTGGGTCACCACCGCGTCGTAGGCGCGGGTGGCGCCGAAGCGGTAGGTGTTCTCGGCGGTGGCGCGCTCGACCCGCGCGGCCAGCGACACCAGCTGGTCCAGCAGCTCCTGCTCCGAGGTGGACTTGTTTTCCAGTTGCGCGGTGATGGTGGCCAGCTGCGCCTCGGCCTGCGCCAGCACCGGCGCCAGGGCCTTGACCACGGGCAGGCCGCGCAGGGCCATGAGGCGGTAGGTCTCGATCTCGAACAGGCGCTGGGAAATGCGGCCGGCGCGGGTCTCGCTGGTGTCCGGGGGGGTGATCACCAGCATGCGCTCGAAGCCCGAGGGCCGCAGGTGGAAGTCCGTCAGGGCCCAGGAATGGCCGCCACCCAGCTGCGAGGCGACCACGGTGCGTCCGCCGAACCAGCGTTGCGCCGGCCCCATCAGCGCGGCCTGGGCCTCGGGGTTCTGGTCGGGCAGCTCGGCCTGCAACATGACCATCTTGATCGCGGCCACGGTGCGCCCGGGGATCTCGCGCAGCCAGCCCGGTGGCGTGACGATCGCGTCCAGCAGCGCTGGGTCGCTCGAGCCCAGGCCCGTGCCTTCGGGCAGGGGCTGCACGATGGAGTAGCGGGTGAACTCGGTGTGGCGCTCCCACTTGAGTGTGTAGCCCTCGAAGCGCAGGCGCAGGAAGTTGCCTCGCAGCTGCTCGGGGGTGAGCGCATCCTGCCCCGGCAGGCGGCGCAGGTGCTCGCACTCCTGTTCGCGACCCACCCCTTCGTTGAGCACGGCCACGAAGACGATCAGCACGGGCAGGCGGATGCGTGCCGAGGGCCGGGCGTGCACCTCGTTGTGCAGCTCTTCGCGCAAGGCGTCGTCGGGCGGCAACACGCCAGGCGGGTCGATGGGAGCGGTGGGTGCGTTCATGGCGGAGGGGCTGCGGCAGGCTTCAACTGTATGTCAAAGCCGCGCGTCCCCCGCGCCCCGGGCCTCAGCCCGCTGACCGGTCAGGCCCTGGCGAACAGGCGGCGCAGCCAGGTCCGGCCCGCGCCCGCGGTGGGCGCGTCGCCGGCGTCCTGTGCCGCGCTGCCGCGTGCGCCCGAGGCGATCTCGTAGGCGCGCTCGAAGTCCTCGTCGTCCGAGCGCTGCACCGCATGGCGGGCGATGTGCAGGGGCCGCGCAAGCAGGTCGCGGTGCTTGGCCAGCGCCGAACGCACCATCCGGCGGGCGTAGCCCGGCCCGACCGGCTTGCCGATGAAGCGGAAGATCTGCCCTTCATTGATGAGGCGGCTGATGGTGACGCTGTCGCGCTCGGCGCTGAGCATCAGCACCACGACCTCCGGCAGGCTGCGCTTGACCGCGCGGATCAGGTCCAGGGTCGGGTTCGCGCCCACCACGGTCTCTGCCATGAGCACGGCGACCTTGTGGCGCGTGAGCATGCCGACCGCCTCGGTCACGTCCCTGGCCCACAGCAACAGCACCTCGTCGCCCAGCGCTTCACGCAACTGCCGCTCCATGGCCGGGTCCGGGTCAAGCAGCATCACGACCTCGTTGCCGGTGCCCGCGAGACTGTCATCGTCGTCCACCGGGGCGGGGCCGCCAGCGTCGGGCAGCGGCGCGTCCTGCGCCACCGAGGCGGCGAAGTTGACCGTGTCCAGCAGCTGCTGGTTGTCCCAGGGCTTGTTGATGAAGCGGAACACCTCGCAGTCGTTGACCGAGCCCAGGATGTCGGCGTAGTCCGAGTAGCCGGTGAGCAGCAGGCGCATGGTGTTGGGCGACTCGATCTTCGCCCGCTGCAGGAACTCGGTGCCGGTCATGCCGGGCATGCGCTGGTCGCTGATGACGACTTCGAACGCGCCTTGCCGCAGCAGCGACAGGCCCTCATGCGCGTCGGTGGTGGAGGACACCTCGAACCGGCTTCTCAACAGCCAGCCGAGAGCGCGCAACACGCTGGGCTCGTCGTCCACGCACAGCACGCGGGGTTTTTTCGTGTGGCCCATGTTCATCGGGCGGCCTGCAGTGGCAGGTAGATCCTGAACCGGGTGCCCACGCCGACCTGCGTGTCCACCACGATCTCGCCGCCGTGCTCGACCACGATGTCCTTCGCGATCGCCAGGCCCAGGCCGGTGCCTTCGCCCGCCGGCTTGGTGGTGAAGTAGGGGTCGAAGATGCGGGGCAGCACATCGTCGGGAATGCCGCTGCCGGTGTCGAGGATGGCGACGCAGATGCGCTCCCGGTCGCTGGACGTGGTCACGGTGATGGTGCCCGCGCCACGGATGGACTGGGCTGCGTTCACGATCAGGTTCAGGAACACCTGGTTGAGCTGGGACACATTGCACTCCAGTGGGGGCAGGTCTTCGAACGCCTCGACCACGCGGACCTTGGTGGAGATCACCGATTTGGCGATGTACACCACGCTGGACAGCGTGCTGTTGAGGTCGACCGCGGCGGTGCGCGCGCGGTCCAGGCGGGTGAAGTTGCGCAGGTTGTTGACCAACTCGTTCATCTGGTCCAGACCCATCAGCACGTCCCCCAGCATCTCCTGGGCCATGCGGGCCTCGCCCGGGATATCGCCGAGCCGGGCGGCGAAGTCCCTGCCGTCCAGCCGGGTCGGCTGGGTGATGTCCGGATCGCCCGCGATTTCCTTCTCGAGCACCCGGGAGGCCGCCTCGATGGTGGGCACCATGGTGTCCAGCGACTGGATGGCCATGAACACATTGCTCTTCGAGAACGCCAGCGGCGTGTTGAGCTGGTGGGCCACGCCCGCCACCATCTGACCGAGCGTGGTCATCTTCTCCGCCTGGGCCAGGCGCTGCTTGTTGGTGTCGCTCTCCTGTGCCTGCTTCTCGATCACCCTCTGCGCGCGCCGCACGATCACCAGCAGCACCACGTAGAGCAGGGTCAGCAGCAGCGCGAGCACCAGGAGCTGGGTGCGGGAACTGTGATCGACCTGCTCCTGGTTGTTCTCGGCCTGCAGGCTGGCGCGTTGCTGGTTCTCGTCGGCGGTTTTCTGGAACGCCTGCGAAGTCGCCTTGATCTGCTGCAGGAAGGGGGTGACGTCCGAGTAGAGCTCGAACACGCCGACCACGCGCTCGGTGCCCGGCTCGATCACCGGCAGGTAGCTCGCGATCAGGTCCCGGTTCTCCACCACACCCTGCAGGGCGCTGAACTTGTCGCGGAAGGTCAGTTCGCTGACCGCCTTGCCGTGGAGGGCGGCGCCGATCCAGCCCGGGCTGCCGGACTTGTCGTCCCCGATCTGCGCGTGCTCGGTGGAATAGATGGTGATGCCCTTGAGGTCGTACACCTTGATCTTGAACACCGAGCTCCCGCGCATGGACGCGCGCACCCTGGCGTCGAGCGCGGCGAATTGCGGCAAGGCCCGGATCAGTTCACCCTGCGCCTGGAAACAGGCTTTCTTTTCGGGGCCCGCCACCGTGGCGCCGTGGCTATCGACCGCATTGCCCATGGAACGACAGCGTTCGAAATCGATGGCCGAGGTCTTGTCCACGAAGGGCGCGAAATCGCTTGCCCAGAGCGCATTGGAGAACAACCGCGTCAGGTTGACGTTGCCGTTCTCGTGAATGCTCAGCAGGTCGCGGCGCGCCACCTGCTCGGCATTCGAGATCAATTTCCCGTGAGTTTCCTGGCTGGACCGGATTTCCTCGGTCTGCACCGATTTGAAGAAATCGGATTGGCGCATCTGGAAATACACCAATGTCACTGCCACAAAGCCGAATGCCACCAGACTGGTGGCCGTGAAATATTGAATCAATTTGAATCGGGATTGCATTTCGAAACCTTTGAATCCTTGCAATGAAGAAATGATGGATGCTGGAACGGCATTGACCTGTTCCATGGGAGTCGTGAACTATTTAACGAAATCCCGTGAATCCATCGCCCAATCAACGATGTTAGGTTTCGAGGCAATCGGAACACATACCTCGCGGGTACTATTTTTCGAGGCAGGCGACCTAATGGAGATGGGCCGGTATTGGTATTTCGGGCGCGCGTGCGGTATTTCACAACAGGCCGAATGAGGCGCTGTGAAATCGTTATTGGTATTGGCGTGACGCACTGAAAATAGTGCGGTCGCGGTATGGCCGGGCGATCGCGTGCTTTTGACAATGGCGGCCCCGGCAGGCCAGCGAATTGCGCTGCCGTGGTGTCAGGGAGATGGTCTCGCCGAAGGGTCTTCGGGTGGCCCATCCGTTCGCCATCGCCGCCGGGAGCCGGAGTGCCACACCCATGCGCAGACAGGTGCCGTTGAAGCGGTTGCTGGCCCTGGCCATGCGGCTGATCGCCCTGGCCCGGCGGGGGTGCGACGCCACCCGCGCGGCCCGGACCTTGGGCACGCGGGAGCCAGGGCCGGGCCCCGAGACCGGGCAGGTGGCGCGGGAGACCTCACGCATGCTGGCGGCGGTCAGCCACGATCTGCGCCAGCCGCTGTATGCCCTGAGCTTGGCCACGGAGAGCCTGGTGCGCCACCCCGAGCGGCCGCCCGGTCGGCTGCTGTTGCTGCAGATGAAATCGGCGCTGCAATCGGCCGACGATTTGCTGGACGCCCTGCTGATCATGGCCCGCCTCGACGCCGGCGGATTGCAACCCCGCATGGCCGAGTTCTCTATCCAGTGGCTGCTGGACCGGGTGGACCTGGTGTTCGGTCCTCAGGCGGTGAGCAAGGGCCTGCGGTGGGATGTCACGCCCAGCATGGCGCGCGTGCGCAGCGACCCGGTGCTGCTTGAGCGCATGGTTGGCAACCTGGTGTCCAACGCGATCCGCTTCACGTCCCGGGGCGGGGTGGTGGTGTCGTGCCGGCGCCGCGGGTCCTGCCTGTTGCTGCAGGTCTGGGACACCGGCCCGGGCATCGACGCCGTGCACCAGTCGCGCGTCTTCGAGGCGTTCTTCCGGGGGGTGTCCGAGATCGACGGCGACAACGGCGTGGGTCTGGGCCTGGCGATCGTCAGGAGCGGGGCGCTGCTGCTGGGCATCGATGTCGGCCTGCGCTCCGTGCCTGGCCGGGGCACGTGTTTCTCGCTGCGCGTGCCCATGGTGCCGGCGCTTCCCGGCGTCAGCACCCCCGATGGCGTGCCGGTGTTCCTCAGCGGCTTGGCGGATCCTGCCCCACCGACGCGTCGGTGAAAACCAGCGACAGCGGGTGCCGCTGGCCTGCGAGGTGGTCTTCCATGCAGCGCAGCACCAGCGGGCTGCGGTGGCGCGCGCTGCTGGCGCGGATCTCGTCGGGCGTCATCCAGAGCGTACGCACGATGCCGGTGTCCAGCGTGCGGCCCGCCACCACCTCGCCGAGTTCGCCGCAGTAGGCGAAGCGCAGGTAGGTGATGTCCTCGTCGGGCTGGCCATCGCGGCCCGCGCGCTGGAAGCGCGAGAGGTACACGCCCACCAGCGCGGTGGGCGTGAAGCGGTGGGTGGTCTCTTCCAGCGTCTCGCGCGCCACGCCATCGGCCGGGCTTTCACCGGGGTCGAGGTGACCTGCCGGGTTGTTCAGGCGCAGGCCTTCGGCGGTGTGTTCTTCGACCAGCAGGAAGCGGCCCCCGCGCTCGATGACCGCGGCCACGGTGACGCTGGGTTTCCATCGGTTGTCCATGGCGCGCATTATGTTCGCTGGGGTGTCGCCCCATGGGCCGCCGGACGGCTTTCAGGTAAGCTCGCGCGGACTTTCATCCAACCCGTGAGCGAGGAGACCCTCATGCTGATAGGCGTACCCGCTGAGACCACAGTGGGCGAAACCCGAGTGGCCGTCACGCCCGAAACGGCGAAGAAATACGTGGCCCAGGGCCACACGGTGCGCGTGCAGTCGGGCGCCGGCCTGGCCGCCAGCGCGACCGACGCTGCCTACACCGCCGTGGGCGCCGAGATCACCGACGCACCCGGCGCGCTCGGTTGCGATCTGGTGCTCAAGGTGCGCACCCCGTTCGACAACGAGCTCGCGCTGATGAAGCGCGGCGCCACCGTCGTCGGCATGCTCAACCCGTTTGATGCCGCTGGCCTGCAGCGCATGGCCTCGGCCGGCCTGACCGCCTTCGCGCTGGAGGCCGCGCCGCGCACGACGCGCGCGCAGAGCATGGACGTGCTGTCCTCGCAGGCCAACATCGCGGGCTACAAGGCCGTGATGGTCGCCGCCCACCACTACCAGCGCTTCTTCCCCATGCTCATGACGGCGGCCGGCACGGTGAAAGCCGCGCGCGTGGTCATCCTGGGCGTGGGCGTGGCGGGCCTGCAGGCCATCGCCACCGCCAAGCGGCTGGGCGCGGTGATCGAGGCCAGCGACGTGCGCCCGAGCGTGAAGGAGCAGGTCGAGTCGCTGGGCGGCAAGTTCATCGACGTGCCGTATGAGACCGCCGAAGAGAAGGAAGCGGCCGAAGGCGTGGGCGGTTATGCCCGGCCCATGCCACCGAGCTGGCTGGAGCGCCAGAAGGCCGAGGTGGCCAAGCGCGTGGCGCTGGCCGACGTGGTGATCTCCACCGCGCTCATTCCAGGGCGTGCCGCGCCGGTGCTCATCACCGAGGACATGGTCAAGTCCATGAAGCCCGGCAGCGTGATCGTGGACATCGCCGCCGGCAAGGGCGCCAACGGCGTGGGTGGCAACTGCCCGCTGACCGAGACCGACCAGACGGTGGTCAGGCACGGCGTGACGCTGGTGGGCGAGACCAACCTGGCCGCGATGGTCGGTGCTGACGCCTCGGCGCTCTACGCGCGCAACGTTCTCGACTTCCTCAAGCTCGTGCTGCCCAAGGACGCCACGGCGGTGCAGGTGCCGATGGACGACGACATCGTGGCGGCCTGCCTGATGACGCAGGGCGGCGAGGTCAAGCGCACATGAGCCGGATCATGCTGCGGGCCAAGTTGCACCGCGCCACCGTCACCGAGGCCGACCTGCATTACGAAGGTTCCTGCGGCATCGACGAGGAGCTGCTCGACGCCGCCGACATGCGCGAGTACGAGAAGATCGAGCTCTACAACGTCAACAACGGCGAGCGTTTTTCCACCTACATCATCAAGGCCGCACGCGGCTCGGGCGCCATCTCGCTCAATGGCGCGGCCGCGCGCAAGGCGCACGTGGGCGACCTGCTGATCATCTGCACCTACTCACCGGTGGACGACGACGCGCTGGCCCAATGGAAGCCGCGCGTGGTGCTGCTCGGCGAAGGCAACCGCATCAACGAGATCAAGAAAACCTGAAATGAGCCGCTTGTCCATGGGGCTGGATTCCCGAATGCGCCAGACCGCCGCCGCTGTCGTGCTGTCATTGAGCCTGCAGCCGGTGTTGGCGGCCGAGTTCTCGGTCGGCCGTGTGGAAGTGGTTTTCCCGACCGATGACTGGCGCGAGGTGGTCCTGCCCGACAAGGGCAGAGCCTACGGCGGCGACCGCGGTGGTGTCATCGAGAGCGAGACCAAGTTGTTCATTCAGGCGCCGTCCGGCGAGCATCCCGGTGCACTGGTCCTGATCCGCGCCAATGCAGCGGGCATGCGCAGCGGCAGGATGATCTACAGCACGAGCTGCGAGACCAGCGAGTACTACTTTGCCGAGGGCGACGCGGGGTTTCAGGCGCGTGCCGCTCACTGTCTGGTGGTGTTTCCGGCGTATGCCTCCGAGGAGGTGATGAGCAAGCTGGCACCGCCAGTGGTACTGGACTGGCTCCGTTCGTCGCGCGCCCAGTTGCCCAAGTCGATGGCCACCATCTGGAGTCGTCACTCGGTTTCCACGGGGACATTTCTGGACGTGCACGTGTTCCTCACACCTCAGGCCGGCGCGGCCGATGACGACACTCCCGACGTGAAGTTGCCGAGCGGCGTCCTGCCGCAGCATGTGCGCTGGGGGCGACAGTTGAAAGAGGCCGTGCGCAGCAGCGTCTATTCCATCAGCGGCAAGCTTCAAATACCGTCAATGGATATCAAACCCCACAAGCTGGTCCTCAACCTCAACCCAGGAAACTGAGCCATGGAAGCCGTATCCCCCACCGTTCTCAACCTCATCATCTTCGTGCTGGCCATCTACGTGGGCTACCACGTGGTGTGGAACGTCACGCCCGCGCTGCACACGCCGCTGATGGCCGTGACCAACGCGATTTCGGCCATTGTGATCGTGGGCGCCATGCTGGCCGCCGCGCTCACCGAGACGAACCTGGGCAAGACCACGGGCGTGCTGGCCGTGGCGCTGGCCGCGGTCAACGTCTTCGGCGGCTTCCTGGTCACGCGGCGCATGCTGGAGATGTTCAAGAAGAAGGAGCGCAAGGCGCCGGCGGCTTCTGAAGGAGCTGCGAAATGAGCATGAACCTCGTCACGCTGCTGTACCTGGTCGCCAGCGTCTTCTTCATCCAGGCCTTGAAGGGCCTGAGCCATCCCACCACCTCCATCCGGGGCAACATCTTCGGCATGAGCGGCATGGCGATTGCCGTGCTGACCACCGCCGCGCTCATCGTCGAGCTCTCCGGCGGCAAGGCCGAGGGCATGGTCTGGGTGCTGGGTGGCCTGCTGGTGGGTGGCGCCGTCGGTGCCGTCATGGCCAACCGGGTCGAGATGACCAAGATGCCCGAGCTGGTGGCCTTCATGCACAGCATGATCGGCCTGGCCGCGGTCTGCATCGCGGTGGCCGTGGTGGCCGAGCCCTGGGCCTTCGCCATCGTCGCCAAGGGTGACCCCATCCCGGGTGGCAACCGCATCGAGCTCGCGCTGGGCGCCTTCATCGGCGCGGTCACGTTCTCGGGTTCGGTCATCGCCTTCGGCAAGCTCTCGGGCAAGTACAAGTTCCGCCTGTTCCAGGGCGCGCCGGTCACCTTCGCGGGCCAGCACAAGCTCAACCTGCTGCTCGGTCTGGCGGTGGTGTTCTTCTGCTTCGGCTTCTGGCACTCGCAGAGCTGGATCGACATCGTGCTGGTGATCGCCCTGGGCTTCATCCTGGGCGTGCTGATCATCATCCCCATCGGCGGTGCCGACATGCCGGTGGTGGTCTCCATGCTCAACAGCTACTCGGGCTGGGCGGCGGCGGGCATCGGCTTCAGCCTGAACAACTCCATGCTGATCATTGCCGGCTCGCTGGTGGGCAGCTCGGGCGCGATCCTCTCGTACATCATGTGCAAGGCGATGAACCGCTCGTTCTTCAACGTGATCCTGGGCGGCTTCGGTGGCGAAGCGGCTGCCGCCGGCGGCGCCAAGGCCGAGGCGCGGCCGGTCAAGAGCGGCAGCGCCGACGACGCGGCCTTCGTGCTGGGCAACGCCGAGACCGTGGTGATCGTGCCGGGCTACGGCCTGGCGGTGGCGCGCGCGCAGCATGCGGTGAAGGAACTCGCGCACAAGCTGACCGAAAAGGGCATCACCGTGAAGTACGCCATCCACCCGGTGGCCGGGCGCATGCCGGGCCACATGAACGTGCTGCTGGCCGAGGCCGAGGTGCCCTACGACCAGGTGTTCGAGATGGAGGACATCAACGGCGAATTCGGCCAGGCCGACGTGGCCATCATCCTGGGCGCCAACGACGTGGTGAATCCGGCCGCGCTGCAGAAGGGCAGCGCGATCTATGGCATGCCCATCCTGGAGGCCTACAAGGCCAAGACCGTGATCGTGAACAAGCGCTCCATGGCCGCGGGCTACGCCGGTCTGGACAACGAACTGTTCTACATGGACAAGACCATGATGGTGTTCGGCGATGCGAAGAAGGTCGTCGAGGACATGACCAAGGCGATCGAGTAAACCGAAAGCGTCCATTTTTGCGCGCGATGCAGGAGGGCCGGTGGAGACACCGGCCCTCTGGTTTTTGTAGCAGCCTCGCGGCCTGCCACGCGTTTTTAGGGTAGCCTGTCAGACACGCGTAAGGGAAAAACACGAGGCCCGGTGCCCCGCTTCCCACAGACAATGCGCGGCAGTTGTTTCCACAAGAACGAGGAGATTCCGAATGACCGAACCGACGGCCAACCGACCCTGGCTGGGTGCCTATCCCGCTGGCGTGCCCGCCGACATCGACGTGGCGCAATACCCGTCGCTGGTGCACCTGATGGAAGAGAGTTTCCAGAAGCACGCCGGCCGCACCGCCTACAGCTTCATGGGCAAGGACGTCAGCTTCGCGCAGACCGACAGCCTCTCGCAGGCCTTCGCCGCCTACCTGCAGGGCCTGGGCCTGGTGAAGGGCGACCGCGTGGCCATCATGATGCCCAACGTGCCGCAGTACCCGGTGGCCGTCGCGGGCATCCTGCGCGCGGGCTTCGTGGTGGTCAACGTCAACCCGCTGTACACGCCGCGCGAACTCGAACACCAGCTCAAGGATTCGGGCGCCAAGGCGATCGTCATCATCGAGAACTTCGCCCACACGCTGCAACAGTGCGTCGCCAACACGCCGACCAAACACGTGGTGCTCACCGCCATGGGTGACCAGCTCGGCCTGCTCAAGGGCGCGCTGGTGAACTACGTGGTGCGCAACGTCAAGAAGATGGTGCCCGCCTTCAGCCTGCCGCAGGCCGTGCGCTTCAACGACGCGATCGCCAAAGGCACGCGTGGCACGCTCAAGCGGCCCGAGATCAAGCCCGACGACATGGCCGTGCTGCAGTACACCGGCGGCACCACCGGCGTGAGCAAGGGCGCGGTGCTGCAGCACCGCAACGTGATCGCCAACGTGTTGCAGTCCGAAGCCTGGAACGACCCGGTGATGAAGAAGGTGCCGGCGAGCGAGCAGCCCACCAGCGTGTGCGCGCTGCCGCTGTACCACATCTTCGCGTTCACCGTGAACATGATGCTGGCCATGCGCACCGGCGGCAAGACCATCCTGATTCCCAACCCGCGCGACCTGCCGGCCGTGCTCAAGGAGTTGAGCAAGCACACCTTCCACAGCTTCCCGGCGGTCAACACGCTGTTCAACGGCCTGGCCAACCACCCCGACTTCAATACCGTCAACTGGAGCAACCTCAAGGTCTCGGTGGGCGGTGGCATGGCGGTGCAGAGCGCGGTGGCCAAGCTCTGGCTGGAGAAGACCGGTTGCCCGATCTGCGAAGGCTACGGCCTGAGCGAGACCAGCCCTTCGGCCAGCTGCAACCCGACCACCAGCACCGAGTACAGCGGCACCATCGGCGTGCCCCTGCCCAACACCTTCATGAAGTGCTTGGACGACGACGGCAACGAGGTGCCGCAGGGCCAGCCGGGCGAGATCGCGATCAAGGGGCCGCAGGTCATGGCCGGCTACTGGCAGCGACCCGACGAAACCGCCAAGGTCATGACGCCCGACGGCTTCTTCAAGAGCGGCGACGTGGGTGTGATGGACGCGCGCGGCTACTTCAGGATCGTCGACCGCAAGAAGGACATGGTGCTGGTCAGCGGCTTCAATGTCTACCCCAACGAGGTGGAAGACGTGGTGTCCCAGCTCGCCGGTGTGATGGAGTGCGCCGTGGTCGGCGTGCCCGACGACAAGTCGGGCGAGGCGGTCAAGCTGGTGATCGTGAAGAAGGACGAGGCCCTGACCGAAGCCCAGGTGCGCGAGTACTGCAAGATCAACCTCACCGGGTACAAGCAGCCCAAGGTGGTGGAGTTCCGCACCGAGCTGCCCAAGACGCCGGTGGGCAAGATCCTGCGGCGCGAATTGCGCGACAAGAAGTAGCGCACGCTGCGCCACAATGCAGGGCGGCTTCGGCCGCCTTTTCTTTTGCCTGTTCCGGAGAACCTGTCCCGTGACCACCACCGCCATCGTCAGCGCCCTGCACGAAGAACTCGCCGCCGTGCTCGCGCTCATGCCCGACGAGCAGCAGCAGGTCGTGGGCGGGCGCACCTTTTGGCGCGGGCACCTGCACGGGCACGACGTGGTCGCCGTGCTCTCGGGCATCGGCAAGGTGGCCGCGGCCACCACCGCCACGGTGCTGGTCGAGCGCTTCGGCGTGCAGCGCATCGTGTTCACCGGCGTGGCCGGCGGCCTGGCGCCCGGTGTGCGCGTGGGCGACGTGGTGGTGGCGCAGCGCTTCCTGCAGCACGACATGGACGCCTCGCCCATCTTTCCGCGCCATGAGGTGCCCGGCTACGGGCGCGCCAGCTTCGATGCCGACGCCGCGCTGACCGCGCAACTGGCGCGTGCGAGCGAACGCGTGTTGCGCGCACTGCCATCGCAACTCGGCCCCGAGGTGTTGAATGCCTTCGAGCTGCAGACGCCGCGTTGCCACCAGGGCCTGCTGATCAGCGGCGACCGCTTCGTCTCGACCACCGCCGAAAGCCAGGCCCTGCGCGAGGCCCTGCCCGAGGCACTGGCGGTGGAAATGGAGGGTGCTGCGTTTGCCCAGGTGTGCCACGACTACGGCGTGCCGCTGGCCGTGGTGCGCACCATCTCGGACCGCGCCGACGACGCCGCGCACGTGGACTTCCCGCGCTTCCTGCGCGAGGTCGCCAGCCGCTACAGCGGCGCGATCATCGACGCGTTGTTGACGCAGCGTTGAGCGTGGACTACCGCAACCAGCCGCGCTTGCGGAAGTACAGCATCGGCACCACGGCAGACAGCACCATCAGCGCCAGTGCCAGCGGGTAGCCGTACTGCCACTGCAGCTCGGGCATGAACGCGAAGTTCATGCCGTAGCTGCTGGCCACCAGCGTGGGGGGCAGCAGCGAGACGCTGGCCACCGAGAAGATCTTGATGATCTTGTTCTGGTTGATGTTGATGAAACCGACCGTCGCGTCCATCAGGAAGTTGATCTTGTCGAACAGGAAGGCGGTGTGGCTGTCGAGCGAGTCCAGGTCGCGCAGGATCTGGCGGGCGTCCTCGAACTGCTCGGCGCTCAGCAACCGGCTGCGCATCATGAAGCTGACCGCGCGGCGCGTGTCCATCACGTTGCGGCGGATGCGGCCCGACATGTCTTCGTGGCGCGCGATCGCCGACAGCGCCTCGCTCAGCAGGTTGTCCGAGGCGTTGCTGTTGAGCACCTTCTTGCTCACCGTTTCGATCTCGTCGTAGATGTCCTCGAGCGTGTCGGCGCAGTACTCGGCATCGGCGTCGAACAGCATCAGCAGCACGTCCTTGGCGTCCTCGATCAGGCCCGGCATGCGGCGCGCTCGCATGCGCAGCAGGCGGAACACCGGCACGTCCTCGTCGTGGATGGAGAACAGCACACCCTGGCTCTTCAGGGTGTCGTTGTGCTCGTTGAGGATGAAGGCCACGCGCACCGCGCGCGGGTCTTCCTCGTCGTCGATCAAGAAGTCGGAGCGCACATGCAGCTCGCCGTTGTCTTCCTCGAAGAAACGCGCGGACTCCTCGATGTCCTCGTCCATCGCGTCTTCGGGAATCGACAGGCCGAAGTGCTGCTTGACCCAGCGGCGCTCTTCGGGTGTGGGGTCTTCCAGGTCAACCCAGATCGGCTTGAATTGGGCGAGTTCTTCGAGCGACTCGATCTCTTCCTGGAAGAGGCGGCCATTGGCCAGGGTGAATACGTTGAGCATGGCGGCGCTCCCGGCGGGTTCGTGCTGTCTGCAAAGGGACGAGGCCGGCGTGGCGGGCCTCGGGAGGCGGTTCGGGTGCTGCTTTCAGCCGGCCGGCCGCCTGATCCAAAGCCGCTCGGTGGCGGCGCTCAGACGGTCGCGGGGATGGCTGAAAGCACACAACTGGGGGCGGTGCTTTCCATGAAACTCTCCGTGATTGAAATCAGGGCGAATTATGGCACTGCGGCCCCTGAAGCGAGGTCCTCGGGTGTGCCAAAAAAGCCCATCAGTTCCTCCTTTCGCCGCCAGGCGTCGTGTTCGCCCAGCTCGATCAGGGCGTTGACGAAACCGGGCTCGAACAGCAGGTAGCTCGCGAGCGAGGCCGCGCTGCCGGCCGCGCCGCGCGCGGTGTCCAGCGCGCCCAGGCCGGCCAGGGTGTTGCGGGTGGGCGCGGGCAGCTCGCGGATGTGCTTGTGCGCAAGTTCGTCGAGCGAGAAGCTGGGCTGGATCGCGAGCACCTCCACCGGCCGGTAGGGCAGCGCGGCCGCCAGGCCGGGCGGCAGGCGCGCCAGCGTCTGGCTCACGCGCTGGGCCTGCTCCACGTCGGCCTGCAGCGTGTCGTGGAACACGCTGGCCATGGCATGGCCGGCGATGGTGCCGGCCGTGGGCTCGCCCGCGCTGCGCGCGGCCATGCCGGATCGCTGGGGCTGGCCGACGCCGATCACCAGCACGCGGCGCGCGCCGAAATGGATCGCGGGCGACAGCGGCGAGAGCTGGCGCATGGAGCCGTCGCCGAAATGTTCCTTGTGCCCTTCCACCCACAGAGGGACGGCGGGGAACAGGAAGGGGATGGCGCTGGAGGCCATCAGGTGCTCGATGGTGATGGGCTGGAAGTCCGAGCGCCGGCCCGGCCGGTGCCAGGGTTGCACGGGGTGGTCGGGGCGGGTCTGGCAGAAGGTCCAGTGCTCGCCCGTGGTGTAGCTCGACGCGGTGACGCCCAGCGTGTGGATCAGCCGCTGTTCCAGCGCGCGCTCCAGGCCCTGCAGGTCGATGGCGTGGTGCAGCGTGTCCACCAGCGGCAGCGTGTCGAGCAGCGCGCGGTGGCGCCGCACCTGGCGCGCCAGCGTGAGCCCGGCCACCACCCGGTTGGCGCGCACCCAGCCGGGTGCCTCGAGCCGGTACACGCGCTCGGAGCGCAGGCCACTCCAGAACGTGGCCAGTTGCGACAGCGCGGGCAGGCCTTGCGTGGCAATGCTGGCCAGGTAGCTGGCATTGAGCGCCCCGGCCGAGGTGCCGAACAACCACTGGAAGGGGAACGCCTGCGCCTGTGCGCCCGCCGCTGCGGCACGCGCCGCGAGCATTGTCCCCACGGCCTTGAGCACGCCCACCTGGTAGGCGGTGCGCGCGCCGCCGCCCATGAGCACCAGGGCGCAGGCGTCGGCGCCGTAGTCGGGCGCGTCGCGCGCCAGCGTGTTGTGCGTGATCAGGGTGTCGAGTGACAAAGGAAAGTCCTTGTGGTCCCGCGCCGCGTGCGCGGCGGCTACATTGGCGAGTTGCCAAAATCATGACACATCCCTCCCTCTCCCCCCGCCGCGAGTTCTGGCTGCTGCTGACCATCGCCGGCGTCCAGTTCACCCACATCCTCGACTTCATGATCATGATGCCGCTGGGGCCGCAGTTCACGCGGCTGTTCGGCATCAGCGACGCGCAGTTCGGTCTGCTGGTCTCGGCCTACACGCTGTCGGCCGGCCTCTCGGGCCTGGCGGCCGCGACCTATGTGGACCGCTTCGACCGCAAGCGCCTGCTGCTCACGCTCTACACGCTGTTCGCCCTGGCCACGCTGGCCTGCGGACTGGCGCCGGGCTACGGCTTCCTCATGGCGGCGCGGGTGGCCGCGGGCGTGTTCGGTGGCGTGCTGTCGGCGCTGTCGCAGACCATCGTGGCCGATGTCGTGCCCTTCGAGCGCCGCGGGCGCGCCATGGGCATCGTGATGTCGTCGTTCTCGGTCGCCACCGTGGCCGGTGTGCCGCTGGGCCTGTTCATGGCCACGCACCTGAGCTGGCACGCGCCGTTCTTCGGCATCGCCGCGCTCAGCGGCCTGTTCATGCTGGGTGCGGCGGTGACGCTGCCGCGGCTGAACCAGCACCTGCAAGTCGCGAACCGGCCCTCCATCTGGCGCGGCATCGGCATGGTGCTGAGCGAGCCCAACCACCTGCGCGCCTTCGGCTTCTCGGCGCTGCTGATGTTCACCGGGTTCACCGTGGTGCCCTTCATCACGATCTACATGCAGACCAACGTGGGCCTGGTGGACGCGCAGATTCCCTACATCTACCTCTGCGGCGGCGTGGCCACGCTGTTCACCGCGCGGCTGTTCGGCCGCATGGCCGACCGGCTGGGCAAGGTGCGCACCTTCAACTGGCTCGCGCTGGGTGTGACCGTGCCGTTGATGGCCACGACCCTGCTGCCACGGTCGCCGCTGTGGATGGTGCTGCTGGTATCCACCAGCTTCTTCGTGTTCATGAGCGGCCGCATGATCCCGGGCATGGCGCTCGTGACCTCCGCGGCCCATCCACCGCTGCGCGGCACCTTCATGGCGCTCAACGCATCGGTGCAGTCCGCGGCCATGGGGCTGGCCTCGCTGATCGGCGGCGTCATCATCAGCCGTGACGCCGCCGGTCAGGTGCAGCACTACTGGGCGGCGGGTCTTCTGGGCGTCTGCGCGAGTTTCGCCGCCATCGCCATGGCAGGGCGCCTGCGCCTGCACGACGCGGGCCCACGCCCCGCAGGCTGAATCCCCGCAGGTCCCTGCGCTGAATGACAAGGTTCGCGTTTTCACGCTTTGTTGCCCCTGCAGGGTTGCGTTGGGGGACTTTCATGGGCATAGTGGGTTCAAGACATCCCCGTGGCCGTCGGGAGGTCTTGCCCCAGGCGGCTTGTGTCAACCCGGAGCAAATGGAGGCTCATCTATGAACCTGACGATCAGCGGTCACCACCTCGAGGTCACGCCCGCCCTGCGCGGTTACGTCACCACCAAGCTGGAACGCATCTCCCGACACTTCGACCAGGTGGTCGATATCAAGGTGCTGCTGACGGTGGACAACCTCAAGGAGAAGGACCTGCGACAGAAGGCCGAATGCAACATCCATGTGAAAGGGCGTGACCTGTTTGCCGAGAGCGCGCACGCCGACCTGTATGCGGCTGTCGACGAGCTGGCCGACAAGCTCGACCGCCAGGTGCTGCGCTACAAGGACAAGACGCAAGACCACCATCACGACACGGTCAAACGTTTGATGTGACCGATGTCACGGCCCTCCACCAGAGGGACCGTGACGGATGTTGCACTGCAGCAAGCCGCTTGATATGTCAAGCGGCTTTTTTGTGGCCGCAGTCTAGCCAAGGGACACCAACTCGGCATAATTTGCGGTCCGAAAGGGCTCACATGAACCGACTCTCTGCCATATTGCCCGCCGCGCAAGTGCTCGTCAGCGTCGATGCGACCAGCAAGAAACGCGCATTTGAAGAAGCGGGCCTGCTCTTCGAGACCCTGCACGGACTCAACCGCGCCCTGATCACCGACAGCCTGTTCGCCCGCGAGCGTCTCGGCTCCACCGGTCTGGGTCACGGCGTGGCCATCCCCCACGGCCGCATCAAGGGCCTCAAGCAGCCCCTGGCCGCGGTGTTCCAGCTGGCCAGCCCGATCGGTTTTGACGCCCCCGACGAGCAGCCGGTGCAGCTCATGATCTTCCTGCTGGTGCCCGAGGCGGCCACGCAGAAGCACCTGGAGATCCTGTCCGAGATCGCCGAGCTGCTCAGCGACAGCGCCCTGCGCGAGCAGATGAAGACCTCCAGCGACGCCGCAGCGCTCCACAAGTTGATCACGTCCTGGCAGTCGGCCCACGCCGCAGCCTGATCTCTTTTGAAACCCACCGTCGTCAGCGCCGATGTCCTGTTCGAGGACCATCGGGACGCCCTGAAGTGGCAGTGGATCGCTGGCCTGGGTGCTTCCGAGCGCCGGTTTGACGAAGTCGCCATCCGCGCGGCGCGTTCGGGTGCCGACCTGGTCGGTTACCTCAACTACATCCACCCCTACCGCGTGCAGGTGTTCGGCGAACGTGAGGTCGCCTACCTCACCAGCCCGAGCGAGGACGACAACCGCCGCCGCGTGTCGCGCATCGTCACGCTGGAGCCGCCGGTGCTGGTGGTGGCCGATGGCCAGACCGCGCCCGATGCGCTCACCGCCATGTGCGAGCGCGCACAGATCCCGATGTTTGCCACGCAAGAGTCGGCGGCCTTCGTCATCGACGTGCTGCGCGCCTACCTCTCGCGCCACTTCGCCGACCGCGCCTCCATGCACGGCGTGTTCATGGACATCCTGGGCATGGGCGTGCTGATCACCGGCGAGTCCGGCCTGGGCAAGAGCGAGCTGGGGCTGGAATTGATTTCGCGCGGCCACGGCCTGGTGGCCGACGACGCGGTGGACCTCTATCGCATCAACCAGACCAGCATCGAAGGCCGCTGCCCCGAGCTGCTGCAGAACCTGCTGGAAGTGCGCGGCATCGGCCTGCTCGACATCAAGGCCATCTTTGGCGAGACCGCGGTGCGGCGCAAGATGCGCCTCTCGCTGATCGTGCATCTGGTACGCCGCGAGACCATGGAGCGCGACTACGAGCGCATGCCGCACGAGCCGCTGTACCAGGACGTGCTCGGCGTGCCGGTGCGCAAGGCGGTGATCCAGGTGGTGGCGGGCCGCAACATCGCCGTGCTGGTGGAAGCGGCCGTGCGCAACACCATCCTGCAGTTGCGCGGCATCGACACCTACCAGGAATTCGTCTCGCGCCACCGCGCGGCCATGTCGCGCGGCGAGTGAAGAAGAAGGCGCTGGGTCAAGCCCGGTGCGTGTGGCCCTGGCCCTTGTGCGGGCAGTCGGTCTTGCTGCAATTGGCGTAGAGCGACAGCGCGTGCTCCTGCAGCACGAAGCCGCGCGCCTTGGCCACCATCTGCTGGCGCTTCTCGATCTCGGCGTCGAAGAACTCTTCCACCCGGCCGCAGTCCAGGCAGACCAGGTGGTCGTGGTGCTGGCCCTCGTTGAGCTCGAACACCGACTTGCCCGACTCGAAGTTGCTGCGCGTGAGCAGGCCGGCCTGCTCGAACTGCATCAGCACGCGGTAGACCGTGGCCAGTCCGATGTCGGAGCGCTCCTCCAGCAGCACCCGAAACACATCCTCGGCCGTCATGTGCCGCTGCTTGGCGTTCTGGAACACCTCCAGAATTTTCAACCGGGGCAGGGTCGCCTTGAGCCCGGTGCTCTTGAGTTCTTCGATGTTGGTCATGGCGGGCGTTTGCAAGGGGTTGAAGCGGCGCCCTCCGGCGCAAAAAGCCCGGGGCTACAATGACCGGATCATATCGCCAGCGTCCGCTGCATGCCGCATTTTCCCCAGGGTCTCGCGCGGCGGCGCTTCGCATCCACGGTCCGTCCACATGCACCACCTCACACCCCGCCGCAACCTTGCCCCGAAGCACCTCCAGCGCCCGGCGCGTGCCCTGTGCGCGCTGATGGCCGTGGCCGCGCTGTCGGCCTGTTCCGGCTGGGGCAGCCGCATGCCCGGCATCACCAGCCTGGTCACGCCGTACAAGATCGACATCGTGCAGGGCAACGTGGTCACCCGCGAGCAGGCGCAGGCGCTCAAGGTCGGCATGTCGCGCGCCCAGGTGCGTGACGTGCTCGGCTCGCCGCTGCTCGCCAGCGTGTTCCACAGCGACCGCTGGGACTACGTGTTCACCTTCCGCCGCCAGGGCCAGGAACCCCAGCAGCGCAAGCTCGCGGTGTTCTTCAAGGGCGAGACGCTGGAGCGTTTCGAGGGCGACGAACTGCCCAGCGAGTCCGAATTCGTCGCCTCGCTCGACACGCGGCGCAAGTTCGGCAAAGTGCCGCCGCTGCAGGCCACCGAAGCGCAGCTGAAGTCCTTCCAGGACAAGAACGCCGGCGCGCCCACGGCCCCGACCCCGCCCACCGCCGCGCCCGACACCACCTACCCACCGCTGGAGAGCCCGGGGGCGGCCCGGTGAGCGCCGCCGGCAGCGCGAAGCTGCGCGTCTGCGTGGCCGGGGCCAGCGGCCGCATGGGCCAGATGCTGGTGGAGGCCGTGCGCGACAGCGGCGACTGCGTGCTCTCGGGCGCGCTCGACATCGCTGCCAGCCCCGCCATCGGCCAGGACGCCGGGGCTTTCGCGGGCCACGCCACGGGCGTGACCATCACCGCTGACCTGGCCACCGGCCTCTCGGGCAGCCAGTTCCTGATCGACTTCACCCGCCCCGAAGGCACGCTGGCGCACCTGCGCGCCTGCGCGCAGCACGGCGTGGCCGTGGTGATCGGCACAACCGGGTTTTCCGATGCGCAGAAGGCCGAGATCGCGCAGATCGCGCAGCAGATCCCCATCGTCATGGCGCCCAACATGAGCGTGGGCGTGAACGTCACGCTCAAGCTGCTGGAGATGGCGGCCAAGGCCATGGCCACGGGTTACGACATCGAGATCATCGAAGCGCACCACCGCCACAAGGTGGACGCGCCCAGTGGCACCGCGCTCAAGATGGGCGAGGTGATCGCCGGCGCGCTGGGCCGCGACCTCAAGGACTGCGCGGTCTACGCGCGCGAAGGCGTGACCGGCGAGCGTGACCCGTCCTCCATCGGTTTCGCCACCATCCGCGGCGGTGACATCGTGGGCGACCACACCGTGCTGTTCGCCGGCACCGGCGAGCGCATCGAGATCACGCACAAGTCCAGCAGCCGCGCCACCTATGCCCAGGGCAGCCTGCGCGCGGTGCGCTTTCTGGCCGACCGGCCTGCCGGGCTGTACGACATGTTCGACGTGCTCGGCCTGAAATGAAGCACCCCCCGCGCCGCTTCGCGGCTCCCCCCTCTCTCGCCTTCGGCGGGAAGGGGGCGGCGCCTGCGGCCCGGCGAAGCCGGTTCCGCGGTGCCCCTGGAGGGCGTTGTTGCGTGCTGGGCGTGGACCACTGAGATGGACGGCAGCGCGGGCCAGGGCCTCCTGCAAACCGTGGCCCAGGCCGATGCACTGGGTCAGAGCGTGGCCTTGCTGCTGCTGGCGATGTCGGTCGCGAGCTGGGTGGTGATCCTCTGGAAAGCCTGGCTGCTGCGCCGCGCCGCGACCGACCTTCACCTGAGCACCGCCGCGTTCTGGCAGGCCACCGACCTCGACGACGCCCAGGCGCGCCTGCGCAGCTTCGACCCGCAACAGCTCCTGCTGCCGCTGCTGCAGGCCGCGCGCGGCCTGGACGGCGCCGCGCCCCACACACTCGCCGCCGCGGGCGACCGCTCGCAGCAGCTCACCCGCGTGCTGCGCGACGCCCTGCACCGCGTGCTGCACCGCCTGCAGTACGGCCAGGTGCTGCTGGCCACCGTGGGCTCGACCGCGCCCTTCGTGGGCCTGTTGGGCACCGTCTGGGGTATCTACCACGCGCTCACCGGCATCGGGCTCGATGGCCCCTTCCGC
Organism: Comamonadaceae bacterium; assembly: GCA_003599455.1. Lineage (GTDB taxonomy): Bacteria > Pseudomonadota > Gammaproteobacteria > Burkholderiales > Burkholderiaceae_C > Hydrogenophaga. The sequence continues at coordinate 59,791 of QZKF01000059.1, forward strand.
ATCGAGCAGGTCTCCGGCCCGGTGGGCGAGGCGCTGGTGATGACCGCCGCCGGCCTGGCGGTGGCGATTCCCGCCGTGCTCGCCTACAACGTGCTGGGCCGCCAGATCGCGCGCATCGAGGCCGACCTCGAAGGCTTCGCGCGCGACCTGCGCGAGCTGCTGGCGAGCAAATGAGTCCCCCCTGCGCCGCTTCGCGGCGTCCCCCCGAGGGGGACGCCACCAGCAGTCCGGCAAAGCCGGTCCTGAGGTGGCCCTGGGTGGCGTTGTTGCATGCGGTACGGCAGGAGCGGAGGCGATGAGCTTCGGCAGGCTCGAGCGGCCCACGGGCGACAAGCCCATGAGCGAGATCAACGTCACGCCGCTGGTCGACGTCATGCTGGTGCTGCTGGTGATCTTCATCATTGCCGCGCCCTTCATGGCCAGCCGCCTGGCGCTGGAACTGCCGCGCGCCGACACCCCCGCCACCGCGCCGGCGGCGCCCGACGCCTTCGTGGCGGTCAGCCTCGACGCACAGGGACAGCTGCACTGGAACGACGAGCCGCTGGACACCGACGCGCTGCGCCAGCGCCTGCGGGACACCGCGCAGCGCAACCCCGCAACCGAGCTGCAGCTGCGCGCCGACGCCAGCGTGCCCTACGGCCGCGTGGTGCAGCTGATCGGCCTGGCGCAGACGGCCGGGCTCTCGCGCATCGGCTTCGTGGCCGACGCCGCGCCGCCGCCCACCGGGCGCTGAATGCCGGTCGCGGCGCCCCGCCAGCGCCCAAGGCCTAAAATCCGGCATCACCCCGCGCCGCCGCGCGCCGTCTCTCCCCTCACACCGTCCCCGGCAGGTCCGGACCCTGGTTCATGCAAGACAAATACGCCCACAAGGAAGTCGAGCGCGCCGCGCACGCCCACTGGAACGCCAACGACGCCTACCGCGTGAGCGAGGATGCCGGCAAGAAGAAGTTCTACGCCTGCTCGATGCTGCCCTACCCCAGCGGCAAGCTGCACATGGGCCATGTGCGCAACTACACCATCAACGACATGCTCGCGCGCTACCTGCGCATGAACGGGCACAACGTGTTGATGCCCATGGGCTGGGACGCGTTCGGCCTGCCGGCCGAGAACGCCGCGCTGAAGAACGGCGTGCCGCCGGCTAAGTGGACCTACGAGAACATCGCCTACATGAAGCAGCAGATGCAGGCCATGGGCCTGGCCATCGACTGGTCGCGCGAGGTGGCCACCTGCGACCCCAGCTACTACAAGTGGAACCAGTGGCTGTTCCTCAAGATGCTGGAGAAGGGCATCGCCTACCGCAAGACCCAGGTCGTCAACTGGGACCCGGTGGACCAGACCGTGCTGGCCAACGAACAGGTGATCGACGGCAAGGGCTGGCGCACCGGTGCCGTGGTGGAGAAGCGCGAGATCCCGGGGTATTACCTCCACATCACCGCCTATGCCGAAGAGCTGCTCGACCACGTGCAGATCGGCAACCCCAAGGCCACGCTCAACGGCTGGCCCGACAAGGTGCGGCTGATGCAGGAAAACTGGATCGGCAAGAGCGAGGGCGTGCGCTTCGCGTTCCCGCACACCATCCAGGACGCCTCCGGTGCGCCGCTCGGCGATGGCCGTATGTACGTGTTCACCACGCGCGCCGACACCATCATGGGTGTGAGCTTTTGCGCCGTGGCGCCCGAACACCCACTGGCGCTGCACGCCGCCGCGGGCAACAAGGCGCTGGCGGCGTTCATCGAAGAATGCAAGACTGGTGGCACCACCGAAGCCGAGCTCGCCACGCAGGAAAAGAAGGGCATGGACACCGGCCTGACCGTGACGCACCCGCTGACCGGTGAAGAAGTGCCGGTGTGGGTGGGCAACTACGTGCTCATGAGCTACGGCGATGGCGCGGTGATGGGCGTGCCCGCGCACGACGAGCGCGATTTCGCGTTCGCGAAAAAATACGGCCTGAAGATCCGGCAGGTGGTGGCGGCGGAAGGCGAGACCTTCAGCACCGACGCCTGGGCCGACTGGTACGGCGACAAGCAGCGCGCCGTTTGCGTGAACTCCGGCGCGTTCGACGGCCTGCCGTACAAGGCGGCGGTCGACGCGGTGGCGGCCCAACTCGCTGCCAGGGGCCTGGGCGAGAAGAAGACCACCTGGCGCCTGCGCGACTGGGGCATCAGCCGCCAGCGCTACTGGGGCACGCCCATTCCCATGATCCACTGCGCCGAACATGGCGCCGTGCCGGTGCCCGAGAAAGACCTGCCGGTCGTGCTGCCGCAGGACTGCATCCCCGACGGCTCGGGCAACCCGCTGCACAAGCACGAGGGCTTCCATGCCGGCGTGGTCTGCCCCGTGTGCGGCCAGCCCGCGCGCCGCGAGACCGACACCATGGACACCTTCGTGGACTCGTCCTGGTACTTCATGCGTTACTGCGACCCGGGCAACAGCGAGAAGATGGTGGCCGAGGGCGCCGACTACTGGATGCCGATGGACCAGTACATCGGCGGCATCGAGCACGCCATCCTGCACCTGCTCTACGCGCGCTTCTGGACCAAGGTGATGCGCGACCTCGGCCTGGTGAAGGTGGACGAGCCCTTCACCCACCTGCTCACGCAGGGCATGGTGCTCAACCACATCTACAGCCGCCGCACCGCGAAGGGCGGCAAGGACTACTTCTGGCCGCACGACGTGGAGCACCTGCTCGACGAGGGCGGCAAGATCGTGGGCGCGAAGCTGAAGAACCCGGCCACCAGCGGCGACGGCCTGCTGCCCGTGGGCACGCCGATCGACTACGAGGGCGTGGGCACCATGTCCAAGTCCAAGAACAACGGCGTCGACCCGCAGGACCTGATCGAGAAGTACGGCGCCGACACCGCACGCCTGTACACCATGTTCACCGCGCCGCCCGAGGCCACGCTGGAATGGAACGACGCGGCGGTGGAGGGCAGCTACCGTTTCCTGCGCCGCGTGTGGGCCTTCGGCGTGAAGCTCTCGGCCACCGCCGGCCTGGGCCAGCTCGCGGCCGGCGTGTCGGGCCAGGCGCTGTCCAAATCTGCCAAGGCGCTGCGCCTGGAGATCCACACCGTGCTCAAGCAGGTGGACTACGACTACCAGCGCATGCAGTACAACACCGTGGTCTCGGGCGCGATGAAGATGCTCAACGCGCTGGAAGACTTCAAGCCCGATGGCTCCGCCGCCGACAACGCCGCGCTGGCCGAGGGCTTCGGCATCCTGCTGCGCGCGCTCTACCCGGCCACGCCGCACATCGCGCACACGCTCTGGAGCGGCCTGGGCTACGCGGGCGAGCTGCTCGACGCGCCCTGGCCCCGGGCCGACGAGGCCGCGCTGCAGCGCGACGAAATCGAACTCGTGCTGCAGATCAACGGCAAGCTGCGCGGCAGCGTGACCGTGCCGGCCGGTGCCGACAAGGCCGCCATCGAGGCGGCGGCGCTGGCCAGCGAGGCCTTCATCAAGCAGGCCGCGGGCGCCGCGCCGAAAAAAGTGGTGGTCGTGCCCGGCCGCCTGGTCAACGTGGTGATCTGAGGCACGACACATGCAAGCCCACCGCCCTTCGACGAACACCGCCACCCGGCGCCGCGCCCTGCAGCAACTGGCCGCGGGCGTGGCCCTGATCGGCCTGGCGGGCTGTGGCTACAAGCTGCGCCAGGCGCCAAAATTCGCGTTCGACTCGGTGCGCATCGCGGGCAACGAGAGCACGCCGGTGTCGCGCGAGCTGCGCTCGGCCCTGCTGGCCAACGGCCTGCAGGTGCTCACCACCGCGACGCCCGCCGCCAGCGCGCCGGCGCAGGTGGTGCTGACGGTGGTCACCGACCAGCGCGAGCGCGTCGCGGTGGGCCAGACCGCCGCCGGCCAGGTGCGCGAACTGCAGCTGCGCACGCGCTTCACCTTCCGGCTGCGCACGGCGGCCGACAAGGAGCTGATCGAGGACACCGAGCTGCTGCTCGAGCGCGACCTGAGCTTCAGCGAAACCGCGGTGCTCTCCAAGGACGCCGAAGAGGCGCTGCTGTACCGCGACATGGCCACCGACCTCGTGCAGCAGGTGGTGCGCCGCCTCGCGGCGGTGAAGTCGCTCTGAGCCCCGGGCCAAGCCGATGCAGATCGCCGCGCCGCAACTCGCCACCCAGCTGCAGCGCGGCCTGAAGAGCCTCTACACGCTGCACGGCGACGAGCCGCTGCTGATCCAGGAAGCGGCCGACGCGATCCGCGCGGTCGCGCGCGAGCAGGGCTACACCGAGCGCACGGTGCACACCGTGGCCGGCGCGCATTTCGACTGGGGCGAGGTGCTGGCCAGCGGCGGCTCCATGAGCCTGTTCGCCGACAAGCAGATCATCGAGATCCGCATCCCCTCGGGCAAGCCGGGCAAGGACGGTTCGCAGGTGCTGCAGCAGATCGCCGAGGCCGCTCAGGACAACGACAGCACGCTCACGCTGGTGCTGCTGCCGCGGCTGGACATGGCCACGCAGAAGGGCGCCTGGTTCGCCGCGCTCGAGAGTTTCGGCGCCACGGTGAAGCTCGACCCGGTGGACCGCAAGGCCCTGCCGCAGTGGATCGCGCAGCGCCTGCAGCAGCAGGGCCAGCGCGTGGCCGCGGGCGAGGAGGGCCAGCGCACGCTGCAGTTCTTCGCCGACCGGGTCGAGGGCAACCTGCTCGCCGCGCACCAGGAGATCCAGAAGCTGGCGCTGCTGCACCCGGCGGGCGAGCTGTCGTTCGACAGCGTCGAGGCCGCGGTGCTCAATGTGGCGCGCTACGACGCCTTCAAGCTCGCCGAGGCGGTGCTCGGTGGGCAGGTGCAGCGCGTGCAGCGCATGCTCGACGGCCTGCAGGCCGAGGGCGAGGCGCCGGTGCTGGTGCACTGGGCGCTGTCGGAAGACATCCGCACGCTGCACCGCATCCGCACCGCGATGGACGCGGGCCGCCCGCTGCCCATGGCCTTGCGCGAGAACCGCGTCTGGGGTGTGAAGGAAAAGCTGATGGAGCGCGCCTTGCCGCTGCTGAGCATGGCCACGTTGTCGCGCTGGCTGGACGATGCGCACACGGTGGACGGCATCGTCAAGGGCCTGAAGGTGCCCAGCTGGCCGGCCGATCCCTGGCAGGCCTTGCAGCAGATGGCGATGAAGGTTTCTTTGGCCTGTTCCGTTCGCTGAGGTTTCGCTCTAGCGGGGTGGGGAGGTCGGGTGGTCCGGTCATGCTGGCGCCGGCCTTGCTCGCGGTCGTCTGCCCGGTCCCGCTCACACCGCTTCGTCAATACCGGATGGGCGCACGCGCTCTTGTGGCAACCGCGAATAGGGCCAGCGCCCTCATGCCCAAACCACCCGCCCCCAGTGCAAAGGCAGCACACAAACAAAACTAAGCCGTAGTGCTGGCCCGCAAAGCCGATTCCCGGAAATCGCTCGGCGACTGACCGGTGTGCTCGCGGAACACGCGGCTGAAGTGCGCGCCGTTGTTGAAGCCCCAGGAAAACGCGATCTCGGTGATGGTGCGCTGCGCGCGCGAAGGGTGCGCCAGTTCGCGCATGCAGGCCTGGATGCGCTGGCGCTGGATGTAGTGGGCCAGCGTGTCGTCTTCCGCGCTGAAGGCGTTGTGCAGGTGGCGCTTGCTGCAGTTGAGCGCCTGGGCGATGTGGTCCAGCGTGAGGGACGGGTCGCGCAGGTGCTGGCCGATGTGCTCGCGGATGCGGTCGCGAAACGCTTCCAGCTGCGTGGTGCCGTTCTCGCGCCCCGCAAGTTCCTGCAACGAGAGGCGCACCAGTTCCACGATGAGCTCGCCCGCGCCGCGCGCCGCGTTCTCGCTCATGCCCGGCAGCTCCTGGTAGGTGGTGCGCATGGTTTCCAGCGCCACGCGCGCGATGCCGCTCACGCCGCCCACGTGGCGCGCCATCAGCGGCTCCAGCTTGATGCCGCGCTCGGTGAGCTGCTCCTTGGGCAGCATCACGATCAGGTGCTCCACCCGCTCGGGGTTGGCGATCTCGTAGCTGCCGGTGGTGTCGTAGATCGCCCAGCCGCCCGGCCGCACCCAGGCCTGGCGGTCGTGCTGCTGCACGCCCGCGCTGCCCCGCCAGGGCGCGACGATCTTGAGGTAGGCGCGCTCGCTGCCGCGCGCCAGCTGGGGGCTGCGCAGCACGCGGTGGCGGTTCGCTTCCAGCCGGGTCAGCACCACGTCGCCCGCGTGCGAGGCGCTCATGTGGCCGTCGAAGCCGGTGTCGCCGTACAGGTCCGACTCCAGGCCGCCGAAATGCGTCCACACCCAGTCGCGCCAGATCGCCGCGCGCTCGCCGGGCGCGACGCTGTCGGTGCTCATCACGGACGGGGAATTCATGGGCGGGGCTCCGGGGCAAGGGCGGGATCGAAATTATCGGGCGCGGTGCCGGGGCGTGTGGTGTGTGGGGTCGAGGGTTAACCCGGAGCGGTGTGCACATTCCGACAAGCAGCCAGTGCACCGGCAGCATAGCGGCGCGGGGGTGATCTGCTTACGATGGGGGTTCGGTCAACCACAACTGCAGGAGACATTGCCATGGTCCATCCCACTCGACGTCTGGTCATCCAGCGCACCGCCGCCACGGTGGGCGCGCTGTCCGTCGCCCCCCAGCTGTTCGCGCAGGCGGCGCCGGTGCGCATCGGCTATTCGATGTCCCGCACCGGCCCCTGGACCGGCGGCGCGCAGGTGAGCCAGGAGCCCAACTACCTGCTCTGGGCCGAGCAGCAGAACGCCGCCGGCGGCCTGGACGTGAAGGGCACGCGCCGCAAGATCGAGCTCGTCAGCAGCGACGACCGCAGCGACGTGGAAACCGTGGTGCGCACCTATGAAAAGCTGATGGGCAGCGACAAGGTCGACCTGGTGCTGCCGCCCTGGGGCAGCAACGCCAACTTCGCCGTCGCCCCGCTGGCCAACCGCTTCGGCTACCCCTTCCTCGCGCCCACCGCGCTCTCGCGCCGCCTGGCCGAGATGAAGCTGCCCTACTTCTTCCTGCTGCTGCAGCAGCCCAAGGCCATGTGCGACGCACTGGTCGACATGCTCAAGGCCAACGGCGCCAAGACCATCGCCTGCGTCTACGTGGACGACCTGTTCGGGCTGGAGAACTACGCCGCGCTCAAGGTGGCGCTGCAGGGCAGCGGCATCAGCCTGGTGCAGGAGACCAGCTACCCCGGTGGCGTGAAGGACCTGGGCCCCACGCTGCGCAGCATCAAGGACAAGAACCCCGACGCCTTCGTCGGCTTCACCTACCCGCCCGACACCATCCTCGCCAGCCGCCAGAGCAAGGAGATCGGCTTCAACCCGAAATTCTTCTACGCCTCGGTGGGCACCGCCTTCCCGCTCTACAAGAACGTGATGACGCCGGCCGGCGCCGAGGGCGTGCTGGGCATGGGCTCGTGGAACAGCAAGACCAGCCCGGGCGCCAAGGCCTACTTCGACGCCCACGTGGCGGGCGCGAAGAAGGAACCCGACCGCTGGGCCAGCGGCGCCTGCTGGGCCGGCCTGGAGATCCTCACCGCCGCGGTGAAGGCCCAGGGCATGGACCGCAAGGCGATCCGCGACTACGTGGCCAACACCACGCACAAGACCATCATCGGCGACATCAGGTTCAGCGGCAGCGAGAACGTGGGCACGCCGGGCACGGTGGGCCAGTGGCAGAACGGTGAGTTCGAGGTGGTGTGGCCGCAGAAGGTGGCGACCGCGAAGCTGAACCCGGCCAAACCTGCCTGGAAGTAGAGCTCCCCCCGCGCCGCGCCTGCGGCGCGTGCCTTGCAGGCCGCGGCACCGCCAGAGGCAGTGCCTCTTCGGTCTGTCCGGGCCCGCGCAGGCGGGCCCGGAGCCGCAGCCCTCAGCCCCTCAAGGGTCTTGTTCTCAATCTGTATGTCCTTCTCCGCCTGGTTAGAACTCATCGCCTCCGGTCTCATCACCGGGGGCATCTACGCGCTCGTCGCGCTCGGGCTGAACCTGCAGTACGGGCTGATGCGCATCCTCAACATCGCGCACGGCGAGTTCCTCATGGTCGGCGCCTTTGTCACCTGGATGGTGCAGACCTCGTTCGGCCTCTCGCCACTGTGGATGATCCCGGTCTCGTTCGGGCTGCTGTTCGGCCTGGGCGTGGCGGTGCACTGGCTGTGCTTTCGCCGCCTCACTGCCACCTCGCCCAACCTCGACGTGTTCGAGGCGCGTGGCCTCATGGTCGCCTTCGGCCTGATGTTCCTGGTGCAGAACTTCATCTCGTATGTGTGGGGCGGTGACCTGCGCGGCTACGACTACCTCACCCAGCCACTGGCCATCCCGCTGCCGGGCGGCAGCGCGCAGTTCGCGGTCAACAAGCTGGTGGTGTTCGCGCTCGCCCTGCTGTTTGCCGGCGCGCTCATCGTGCTGCTGCGTCTGACGCTGCTGGGCAAGGGCGTGCGCGCGCTGATGCAGTCGCCCACCGGCGCGCAGCTGGTCGGCATCGACACCAAGCGCCTGCACCCCATGATGTTCGGCATCGGCCTGGGCCTCTCGGGCTTGGCCGGCTGCCTGCTGTCCATGGCCTACACCATCAGCCCCTCGATGGGCGAGCCCTACACCGTCACCGCGCTCATCGTCATCACGCTGGGCGGCTTCGGCAGCATGGGCGGTGCGCTCGCCGGCGGCCTGCTGCTCGGCGTCATCGAAGCCATCGGCATGCACTTCACCAACCCCTCGCTCAAGGCCCTGCTCAGCTACGTCGTCTTCATCGGCGTGCTGCTGCTGCGGCCCGAAGGACTCTTCGCTCGAAAGAGTCGCAAAGCATGAACTCCAGACAATTCCTCATCCGCGACCTGCTGGTCCTGTTCGGCCTCACGGGCTGGGCCATCGCCTTGCCGGGTTTCGCCAGCGAGTTCGCCGTGTCGATGGCGCTCACCTGCCTGATGTACGTGGCGCTGTCCTCCAGCTGGGCGCTGTTCTGCGGCACCACGCGCTACCTCTCGCTGGCCACCTCGGCCTTCTTCGGCATCGGCGCCTACACCAGCGCACTGCTGCTCGAAACCCTGCCCTGGGTGCAGGCCATCGCCATGGGTTCGCTCATCGCGGCGGCGGTGGCGGTGCTCATGGGCGCGGCGGTGCTGCACCTGCGCGGCACCTACTTCGCCGTGCTCACCTTCGGCATGACCGAGCTGATCCGCCACGCCATCAGCTACTTCGAGAAAAGCGTCACCGGCACCGTGGGCCGTGTGCTCATGGTGGTGCCCGAGCGCGACACCATCTACTTCTCCGTGCTGGCGCTGGCCGTGCTGTCGGTGGCGCTGTCCATCGGCATCCGGCGCACGCGCTTCGGCCTGGCCATGCTGGGCATCGGCGCCGACGAGCAGCGCGCCCAGACCCTGGGCGTGAACACGCGCATCGTCAAGATCGCCGGCTTCGCGCTCACCGCCGCCATCGCCGGGGCGGTGGGGGCGGCCATGTCGGTGCGCTGGACCTACATCGACCCGCACACCGTGTTCAACCCCTTCATCGGTTTCCAGACCGTGCTGATCGCGCTCATCGGCGGCGCCATGACGATCTGGGGCCCGCTGATCGCGGCCATCGTCTTCAGCGTGCTGGCCGAAACGCTGCGCCTGCAGGTGCCGCAGCTCTACATGATGTCGCTCGGCCTGTTGCTCATCCTCTCGGTGCTGTACCTGCCGGGTGGCCTGGCCTCGCTGCGCGCCGAGACCTTCCGCGGCTGGAAGGCCAGCCTCAAGTCCGGCTGGACCGAGCTGCGCGAGGACCTGAGCGGTGAGACGAAGCGCCGCAAGCGGCGCGAGCAGCAGGACCGGGAGCGCCGCCATGTCTTCTGAAACCCCGAACATCCCGCCCCTGCTCGACGCGCGCGAGGTCACCGTGCGCTTCGGCGGCCTGACCGCGGTCGACGCCGTCAGCGCGCGCTTCATGCCCGGCGAACTGGTCGGCATCATCGGCCCCAACGGCGCGGGCAAGACCACCTTCTTCAACGCCATCTCGGGCGTGACCCGGCCCACCAGCGGCCAGCTCAGCGTGCGCGGCCGCGAGCTCGCCGGCCAGGGCCCGCACCGCTTCGCCGCCAACGGCCTGGCGCGCACCTTCCAGACGCCGCGCGTGTTCGGCGACATGGCCGTGCGCGACAACATCGCATTCGGCCTGAAGTTCGCCGGCCGCCGGCCGCGCAAGTACATCTTCTGGGGTGAAGAGGCTTCGGTGCCCTGGGTGCTGCGCACGCCCGAGAGCATCCTGGGCCTCATCGGTCTGAGCGCCCAGGCCGGGCTGCCGGCCGCGGCCATCACACCCTCGCAGCAGCGCCTGCTGGAGATCGGCATGGCGCTGGCCACGCGCCCGCGCCTGCTGCTGCTCGATGAGGTGGCCGCCGGCCTGACCGAGGCCGAGCTGGAAGAGATGGCGCGCCTGATCCGCCGCCTGCGCGACGAGCTCGACCTCACCGTGGTCTGGATCGAGCACGCCGTGACCACGCTGCTGCGCCACGTGGAGCGCGTGATCGTGCTGCACCAGGGCCGCAAGATCGCCGACGGCACGCCGGCCGAGGTGGTGCGCAACGCCGAGGTGGTCGAGGCCTACCTGGGCGACGAGATGAACGAGGAGACCGCGCCATGATGTGGCACCGCCCCATTCCCTTCGAGCTCGGCGGCGGCGCGCGCGCGCGCCTCAAGGTCGAGGGCCTGTCCGCCGGCTACGGCGCCTTCCTCGTGCTGCGCGGGCTGAAGTTCGAGATCCAGCCCGGCCTGACCGTGGTGCTTGGCCCCAACGGCGCGGGCAAGACCACGCTGCTCAAGGCGCTCAACGGCCTGATCCCGCGCAGCGGCACGGTGCTGCTCGACGGCGTGGACCTGTCGGAGAAGACGCACGAGATCGTGCAGGCCGGCATGGCGCTGGTGCCCGAAGGCCGCCAGCTGTTTCCGCAGATGAGCGTGACCGAGAACCTCGAGCTCGGTGGCTGGCTGGTGCCCAAGGCCGAGCGCGCGCGCCGGCTGGAGCAGGCCTTCCACGATTTCCCCAAGCTCAGGGAGCGCGCGGCGCAACTCGCCGGCACCATGAGCGGCGGCGAACAGCAGATGGTGGCGGTGGCGCGCGCCATGATGTGCGCGCCGCGCCTGCTCATGCTCGACGAACCTTCGCTCGGCCTGGCGCCGAAGATGGTGGACGAGCTGCTCGCCATCGTGCGCCGCATCGCCGACGCCGGCACCACCGTGCTGATGGTGGAACAGAACGTGAAGAAGGCGCTGGCCGTGGCCGACCGCGGCTACGTGCTCGAGCGCGGCACCCTGGTGGCCAGCGGTCCGGCGAAGCTGCTCGCGCGCTCCACCGTGATCCGCGAGGCCTACCTCGGCGCCGACAAGGACCCCGCCACCGGCACCACCAGCGCGTCCGACGCGGTGCAGCGGCGCAAGGCCGTGGCCACGGCCTGAACACATTCCCCCGATTTTTCCCCCACCAGGAGACCCCCTATGTCCGACATGTCCATGCTCATCAACGGCCTGAAAGTCACGGCCGAAAAAGGCGCCACCTTCGAGCGCCGCAACCCGCTCGACGGCAGCGTCGCCACGCGCGCACCGGCGGCCTCTCCCGCCGACGCGGTGATGGCGGTGGAAGCCGCCGCCGAGGCCTTCAAGACCTGGAGCGAAACCGGCCCCAGCGAACGCCGCGCGCTGCTGCTCAAGGCCGCCGATGCGCTGGAGGCGAAGACGCCCGCCTTCATCGAGGCCGTGTCGGCCGAGACCGGTGCCACCGGCATGTGGGGCGGCTTCAACGTGTTCCTGGCCGCCGGCATGATCCGCGAGGCCGCCGCGCTCACCACCCAGGTGGCGGGCGAGGTGATCCCGTCCGACGTGCCCGGCTCGCTCGCCATGGGCATCCGCCAGCCGGCCGGCGTGGTGCTCGGCATCGCGCCCTGGAACGCGCCCGTCATCCTGGCCGTGCGCGCCATCTGCGTGCCGCTGGCCTGCGGCAACACCGTCATCCTCAAGGGCAGCGAGAACTGCCCGCGCACCCACCAGCTCATCATCGAAGCGTTCCAGGACGCGGGCTTCCCGCCCGGCGTGGTGAACTACATCACCAACGCGCCGGCCGATGCGGGCGCCGTGGTCGAGGCCATGGTGGCCCACCCGGCGGTGCGCCGCGTGAACTTCACCGGCTCCACCAAGGTCGGCAAGATCATTGCGATGACCTGCGCGAAATACCTCAAGCCGGTGGTGCTCGAACTCGGCGGCAAGGCGCCGCTGGTGGTGCTGGACGACGCCAACATCGAGGACGCCGTCAACGGCGCGGCCTTCGGCGCCTTCGCCAACAGCGGCCAGATCTGCATGAGCACCGAGCGCATCATCGTGGACAACAAGATCGCCGACGAGTTCGTGAAGAAGTTCGGCGACAAGGCGCGCAACCTGCCGCTGGGCGACCCGCGCAAGCCCGAGCCGGTGGTGCTGGGCTCGGTGATCGGCATGGGCACGGTCAGCCACTGCAACGCGCTGATCGACGACGCGCTGGCCAAGGGCGCCAGGCTGGTGTGCGGCGGCAAGGCCGACACCACGCTCATGCCCGCCACCGTACTCGACCACGTGACCCCCGCTATGCGCATCTACCACGAAGAAACCTTCGGCCCGGTGAAGTGCGTGGTGCGCGTGAAGAACACCGAAGAGGCGATCGCCTGCGCCAACGACAACGAGTACGGCCTGAGTGCCGCGGTGTTCGGCGGCGACATCGCGCGCGCCTTCAACGTGGCGCGCAAGATCGATTCCGGCATCTGCCACGTCAACGGCCCGACCGTGCACGACGAGGCGCAGATGCCCTTCGGCGGCGTCAAGGGCAGCGGCATCGGCCGCTTCGGCGGCAAGGCCGGCATCGCCGAATTCACCGAGCTGCGCTGGATCACGGTGCAGACGACACCGCGGCACTACCCGTTCTGATGTCCGGTGGGTCTGTTGCCGGGTTCAGTAAGCCGTCTCGCGCGCTTCCAGAACCAGCGACAGCACCCGGGCGCCCTTGCAGTTCGCCTTGGCGCGCACGCGGCCATCGGCGTCGGCCTTGACAGCCAGGCGGCAGTGGTATTCCAGGCTGTCGGTCTCGCCCAGGTTGTGGCCCGGTGTGCGGCGAGCCCATAAACGCTTGCCGTCCACCTCCACGGTCAGTTCAAGCCAGTTCCCGGCGGCTTCCGCCGGCACATGCACCAGCAGTGTGGCATCCAGGTCGAAGGTGCGCTCGCGGCCCAGTGCCGCGGGAATCACCAGCGAGGCGACGGAGTCGGTGCCCGCGTCATACTTCCAATATTCCAGATTCATGCGAAAAGTCTAAGCCCACGCCGCCACCCCACTTGTCACGCGCATGAAAACCTTCCGTATGCGGATTGATGGCCAGGCGGCAGACCTGGAGGCCGACAGCGAGACCAGCCTGTTCGCAGCGATGACGCGCGCGGGCATTGCATGGCCGGTGTCCTGTCGCAACGGCACCTGTCGCACGTGCATGGCCCGCCTGCTGCAGGGGACGGTGCGCTACGAAATTCCCTGGCCCGGCCTGAGCGCCGAGGAGAAGACGGAGGGCTATTGCCTGCCCTGTGTTGCCCGGCCCATGGCGGATATCGTCATCGCCCCTGCTTGAAAGCCGGACCACGCCCGATGTTGATCACCCGATCCTGGAGGGTGGTGGAGTCCAGGCGCTCCACCTCCCAGCAGCCTGCCTGAGAGCTGCGCCTGCCTAACGATTCACCGCTGCTGCGCCATCCGCGTGGGGGCGAACATGCTGCGCCCCAGCCACTGCCAGAGCCGCTGGCCGTTGCGCCCCGCGCCCTGCACCGTCAGGTCGCCCGACCGAATCTCCTGCTCCGGGGCGCTGTCGCCGGTCCAGATTTCGGTGAGTGCGCGCACCGTCGAATGGACCAGCACGCTCACGTCGTGGCCGGGGTCGTCGCGGCACAGGTCGGCCACGTGGTGTTCCACCACCAGCGGCGTCCACAGTTCGCCCAACACCTCGGCGCCCCGGGCCACGGTACAGAACTGCATGCAGTCGATCATGCGGGCCAGTCTGGTCGTGTGCTGTCAGAACGCCTACTCCAGATTCTGGACTTGAGGGCGCCCGGCATCGGGCTTGACTTGAAGACCGACCGTGCATGTCGCACCGGTCGAGCCCCAAGGAGCACTGCCGCGCGCAGTGGGAGAACACCGCCGAGGCCTGGAACCGATGGGGCCCCTTGCTGGCGCGCTGGCTCGGCCCGGCCGCTGAGGCCATGCTGGACATGGCGGTCGAACAGGCCGGGCTGGCGAAGGCTCTGGAGGCGGCGCTTCCAGGGCCCGTGTTCGGGTTTGTCTGCGGCCGGGCCGGGGCCGCCACCCTGGGAAACTACCCGGCTGGCTGTCTTGAGGGCATCTATCCCTTGAGTGCAGATGCCGGTATCGTTGGACCCTGGAGTTCGAATTTGTCCTCAGCCATCAAGATTTTTCAGGGCCGCTTCGGCAGGGTTGCCCTGCTCGACATGGACGCACCCCTGGTCGGGCACGCCCATCACCATTGCCATATTCTCATCAAGGCCGGCGGTGCCGACAGCGCCTTCAGCGTGAGGGGTGAGCGTGCGCCACTCACGGACGATACCGCCGTGCTGGTCAACGCCTGGGAACATCACGCCTATGAGCACGAAGCGCCGCCCGGCGCGCGCACGCTGATCCTGGCGCTCTACATCGAGCCCGGATGGCTGGCCGAGTTGCAGCGCTCGCTGGCACTTTCCGGCCATCCGCGCTTCTTTCCCGAGCCCTGCGTGCGACTCACGGAAGCCACCCGAAAAATGGTCGAGGAATTCGTGCTCGAACTCTGGTGGGATGACGAGGTATCCCCGGGTCGCCTCGAAGACCTGCTTTTCAACCTCATCGTCGCCGTGGTCGAAAGCTACTCGGGCTGGCGTGACCTGGCCAGCCTGCTGCGCAGCAAGCCCCCGGTGGCCATGGATCCGCGCATCCGCCAAGCCATCGCGCTCATGCGCAAGGACGTTGCCCGTGAGCTTGACGTCGACGGGCTGGCCGCTGCCACGGGCCTGTCGCGCGCGCACTTCTTCACGCTGTTCCAGCGCGACACGCGCGTGACGCCGCTGGTCTATGCCAATGTGCTGCGCTTCGAGGATGCGGTGCAGCGGCTCACCCACAGCCAGGAATCGGTGGGCGATGTCTCGCACGAACTCGGCTTCTCCGCGCCCAGCCACTTCTCGCGCTTCTTCCGCGCGCACCTGGGCATCACCCCCAGCGACTACCGCCGCAAGGTCAACCTGTTCGAGCCTCCGGCCGGTCCGGGCTCGGACGTGATCTGAGCACGGCCGCAAAGTCACCAGACTTTTTGGATAGTCGCCAGATCGGACGGTCATTCGTCCGACTCCGGCGATAACGCGCGCACCTCCTGCGCCTCGACACTGGCGCTGCACGAGAACAGCAGCCGCCACGTCGGCACAGGAGACAAGATTGCACGCAGACCCCTCTCTGATGGGTGCCGCCCGGCAGGCATGGGTTGGCCAGCGCATGGAGCGGCTGGAAGACGATGCCCTGCTGAACGGTCGCGGCGCCTACGCCGACGACCTGGGCACACGCCCTGGCACGCTGCACGCGGCGGTCCTGCGTTCTCCGCTCCCGCACGCCCGTCTCCTCGGTGTCTACACCCAAGCGGCCCTGGCATTGCCCGGCGTGCGCGCCGTGCTCACCGGTGCTGACGTGCAGGCCTGGGCCCAGCCCTTCGTGGTGGGTGTCAAGCAGCCGATGCAGCACTGGGCCCTCGCCGTGGACCGCGTGCGCCACGTGGGCGAACCGGTGGCGGTGGTGGTGGCCGAAGACCGCTACATCGCCGAGGACGCGCTCGATCTGCTTCGAGTCGAGTATGAGCCACTGCCTGTGGTGATGGGCATCGAACGCGCGCTGCAGGAGGGTACTCCGCCGCTGCACGAGGCGGTGGGCAGCAACGTCGTGTCGGACCGCGAGTTCCGCTATGGCGATCCCGAATCGGCCTTTGCGCAACCCGGCGTGCGCTCCGTGCGCACCACCGTGCACTACCCGCGCAACAGCTGCTCACCGATGGAGTGCGGCGTGGTGATCGCCGAGCACCTGCCCGGCGACGAGGGCTACGACGTGCTCTCCAACTTCATGGGCCCGTTCTCGCTGCACGCCGTGATGGCCATGGCCTTGAAGGTGCCCGGCAACAAGCTGCGCCACCGCGTGCCACGCGATTCGGGTGGCAGTTTCGGGGTCAAGCAGGCGGTGTTCCCCTACGTGGTGCTGATGTGCCTGGCTTCGCGCAAGGCGGGCGCACCCGTGAAGTGGGTCGAGGACCGACTCGAACACATGAGCGCCGCCACCTCGGCCACCGCGCGGCTGACCACCATCGAAGCCGCCGTCACACCCGAGGGCCGCGTGCTGGCCTTGCGCTACGACCAGGCCGATGAGGTGGGGGCCTATCTTCGCGCACCCGAACCCGCCACCTTCTACCGCATGCACGGCGCACTCACCGGTGCCTACGCCATCGAGCACCTGGCGGTGCGCAACCGCGTGGTGGTGTGCAACAAGACCCCCACCGGCCTGGTGCGCGGCTTCGGTGGTCCGCAGGTGTACTTCGCGCTGGAGCGGCTGATGGACCGCATCGCGGTCGAGCTGGCCATCGACCCGGTGCAATTGCGCCTGCGCAACTACGTACCGGCCGACGCTTTCCCGTACACCGCGGCCGCCGGCGCGGTGCTCGATTCCGGCGACTACGCGCGCCTGACCCACATGGCCATGGCCGAAGCACAGGCCAGGCAACTCACCGAGCGCCAGCGCGCGGCGCGTGCGGCGGGCCGGCTCTACGGCATCGGCGTGGCCGCCATCGTCGAGCCTTCGGTGTCGAACATGGGCTACATCAGCACCGTGCTCACGGCCGGGCAGCGCGCCAAGGCCGGCCCCAAGAACGGCGCGATCGCCAGCGCCACCGTCGCCATCGACCTGCTGGGCGGTGTCAATGTGACCATCGCCTCCGCTCCGGCAGGCCAGGGGCACATGACGGTGTGCGCCCAGGTGGTCGCCGACGTGCTGGGTCTGCACCCCGCACAGGTGGTGGTGAACGTGGAGTTCGACACCGCCAAGGACGCCTGGAGCGTGGCCGCGGGCAACTACAGCAGCCGCTTCGCCGGTGCCGTGGCTGGCACGGTGCACCTGGCCACCCAGCGCCTGCGCGACAAGCTGGCGCGCATTGCCGCCGCGGGTTGGGGTTGCGACAGCGCCGACATCGGGTTCGAGGACGGCCAGGTATTCAACCGCCGGCAGACAGACCAGACCCAGCCGTTCACGCGATTGGCCGCCAGCCCGCACTGGGCGCCTGGGCTGCTGCCCGCGGGCGAAACACCGGGGTTGCGCGAGACGGCCTTCTGGACGCCCGAGACCTTGCGCGCGCCCGACCCGCAGGACCGCGTCAACACCTCCGCCGCCTACGGCTTCGTGTTCGACGTCTGCGGCCTGGAGATCGACCCCGATACCGGAGCGGTTCGTGTGGACCGCTACATCACGGCCCACGACGCCGGCCGTCTGCTCAACCCCGCGCTGGCCGACGGTCAGATCCGGGGCGCCTTTGCGCAGGGCCTGGGCGCGGCCCTGCTGGAGGAATTCCGCTACGGCGCCGACGGCAGCTTTCAGAGCGGCACGCTGGCCGACTACCTGATGCCCACCACCTGCGAGACACCCGACCCGGTGATCGTGCACCTGGAGACCCCCAGCCCCTTCACGCCCCTGGGTGCCAAGGGCCTGGGCGAAGGCAACAACATGAGCACACCGCCCTGCATCGCCAATGCGTTTGCGGATGCGCTGCGCCCGCTGCGCGACGTGGCCGACATCCGCCTGCCGCTCACGCCCGATCGTGTGCTCGCCCACCTGCAGACGGCCGACCCCGCGCCCCGCCACCCGGTGGCGCCTGCACCTGTGGCGGTTCCGGCCGGTGACGGCCTGTCGCTCGCCGCGCAAGGCACGGTGGAGATCGCCGCACCGCCCGAGCGCGTCTTCGCCGTGTTGCTCGACCCCGCGGCGCTGGCCCGCGTCATCCCGGGTTGCCATGCCCTGCAGGCCGATGGCGAGAACCGGTACCGGGCCGATGTGACGGTGGGCATCGGCCTGATCAAGGCGCGCTATGAAGCACGCATCACGCTCTCCGATGTCGAGGCACCGCACCGGCTGCGGCTGGCCGGCAGCGGCAGCTCCAGCCTGGGCACGGGTGCGGGCGGTGGCCTGGTGCGCCTGGAAGCCACGGCCGCAGGCACGCGCCTGCACTATGACTACCGCGCCCAGGTGGGCGGCAAAGTGGCCATGGTGGGCAGCCGCATGCTGGAGGGCGCGGCGCGCGTGATCGTGGCGCAGCTCTTCGAGTCGTTGGGGCGTCAGGCCGCGGGTGGTGGCGCTGCGCCCTCGTCTTGGTGGCGCCGCCTGCTGCAGCGCCTGGGGGTCAAGGCATGAAGCCCGCGGCGTTCGACTACGTGCGCGCCGACAGCGCCGCCGCTGCCGCCGAGCTGCTGCAGCGCCATGGCGAAGACGCACGCATCCTGGCCGGCGGCCAGTCGTTGATGGCCGTGCTCAACATGCGGCTTGCCCAGCCCGCGCTGTTGATCGACATCTCGCGCAGCACCGAACTGTCCTCCATCGCGGTGAGTCCCCGTGAACTGCGCGTGGGCGCGGCCGTCACGCAAACCCAGTTGCAGGAACACCCCGACGTGCCACCGCTGTTGGCACTGGCCTTCCCGCACATCTCGCACGTCCAGATCCGCAACCGCGGCACGGTGTGTGGCTCCATCGCCCATGCCGATCCGTCGGCCGAGTTGCCGCTGTGCCTGGTGGCCCTGAAAGGCACGGTGCACCTGCGCAGCGCACGCGGCGTCCGCCAGATGGCCGCGGGCGACTTCTTCACCGGCCTGCTGAGCACCGCACGCCGCACCAACGAGCTGATAGAAGCCGTGAGCTTTCCGCGGCCGGCCGCGGGCCAGTCCTTCGGTTTTGCAGAGCACGCTCGACGCCATGGTGACTTCGCGCTGTGTGCCGTGGCCGTGGTGGCCGACGCACAGGGCATGCGCGTGGCGGTGGGCGGGCTGGGCGACCGGCCACACGCCAGCGAACTGCCGCCGCTGGCGGGCGATGCGCTCGACGACGCCCTCAACGAACTCGCGTGGTCACTCGACGTGCGTGACGACCCCCACACCAGCGCGGCCACCCGCCGCCACCTGTTGCGCCGTCTCGCGCGTCAGGCCATCCAGCAAGCACGGAGACCAGCATGAACCACCCCGTTCTCGAACGCGAGGCCTTGCACACGGTGCGCCTCAACCTGAATGGCCGCGCGCGCAGCGGCCAGGCCCGACCCCGCCTGCTGCTCAGCGATTTCCTGCGCCAGGAACTCGGCGCCACCGGCACCCATGTGGGTTGCGAGCACGGTGTCTGTGGCTCCTGCACGGTGCGCATCGACGGTGTGGCCGCCCGAGCATGCCTGACGCTGGCGGTGCAGGTTGATGGACGGCGCGTCGACACGGTGGAAACCCCCGACGGCAGCGACGCCATCCTGGACGCTCTCAAGGCCGCCTTCAAACGCCACCACGCACTGCAGTGCGGCTTCTGCACCGCCGGCATCCTGATGTCCAGCGCCGACTGGCTGCAACGCCAGCGTGCCGCTGGCAGCCAGCCCGACGAGGCCGGGGTGCGCGACATGCTCAGCGGCCACCTGTGCCGCTGCACCGGCTACACGCCGATCGTCAACGCCGTGATGGAGGTGGCCCATGCTTGACCTTGGACGCACCTTCCTGCAAAGCGTGGACCGCGCCGCCGGCGCCACCGCCCTGGTGGACGGAGCGCTGCGACTGACCTGGTCCGAGTGGGCTCGCTCCATTGGTGGTGTGCAGCGCGGGCTGGCGGCACTGGGTCTGCGCCCGGGCGATCACGTGCTCGGCGTGCTGCAGAACCGGAACGAGGCCGCCACGCTGCACTGGGCCTGCCAGTTTGCGGGCCTGGTGATGACGCCTCTCAACTGGCGCGCCAAACCGGAAGAGCTCGATCACGCACTGCGCGACTCGGGCGCGCGGCTGCTGGTGTACGAAGCGGTATCGCAGGAGCCGGTTGCACAGGCCGTGCTGGCACGGACGGTGATGCGCGTGGCGGTGGGTGACGTGGACAGCGATGACCCGCGCTTCGCACAAGTCTTTGCCGAGCCCGCGGATCCGACGCCGCTGGCACGGGCCGATGACCTCTCGCTCATGCTCTACACCTCGGGCACCACCGGGGCACCCAAAGGGGTTCCGCGCCGGCAGCGCGCCGAGCGCGTGGCCGCGCTGGCCCACGTGGCGCAGAACCGCTACGGCTACGGGGAACGCACGCTGGGCGTGATGCCGCTGTACCACACCATGGGCGTGCGATCGCTGCTCACCATGGCGTTGGTGGATGGCCGCTTTGTCTGCATGCCCCGCTTCGACGCGGCGGCCGCGCTGCGTGCGATCGAAACCGAGCGCGTGAGCCATCTCTACCTGGTCCCCACGCTCTACCACGACCTGCTCGCCCACCCGGAGTTCAAACGCACCGACACGCAATCGGTGCGCAAGCTCGGCTTCGCCGGCGCGCCCATGCACGACGCGCTTCTACTGCGCCTGCAGCAAGCCTTCCAGCCCGAGTTGTTCGTCAATCACTACGGCAGCAGCGAGATCTACACCTTCTCGATCAACCAGAACGCGGTGGACAAGCCCGGCTCCGCCGGCCGTGCCGGCATCAACACCCGCCTGCGGGTGATCAAGCTCGATTCGAAGAATCCCGAGGATGTCGCAGCACCGAATGAGGAGGGCCAGATCGTGGCAGACCTGCTCAGCGACGAGGCGTTCGAGGGGTACCACAACCGCCCCGAGGCGAATGCGCGCAGCCTGCGCGGCGGCTGGTATTTCACCGGCGACACCGGCTATGTCGACGCCGAGGGCGATCTGTTCGTCACCGGCCGCATGGACGACATGATCATCAGCGGCGGCGAGAACATCTCGCCGGTCGACATCGAGTCCGTGCTGTCGCTGCACCCGTCGGTGGATGAAGTGGCAGTGGCCGGACTCCAGGACGAACGCTGGGGCCAGCGTGTGGTGGCCTTCGTGAAGGCGCGCGACACCGTGGCCGCCGAATCGCTGGACGCGCATTGCCGCGCCTCCGATCTCGTGAACTTCAAGCGACCGCGCGAATACGTGTTCGTGCGCGAGATTCCCAAGTCGCCCGTCGGCAAGGTGCTGCGCCGCAAGCTGGTGTCGGGCGAATTCGACGCCGCGCCCCCGCCACTGCCAGCCGTGCCACCGGCCTGACCCATTTCCCTTCGCTCTTCCCACCCCCGAAAGGACGCCATGCAACTCAACGACCTGAAACACCCCGCGCTCACCCTGAGCGCCGCATTCGACGGCTACCGCGTCGAGATCGACCCGGCGCGACAGCGCGCCGACATCGTGCTCTGCCGCCCACCGTTCAACGTCATCTCGATGACGCAACGCGAGCAGCTGCGCATCACCTTCGAAGCGCTCGACGCCAACGACGACGTGCGCGTGATCGTGCTGCGTGCCGAAGGCGAGCACTTCTCCAGCGGCGGCAACATCAAGGGCTTCCTGGAGGCCTCGCCCGAGCATGTGAGCAAGCTGGCCTGGAACGTCGCCGCACCGGCGCGCTGCAGCAAACCGGTGATCGCCGCCGCGCGCGGCTATTGCTTCGGTGTCGGCTTCGAAATCTCCCTGGCGTGCGATTTCCGCCTGGTCACGCCGACCACGCTGTACGCCCTTCCCGAACAGAAGCTCGGGCAGATTCCCGGTTCGGGCGGCTCGGCCCGCCTGCAGAAGATGGTCGGCATCACGCGCACCAAGGACATCGTGATGCGCAGCCGCCGCATTGCCGGCCCCCAGGCCCGCGACTGGGGCGTGGCCACCGAGTGCGTTCCCGATGGGGAACTCGAGGCCGCCACCGATGCACTGGTCGACGAACTGCGCGGCTTCTCACCGCTGGCCCAGCGCACCGCCAAGAAGCTGCTCAACGACACCGAGGATTCGCCGCTGTCGATCGCCATCGAACTGGAAGGGCATTGTTATTCGCGTCTGCGCAGCTCGAACGATTTCCGGGAGGGCGTGGAAGCCTTCCACGACAAACGCCGCCCCCGTTTCACCGGCACCTGATTCCCCACCCCAACCCCACCACCCTGAAAAGAGGAGACACACATGAACACCATCATCATTCGCACCGCCCCCCTTGCCTTCGCCCTGGCCAGCCTGGCCGGCGGCGCCCTGGCGCAGACACAGCCCATCCGCATCGGCGTGGTCACGCCGCTGTCGGGCACCTACGCCGGCATCGGCCAGCAAGTGAAATGGGGGCTGGACCTGGCCGCTCGCCAGATCAACGCCGGCGGCGGCGTGGCCGGCCGTCCCCTTGAACTGGTCTACGAAGACGAAGAGGCCAACCCCGCCGTGGCCGTGCAGAAGGCCGAGAAGCTGTTCCAGGTCAACAAGGTCGACTTCCTGACCGGTACCGTGAACAGCGGCTCGACGCTGGCGGTGGGCCAGCTCGCCGAGCGCAACAACCGGCTGATCGCGACCACCGTGTCCTTTGCGGACTCGATCACCGGCGACAAGTGTTCGCCCAACGTGTTCCGCGTCAACGCGAGAGCCGGCATGCAGTCGGCCGCACTGGCCGACTGGCTCGCCAGCACCCGGCCGAACGCCAATGTGTTCTACCTCGGCCCGGACTACGAGATGGGTCGCAGCACCGTGGCGGCCTTCAAGTCGGCCACCGAGGCCAAGGGCTCGAAGTCGGTCGGCGAGGTTTTCGCGCCGCTGGACAACAAGGACTACTCCCCGTTCTTCGGTCAGATGCGTTCGGCCCGTCCGGCGGTGATCTACACGTCCGTTGCGGGCAACGACACCGTGCGCCTGTTCTCGCAGATGGTCGAATTCGGCATCAGCCGCAATGTGCAGGTGGTGGGCGCCTCGGGCACCGTGACCTCGCAGAACCTGCCCGCCATCGGCAAGGCCGCTGATGGCTTCGTGACCGGTGTGGGCTATGCCACCAGCATCGACTCGCCGGAGAACCGCAAGTTCGTGGCCGATTTCGAAGCGGCCAGCAAGGCGGCGCCCGACCTGTACGGCGCCGACAGCTACGGTGTGCTGTTCTTCTACAAGGCCGCGGTCGAAAAGGCCGGCAGCACCGACACGGACAAGGTGCGCACCGCCATGCGCGGCCTGCAGTGGAACACGCCGCAGGGCACCAAGACCATGCGCGCTGGCGACCACCAGGCCATGCAGGACATGTACGCCATGCGCGTGAACGGCGGAAAGTTCGAACTGGTGGGCCAGGTCAAGGCCGACGCAGCGATCGGCGCCGACGTCTGCAGCCGGTTCTGATCCACGCCCGGAGCACAACACCATGAGCAATGCCCTGGAGTGGCTGCAGTTCGTGCTGGCACCGCAGATGATCAACGGCCTTTCCATCGGCGTGGCCGTGGTGTTGATGGCCCTGGGCCTGACGATCATTTTCGGTTTGCTGGATGTCATCAACATGGCCCATGGCGAGTTCTACGCCATCGGTGCCTACCTGGCCGTGGCCCTGCTGGGCCTGGGCCTGTCGTTCTGGTGGGCGCTGGTCCTGACACCGCTGCTGATGGCGGTCCTGGGCTACGCCACCGAGCGCGGCCTGATCCAGCGCGTGTTCCACAGCAAGGATCGCCACACACTGACCCTGCTGCTCACCTTCGGCGTGGCAGTGGTGCTTGAAGACGCGCTCAAGATCGTCTTCGGCGCCAACCCATTGCGCCTGGAGGCACCCATCAGCGGTGCCACCGAGATGGTGGGTCTGTTCTTTCCCAACTACCGGCTGTTCGTGATGTTGTTCGGCGGGGTCCTGATCGCGGCGGTCTGGCTGCTGGTGTTCCGGACCTCGGTGGGCGCCGTGGTGCGCGCCGCCGCCTACGACCGACACATGAGCGCGTCGCTGGGAGTACCGGTGCATCGCGTCTATGCGGCCACCTTCGCCTTCGGCGTGGCGCTGGCGGGCATCGCAGGCGTTCTGCTCGCGCCGATCTACTCGGTGTTCCCCACCATGGGGCGCGACTTCGTGCTCATTGCCTTCAGCGTGGTGATCATCGGCGGCATGGGCTCCATCAAGGGCGCGGTGCTGGCCGGCCTGCTGCTCACGCAGGTGCAGTCCATCTCCAGCCTGTACATCTCGCCGGTGTGGAGCGATCCGCTGCTGTTCGGGATCATGGTGCTGGTGCTGATGTGGCGTCCACAGGGACTGTTCGGAAAACTCGGGAGCGCCTGACATGAGTACACCGGTATCTTCTTCCGCGCTGGCACCACGCCGCAACGCGCTGGGCCATTCGACTCCGGCGGCGACCCGCCGCTCCGCCACGTCCTGGCTGGCCATCCTGTTCTTTGCCGGAGCCTTGCTGTTCGGCGCCACCGCGCTGGCCCTGGGCGACGTGTTCTACCTGCGCCTGGCCACCGAGGCCCTGATCTTCGGCGGCCTGGCGCTGTCGGTGGACCTGCTGCTGGGCCGGGTCGGTCTGCTTCCATTGGGCCAGGCCTTGTTCTTCGGCCTGGGCGCCTATGTGTCGGCACTGGTGCTCAAGCACTGGAGCGACTCCTTCTGGCTGGCCATGGGCAGTGCACTCGCGTTCAGCGCGCTGGCCGGGCTCATCGGCGGCCTGATCGCCATCCGTTCCAAGGGCGTCTATTTCGCGCTCATCAGCTTCGGCCTGGCGCAGGTGCTGTCCAAGGTGATCTACAACACGCGCGAGCTCGGCGCCTCCGACGGCATCATCGGCGTGCCCGCGGCCGCCGTGCTGCCTGGCCTGAACTCGGGCACGCCCGAGGGCTTCTTCCTCGTGGTGCTGGCCTTCATCGGCGCGGTCTACCTGGGGCTGCGCTACCTGATGGACACCCCCGTGGGCCGCCAGCTCGACGCCATCCGGACCAACGAGCACCGTGTGGCCTTCCTGGGTGTCGACCCGTGGCGCTACAAGCTCGCCGCCTTCGTGGCCGCGGCCTGCATCGCCGGCACCAGTGGCGCGCTCTACCCCATGCTGCGCGGCTTCGTGTCGCCCGAGCTGATGTTCTTCCAGGTGTCCGGCAACGCGATCATCAACGTCATCGTCGGAGGCACGGGAACACTGATCGGCCCGCTCTACGGATCGGCCATCCTCACCGGCCTGCGCTCCGTGGTGGGCTCCTTCACGGCACACCACCACATCGTCATCGGCGTGATGTTCGTGATCGTCGTGATCGTGATGCCGCGCGGCCTGATCGGCTACGCAGCACCGGCATTGCAACGCTGGCTGGACGCCCGCCGCACGCGCAAGGAGACCCGTCCATGAGCGCTATTCTTTCCGTGCAGGGGCTGAGCGTTCAGTTCGGCGCCCTCAAGGCCGTGCACGATGTGAGCTTCGAAGCCCAACCAGGTCGCATCACGGCTGTCATCGGGCCCAACGGGGCGGGCAAGAGCAGCCTGTTCAACCTCATCAGCGGCGCCATCCGACCCACGGCCGGCGCCGTGCGCTTCGAAGGCGAGGACGTGACGGGTCAGGCACCACACCAGCTGCTGGCCAACGGTCTGTCGCGCTCGTTCCAGATCACCAACCTGTTCTTCGACCTGACGGTTCGCGAGAACCTGCGCCTGGCCGCGCAGTTCCTGGAACGCGGTCGGGGCTTGTTCCGGCCGCTGGCCCACAGCACCACCGCCTGGCAGCGCGTCGACGAGCTCCTGGACCAATTCGACCTGCGCGCCAAAGCCGATGAACTGGCCGGCTACCTGTCGCACGGCGAGCAGCGGCGCCTGGAGATTGCGGTGTCACTCGCCTCGCGACCGCGCATGCTGCTGCTCGATGAACCCACCCAGGGCATGAGCCACACCGACACGCGCGAGACCGAGGCGCTGATCCGTGGCCTGTCGCGCGACCACGGGCTGTCCATCCTGCTGGTGGAACACGACGTCGAACTGGTGATGCAACTGTCGGACCACGTGGTGGTGATGCACCAGGGACAGAAACTGGCCGAAGGCACACCGGCCGAGGTGCGTGCCAATCCGGCGGTGCAGGCCGCCTACTTCGGGGAGATTCACTGATGCTCGAACTCAAAGGCGTTCATGCCCACTACGGACTGAGCCACGTTCTGCAAGGCATCGACCTGCGCGTGGGCAAAGGCGAGGTCATCGGTCTGTTCGGTCGCAATGGTGTGGGCAAGACCACGGTGATCAAGACCATCGCAGGCTGGGTATCCCCCTCGCGCGGACAGGTGCTGTTCGACGGCGAGCGTCTCGATGGCGTCAGCGCCGATCAGATCTGCCGCCGTGGCATCGGGCTGGTGCCCGAGGACCGGCGCATCTTTCCCGGTTTGACGGTTGAAGAGAACCTGCGCCTGGGTCAGATGCAGTGCCCCCGGCGCAGCCGCGCCGAATCCGGTCGTCGGCTGGACGAGATCTACCAGCGCTTTCCCCGCCTGGCCGAACGTCGGCGTCAGATGGGCACCACCCTCTCTGGCGGCGAACAGCAGATGCTGGCCATCGCGCGCGTGCTGGCGGGTGCGCCGCGTTTGCTGTTGATCGACGAGCCCACAGAGGGCCTCGCGCCGATGATCGTTGACGAGATATTCGAGTTGATCGGCAAGCTGTCCCGCGAAGGAACGCCCATCGTCCTCGTTGAGCAGAATGTGCATCGCGCGATAAGACTGACCACGCGGCACTACCTGATCGAACGCGGTCAGGTGGTCGCCGAAGGCAACTCCAGCGATCCAGGCGACCGCGAGGCGCTGATGGGCCGCATCAGCGTGTAGGTGCCGGACGCTCGGGAAAACGCCATGAGGGCGAGCAGCGCGCTCAGCGCGCCGACAGGAAGTCGCCCACTTCCAGCAACACCAGCTCGTTGTCGTCGGCCTTGTTGGGCTCGCGGCTGCTGGAGAACGGCAGGTTGTTGTCGTTGCCGACCACGATGTGCCGCGCGTCCACCATGTCCACGTTCTCGATGGTGAAGAAGGGGAAGGTCAGCACGCCGTTGTTCAACGGCTTGCGGGCCAGCTTGTTCGGGTCGGCGATGTTCATCAGGTCGATGTAACCGATCTTGCGCAAGGGGCCGCCCACGTTGGCTTCGCTCAGCTCCACTTTGTACACGCGCTTGAACTTCGCCAGGTCGTGGAAGCAGTCGGCGCGTTTCGTGGCTTCGGGGCAGGCCTTGTCGGCCGTGCCTTCGCCGTTGTCGCGCTCGATGACCAGACCCTCGGTCGGGCTGATCATGTTGAAGTCGCCGATGGCGTGGTGGTTGGCTTCCAGCACGTATTTCCAGTGGCGGCCGGTCCATTGCTCCGACTTCGCGTCGAACTCCAGCACGCGCAGGTACTGCCTGCCGTCCACGGCTTCGGCGCCCTTGGTCGCTTCGTCGTGGAGCGCGCCTTCGAGCAGGGCGTAGAGCTTGCTGCCGTCTTTCGACGCGGCCATGCCCTCGTAGCCCTTGGAGCGGCGAACCTGGAACTTCACCTCGCCGCCCGGTGCGCCGGGCGTGGTGACGGCAGGATGGTCGGGCGAGCGCACGGGCTTGCCGTCCACCTGCGTCTCGAACACGGCCTGCACCTTGCCGTTCATGTCGGCCTTGATAAGGTAAGGACCGAATTCTTCGCCGATCCAGATCGAGCCGCCGGCGAACTGGAAGCTTTCGAGATCGAAATCGGCGCCGGTCAGGTAGCGCTGCTTCGTGCCTTCGTGCACCACGCGGAAGGGCACCTTCTTGTCCGGGTCGTGCAGGAACACGGTCTTCAGCCGCGTGAACTGGCCACTCTTGAAGTCGACCTTGTAGTGGTTGAGGTAGAGGCCGAAGTCGGGCGAGTTGGCTTTGGCGCCCGCGCCGTTGTCGGTAAGGATCCAGAACGTGCCATCGGGCATTTTCTTGATGCCCGAGTGGCCCTGGGCGGGCTGGCCCTTGAAGGGCAGCGACACGCCCGTGGGGCGGCCACCCGAGAGGCCTTCGACACTGCCGATCTTCTCGACCAGTTTGCCGGTGGTGAACTTGCCGCTGACCTGCAGGTCGGTCGGTGCATCCTTGGGCGCGGGGATGAAGGTCTGCGCGGGCAGCAGGGCGTGACCCGCGAGCGTGGCCGGGTAGGCGGTCTGGGCCTGGGCGGCAGCGCTCACACTGGCGACGGCCAGGGCGAGCAGTGCATGGGTGTGGAGCTTCATGGGGAGGGCTTTCGTCGGGTTGGATGAACGCGCGCCTCGCTCGCCCGATGGGTAGCGTGGACAGCGCGCCCAGCTTGCCGGTTCAGCTTGACAGCGACGCGTCACTTTCATGACGGCGCATTGACACCCCCAGGCCACGGCCCGCGAACCGGCTGCAGCGCCCACATCCTGCTTGTGCGAGCCCAGCCGTCAAGTCAGCATTCGCGCCAGCTGCAGCGCTGAAGTCATGCGGTCCCGGCGCCTGACTATCCGCGCACAAGCGCAGCACGTTGGCGCCAGTTCCATTTGATGTGGCGCCCTGCGCTGATCGAACTCGGCCTGATCCGACAGCGAGAAGAAGGATGGCCCAGATCGATCTCGATGTAGCCTGTGGGTGCCTTGCTGAATACCTGGACCTTGTGCGCTGGGCATCCCGGTCAAAAGTGGCTGGCATCCATTGACGGACCAGGCAGCACCATCTCCATCGCCTTCATCCCCCTTCAGGAACCAGCCCCGCCGTTTCACGCAGTACCTCGATGTACGCCTGTGCAGATGGGGTGAGCGGCTCACCCAGCCGGGTGATGAGACCGTAGCCTGGCATGCGGTGTGGGAGCTCCACAGGAATGCGCGCAAGCAAGCCTCTGTTCATGTACTTTTCGACCAGGGAAGCTGGCTGCAGCGACATCATGTTGGTGGTGTTCAACAGTTCCAGTGCAAACAGGAAAGACGGTGTCTCGACCACACCCGCGGACAGCGCAAGGCCCGCTCTGCCAAAGAGGTCATCTGACACCTTGCGCAAGGCTGTCGATACCGGGTAGAGAATCCACGGCCAGTGAGCCAGTTCTGTCAGCGCCAGATCCGTTACACCGCGCAGGGGGTGGTGCAGGCCACCCACCACACACAGCGGCTCTGCAGACAGGTGCTCGAACTGGAACTGGCTGCGCTGAGCTTCGTCGGTGAAACGTCCGATCATCAGGTCGATCTTGCGTTCGGCCAGCCACAGGATCAACTGGTCACTGCTGTGCTCCAGGATCTTGAGCACCAGCAACGGCCGCAGGCGCTGAATTTCCACCACCGAAGCCACCAGCAGGTGAGCCGCCGAGCCAGTGATGGCGCCAATCGTCAGGTGGCCGTGGCCCCCTTGCTTGAGGGCGTTGAATTCGTCCACGAACTTGCGCTGACCGTCGAGTGCTGCGCTGGCATAACGCAGCGTGAAGAGCCCCAGCTCGTTGGGCCGCATGCCGCGCGACAGGCGTTCGAACAGGCGCGCCTCCAGAATCTCTTCAATGTCCTGCAGGATCTTGGTGGCAGCAGGCTGGGTGACATGCATCTGCTCTGCCGTCAAACGCAGGTTGCGGGTGCGGCCCAGGATGTCCAGAAACTGCAGATGCCGAAAACGCAGGCGTGCGCAGGCTTGCACCAAAGACAAGGGTTTTCCCGGAAATTCGTCTGAACTCATAAGCGTTTGGAATGGATCGTAGCAAAAGATTGAATAGACCCCTGCCCTCGCGAAACCTAACCTGCTGCCTGCGTCAAGTCGACTTCACAGAGAGATCGCATGGCGCCAGCGGCCACCCCTGTCGCGCTGCAACCATTCCAACGGAGACAAGATCATGAAGTTCAAAACCCTCGCTGCCGCTGCCGCGGTGCTGGCCTTTCTGGCTTTACCGGCGTCTGCACAAATCAAGGAGCACGTGTTCAAGGTTGGTATCGGCCTGAGCGACGACCACCCCCAGGCCCAGGCGGTCAGACACTTTGCGGAAAGGCTCGCGGCCAAGAGTGGCGGCAAGATGAACGCCAAAGTGTTTGCCAGTGGCGCCCTGGGCAACGATGTGAGCATGACGTCGGCACTGCGCGGCGGCACGCTGGAGATGACCGTTCCGGACTCCTCCACCCTGATGTCGCTGATCAAGCCGTTTGGCGTGCTCAATCTGCCACTGACCTTCAACAATGAAAAGGAAGCCGACGCCGTGCTGGACGGCCCCTTTGGCCAGAAGCTGCTGGCCATGCTGCCCGAGAAGGGTCTTGTCGGCCTGGGGTTCTGGGAAAACGGCTTTCGCCATGTGACCAATTCGCGCCGCCCCATCAACAAGGCTGACGATCTTGCGGGGCTCAAGCTGCGCGTGATCCAGAGCCCTTTGTTCCTGGACACCTTCAACGCCCTGGGCACCAACGCCACGCCAATGCCCTTTACGGAGCTGTACACGGCCATGGAGCAAGCTGCCGTGGACGGGCAGGAGAACCCACCGGCCACGATCCTCGCCAGCAAGTTCTATGAGGTGCAAAAGCACCTGGTGCTGTCGCGCCACATGTACAGCGCCTGGGTGCTGCTCATGTCCAAGAAGACCTGGGATGGCTTGTCGCCCGAGGAGCAGAAGATCGTGCAGGAAGCCGCACGCGAAGCCACGCTGTTCGAGCGCAAGACCATCCGCGCTTTCAGCGAAACCGCCCTGGGCGAGCTGAAGAAGGCAGGCATGCAGATCACCGAGCTGCCTGCCGCTGAACAAGCCAGACTGCGGGCCAAGTTGCAGCCGGTGCTGACCAAGTACGGCAGCGAGTTTGGCGAAGCAACGACCAGTGAGCTCATGGGCGAACTGGCCAAGGCGCGCGGCACCGCGGCCAAGTAGTCCTGCGTCACCCTGCAACGCGCGGCGCGGCGTGGCGCCGCGCGTTGGCCATCGCCGCTTTCCAACCCTGCGCCACTGGTTACCCCATGCAAAAGACACCGCGACGTCCCTTTCGCTCCCGCGACTGGTTTGCCGATCCTGCTCGCTCCGACATGACGGCGATGTATCTGGAGCGCTTCATGAACTACGGGCTGACGCCCGAAGAGCTGCGCTCGGGCCGACCCATCATCGGCATTGCGCAGACGGGCAGTGACTTGTCGCCGTGCAACCGCATCCACCTCGATCTGGCGCGCCGGGTGCGCGACGGCATCCGCGATGCGGGCGGCATTCCGATGGAGTTTCCGGTTCATCCCATCTTTGAAAACTGCCGCCGCCCCACGGCGGCGCTGGACCGCAACCTGGCCTACCTGGGCCTGGTCGAAATCCTGTACGGCTACCCCATCGACGCCGTGGTGCTGACCACCGGCTGCGACAAGACCACGCCGGCGGGCATCATGGCCGCGTCCACCGTGGACATCCCGGCCATCGTGCTGTCGGGCGGGCCCATGCTGGACGGCTGGCACGACGGCGAGCTGGTGGGTTCGGGCACCGTGATATGGCGCAGCCGCCGCCAGCTGGCGGCGGGCGAGATCGATGAGGAGGAATTCCTGCAGCGCGCCTGCAGCAGCGCCCCTTCTGCGGGCCACTGCAACACCATGGGCACCGCGTCCACCATGAACGCCGTGGCGGAGGCACTGGGCCTTTCGCTGCCGGGTTGCGCCGCCATTCCGGCGCCGTACCGCGAGCGCGGCCAGATGGCCTATGAGACCGGGCGCCGCATTGTCGACATGGCCTACGAAGACTTGCGCCCCTCTCGCATCCTGACGCGAGAGAGCTTTCTCAACGCGCTGTCGGTGGTCAGTTGCGCTGGTGGTTCCAGCAATGCGCAAGTGCACATCATGGCCATGGCGCGCCACGCGGGCGTGGTGCTGGAGGCCAAGGACTGGACCGAACATGGCTACGACCTGCCTCTGCTGCTGAACATGCAGCCTGCGGGGAAATTTTTGGGCGAACGCTTCTTCCGTGCGGGTGGCGTGCCCGCGCTGATGTGGGAACTGCAGCAAGCGGGCCGCCTGCACGGTGACTGCGCCAGCGTGACCGGCAAGACCATCGGCGAGAACCTGCAGGGAAGCGAAGCGCGCGATCGCGAGGTGATTCGCCCGTTCAATGCCCCATTGATGGAGAAAGCCGGGTTCCTGGTGCTCAGCGGCAATCTGTTTGACTTCGGCATCATGAAGACCTCGGTGATCTCGGACGCCTTTCGCACCCGCTACCTGAGCCAACCCGGCCAGGAGGGTATTTTTGAAGCCCGCGCCGTGGTGTTTGAAGGGGCGGACGACTACCACGCACGCATCAACGATCCGGCGCTGGACATCGACGAAGGCTGCATTCTGGTGATGCGCGGTGCCGGGCCGATGGGCTGGCCCGGCTCTGCCGAAGTGGTCAACATGCAGCCGCCCGATGCATTGATCCGCCGCGGCATCAGCACCTTGCCCACGCTGGGCGACGGTCGCCAGTCAGGCACAGCCGACAGCCCCTCCATCCTCAACGTGTCGCCCGAGAGCGCGGTGGGCGGCGGCCTGTGCTGGCTGCAGAGCGGTGACAGGATCCGCATCGACCTGAACACCGGACGCTGCGATGCACTGGTGGCGCCGGAAGAAGTTGAACGCCGCCGCCGCGAGCTGCCCGCTCCGCCTGTTCCTGCCAGCCAATCGCCCTGGGAAGCGCTGTACCGGGAAAAGACGGGCCAGCTCGTCGATGGCGCCACGCTGGACTTTGCGTTGGCGTACCGGCGCATCGCCGAAAAAACCCCTCGCCACAACCATTGAATTTGGTGATCCAGCTCGCAGTCCCACTTCGGGCTTGTGATGCACGGGGCACAGATTGAACCTTTGAAAGACATCGAATGAACCACACGACAACGGCCCGAGCAGCCGGTGCAGACCCCCACACCCAGGTTTTGCCGGACGACGGTCTTGAGGGCACGTTGGTGGGTCGCGCATGGGTCCATGGCGCCATCCCCGGCCCGGCCGTGGTGGCCTTGCGCCCCGAAGGCGTGTTTGACCTGAGCGCGGCCTTCCCGACCATGAGCACGCTGCTCGACACCGATCGGCCCACGCAGGCCGTGCGCGACACCCCAGGACAGCGGGTCTGCAGCGTGGAGGCCTTGATTCAAAACAGCCTGCCCGGCGAGCGCAAGCCCACCCTTCCCTGGTTGCTGGCCCCTTGCGATCTGCAGGTGGTCAAAGCCGCCGGCGTCACGTTTGCCGCCAGCCTGATCGAGCGCGTGATCGAGGAGCAGGCCCGGGGCGACGCAGGCCGGGCGCAAGCCCTGCGAAGCCAGGTGATCGGGCTGATTGGCGAGAACCTGGCAGACATCCGCCCCGGATCGCCCGAGGCCCTGGGGCTCAAGACCCTGCTGCAAGACAAGGGGCTGTGGTCTCAGTACCTGGAGGTGGGCATCGGGCCCGATGCCGAGGTGTTCACCAAGGCCCCGGTGCTGGCCTCTGTGGGCTGCGGCGACGACATCGGCATCCGCTCGGATTCTGCCTGGAACAACCCCGAACCCGAGGTGGTGCTGGCCGTCAACAGCCGGGGTGTCATCGTGGGGGCCACGCTGGGCAACGACGTCAACCTGCGCGACATCGAGGGCCGCAGCGCACTGCTGCTGGGCAAGGCCAAGGACAACAACGCGTCATGCGCCATCGGCCCGTTCATTCGCCTGTTCGACGCAGGGTTCGGGATGGCTCAGGTGCGCAACGAAACCGTGCACCTGCGCGTGGTGGGTACCGACGGCTATGAGCTGCGTGGCATCAACACGATGGCCAGCATCAGCCGCGACCCCGCGGATCTGGTGGCACAAACGCTGTCGGCCCATCAGTACCCCGACGGGTTCATGCTGTTTCTGGGCACGCTGTTCGCCCCCATCGAGGATCGCGATCAGCCAGGCAGCGGCTTCACGCACAAGCTGGGTGATGTGGTCACCATTCAGAGTGCCTGGCTGGGTGGCCTGCACAACCGCGTGACGCACAGCGAGACCGCAGCACCCTGGCACTTTGGCTTGCGCGCCTTCATCGGCAATCTGGAGCAACGCGATTTGTTGCGCGGTGCAGCGCTGTGATCGACAGACCAGGAGACCTCGCCATGTTGAACGCCCTCATAGACCGGTGCTGCCGGTGGATCAACCTGCTCATCGCCATGGCGCTGGCCGTGATGGTGGTGCTGGTGTTTGGCAACGTGGTGCTGCGCTACGGGTTCAACTCCGGTATTTCCGTGAGCGAGGAACTGTCGCGTTGGCTGTTCGTGTGGATCACGTTCCTGGGGGCCATCGTTGCGGTGAAAGAGCAAGGGCACCTGGGCACCGACATCCTGCTCATCAGGTTGCCCCCCATCGGGCAGCGCATTTGCCTGGTCATCAGCCACGGGCTCATGCTGTTCTGCACCTGGCTGCTGTTCAGCGGCGCGCTGGCGCAAGCCCGCATCAACTGGGACGTGGAAGCTCCCGTCACCGGCGCATCGGTCGCCATCTTTTACGCGTCAGGGGTGGTCTTTGCGGTGGCGTCCGGTCTGCTGCTGTTGCTGAATCTCTGGCGCCTGCTCTCCGGGCAGGTTCGGGACGATCAACTCGTGCGAATCGCCGGGACCGAGGATCTGGCGACCATCGGTGGCTTGCACCTTGACCGCACCAACACGACCAAGTGAGCCCGCCCGGGAGACAAACCCATGACCGTATTCATCTTTCTTGGCGCGCTGCTGGCGGCAATGGCCATCGGCGTGCCGATCGCTTACGCCTTGCTGGTATCGGGTGTTGCGCTGATGTGGCACCTGGACCTGTTTGACGCACAGATCCTGGCGCAGAACGTCGTCAACGGCGCGGACTCCTTCCCGTTGCTGGCCGTGCCATTCTTCATGCTGGCCGGCGAGATCATGAACGCGGGCGGGCTGTCGAAGCGCATCGTCAAGCTGGCGCTCACCCTGGTGGGGCACAAGCGCGGCGGGCTGGGCTTTGTGGTCATTCTGGCGGCGTGCATGCTGGCGGCGCTGTCGGGCTCTGCCGTTGCCGACACGGCCGCGCTGGCTGCGCTTTTGTTGCCCATGATGGTGAAGGCCGGTCACGACAAGGCGCGTGCCGGCGGGTTGATTGCGTCGGCGGGCATCATCGCGCCCGTCATTCCTCCTTCCATCGGCTTTGTGGTGTTTGGCGTGGCGGCCAATGTGTCGATCAGCAAGCTGTTCCTGGCGGGTATCGTGCCGGGCCTGCTCATGGGGCTGTCCATCGCCGTCGCGTGGTATTGGGTGTCTCAGAAAGAGAACATCACACCACCTCCCAGAGTTTCCGCGCAGGAGCGGATCAAGGCCCTCAGGGAATCCACCTGGGCGCTGTTTCTGCCGGTGATCGTGATCGTGGGCCTGAAGATGGGGGTGTTCACCCCCACGGAGGCAGCAGCCGTTGCCGCCGTCTACGCGCTGTTCGTGGCCACGGTGGTTTACCGGGAGCTGCACTGGCGTCAGCTCACGGGCCTCTTCGTGAGCGCTGCCAAAACAACCGCCATCATCATGTTTCTGGTGGCTGCCGCCATGGTCAGCGCCTGGCTGATCACGGTGGCCGACATCCCGCGGCAACTGATCGAGCTGCTGCGGCCCTTCATGGATCACCCCACGCTGCTCATGATCGCCATCATGCTGCTGGTGATCGCGGTGGGCACCGCGATGGACATGACACCCACGATCCTGATCCTGGCTCCCATGCTGATGCCTGTTGTCAAGGCCGCAGGCATTGACCCGGTGTACTTCGGAGTGCTGTTCATCATGAACAACGCCATCGGGCTCATCACGCCGCCAGTCGGCACGGTGCTGAATGTGGTGGCCGGCGTGGGAAAGATGCGCATGGACGAGGTCACGCGCGGCGTGATCCCCTTCATGTCCGCGCAGTTCATCATGATGTTCCTGATGGTGCTATTCCCATCCATCGTGCTGGTGCCCATGCGGTGGTTCACGGGGTAGACCCTGGCAGTCTTATCATCGGTGTTGGGCTCCGCTGCGGTGCACACCGGCCGGACCCTCACGCGCGATCAGAGCTGGTTGCTGACCTGTTCACCGGAGCGCGGGCCTCACTTCAGGGACGGCGCCCGTCTGGGGTCGGATGTCTCCAGCCGTCATTCCAGCAAGCGCCGCCCCAACCGCGATCATCCTCACCCACAACGCGCAGGCTGACACGCACACCCGCAGCCCCTCGCCTGGTGGCAATGGCACTCGCCCGTCTTGCGGTTGAAGTGGCAGCCTCAGGCGTTGAGGCCACCGCCGTGGGCGAGGGGGGTGGTTGACGGCGAGCAGTGCCGTGATGGCCCAGGTGCGCGTTCGCCGCGTTCACCGCTGCTGCGCCATACGCGTCGGCGCGAACATGCTGCGCCCCAGCCAGCGCCAGAGCCGCTGGCCGTTGCGGCCCGCGCCCTGCACCTTCAGATCGCCCGACTGGATCTCCCGCTCCGGGGCGCTGTCGCCGGTCCAGATTTCGGTGAGCGCGCGCACCGTCGAGTCGACCAGCACGCTGACGTCGTGGCCCGGGTCGTCGCGGCACAGGTCGGCCACATGGTGCTCCACCACCAGCCACCACTGCCGCTCGGTCGCGGGGCCATCGCTGAACCGGAAGTGCACGACGGTGCGTTCGCCGTCGGGGAACTCCTCCAGTTGCGCGAAGCGGCGGATGTCCCACATCAGGAAACCCGCGTCGAGCTGCTCGCGCCGCAGCCGGCTGCCGATCCAGCGCGCGCCCCAGTGGCCGATACCCACGACGATGGGCCGCAGCTCCTCGCCCGCGGGCGTGAGGTGGTATTCCCAGGTCTTGTCGACGCGGCGCCGCTCGATGACGCCGATCTCTTCGAGCTTGCGCAGGCGCTGCGTCAGCAGCGTGGCCGACATGCGCGGCACGCCGCGGTGGATGTCGTTGAAGCGGCGGCTGCCGCACAGCAACTCGCGCACCACCAGCGGCGTCCACAGTTCGCCCAACACCTCGGCACCCCGGGCGACGGTACAGAACTGCATGTAGTCGATCATGCGGGCCAGTCTAGTCGTGTGCTGTCAGAACACCTACTCCAGATTCTGGACTTGAGGGCGCCGGGCATCGCGCATACCTTGGAGACCGACCGTGCATGTCGCAACGGTCTTGCCCCAAGGAGCACTGCCATGACCGAGACCCTCGTTTCCGCCCCCGCTGCCCCGGTCGTCTTCGACGCCGAGAAGTTTCGCCAGACCACGCGCGCGCAGTGGGAGAACACCGCCGAGGCCTGGAACCGATGGGGCCCCCTGCTGGCGCGCTGGCTCGGCCCGGCCACCGAGGCCATGCTGGACATGGCGGCGGTCGGCCCCGGCGCGCGCGTGCTCGACGTGGCGGCCGGCGCCGGCGAACAAACCCTGGTTGCCGCGCGCCGCGTGGGCGCGCGCGGCCACGTGCTGGCCACCGACATCTCGCCGGCCATCCTGCGCCACGCGCGGGCGGCGGCCGGACAGGCCGGGCTGGCGAACGTGGACACGATGGAACTCGATGGCGAGCGCCACGACCTGTTGCCCGCCGCCTCGTTCGACGCCGCGGTGTCGCGCGTGGGGCTGATCTACTTTCCCGACCAGCAGCGAGCGCTGGCCGGAATCCGCCATGCGCTGAAGCCGGGTGGGCGTTTCGCCGCGGTGGTGTATTCCACGGCCGATCGCAACCCCTTCTTCGCGCTGCCGGTCGGCATCATCCGGCGCCGCGCGCAACTGCCGCCACCCCTGCCCGGGCAACCGGGGCCGTTCTCGCTGGGGGCCGAGGGCGTGCTGGCGAAGGCGCTGGAGCAGGCCGGTTTCCGCGACGTGGAGGTGCGCAAGGTCGATTCCCCGGTCCGCCTGCCGAGCGCCGCCGAGTGCGTGCGCTTCGAGCGCGAGTCCTTCGGCGCCCTGCACCAGATGATGGCCGGCCTGGGCGAGGACGAACGCGCCGACACCTGGAGAGAAATCGAGGAAGCCTTGCTCCGCTTTGAATCCCCGGCGGAGGGATTCGTGGGCCCGTGCGAGATGCTGGTGGGGGCGGGCACGCGCTGACACCCGCACGTGGGTCAGCTTGCCGGCGGCCCACCATACGGACCATTCCCCGGGGGCGGGCTGTGACAGAACGGCAATGAGCGCAGCGGAAGATGGCGGCAAATCCACAACCCCACGAGGAGATGCCATGTCGTCCGTTCCGTTCTCACCCGTTCGCCGCCGCCTGCTGCAGGGCTCCAGTGCCATGGCCGCCGCGCGCTTCACCGGCCTGATGGGCGCCCTCTACGCGAGCAACGCGCGCGCCGCCACCGGCAAGCAGGCCGTCTCCGCCGTCTCGCCGTATGGCCCCGTCGCACCGGTCAACGACCTGACCACCGGCCTGCCGCTGCTGCAATTGCCGGCCGGCTTCAGCTACCGCAGCTACGGCTGGACGGGCGACGCCATGAGCGACGGTTTTCCCACGCCCGGCAACCATGACGGCATGGCCGTGGTGGGCTCGCGCCGCGTCGGGCGCAGCAGCGAACTGGTGCTGGTGCGCAACCACGAGCGCGGCCTGGTGGCCACGCCGGGCGAGGCCATCCAGGCCGCCAACGCCTACGCCACGACCCAGGTCAACGGCATCATCACCGTCTTCTACGGGGGCCAGCCCATTCGCATCGGCGCCGGCGGCACCGTGACCGATCCTGCAGCGCCCGCGCCGGCGCCTTTCGTGGGCTATCCCGCGGGCGGCACCACCAACCTGCTGTTCCGCGACGGCCAATGGGCGGGTTCGGTGGGCTCGCTCAGCGGCACCCTGGGCAACTGCGCGGGCGGCCCCACGCCCTGGGGCACCTGGTTGACCTGTGAGGAAACCCTCTACGACTTTTCGTCCATCGGCGGCAAGAAACACGGCTACGTGTTCGAGGTGGCCGACGACGCGGCCGAGTCGATCGGCGAACCCATCGTGGGCATGGGCCGCTTCATTCACGAGGCGGTGGCGGTGGACCCGGCCACGGGGCATGTCTACGAAACCGAAGACAACCGCAACATCGCGGCCTTCTTCCGCTATGTGCCGGACGACGCCTCGGGACAACTCGGCAGCCTGCACCATGGGGGACGCCTGCAGGCCGCCCGCATCAAGACGCTGGTTCGGCAGGCGCGGCCGTCCACGCTGGCCCAGGCCAACGACCAGGGCTTGCTGAACCCGGACATCGGCGACGAATACGAACTGGAGTGGGTCGATATCGCCGACCCGGACGCCGACCCCGTGGTGGTGGTGGGCCAGCCCGGTGGCGTGAGCCTGGGTTTCGCGGCCGGCCCGACCTACCAGGCCCTGAGCCAGGGCTGCGCGCGCATGAGCCGCGGCGAAGGCATCTGGTACTCGGCCGGCAAGCTGTTCATCGTGGACACCGCCGCCGGTGTCGACGGCAACAGCCGCGTGGGCCGTGGCGAGGGCGCGGTGTGGGAGCTGACGCTCTCCAGCATGCGCCTGCGTGCCGTCTTCGCCAGCGGCAACCAGACCGCCGGCAACAACCCCGACAACGTGACGGTGAGCCCGCGCGGTGGCGTCGTGCTGTGCGAGGACGGCGGCGGTTCCACCGATGCCTTCGGCACCGGCTCACGCCTGCTCGGCCTCAACCCGGCCGGCGAGGCCTACATCTTCTGCAAGAACAACGTCAACCTGGATGCAGGCCAGATCGCCGCCGCCGGCAAGACCGTGGGCGCGGCGGACTACCGGGGCCTCGAGTTCTGCGGTGCCTGCTTCGACCCGACCGGCCGCATCCTGTTTGCCAACATCCAGACGCCGGGCATCACGGTGGCCATCGTGGGCCCATGGAACAAGGGCAACCTCTGAGGCTCGGCGGGCGCTGATACGTCCGAGGCACCGCTGGGCTGGAAATCGAAGGTGTCGATTCGTTGTGAAGGCCGTTCGCCTCCCACCAGTCGGCCAGTGGCCTGTCATGGGCGAAGGCTGTACAGACCCGTTCCGGCGCGGCGGTCAGGGTTGCGGTGATATTCTCGTCAACGGATTTTTTGCAGATCTCTACTGACGGGTATGGTTTGGGTACAAGCAATGGCTTACAGGTTCATCAGAGCGCTTGTTGTGCAGTTCACTTGCCTCACGTTGGTTGCCTGCACGCACTCTTTCAAGCTCAGGGCGCCACTGGTTGCGACGCCCGACGGCTTCTCGTATCGATCAGACTGCCCGGGATACTGTGATCTCTCCTCCCTCGACGCCGAAGAGGCGCGTCTTCGCAATCTGGAGGATCACCTGACGAAGGCACGGATGTGCCCGAATGGTTATCTGGTCGAGAAGCGGTCGTCCCATGGCGTCACGATGCATTCGCTCCCGACGATAGTGAACTACGAAGGTCGTTGTCGGTAGATCACAACCTGAGTGAGTCGCGTCGTTCCTTCCTGCGTTTCCCGCGCCCTGCTAACGTGTGGCCATTCGCAACCCCTTGCAAAGGCCCACCACCATGCGCCCCCTCGCGCTTTCCCTCACGTTGTTGCTGTTCGCCAGCGCCACCACCGCCACCCAGGCCGAAGAGATCGGCTCGGTCGACACGGTGTTCAAGTTCATCGGGCCCGACCACAAGATCGTGGTCGAGGCCTTCGACGACCCCGGGGTCACCGGTGTCACCTGCTTCCTGTCGCGCGCCCGCACCGGTGGCCTCAAGGGCGCCTTCGGTCTGGCCGAGGACAAGTCCGAGGCGTCCATCGCCTGCCGGCAGGTCGGCCCGATCTCGATTCCCAAACCGATCAAGCCGCAGGAAGAGATCTTCAGCGAGCGCACCAGCCTGATCTTCAAGCGCCTGCGCATCGTGCGCATGGTCGATCCCAAGCGCCACACCCTGGTCTACCTCACCTACTCCGACCGGGTGATCGAGGGCTCGCCGCAGAACTCGGTGACGGCGGTGGCGGTGGACCGCGCGGTCACGATTCCGCTGCGTTGACGGTCTGCGGCAGCGGCAGAAAGCGCAGCACCTGCCCGCCGGGCAGCTTGACCATGGCCGCTTCAAACAGCGGATGGGACAACCACCCGGCGAGCCAGGCCTGCAGCGCCGGCAAGGGCAGTTGCCCGAACCAGGCCGGCTCCACCGCCGCGAACTGCCGCACGAAGGGAAAGATGGCGATGTCCGCGGCGCACGGGGTGGGGCCGCCCAGCTGGGCCGAGCGCCGCAACTGCGCGTCCAGCGGCTGCAGCAGCGCCTCGACCGCGGCATCGCGGTGCAGCGCCCGGCCCGCAGCGCCATCGTCGGCGAAGCGCTCGGGGTATTTGTAGCGGTCAAGGTGGTGCTTGAAGTCGCCATCGCACCGGGCCAGCAGGCGCAGGTTGTCGGCGTCCTGTGCCCGCGCCCACCAGCCGGCCGGGGCGTGGGCGGCGAATGCCCACCGCATGATGTCCAGGCTCTGCTCCAGCACGCGGCCGTCGGGCAGGCGCAGCACGGGCACCGTGCCCTTGGGCGACAGGGCCAGCAGGGCAGCGGGCTTGTCGCGCAGCGCGATCTCGTGCGCATCGAAAGCGATGCCCGCCACCAGCAGCGCCATGCGCGCCCGCATCGCATAGGGGCAGCGCCGGTAGCTGTAGAGCAGGGGAAGATCGGATGCGGTGGCCATCGGTCTGGATTAGAGCGCAAGCCGATTGGTTATCCTGCACGGCCCCGCACCGACGAGACCACCTTCCGCCATCCCCCATGACTTCTGAATCCCCCGAACCCATCCACGAAGACCGCCTCTGGAGCGATGGCCACTGGACCGCGCGCGTCATCAAGAACGAGGACGACGACGGCTGGGCGGTGGCCATGCACCTCGATGGCGGGGCCGAGCCGGCCCTGGTGGGGCCCTGGACCATGGGGCGCGACAAGAAGAACCCCAAGCCGCTGGACACGGCGGCTTTCAACACCCTGGTGAAGACCGCGAAAGAGGTGATCCGCCGTTCCGAGCAGCAGCTGCATGCGCAGCTCAACAAGAACCTCAGCGTCACGGTGAACGGGCAGCGCATCCGGGTCGTGATGGCCATCGTGCCCGACGAAGAGGGCGCGACCGCGACGCTGAGCGCGCACGACGACCTGGACGAAGAACTGGCCCGCGTGCCCGTGCCGCCCAGCTTCAGGTTGAACGTGGACAGCGCGCAGGCCTGGATCGCATCGGGCTTCGAGCGGCCGCGGTGAAACCCGGCGAACCCTAGGCGCCGCCCGACATCGACAGCATGTGCCCCAGGCGCGGGTCGCCCCGCCCGCCCAGCACCAGCGCGTGGGCCGCCTGCACCGCCTCGGGCCCGCTGTGCTGCTGCACCACCAGCCAGGGCGCCGCCGGCTGGCTCACCTGGCGGATGAACGCATGCCAGGCGCGCGCCATGCGCTCGTTGAAGCCGGCGGCGCCCCAGTCGCCATGGCGCTTTTTGGCCTGCGCCGGCGCGAAGAACAGCACCGGGCGCGGCCCGGGCAGGTCGCGCGCGCCGGCCAGCTGGTCCACGTGGGTGCCTCCGATGGAGCAGCTGTAGGCGAGCGCCGTGAACCGGGCATGGATGGCCTTGCGCAGCGCGCCGTTGCCCGCGAAGTCGACGTACACGCAGGGTGTGTCGGCCGCCAGCGTGTCGAGCTGGTCGTAGGCGAGCACGCGGCTGTACACGCCCAGGCTCTGGCAGAACGCCACGTTGGCCGCCGAGGTCAGGCCGACCACCTCCACTTCAGGCCGCTGGGCCAGCTGGGCCGCGGTGGCGTACGCCGTCTTGCTGCTGGCCGACGAGAGCAGCATCACGCCGCGCCGGCCTGGCGCGCAGGTGCCGAAGAAGGCGTTGTCGGCCAGGAAATCGTCGATCAGCCAGGCGGTGAGGAACAGCGGCCGTAGCAGCGCCTGCAGGGGCTCGCTGGCGGAATCGTGCAGCGGGTCGACGGCGCAGCGCTGGTAGTGGTTGTAGACCGGGTGCAGCGCCGCGCGGTGCGCTGCGCCGTCAAGGAAGCCCTCGGGCGACACGCGCGCGGGCTGCAGCACCACGTCCGTGGCCATCGGCCAGTAGCCATACAGGCGCTCGCCCACCGCCACCCCGGCGCACCGGGTTTCCGTCACCACGCCGAAACCCCACACCGGGATCAGCCCCCAGGGCGCGTCGCCGCCGGCCGGTTCGTCGGCCTGCGGCGCCACCGGGAAAAACTGCCAGTAGTTCATGGCGTCGCCGAACGCGCCGTAGGTGATGTTGTTGGAGGTGTAGGCGAAGTGCTCGATGCGCACCCG
This sequence comes from Comamonadaceae bacterium, assembly GCA_003599455.1. Lineage (GTDB taxonomy): Bacteria > Pseudomonadota > Gammaproteobacteria > Burkholderiales > Burkholderiaceae_C > Hydrogenophaga. The sequence goes on from QZKF01000059.1 coordinate 102,815, forward strand.
CACCTGGCCGTCGGACAAAGGCGCCTCGGGCAGCTGCACGGTGCGCGTGGTGTCGAGGCGGTCCTTGCGGACCTGGAACTGGGTGGTGGTCATGGGGCTTCTCGCGGTGGTGGCACGGAGACGCGATGGTGCACCGGTCTGGCGAGCGCCCGTGTCGCGCGCGTGCCGCCGCCGAGGCTGTCGTCAGGCCCGGACGTCCAGCAGCGTGCCGAGCATGCGGTCCTGGGTCTGCACGGTGCGCAGGTTGGCGGCGAAGCTGTAGAGGCTCATGCGTCCGCCCACGAGGTCCTCGGCCAGCCGGTCAAAGGGCGCCGACGCCACGGCCTCGCGGCCGATCTGCGCGTCGACCCCGCCGGCACCGGGCCGTGCCGTCAGCGTGGTGACCTGGCGCCGGAAGTCCGGCGTCTGCACGTTGGCGATGTTGTGCGCGTGCGAGTCCAGCTGGAGCCGCGCGGCGCGCATGCCGCTCAGGCCGGTGGCGGCGGCCGAGGAACCTGAGGGGATGGACATGGACATGCGGCGTGGCGCTGGACAGGGGATGGAGGGGGTTCTCCAGCACCTTATCGGACGGAGGCGGGCCGACTTGAGCCTTCGGCCGGCAACTCACCCCCGCCGGTGTGCACCGCTTTTTCAGCAGGGCGGCGCTGCGGCTCGGCCCGCGACGACACCAGGCGGCGGGTCTTGGGGTGTTGGTGCATCAGCGCCGTGAGCCCCAGGGACAGCAGGAACACCACGAGCACGAAGCCGATGTCCCAGAGCGGGTTGCCACCCCACAGGCGTTCCAGCGGCCAGAGCGCCTGCACGAAGATGTAGTGCGAGCAGTAGATGCCCACCACCAGGGGGCCGAGCGCGGCGATCCGGGGCAGCCGCAGGAACGGCGGGTCCGACAGCGCGACCAGCGCGACGCCGACGCCATACAGCGCCGTGCTGAACACGTACTCCTGCTGCCAGGAGGCGCCCCAGCCTTCGTGCAGAAAGCTGAGTTCTGCGTACTGCATGAGGCCGCCGACGAGGGTCATCAGCAGCCCACCCCAGAACCACGAGCGCTGCGGCTTGAACTGCTGCAGCTTGTGGCCGATGGCGAAGAACAGCAGGGAGAAGAACGGCCCGTCGCGCGTCTGCAGCTCCGACTCGAACCCCAGCGGCGTCAGGCTGTACGCGCCACCGGACAGGCCCACGACATAGAGCACGACGCCCAGCGCCAGCAGCGTGCGCTCCATGCGCCGGGACAGGAGCGCGGCGGCGATCAGCAGGACGCAGACCATGGCCATGAGGAACCAGAGGTGGCCCATGGTGCCTTCGGCCAGCGACTTGAGCGGGTGCTCGAAGGCATAGACGATGTTCCAGTAGATGCGCTTGAGCGGCCCCAGCTCGCCGAACTTGAAGGTCTCGACGATGTTGAAGGGCAGCAGGTAGATCAGCGACCAGGCGAAGAACAGGAAGGTGAAGCGCGCCAGCAGTGGCCGGGTGGAGCCCCAGGCATCGCCCGAGGTGCGGACTTTCATGCCCCAGAAGTACCCGGCCAGCACGAAGAAGAACGGGATGATGAACCGGATGGCCTGGTTCAGGATCGTGGCCAGGTCCAGTTCCTTGCCGATGCTCAGGGGTGGCGATTCGAAGGGCGAGGTGTGCCCCATGATCATGAAGAGGATGACGATCACGCGCAGCGCGTCGATGCTCACAATGCGGTTGGCGGTGGTGCCCATGGTGTTGCTTTGCCTCATTGATGTGGGTATGGGCGGGCCCGACCGGCGGCGTACGGGCCGCCGCCTCTCCCTTGTGTTCTTGCCGTGTTCAGGTTCTTCCCGTGTTCAGCGCCCCATGCTAGCAATGGCAGGCGCTGGTGCACCGAGACTTAGTTCCGAACATTCCCGAACCGGGCCCAGGAATCCCGCAATGGAGTGATGGATGTCACGGATGGGGCCGACCCCCGAAGACCCTGCCGGACCGGCGTGTCCTGGCGCCGCCATGGCCATGAAGCCGCCCCGGTGCGAAAATCCCCTCCATGAACGCGACCAACACCACCGAACTCATGAACACCCTGGGGCTGCAGGCCAAGGCGGCCTCGGCGCTCATGGCCAAGGCCAGCGCGGCCACCAAGCTCGCGGCCCTGCGCGGCCTGGCCGCGCTGCTGCGCGCCAATGTGGACGCGCTGCAGGTGGAGAACGCGAAAGACCTGGAGCGCGCCCGCGCCAACGGCCTGAGCGATCCGATGGTGGACCGCCTCAAGCTCACGCCCCGGGTCATCGAGACCTGCGCCCAGGGCTGCGAGCAGCTCGCGGCCATGCCCGACATCATTGGCGACATCACCGGCATGAAGCAGATGCCCAGCGGCATCCGCGTGGGGCAGATGCGCGTGCCCATCGGCGTGTTCGGCATGGTCTACGAGAGCCGGCCCAACGTCACCATCGAGGCCGCCTCGCTGTCCATCAAGAGCGGCAACGCCGCCATCCTGCGCGGTGGCTCCGAGGCCATCGAATCCAACCGCGCGCTGGCCGCGCTGGTGCAGCGCGCGCTGACCGACGCCGGCCTGCCGTCCGACGCGGTGCAGCTCGTGCCCACCACCGACCGCGCCGCCGTGGGCCAGCTCATCACCATGCCGCAGTACGTGGACGTGATCATCCCGCGCGGCGGCAAGGGCCTGATCGAGCGCATCAGCGCCGAGGCCAAGGTGCCGGTCATCAAGCACCTGGACGGCAACTGCCACACCTACGTGGACGACCCCTGCGACATCGCCATGGCGGTGAAGGTGGCCGACAACGCCAAGACCCAGAAGTACAGCCCCTGCAACGCGACCGAGAGCCTGCTGGTGGCGCGCGCCGTCGCGGCCGACTTCCTGCCGAAGATCGGCGCCATCTACGCAGCCAAGGGCGTGGAGATGCGCTGCTGCCCAGCCTCGAAAGCCATCCTGTCCACGGTGCAGGGCGCGAACCTCAGGGACGCGACCGAGGCCGACTGGTCGGAGGAATACCTCGCGCCGGTGATCAGCATCAAGCTGGTCGAGGGCGTGGACGAGGCGATTGCCCACATCAACCGCTACAGCAGCCACCACACCGACGCCATCCTCACCACCGACCACAGGCACGCCCAGCGCTTCCTGCGCGAAGTGGACTCGGCCAGCGTGATGGTGAATGCGAGCACCCGCTTCGCCGACGGTTTCGAGTTCGGCCTGGGCGCCGAAATCGGCATCTCCACCGACAAGTTCCACGCCCGCGGCCCGGTGGGGGTGGAGGGCCTGACCTCGCTCAAGTACGTGGTGCTGGGCGAGGGCGAAGTGCGGGGCTGAGCGACCGGCAATGCCGCCAGCGGGACCGCCGCCATGCCGACCATCCAGCTCGATCACCTGATCGTGCCGTCCGGAGACCGGGTGGCCGCGGCCCGGCTGCTGGCGCATCTGCTGGACGTGCCCTGGGCCGAGCAGGGCGCCGTCGGCCCGTTCTCGTCGGTGTTCGTCAACGATGGCCTGACGCTCGACTTTGACCAGTGGACGGAGCCGCTGCCGCGGTTGCACTACTGCTTCCGTGTGGCGCCGGCCGAGTTCGACGCCGTGCTGGCGCGCATGCAGGCGGCGGGCATGGCCTACCGCAGCCTGCCGCACGGCCCCGACGACCACCAGATCAACCCGGCCTTCGGCGGGCGCCTCATCTACTGGAGCGAGCCCGACAACCATGTCTGGGAGCTGCTCACCGTGAGCTACGAGCGCCAGGGCGGCCCGGACCGCCGCGAACCCGTGAGGTGACCACCATGTGCCGAAGCATCAAGACCCTGTTCAACTTCGAGCCGCCCGCCACGGAGCTCGAGATCCGCGACGCCGCGCTGCAGTTCGTGCGCAAGCTCAGCGGCTTCAACGTGCCCTCGCAGGCCAACGAGGCCGCCTTCGAGCGCGCGGTCGAGCAGGTGGCGGGCTCCGCGCGGGAGCTCATCCAGTCGCTGCGCACCACCGCCGCACCGCGCGACCGGGACGTGGAAGCCGCCAGGGCCCGTGCGCGGTCGCTGGCGCGCTTCGGGGAGCCCTCCCGCTGAGTGTTTCCCGCTCTGCCGCGCCGGCGTGCGGCAGCGAACAAGGGCCCCGTCGCGCCTTGAAAACCCCGTCACCTGCCCCCATTACACTGGTTGTCCCCCCAGCCGCCCATACCCCTCCCCCCTATGGTTCCGCACCTCGTCACCGCCCTGACCGGCCCCATCAACGAACTCGAGCAGCGCATCCTCGAGTCCACCCCGGTGATCGAGCGCTGGTTCCGGCTCGAGTGGATGGAGCACACGCCGCCGTTCTACAGCTCGGTGGACGTGCGCAACGCCGGCTTCAAACTGGCGCCGGTCGACACGAATCTGTATCCCGGCGGCTGGAACCACCTCACGCCCGAGATGCTGCCGCTGGCGGTGCAGGCGGCCATGGCTGCGATCGAGAAGATCTGCCCCGAGGCCAAGAACCTGCTGCTGGTGCCCGAGAACACCAGGGACACCTTCTACCTGGCCAACCTGGCCCAGCTGCAGCGCATCTTCTACATGGCCGGGCTCAATGTGCGCCTGGGCTCGCTGTCCAACGACATCAAGGCCCCGACCACGATCGAGCTGCCCGGCGGTGACAAGGTGGTGCTGGAGCCCCTGATCCGCAGCAAGCGCCGCCTGGGCCTGAAGAATTTCGACCCCTGCACCATCCTGCTCAACAACGACCTGAGCGCGGGCGTGCCCGGCATCCTGGAAGACCTGCACGAACAGTACCTGCTGCCGCCGCTGCATGGCGGCTGGGGCACGCGGCGCAAGAGCCACCACTTCAAGGCCTACGAAGAGGTGTCCAAGCGCTTCGGCAAGCTGCTGGGCATGGACCACTGGCTCATCAACCCGATGTTCAACCAGTGCGGCCAGGTCGACTTCAACGAAGACGCCGGGATGGAATGCCTGCGCAGCAACACCGACGCGCTGCTGGGCAAGATCCGCCGCAAGTACAAGGAATACGGCATCAACGAGAAACCCTTCGTCGTCGTCAAGGCCGACAACGGCACCGGCGGCATGGGCATCCTGACGGTGCGCGACGCCAGGGACATCGACAACCTGTCGGCCAAGACCAAGGCCCGCATGGCCGTGGGGCAGGCCGGGCAAGAGGTGCACGAGGTCATCATCCAGGAAGGCGTGCTGACCAACGAGCGCATCAACAGCGCGGTGGCCGAGCCGGTGGTCTACATGATGGACCGCTACGTGGTGGGCGGTTTCTACCGCGTGCACGCCGACCGCGGCGTGGACGAGAACCTGAACGCGCCCGGCTCCAGCTACGTGCCGCTGGCCTTCGAGCAGAGCGCGCAGCTGCCGCAACCCGGCGTGAAGCCCGGTGCCAGCGTGCCCAACCGCTTCTACATGTACGGCGTGATCGGCCGCCTGGCCATGCTCGCGGCCAGCTACGAGCTGGAAGCCACCGACCCCGACGCCGAAGTCTACGAGTGAGTTGTTGCAGCGCAACATCCTGCGCGGACACCGCGGTTTAGACCGCTGAACCCACAGACGGAGACGCGCCGGCGGGCGCACAATCGCATTCCCCCGACAACGGAACCCCGTGCCAACAGGCCGGGGTTGTTTTGTGTCCGCTTCCAAATCGTCACTTGCGGCGCTCACCCTCGGCGCCATCGGCGTGGTCTATGGCGATATCGGCACCAGCGTGCTGTACGCCGTCAAGGAGGTCTTCGGATCCGGCCACGTCCCTTTCACCCACGCGAACGTCTACGGCGTGCTGTCCATCCTGTTCTGGACGCTGACCGTCATCGTCTCGCTCAAGTACGTGGTGCTGGTGCTGCGCGCCGACAACAACGGCGAGGGCGGGCTGATCGCCATGCTCGCGCTGGCCTCCACCGCGGTGAAAGACCGGCCCGCGCTGCGCCAGGGCCTGCTGGCCATCGGCATCTTCGGCACCTCGCTGTTCTACGGCGACGGTGTCATCACGCCGGCCATTTCGGTGCTCTCGGCGGTCGAGGGCCTGGAGGTGATTTCGCCGCACTTCAAGAACTACGTGGTGCCGATCACCCTGCTGGTGCTGTTCGCGCTGTTCGCGGTGCAGAAACGCGGCACCGGCGGCATCGGCCGCTTCTTCGGCCCGATCACGCTGGTGTGGTTCTTCGCCATCGCGGCGCTGGGCGTGGCGCAGATCGTGGACCACCCGGAGATCCTGGGGGCGCTCAGCCCGCTGCACGCGCTGCGCTTCATGTGGCAGCAGCCCGGCACCACCTTCATCATCCTGGGCGCGGTGGTGCTGTGCGTCACCGGCGCCGAGGCGCTCTACGCCGACCTCGGCCACTTCGGCAAGCGGCCGATCCGCCTGGCCTGGTTCATCGTCGTCATGCCCTGCCTCACGCTGAACTACTTCGGCCAGGGCGCGCTGCTGCTGGCGCGGCCCGAGGCGGTGAAGAACCCCTTCTTCAACATGGCGCCCGACTGGCTGCTGCTGCCGCTGGTGGGCCTGGCCACCATGGCCACGGTGATCGCCTCGCAGGCCCTGATCACCGGCGCCTTCAGCGTGACCAAGCAGGCGATCCAGCTCGGCTACCTGCCGCGCCTGAAGATCCTGCACACCAGCGTGCGGCACACCGGGCAGATCTACATGCCCTTCGTCAACTGGAGCCTGTTCGCCGCCATCGTGCTCGCGGTGGTGATGTTCAAGTCCTCCACCAACCTCGCGGCCGCGTACGGCATCGCGGTCACGCTGGACATGCTCATCACCACGGTGCTCACCTTCTACGTGATCCGCTACAGCTGGAAGTACCCGCTGTGGTTGTGCGTGGCCGCCACCGGCTTCTTCTTCGTCGTCGACCTGGCCTTCTTCAGCTCCAACCTGCTCAAGCTGTTCGCCGGCGGCTGGTTCCCGCTGCTCATCGGCGGCGCGGTGTTCACGCTCATGATGACCTGGAAGCAGGGCCGTGCGCTGATGTACGAGAAGCAGCACGCCGAGTCCATCGAACTGACCAGCTTCCTCGACGCGGTGTTCGTCGCACCCCCGGCGCGCGTGGAAGGCACGGCGGTGTTCCTCACGGCCGACACCGGCACCGTGCCCAACGCCATGCTGCACAACCTCAAGCACAACAAGGTGCTGCACGAGCGCAACCTGTTCGTGACCGTACGCAACCACGAAGTGCCCTGGATCGGCCTGGACAAGCGCCTGCAGATCGAGCCGCTGGGACACCACTGCTGGCAGGTGGTGGTGAACTACGGTTTCAAGAACGACCTGGACCTGCCCGAGGCGCTGGAAGCCATGCGCGGACGCGGCTGCGAGGTCGAGCCCATGACCACCAGCTACTTCCTCTCGCGCGACCTGGTGGTGCCCACCATCGGCAGCGGCATGGCGCCCTGGCGCGAAAAGCTGTTCGCCCAGATGCACCACAACGCGAGCGCGGCGGCCGAGTTCCTGAACCTGCCGAGCAACGCGGTGATCGAGCTGGGCTCCAAGGTAGAGATTTAGGTTCCCATGCCCCGCCGCTGCGCGGGTTGCCGGGCCCCGGCACAATCGCGCGATGTCTTTTTTCCGTGATGTGAACCTCTCGGCCGCCACGGCCGGCTTCGTGGCCGTGCTGGTGGGCTTCACCAGTTCGGTGGCCATCGTCTTCCAGGCCGCCCAGGCCTTCGGCGCCACGCCCGCCCAGATCACCTCGTGGATGTGGGCGCTCGGCCTGGGCATGGGCCTGTGTTCGGCCATTCCCTCGCTGGTGCTGCGCCAGCCCGTCATGGTGGCCTGGAGCACGCCGGGTGCGGCGGTGCTGGCCACGGCCGGCCTGGCGGGCGGCTTCACCATGGCCGACGCCGTGGGCGCCTTCCTGATCTGCGCCGCGCTCATCGTGCTGGTGGGCGCCACCGGCTGGTTCGAGCGCGTGATGAACCGCATCCCGATGGCGATCGCCTCGGCGCTGCTGGCCGGCGTGCTGGCGCGCTTCGGCCTGCAGGCCTTCGCGGCCGCGCAGACCGCGCTGCCGCTGGTGCTGCTCATGCTGCTGGCCTACCTGATCGGCCGGCGCCTGCTGCCGCGCTACGCGGTGCCGCTCACGCTCGCGGTGGCCATCGCATACGTGGTGGCTCGCGGCCAGTTCAACGGCGGTGCCGTGAGCTTCGAGCTCGCCATGCCGGTGTTCACCGCGCCGGCCTTCAGCCTGGCCGCGTTCACCAGCCTGGCGCTGCCGCTGTTCGTGGTCACCATGGCCTCGCAGAACCTGCCCGGCGTGGCGGCCATCCGCGCGGCGGGCTACGGCATGCCGATCTCGCGCATCATCACGCTCACCGGCGTGGCCACGCTGGTGCTGGCGCCCTTCGGCGCCTTCGCGCTCAACCTCAGCGCCATCACCGCCGCCATCTGCATGGGCCCCGAGGCGCACGCCGACCCGAAGAAGCGCTACACCGCCGCCGTCGTGTGTGGCGGCATCTATGTGCTGATCGGTCTGTTTGGCGCGGCCATCACCGGCCTGCTGATCGCCTTCCCGCGCGAACTGGTGCTGGCCATCGCCGGCATCGCGCTGCTCGGCAGCATCGGAGGCGGCCTGCACGCCGCGCTCAAGGACGACGCGCACCGCGAGGCCGCGCTCATCACCTTCCTCGTCACGCTCAGCGGCGTGGTCATCGGCGGCATCGGCTCGGCCTTCTGGGGCGTGGTCGCCGGCGCCGTCGCGCTGTTTGTGCAACAGTACGGGCTCAGCCAGAAAAACACGCCATGAACATCCTCTTTGTCGCCGACCCGCTGATCACTTTCAAGACCTACAAGGACAGCACCTTCGCCATGATGCGCGAGCTGCAGAAGCGCGGCCACACGCTGGCCGCCTGCGAGCCGCAGCACCTGCAATGGCAGACCGGCCACCCCGTGACCGCGCTGGTGCGGCGCATCGCGCTCACCGGCGAGGCCGACGACTGGTACCGCGTGCTGCACCAGGGCCGCGAGGCCCTTCACACCTTCGACGCCATCCTCATGCGCAAGGACCCGCCGTTCGACAGCGAGTTCTTCTACGCCACGCACCTGCTGGAGCAGGCCGAGCGCGAAGGCGCGCGCGTGTTCAACAGCCCGCGCGCGCTGCGCGACCACCCGGAGAAGCTCGCGCTCATGGAGTTCGCGGCCTTCGCGCCGCCCACCCTGGTCACGCGCTCGCCCGAGGCCATCCGCCACTTCCACGCCGAACACAGGGACATCATCCTCAAGCCGCTCGACGGCATGGGCGGCATGGGCATCTTCCGCGTCGGCCCCGACGGCATGAACCTGGGCTCCATCACCGAGACGCTCAACCAGGGTGGCGCGGTGAGCGTGATGGTGCAAGCCTACCTGCCCGCGATCGTGGACGGCGACAAGCGCCTGCTGCTGATCGGCGGCAAGGTCGCGCCCTTCTGCCTGGCGCGCATTCCGCAGGGCAACGAGATCCGCGGCAACCTCGCCGCCGGTGGCAAGGGCGTGGCGCTGCCGCTGTCCGACAGCGACCGCCGCATCGCCGAGGCCATCGCGCCCACGCTGGCCGCGCGCGGCCTGCTGCTGGTGGGGCTGGACGTGATCGGCGACAAGGTGACCGAGATCAACGTCACCAGCCCGACCTGCTTCCAGGAAATCCAGCAGCAGACCGGCTTCGACGTGCCGGCCATGTTTGTCGACGCGCTGGAAGCGGCGATGCAATGAACGAAGAAGCGCCCAAGGAACAGCCGCGCAACCCGCTGCACGGGCTCACGCTGGAGGCCATCGTCACCGCGCTGGCAGACCACTACGGCTGGGAAGGCCTGGGCGAGCGCATTCCGGTGCGCTGCTTCAACGTCGACCCCAGCGTGGGCTCCAGCCTGCGCTTCCTGCGCAAGACGCCGTGGGCGCGCGAGAAGGTGGAAAGCCTCTACCTCTTCATGCTGCGCGAGGAGCGCCGCGCGGGCCGGGGCTGAACCCCGCGCCGGCGTGCTCAGTGCACGCTGCTCTTCGAAAACACGTTGAGCACCACCACACCGGCGATGATCAGGCCCATGCCGAGCACGCCGGCCAGGTCGATGCGCTGGCCGTAGACCACGAAGGCCACCAGCGTGATGAGCGCGATGCCCAGGCCCGACCAGACCGCGTAGGCCACCCCCACCGGCACGGTCTTGAGCACCAGCGACAGGCAGTAGAACGCCACGCCGTAGCCCACCACCACGACCAGCGACGGCACCAGCCGCGTGAAACTCTCGCTCGCCTTCAGGGCGGTGGTGCCGATCACCTCGGCCACGATGGCCAGTCCAAGCGTCATCCAGGCGTTCAATCGGTGGTCTCCAATGGGTTCATGCGCTGCAGGGAAAGCTGACTCTGCCACAGGAAGCCGCCGTTTGTCTCGCCAGGCCAACCGTCCTGGCCCTGGCCATCCATTTTTTTTGCGGCAACGGGCGGCTTGTGTTTCCCAGCGCACAGTCGCCCGTGAAGCTTCGCATCTATTCTGGGATCTTCATTTCACGGAGCAACGTCATGAACAGCATCATCTACATCGTGGGCCTGATCGTCGTGATTGGATTCGTCGCGAGTTTCTTCGGCCTGAGGTGAGTGCCCGCGCTGCCCGGCACCAGGCGCAGAAGCCGGCGCAGGAACGCGGCGGCCAGGTGGCCCGCAGGCCTCAGAGCTTCTCGGTCTCGCCGCTGCGCGGCTGCCACTTCATGAGCCGCTTCTCGATCCGGCCCACGGCGGCGTCGAGCACCAGCGCGAAGGCGGTGAGCACCACGATGCCGGCCATCACGGTGTTGATGTCGAAACTGCCTTCGGCCTGCAGGATCAGGTAGCCCACGCCCTGGCTCGAACCCAGGTATTCGCCCACCACCGCGCCCACGAAAGCCAGACCCACGCTGGTGTGCAGCGAGCTGAACACCCAGCTGGTGGCGCTCGGCAGGTACACATGGCGCAGCAGCTGGCGCTGGCTCGCGCCCAGCATGCGCGCGTTGGCCAGGATCACCGGGCTCACTTCCTTCACGCCCTGGTAGACGTTGAAGAACACGATGAAGAACACCAGCGTCACGCCCAGCGCCACCTTGCTCGCGATGCCCAGGCCGAACCACACCGCGAAGATGGGCGCGAGGATGATGCGCGGCATCGAATTCATGGCCTTGATGTAGGGCTCCAGGATGGCCGAGGCCATGGGCGAGAGCGCGAGCCACAGGCCGCCGCCCAGGCCGCCGAGCGCGCCGATGGCGAAGGCCAGCACGGTTTCGGTGAGGGTCACGCCCAGGTGCTGGTAGATGTCGGCGTCGGTGACGAACCAGGCCCAGATGCGCTCGGCCACGCGCAGCGGCTCACCGAAGAAGAACGCGGCCTGGCGGTCGTTTTCGAACATGAAGTTCGGGACCAGGCCGGGCGTGGTCATCGCATACCAGAACGCGATGAGGGCCACCAGCAGGCCGAGCTGCCACAGGCGCAGGGTCTTCGGTTGCGGTTTGATGAGGTTCCACATGCGCTCAGGCCGCCTTGAGTTGTTGCTGGTAGCCCTTGAGCACTTCCTCGCGCATCACCGCCCAGATGGCGGCGTGCAGTTCGATGAAGCGGGCGGTGGTCTTGATCTCGGCCACGTCGCGCGGGCGCGGGATGTCGATGCTGAACTCGCCGATCGGGTGGCTGGCCGGGCCTGCGCTGAGCACCACCACGCGGTCGCTCATGGCGATGGCTTCGTCCAGGTCGTGCGTGATGAAGAGCACCGCCTTCTTCTTCGCCGCCCACAAGTCCAGCACCTCGTTCTCCATCAGCTGCCGGGTCTGGATGTCGAGCGCGGAAAACGGTTCGTCCATCAGGATGATGTCGGGGTCGAGCACCAGCGTCTGCGCCAGGCTCGCGCGCTTGCGCATGCCGCCGCTCATCTGGTGCGGGTAGCGGTCGCCGAAGCCGCCCAGGCCCACGCGGCGCAGCCACTCCTCGGCCTGCGCGCGCGCGTCCGCCTCGGCCACGCCGCGGAACGACAGGCCCGCCATCACGTTGCCCAGCGCGGTGCGCCAGGGCATCAGGCTCTCGGTCTGGAACATGTAGCCCGCGCGCGTGTTGATGCCGGCCAGCGGCTCGCCGAACACCTTCACCGTGCCGGTGCTGGGCGAGAGCAGGCCGGCCGCGACGTTGAGCAGCGTGCTCTTGCCGCAGCCGGTGGGGCCCACCACGCTCACGAACTCGCCGGCGCCCACGGTCAGCGTGACGTCGCGCACGGCGGTGTAGCGCTGACCGGGGTCGTCCTTGCTGATGAAGGTGCAGGACACACCCTGCAGGTCGATCGCAGCACTCGTCACGTCAACCCTTCGGGTACTTGGCGTTGGCCTTTTGCACGAAGGCATTGGTGTAGACCGCGTTCAGGTCGAGCTTGGCCGCGGCCAGGTCCTTGTCCACGCTGGCCAGCGCGCGAAACGCCGTGTCCGCGCCCTTGGCCGGGAAGCTGCCGTCGGGCGAGAGCGCGCCCTTGGCGGCCATGAAGGCGTCGATGTAGACCGCGCGGTCGCCGAGCAGGAACCCCTCGGGCACCACCTTGATGATGTCGCCCGGGCCGGCGGCCTGGATCCACTTGTTCGCGCGCACCATGGCATTGGTCAGGGCCTGCGCGGTGTTCGGGTTCCTGTCCAGGAAGGGCTGGGGCGCGTACAGGCAGCCCGCGGGCATGGGGCCGCCGAACACCTTCTCGGACTCGGCGACGATGCGCGTGTCGGAGATGATCTTCATGTCGCCCGAGCGCTGCAGCAGCGTGACCACCGGGTCGAGGTTGCTCATGGCATCGATCTGGCCCGCGCGCATGGCGGCGACCGCACCACTGCCCGCGCCCACGCCGACGATGCTCACGTCGCTCGGCTTCAGGCCGGCCTTGGCCAGCACGAAGTTCACCATCACGTTGGTCGAGCTGCCGGGCGCGGTCACGCCGATCTTCTTGCCCTTGAGGTCGGCAATCGTCTTGTAGCTCGCCATCGTCTTGGGGTTGATGCCCAGCACGATCTGCGGCGCCAGGCCCTGCAGCACGAAGGCACGCATGGGCTGGCCCTTGAACTGCATGTTGACCGTGTGCTCGAACGCGCCCGAGACCACGTCGGCGCTGCCGCCCACCACCGCGGCCAACGCGCGCGAGCCGCCCGCGAAGTCGGCGATGGTCACGTCCAGGCCCTCGGCCTTGAAGTAGCCCAGCTGCTCGGCAATGGTCAGCGGCAGGTAGTACAGCAGGTTCTTGCCGCCCACGGCGATCGTGACCTTGGGCTTCTCGATGCCTTGCGCGAACGTGAGGCCGGGCAGGGTGGCCGCGGCCAGGCCGCCGGCAATGAGGTGTCGTCTCTGCATGTCGTTGTCTCCTGAGTGGATGATGGTGTCCGGCCGGCGCGCAGGGGCGCAGGGTAGCAAGGATCATAGTAGCCGGGGGGGTATCCCCGCGCCACCCGGGAAATCACGGCAGCGGCAGGCCGTCCACGAACACCTTGAGCTCGTCGGGCTCGAACGCGGCCCACTGCTCGTTGCGGGTCAGTGGCGTGGTCACCACCACCGCCGCGCGGTCGCCAGGGTGGTTGAGCTCGGCGAAGTTCACCGTCCAGTCGTGGTCCATCAGCGTGGCCTGGGCAAACGGGTGCTGGCGCACCAGCCAGTGCAGCCGGGTGCTGCAGTGCGCCCACAGCGCCTCGCCGTTGGAGAGCAGGAAGTTGAAGGTGCCGAACTGGCGCACCTGCGGCACCAGTTCGCGCAGCGTGAGGGTGAGCTCTTCCACGCTGGGCAGGCCGGCGTGCGACTTGGCCAGCTCCTGCATCAGCCAGCAGAAGGCGCGCTCGCTGTCGGTGGTGCCGACCGGGCGGAAGTGGCTGTGCAGCGGCGGGAAGTAGTCCTTCAGGTCGCCGTTGTGGGCAAACACCCACTGGCGGCCCCAGAGCTCGCGCACGAAGGGGTGGGCGTTTTCCAGCGCCACCTCGCCGATGGTGGCCTTGCGCACGTGGGCAATGATGTTGCGGCTCTTGAGCGGGTACTTCTGCAGGAATTCCGCCATGGCCGACTGGGCCGCGCTCTCGTGGTCGATGAACAGGCGCAGGCCCTTGCCCTCGAAAAACGCGATGCCCCAGCCGTCGGCATGGTGGTCGGTGTTGCCGCCGCGCTGGCAGAAGCCGGTGAAGCTGAACGACGCGTCGGTCGGCGTGGCGCAGTTGAGTCCGAGCAGTTGGCACATGGCGCTATTTTGATCCCTGCGGGTCGGGGGCTTCCCTGAGTTTCAGCGCGGCGGTCAGCGCGAGGGCACAGATGGCGGACAGCATGAGGAAGGTCTCGTCGAACGCCGCCACGCGCGCCGACGCATCGGTGCCGCTGGTGGCGAGCTGCACGCCGTGCACCGCCAGGCGCCACTCGAGCACGATGCCGCACAGGCTCACGCCGGCCGCGCCGCCGAGCATGCGCAGGAAATTGATGACGCTGGCGCCCTGCGGAATGTGGCTGCGCTCCAGCCCGCGCATGGCGCCGATGTTGAGCGACGGCAGGATGAAGCCCAGGCCGATGCGGCCCAGGATGGCCCAGACCACCAGCAGCGGGATGATCTGCGCCGGGCGGCCCGGGGCGATGGTGACCATGAGCGCGAACGAGGCCGCCAGCAGCACCAGGCCGATGCTCACCAGCCGGTGCGTGGGCTGCCGGTCGGCCAGCCGCCCGACCCAGGCGATGGTCACCGCCAGCACCAGGCCGGCGGGCAGCAGGATGGTGCCCACGTGCGAGGCCGAGAGGCCCAGGCCGCTCTGCATGTAGACCGGCAGCAGGTAGGTGGAGCCGAACAGCGCGATGCCGTAGATGAAGGCCACGATGCTGCCCATGGCGAAGCGCCGGTCCTTGAACAGCGAGAGGTTCATGAGCGGGTCCACGCCTTCGTCGGGGTGGCGCAGCCGCGCCTTGAGCGTGCGCCGCTGCAGCACCACGAAGGCCACCAGCGTCAGCGCCGCACCGCCCAGCAGCAGGGCCGCGGTGGTGGCGGTGCCGCCGTGCAGCTCGACCAGGCCGTTGAGCAGGCACAGCGTGCCCGCGGCGGCCAGCAGCAGGCCGCGCCAGTCCAGGCCCGCGCCCTGCGGGTTGGCCGCTTCGCCGCCGGGCGAGGTGGTGGGCACGAAGCGCCGCGCCAGCCAGAGCGAGGCCAGGCAGAACGGCACCACCATGAAGAAGATCGAGCGCCAGCCGAAGGCATCGACCAGCAGGCCGCCGATGCTGGGACCCAGGGCAGGCGCGAGCACCACGCCCATGCCGAAGATGCCGCTGGCGCGGCCCTGTTCGTGCGGCTGGAAGGCGCGCAGGATGATGATGGCGGGAATCGGCTGCACCACGCCCGCGGCCAGGCCCTCGGCCACGCGCGCGGCCAGCACCAGCGGGTAGTCGTTGGCGAAGCCGCCGGCCACGCCACCCGCCATCAGCAGCCACATGCAGCCGGTGTAGGTGCGCCGGTAGCCGTAGCGCGCCAGCAGCCAGGGCGTGGTGAGCATGGACACCGTCATGGCCGCCATGAAGCCCGAGGTGACCCACTGCGCGCGCTCCTGGCCCAGCGTGAAGTGGTGGCTCATCTCGGGAATCGCCACGTTGATCACGGTCGACGACATGATGGCCGCCATGGTGCCCACCATGACCGAGAGCAGCAGCAGCCAGCGGAAACGTTCGCCGTAGCGCGCGCGCAGGGCGGGCAGGGAGTGGTCGGCCGGCTCAGCCATGGGGGCCTGCCGACGCGGCGGCGGCGGCCGCCACGCAACGCGCGCAGATGCAGGCCTGGCCGCGTGCCGCCGCAGGAATGCGTTCGAACAGCGCGGGGTCGAAGCTGGCGTCCATGCACCAGCACGGCGGCTGTACTTCACCGGTCTCGCGCTCGATTTCCATGGCGCAGCGGTTGTCGCCACCGCACAGCGGGCACAGGCCGGGGTCGGTCAGGGGGGTATCGGCCGGCGGGGACATGGTGGGAGTTTAGAGCCTGACGCGTCAGGGACAAGCCCGCGCCGGCACCTCACTACCATGGGCTGCATGAACCACGCACCCACCCCCGCTTCCGACGGCCGCATCCGCACCGAGGTGCAGGGCCATGTGCTGCTGATCGCCATCGACCGCCCGGCCAAGCGCAACGGCTTCACGCCCGCCATGCTGCAGGCGCTGGCCGAGGCCTACACCCGGCTCGACGACGACCCCGCGCTGCGCGTGGGCCTGCTGCACGCCGAGGGCGCGCACTTCACCGCCGGGCTCGACCTGCCCAGCTTCGCACCGCTGATGCAGCGCGGCGAGCGCGCCATCGCGCCCGGCCTGGTGGACCCGACCGACCTCGGCCGACCCGGCTACCGGCGCCGCACCAAGCCGATGGTGGTGGCGGTGCAGGGCATCACCTTCACGCTGGGCATCGAGCTCATGCTCGCGGCCGACATCGTGGTGGCGGCCGACGACTGCCGCTTCTCTCAGCTCGAGGTGCAGCGCGGCATCATGGCCACCGGCGGCGCCACGCTGCGCATGGCCGAGCGCAGCGGCCTGGGCAATGCCCTGCTGCACCTGCTCACGGGCGACAGCTTCGACAGCGCCGAGGCGCTGCGGCTGAACTTCGTGCAGCGTGTGGTGCCCGCGGGCGGCGAACGCGCCGAGGCGCTGCGCATCGCGCAGGCGATCGCGCAGCAGGCGCCGCTGGCGGTGGTGGCCACGCGGCTCAACGCGCTGCGCGCGGTCGAACACGGCCCGGTGGTGGCGGCGCAGGAATTCGATGCCACGCAGCAGCGCCTGGCCAACAGCGAGGACGCGCGCGAAGGCGTGCGCTCGTTCGTCGAGAAACGCGCCGCGCGCTTCACCGGGCGCTGACCGCTCCAGCCGGGAGCAAACCGATACACTGATTGCACCGGCCCGCCGCCCCCGTCGGGCGGATGGGCGGAAACGATGAAGCCAACCACCGTGCTGGTCCTGTTGCGAGCGGTCTGCGTCGCGATGCCGCTCCTGCTGGGCGCGTGTGCGTCCTGGCTGCCCTCCTCGCGCACCGAGGTCGCCTCCCGCTGGAACAGCTACGACGACGCCATGCATTCGCTGGCGGCGTTCACGCCCTTCGAGTCCAGCCGCGCGGATGTGCACCGCCAGGGCCTGGATCCGCACCTCAACCCAGGTGTCACCGTGCTGCATTTCGCCGACGTGCTGCAACGCTTCTCCACCGCCGCGCTGATCCGCAACGGCGACATGGACCGCGGCGTGAGCGCCTGTTTCCAGGCCGGCCAGCGCTGCAACGCCTACGCGATCTCGGTCAAGAAGCTGCACCGGCAGCGCGTGGGCAACTTCTGGGCGGACTCGCTCGATTTCCGGCGCGAGACCATCACCACCGGCTGGAGCGTGGACGTGCTGCTGGTGTTCGTGGACGACCTGCTGGTGTACGAACTCATGGGCGGGCAGCCCTCCATCCGCGAGGTGGAGCTGCAGCGCAAGCCGCTGGGCCCGCTGCAGGGCTGGGGCACGCAGCTGGCCCGGTGAAGCCGCGGGGCTTTCGGGTGCGGCCGGGCGGCCCGGGTGGCCCGCGCATAGACTGGCCCGCATGACGCCTGCTTCCTGGCCCCTCCTGCCCGTGCTCGCGCTGGCCACCGCCGCGGTGGTGCTGGTCACGTCCGGCTGCGCGGCCTGGCGCATCGGCCAGGCGGCCGAGCTCGCCCGGCGCAGCGAGCCGCTGCAGCAGACCCCGGCCAATGCCACGCTGCGCCTGCTGATCGTGGGCGACAGCACCGCGGTGGGCACGGGCGCGAGCGCGCCGCAGGCCAGCCTGGCCGGCCTGCTGGCGCGCGATCATCCGCGCCTGCGCATCGACAACCGCGCGCGCGACGGCGCGACCTTCGCCGACGTGGTGGGCCAGCTGGCCGGCAGCGAGCGCTACGACCTCGTGCTGGTGCAGGCCGGTGGCAACGACGTGATCCGCCTGCGCGATGTCGAGGCCGTGGGCGCCGACATCGAGCGCGTGACCACACTGGCCCGCGCGCGCAGCGATCGCGTGCTGCTCATGCCCGCGGGCAACGTGGGCAACGCGCCCTTCTTCTTCGCGCCGGTGTCGTGGTGGATGACGGCGCGCGCCCGCACCCTGCATGGCCTGGTGCGCGCCTCGG
The DNA here is from genome assembly GCA_003599455.1 of Comamonadaceae bacterium. GTDB lineage: Bacteria > Pseudomonadota > Gammaproteobacteria > Burkholderiales > Burkholderiaceae_C > Hydrogenophaga. The sequence continues at coordinate 120,824 of QZKF01000059.1, forward strand.
CCGGGCGCCATGGCGCGGTGTACGTGAACCTGTTCAAGGACAAGGCCGACGATCCCTTCGTCACCCGGCCCGGCCTGCACGCGGTGGACGGCCTGCACCCGAGCGACGCCGGTTACCGCCTGTGGTTCGACGAGCTCATGGCGCAGGCCGCGCTGGCGCCGGTGCTGGCCCCGGCACGCTGAGCGCGGGGGCGCTTCAGCGCGGCGCGCGCCCGAGGCGGCTCAGCGGCTGCTCCACCGCGTGGTGGAAGGCCGCGCCCGCGAGGTTGCAGGCCAGCCAGGCCAGCAGCACCCCCCCGGTCTGCACGATCGGGTCGGCGCTGCCGTAACGGGTGAACAGGGCGTTGACCACCAGCGCGACCGGGAAGTTGAGCAAGAACACCGAGTAGGAGATGCGCCCCAGGTAGGCCACCACGCGGCCGCGCGGCCAGGTGAACAGCCAGCCCTGGCGCTGCGCCCAGGCCAGCACCACGCTCACGGCCAGGGCCAGTGCGATGCGTTCGCGGAAGTCGATCGCCAGGGCCAGCAGCGTCGCCGCCACCAGCGCGGCCATCACCCAGCGGCCGGTGCGGCGCCAGACGTCCGCGCTGCGTGTGCTCCACTGGGTCAGCACGCCCAGGCCGTAAGCGCCGAAGAAGTACAGCGCCCAGCTGTCCCAGCCGGCGTCGCGGTTGAAGTGGAACAGCGAGGCCAGCACCACCGCCCCCACCAGCGCCTTCGCCCACAGGCCGGCGCCGCGCCGGCTCAGCCAGAGCAGGCCGATCAGCAGCGCGTAGAGCTGGAAGTCGATCGCCACGTACCAGACCCCGGCCGAGAGCGAGTCCACGTCGAGCAGGGTGTGCACCAGCAGCGCGTGGGTGAGCAGCTGCCACAGGCCGGGCGGCGCGGGCAGCGAGTCGTGCGCCATCCACAGGCGCGCGAGTTCGGTGCAGACCATGGCCACCCCCAGCGCCGCGAGGTAGGGCAGCGCCACGCGCACATAACGCTGCCAGAGCAGGCGGCCCGGCGCGGGCGCGGGCCGCAGCACGCCGTCGGGCGCGAGGCTGCGCGCGGCCAGGAAACCCGCGATCACCAGGAACACCTGCACGGCCATGCGCGCGTCCTGGCTGAACCAGGCCACGAGCCCGGGCGCGATGCGGTGCGTCCAGTCCGACATGGGGCCGTAGAAAGCCAGGTGGTGCAGCACGATGAGCTGCGAGGCGACCGCCTTGAAGGCGTCGATCAGCATCAGGCGCTCGCCGGCGCCGGCACCGGGGACTGCGGGCGCGCTCACACCGCCGCCACGGCGCCGTCGCTGCGCGGGTCGGCCGCGCCTTCGATCACGCCGTTGGGGTGGCGCACCAGCGCCCCGGCGTGGCCCATGGTGTCGCTGAAGGCCTCGTCGAACACCTCGACCTCGTGCCCCGCCGCCCGCAGCGCGGCCACCAGCGCGGGGTCGAAGCGGCTCTCCAGCTTGAGCGAAGTGGTCTCGCCACCCCAGGTGCGACCCAGCAGCCAGCGCGGCGCGGTCACCGCCTGCTGCAGGCCCTGGCCAAAGCGCGCATAACGCGTGAACACGGCGGCCTGCGTCTGCGGCTGACCTTCGCCGCCCATGGTGCCGTAGGGCATCACGCGGCCGTCGTCGAACAGGGCGAGCGAGGGGTTGAGGGTGTGGAAGGGCAGGTGGCCCGGCTTGAGCGCGTTGAGCGCCTTCGGGTCGAGCGAGAAGCTGGTGCCGCGGTTCTGCCAGACGATGCCGGTGTCCTGCAGCACCACGCCCGAGCCGAACTCCCAGTACACGCTCTGGATGAAGCTCACGGCACGGCCCTGCGCGTCGATGCAGCCCATCCAGATGGTGTCGCCCGGCGCGGCCACGTCGGGCCAGGGCAGGGCCTTCGCGCGGTCGATCTCGGCCGCCAGCTCGGCGAGCGCGGCGGGCTTGAGGAAACCCCTGGGGTCGGCCGGCAGGCGCTGCGGGTCGGTCACCACGCGCTCGCGCACGCGGAAGGCGCGCTTGGTCGCCTCCACCAGGCCGTGCACGTGGGCGAAGCCTTCGCCCTCGGTCACGCCCAGGCGCTCGAACAGGCCGAGGATCATGAGCGCGGAGAGGCCCTGGGTGGGTGGGGGCAGGTTGTAGACGGTGCTGTCGTGCAGCCGCACCGACAGTGGTTCGACGATCTTGGCGTGGTAGGCGGCGAGGTCGCTGGTGCGCAGCGGGCTGCCCACGCGTTCGAGCTCGGCGCCGATGCGTGCGGCGAGTTCACCGCGGTAGAAGTCGTCCAGGCCGCGCTCGGCCAGCTGGCTGAGCGTGCGGCCCAGCGTGGGCTGCCTGAGGATGTGGCCCACCGCGGGCGGCTGGCCGTTGACCAGGTGGGTCTGGGCAAAGCCCGGTGCGTCCTTCAGGCCGTCGAACTTGTCGCGCGTGAGCGCGGCCTGGCTTTCGGTGACGGCAATGCCGGCGTGCGCGTGGCGGATGCCGTCGGCCAGCAGGCGCGGCAGGGGCAGCGCCGGGCCCCAGGGCGCGGCCACCTCCAGCGCCCGGGCCCAGCCGCCGACGGTGCCGGCCACGGTGAGCGCGGCCTTGGGTCCGCGCGAGGGAATGGTGTCGAGCCCGGCATAAAAGCCGGGCTCGGCCAGCGCGGCCGACGGCCCGCAGGCGGCGATGGCGACCGGCGCCTTGCCCGGTTCGTGGATCAGCCAGAAGCCGTCGCCGCCGATGGCGTTCATGTGCGGGTAGACCACCGCGATCGCGGCGGCCGCCGCCACCATGGCCTCGACCGCGTTGCCGCCGTCGCGCAGCACATCGCGCCCGGCCTGCGCGGCCAGGTGGTGCGGGGCAACGTGCATGCCACCCAGGGCGGTCAGGGTGTGGATCATCAAAAGGCTCCTTGTGGTCGTGGGCTCAGGTCAGCAGGCCGTAAAACATGCGCAGCGCGGTGAGGGCGAGGAAGGCCGCGAACACCTGGCGCAGGCGCCGGGCGTCGATGCGGTGCGCCAGTTGCGCGCCCCAGCCGGTGGTTGCCATTGTCGCGGGAACGATGAGTGCCATGCCCAGCAGGTTCACATAGCCCAGGCTGAACGGGGGCCGCAGCGGCACATCGAGCCCGTTGAGCAGGAAGGCGGTGGCGCCCGGCACGCTGATCACCATGCCCAGCATGGCGCCGGTGCCCACGGCCGTGTGCATGGGCACGCGCAGCGCGTTGAGGATGGGCACGCTGAGCGTGCCGCCGCCAATGCCCATGAGCGTGGACACGCCGCCGATGCCGCCGCCGATGAGCGCCGTGCCCAGGCGGCCTGGCAGGCCGTCGCGCAGCGCAAATCCGTCGCGCTTGAAAGCCATGTTGAGTGCCACCACCAGCGCCACCGAGGCGAACACCGCGGTGAGCGAAGCGCCACTCAGGAAACGGCTGGCCACGGAGCCTGCCAGCACGCCGGCGATCACCGAGGGCATGAGGCGTTTGATCAGTCCCATGTCCAGGCTGCCGCGCTTTTTGTGCGCGCGGCTCGACAGGATGGAGGTGGGGATGATGGTGGCCAGCGAGGTGCCCACGGTGACGTGCATGCGCACCGACTCGTCCACCCCGAGCAGGGTGAACAGGTGGTAGAGCACCGGCACGATGACGATGCCGCCGCCCACGCCCAGCAGGCCGGCGAGCACGCCCGCGACCAGGCCGGTGGCGAGCAGGGCCGTGGCCAGGCCCAGCAGCCAGAGGGTGCTGTGTTGGCTGAAGAAGTCCATGGCCTTACCAGCCGATGGCCTTGGGCAGCCAGAGCGCGATCTGCGGGAACAGGAACACCAGGCCCAGGGTGAGCAGCTGCAGCAGGATGAAGGGCACCACGCCCTTGTAGATGTCCTTGATGTTCACCTCCGGCGGCGCCACGCCCTTGAGGTAGAACAGCGCCCAGCCGAACGGCGGCGTGAGGAAGCTCGACTGCAGGTTCACCGTGATCAGCATCGCCAGCCAGACCGGGTCCACGCCCTGCGAGATCAGGATCGGCAGGAACAGCGGCACCGCGATGTAGCTGATCTCGATCCACTCGATGAAGAAGCCGAGCACGAAGATGATGAGCATCATGAACCAGATGGCCGTGTTCGTGCCGCCGGGCAGCGCGTCGAACAGGCTCACGATCAGCTCCTCGCCCTGCAGGCCGCGGAACGAGAGCGCGAACACCTGCGCGGTCATGAGGATGAACATCATGATGGCGGTGATCTTGCTGGTGTCCAGCGCCGTGTCCTTCAGCGTCTTCCAGGTGAAGCGGCCCGACAGCGCCGTGATGACCACCGCGCCCACCGCGCCCATGCTCGCCGCTTCGGTGGGGGCCGCGATGCCGCCCACGATGGAGCCCAGCACCGCCACCACCAGCATCACCGGCGGCACCAGCACCTTGAAGAAGCGCACCCACAACTGCCGGCGCGAGACCGCGTCGCGCTCGACGATCGGGATCGGCGGCATGGTCTCGGGCTTGACCCAGCCCATGACCACCAGGTAGACGATGTAGACCGCGGCCAGCAGCATGCCCGGGCCCACGGCGGCGGCGAACAGCGTGCCCACGGAGAGCTGCATGATGTCCGAGAGCAGGATCAGGATCAGGCTGGGCGGGATGATCTGGCCCAGCGTGCCCGAGGCGCAGATCACGCCGCAGGCCACGCTCTTGTCGTAGCCGCGCCGGATCAGCGTGGGCAGGGTCAGCAGGCCCAGCGTGATGATGGTGGCGCCCACGATGCCGGTGGTGGCGCCCATGAGCACGCCGAACAGCACGATGCCGATCGCCATGCCGCCCTTGAGGCCGCCCGCGATGTGGCCCATCACGTCGAGCAGGTCGTCGGCCAGGCGCGATTTCTCCAGCATCACGCCCATGAAAACGAACAGCGGAATGGCCATCCACTGGTAGCCGCTGACGATGCCGTAGAAGCGCGCGGGCAGCAGGTTGAACAGCACCTCGCCAAAGCCCAGCCAGCCGAACACGAAGCCGGTGACGGCCAGGCTGATCGCCACCGGGATGCCGATCATCAGCATCACGAAGAAGCCGACCAGCATCAGGATGGCATAGGTCGACGGCTCAAACATGGGCCGACTCCTGGGTGGCGGGCGCATCCAGCAGGCGCACCAGGTGCGCGAGCTGCTGCAGCACCAGCAGGCCGTAGCCCAGCGGGATCAGCGACTTCACCAGCCAGCGCAGCGGAATGCCGCCCGGGTCGGGCGAGGCCTCGCTGATCGAGCGCGACTGCTCCACGTAGCCCAGCGACAGCCAGATGAACAGCAGGCTCACCGCGATCAGCAGCAGCGCGGAGACCACGTCCACCACGCGCTTGCCCAGCGGAGAGTAGCGCGCGTAGAACAGGTCCACGCGCACGTTCTCGCCACGCTGCAGCGCGTGGCTCATGCCCAGCAGGATGAGGGCGGCCAGCAGGTGCCACTCAAGCTCCTGCGCCCAGACCGAGCCGAAGCTCAGGCTGTAGCGCAGGATCACGTTGGTGGCGACCAGGCCGATCATGACCAGCGCAATCCACGCGGTGAGCGAGCCGATGCGGTCGATGAAGCCTTCGATGAACGCGGCGGACCGCCGCAATGCCCTGAGCATGGTGACGATCCCCGCTTCAGCCGCGGACCTTGAGGTGGTAGGCCTCTTCGCTGATCTCGCTCCAGCGGTCGTACTTGGCCTTGAATGCCATGTAGGAGTCGTGCACCTTCTTCGTCATCGGATCCTTGGCCACGGCCTCGGCCAGCACCTTGCTGGTCTCGGCCTTCAGCGCCTTGATCACCTCGTCGGGCAGCGGGCGCGCGATCACGCCCTGGTTCCTGATCAGGTCTTCCATGGCTTCCGAGTTGGCCTTCTGGCACCAGCCTTCGCTGATCACGTTGCAGGCGGCCGAGGCGTTGCTCACGATGGCCTGCAGGTCCTTGGGCAGCTTGTCCCAGGCGGCCTTGTTGATCAGCAGTTCGGACACGGTGGACGACTCATGCCAGCCGGTGGTGTAGTAGTACTTCGCGGCCTTCTGCAGGCCCAGGCGGCGGTCCTGGAACGGGCCCACGAACTCGGCCGCGTCGATCACGCCGCGCTCCAGCGCGGGGAAGATCTCGCCGCCCGGCAGCACCTTCACGTCCACGCCCAGGTTGGCGTAGACCTTGCCGGCCAGGCCCGGGATGCGCATCTTCAGGCCCTTCAGGTCGGCGACCGTCTTGATCTCCTTCTTGAACCAGCCCGTCATCTGCACGCCGGTGTTGCCGCAGGGCATGGCGACCATGCCGAAGGGCGCGTAGACCTCGTTCCACAGGTCGATGCCGCCGCCGTCGTAGAGCCAGCCGTTCATGCCCTGGAAGTTCATGCCGAAGGGCACGGCGGTGAAGTACTGCGCGGCGGCGGTCTTGCCGGTCCAGAAGTAGGCGTTGGCGTGGTTCATCTCCACCGTGCCGGCGCGCACCGCGTCGAAGCCCTCGAAGGCCGGAATGAGTTCACCGGCACCGAACACCTGGATGTTCAGGCGGCCGTCCGACATCTCGCGGATGCGTTTGGCCAGGTCGGTCGCGCTGCCCGGGCCGTCCATGTAGAAGGGCGAGCCCTTGCCGTAGGCGCTGGTCATCTTCCAGTTGAACTTGGTGGCCGATTGGGCCTGGGCGAGCGCGGGCGCGCCGAGCACGCTGGTGGCGAGGGCGGCGCGGGAGAGGAACTGGCGGCGGATCAGGGACATGGCGGCACTCCTGTGGAGGGGTTGGGTGGAAAAGGCTGCCGTTTGTAAGGCGACATGCACCCCCGTTCGCAAGCCCCATGCCACGCGCGCACCGCCGCCAAGTCCTTGATTTGATTGATTTCACGCCCCGGTCTGTTGGCATGCTTCCTTATTGGTGCATGGCCGCCCGGGTGCTCGACCGGGTACCTGGTGCCGAATGTTCAGTGAATCCCGGCCGGCGTGCCGTTTGTCAAGCGATCGCGGCCTGGAAGCCCCGCATGGAAGCCGCGCCCACCCCCTGCGCCACCCCGGGTGCACAAACGGTCATGGCGCACGGCGCCGGTGCGCGCGCACCAATCCGGGTGTGTTTACAAACGCGCGCCGCCGCGGCGGTTCTTCACGCGGGTGAGCAGGGTCTTGCAGTCCACCGACAGAATCTCGGGCCGGTTGAAGATGTGGCGCCGCACGAAGGCCTCGAAGGTTTCGGGGCTCTCGGTGAGCGCATGCACATGCAGGCTCTTGAGGTCGCTCATGATGTAGAGGCTCACCACCTCGGCGCAGTCGGCCAGCTCCTGCGCGATGCGCTCGATGGCGGCCGGCGCGACCACGATGTCCAGGAAGGTCGAGTTCACCTGCCCCAGCTTTTCGGGGTTGATCACCGCGGCGAACAGCTCGATCACGCCGTTGGCCTGCAGCGCCTGCACGCGGGCCCGGGCATGGGCGCGCGAGATGCCGAGCTGGCGCGCGATGTCGGCAAACGAGGCCCTGCCGTCCTTCACCAGGATGTTGAGCAGGGCGCTGTCGAGCTTGCTCAGGGCAACGTCGGCGGCGGCATGGGGCGGGTTGTGGGTCATGCCGAAGCACGAAGCAACTGGCGCGCCAGCCCGGGCGGGCGCGAAGGCACCGTTCGTCGCTCCAGCGCGCCCCAGGGCGCCGAGCCGACTGGCCCGCGCTACGAAATCAGCGTACAAGGGGCTTGTCGGAGAAACGGTATGAACGGTATATCACGTTTTTTCTGCCTCGTCCTGGGTGGCGCGCTGCTCGCTGCGTCCGCGCTGGCGCAAGAGGCCTGCCTGCGCGACCCGGCCCGCGCCCACGAGCTGCGCGTGCTCGACGAAGCCCAGGTCATCGACCTGATGGACCAGTACCCGGTGGTGGCCGCGCCAGCGAAGCTGCACCGCCTCATGGCCAGCCTGATCGCCGCTTCGCCCCGGCTGCGCGCAGGGCCGAGCATCCACCTGCTGGCCTACGAAGACGGCGAGCTCAATGCCTACGGCGCCGACCACGGCCTGGTCATCCTCACCAGTGCGATGTGGAGCGCGAAAGAAAACCTGTCCGACGACGAGCTGGCGGCCGTGCTCGCGCACGAGCTCGCGCACATCGAAAGCCGCGACTCGCTGGTGGAGGCCTGCACCAATCTGCAGCGCCTGGCGCAGCCCCGGCTGCGCATCGAGGACGCGCGCGAGCAAATGGCCCGCGAGATGTTCAACCCGCATTCACCGCTGGCGCGCGCGGCGCGGCAGGAGCTGCACGCACAGGAACACGCGGCCGATGTGCGCGGCATCGAGCTGCTGCGCGCCGTGGGCCGCGATCCGATGGCCATGGTCAGCGTGCTGGCGAAGATCCACGGCACCGAGGCCAGTGGCCTCAACCTGCTGATGGGCTCGTCGCACCCCGATGTGCGCGAGCGGCTGGCGCGGGCAAGGGCGGCGGCGCATAGGCCAGTGCCTGATTGATCCGCCGCAGCGCTCAGCCCGGCGCCAGCCGCCGGCAGAGTTCGCCCAGGGGCATCGCCTCGACGTCATGCCCCATCGGGTAGATCTCGCTGCCCGGATAGACGACGATCTTGTGCTGCGGTTGCAGGTCTTCGCACGCCGAATGGAAGCCGCGCTCCACCTTCGGGCTCAGGCTGCGCTTGATCTCCACCGCCCAGAGCGTGCCGTCCGGCTGGCTCAGCAGGAGGTCGATCTCGGCGCCGCCGCTGGTGCGGTAGAAGTGCCCTTGCACACCGGGCGCAGCGCAGGTGAGCAGGTTCTCCACCACCATGCCCTCCCAGCTGGCACCCACCACCGGGTGCGACAGCAGCGCTTCCATCGACCCGATGTCCAGCAGGGCGTGCACCAGGCCGCTGTCGCGCACATAGACCTTGGGCGACTTGACGAGGCGCTTGCCCAGGTTGGCGTGCCAGGGCTGCAGGCGGCGCACCAGCAGCAGGTCGCACAGCAGATCGATGTAGCTGTGAGCGGTCTTCGCATCCACGCCCAGGTTGCGCGCGAGCTGGGCCACGTTGAGCAGGCCGCCCTGCTGATGGGCCAGCATGGTCCAGAAGCGCCGCAGGGTCTCGGCTGCGATGCGCGGGCCCAGCTGCGGGATGTCGCGCTCGAGGTAGGTGCGTACGAAGTTCTGCCGCCAGCGCAGACTGCGTGCGTCGTCGGGCGCTGTGAAGCTGTCGGGAAAACCACCGCGCAGCCACAGCGCATCGGTGGTGCCGGCGCCCGTTTCCACGGTGTTCAACGGGCCCAGCTCAAGGTAGGCGATGCGGCCCGCGAGCGTCTCGCCCGACTGTTGCAGCAGGTCCAGCGATGCCGAGCCCAGCAGCAGGTAGAGCCCCTGACGTCGCCCATCGCGGCGCGCGCGGTCGATCAGGCCGCGCAGCACCGGGAACAGCGCGGGTGTGCGATGCACTTCGTCGAAGATGACGAGCTTGTCCTGGTGCTGCGAAAGGTACAGCTCAGGCTCGACGAGGCGCGCGCGATCGCGTTCGGACTCCAGATCCAGGTAGAGGCTGTGACGCTGTTGCGCGATCTCCAGTGCGAGCGTGGTCTTGCCCACCTGCCTCGGCCCGAGCAGCGCCACGGCGGGCATGTGGGCCAGCTCGTCGAGCAGGCGAGGCGTGGCTTGGCGGTCAAACATCCTTGCAATTATGGGACTTAATTCCATGATTTGCAAGGATAAATAAGCTATCAATCCCCTGAGGAAACGAATGCCGCCACCAGCGCCTCGCCCCATTCCCACGGCCCCGTGAGCGTCAGCGTCACGGTGGTCCATTCCCCATCGGTCTGAACCTGCTGGTCCGCGTCCCACGCGCCGCCTTCGTCGAGCGGGCCGCGCGGGCCGGGGCTGTGGGCTTCGGCCCAGGCCAGCACAGCCTGCACCTCCTGCATCACCTCGGGCAGCTGCGCGGCCCGCACGCTGGCCATGGCATCCCAGGTGCCGGTGCCTTCGCCATCGTCGCTGGCGTCGAAGAGGAGGTAGTGCAGTCGCATGGTGGTGAGGCCGTGGGTTGGGTGAGCGCCTTCGCAAGGTGTTCGGCAGCGTACATACAGGGCGCCGGGGCGTTCGTACAGTGAGCTTGTAGCCCATTCGGTGCGCCATGCCGGCGCACTTCGACCCCGGGGCCGTCTGGAGAAGCGCCATGAGCGTCGCCCCCGCCCGCAAACGAGTGTCCACCAAAAAGCCGGCGCGCACCCACCACCCCGGGCCGCTGCTGCCCGGCTCTAGCGAAATCAAGCTCAACAAGCTGCTGTCCGCCCTGCCCGACGCCGACCTCAAGCGCTGGTTGCCGCACCTGGAGCTGGTGGACTTGCCGCTGGGCTGCGTGTTGTACGAGTCGGGCGAGGACGAGGGCCATGCCTACTTCCCCACCTCGGGCATCGTCTCGCTGCTGTACGTCATGAAGAACGGCGACTCGGCCGAGATCGCGGTGGTCGGCAACGAGGGGTTGGTCGGCATCTCGCTCTTCATGGGCGGCAACACCACGCCCAGCCGGGCGGTGGTGCAGAGCGCGGGGCACGGCTTCCGGCTGAAGGCCCAGTTGCTGAAAGACGCCTTCAAGCTCGGCGGCCCGGTGATGAACCTGCTGCTGCGCTACACCCAGGCCCTCATCACGCAGATGGCGCAAACGGCGGTCTGCAACCGCCACCACACGCTGGACGAACAGCTCTGCCGCTGGCTGCTGCTCAGCCTGGACCGGCTGCCGGGCAACGAACTCACGATGACGCAGGAACTGATCTCCAACATGCTGGGCGTGCGCCGCGAGGGCGTGACCGAGGCCGCCCTGAAGATCCAGGCGTCCGGGCTGATCAGCTACACGCGGGGGCGCATCAAGGTGCTCGACCGCGCCGGCCTCGAGAAGCGCTACTGCGAGTGCTACGACGTGGTCAAGCTGGAGTACGACCGGCTGCTGCCGCGCGAGATGGCGGCTTGAGGCCGCCGGCGAGGGAGGTGCCTTTTGCATCCGAGCGCCGTCGTACCAGGCTACGTCCGTGGTGGCTACTCCACCGGATGACCTAAGAATTCGAACCGGAGAGGGCACAATGCGCTGCAGAGGAACAAGCTGCAAGACGTAATCTATGGCGCGCATATTCGACAACATCCAACAAGAATTGCTACAGGCGCTGCGCTCCACCCTTCAAGTGTCGAAGCGGGCCGACTTTTGTATCGGGTATCTCAACCTTCGGGGCTGGCAGGCGATTGACGACCTTGTTGGCGGTTGGAATCCCGCAGAGGGTCAAGTTTGCCGGGTGCTGGTGGGCATGCAGCGGCCACCCCACGAGGATATCCGTGAGCTCTATCGGCAAACCACCAATGACGGTCTGATCGACAACGCGACTGCCAGTCGCCTCAAGACCCAGTTTGCTGCCCACTTGCGTGAGCAGATCACGCTAGGTATTCCGACAGGACAAGATGAGGCAGGATTGCGTCGTCTCGCGCGCCAACTGCGTGCTGGCCAGGTGGTGGTCAAGCTGTTTCTGCCCTACCCCCTCCATGCCAAGCTCTACCTGCTCTTTCGGGATGATGTCAACAACCCCATCACCGGGTTTGTGGGAAGTAGCAACCTCACGCTGGCAGGTCTTTCCAAGCACGGTGAGTTGAACGTCGATGTACTCGACCATCTCGGGACCCAGAAACTGGCCGATTGGTTTGCCGACCGGTGGGGTGACCGCTGGGCCCTGGACGTTTCCGCCGATCTGGCGGCAATCATCGAAGGCAGTTGGGCACGAGAAGAGACCATTCCGCCTCATCACATTTACCTGAACATTGCATACCACTTGAGCACTGAGGCTCGAGCGGGTTTGAGCCAGTTCCGCCTGCCGCCCCGATTCGAGCAGGAGTTGTTCGAGTTTCAAAAGAGTGCCGTCAAAATCGCAGCCCGCCATTTGCATCGCAGGGGTGGGGTGATGATTGGCGACGTCGTTGGCCTGGGGAAAACCATGATGGCCACAGCGCTCGCTCGCATGTTCGAGGACGATCTGGGCTACGAAACCCTGATCGTTTGCCCCAAGAATCTGGAGCCGATGTGGGAGCGCTATCGGACGGAGTACGGATTGCGGGGCATGGTGCTTCCCATATCCCAAGTCACCAAAAAACTGCCAGACCTCAAACGGTATCGACTGGTATTGATCGACGAAAGCCACAACCTTCGCAATCGCGAAGGCCGTCGCTACAAGGCCATTTCTGACTACATCAAGAGCTGCGATGCCAAGGTCATCCTGCTTACCGCGACGCCATACAACAAGACCAAGCACGATCTCTCTGCTCAATTGCGCCTGTTCATCGACGAGAAGGCCAATATCGGCATTCGCCCAGAGCGGCACATGCGTAAGTACGGCATCAGCGAAGCAGAGTTTGAGCGCAAGAACCAGTGCCGTGTGAACTCGATTCTGGCCATCGAGAAGAGTGAAGAGTTTGACGATTGGCGTGAGCTCATCCGTCTATACATGGTTCGCCGCACACGCAGCTTCATCATTCAGCACTACACCGAGGCCGACAAGCAAGGTCGCCGTTTCATCGCCGGGAGGGACGGCGAGAAAAGATACTTTCCCCTGCGAAAACCTCTGTCGGTTGCCTTCCCGGTTGACGAGGCCGACCCGACCGATCGCTATGCACGCCTTTACTCGCGCGAAGTGGTGGACCAGATCAACGCATTGCATGTTCCTCGCTATGGCCTGGGCTTGTATGTGGACCCTGTCGCTGAAAAAGAAGCAACTGCGGCCGAACGCAAGCTGATCGAAAACCTCGGACGAGCCGGGAAGCGACTCATGGGGTTTTGCCGCACCAACCTCTTCAAGAGACTCGAATCCAGCGGCTTCTCGTTCTTGCAGTCGATTGACCGGCACGTGCTACGCAACCAGATCTATCTGTACGCCATCGAGAATGGACTGGAGCTTCCGGTCGGTGTGCTCGACGCCGGACTGCTCGACCTCGAGCGGGTGGACGAAGACGCTGACGGCATGGAGGGCGACCCTGAAGACTTGCTCGACGGGCTGATCAGTGAAGTGGCCGAAGAGGGTGGTTCTCCTGACGGCATGGCCCGCGCCAAGGCCGTCTACAGCCAGTACGCCAAGGAGTACAAGCGGCGCTTCAAATGGGTTCGCCCCAGCTTGTTCAAAGCCAAACTGGCCGAAGACCTGGCCGAAGACACACAGAACCTCACTGAGCTGCTGAGCAGCCAGGGAGTCTGGGCCGCTGAAAACGACCACAAGTGGCAAGCCCTGCATGGCATGCTCACGCAGACGCACGGCAAAGACAAGGTACTCGTCTTCACCCAGTTTGCCGACACCGCACGCTATCTGGCGCGCGAGGCCCGCAAAGCCGGCATCACCCATGTGGAGGTGGCCACCGGTGCCAGTGCCGACCCGTACGCGCTTGCCTGTCGCTTCAGCCCCAAGTCCAACAACAAGACCGTAGCCAAGGCCGACGAAGTGCGTGTGCTCATCTGTACCGACGTGCTCTCCGAGGGGCAGAACCTTCAAGACAGCAACGTGGTCGTCAACTTCGACCTGCCCTGGGCCATCATCCGTTTGATTCAGCGTGCTGGCCGAGTGGACCGCATTGGCCAGCGTGCCGAAGAAATCCATTGTTATTCGTTCCTGCCTGCCGATGGCGTTGAACAACTTATCCAGCTGCGCTCACGCATCCGCCAGCGCCTGCAGGAGAACGCCGAGGTCGTAGGTACTGACGAAGCTTTCTTTGAAGATGACGACGCCACCACCATCCGCGACCTGTACACCGAAAAGCAAGGTGTGCTCGACGACAACGACGACGAGGTGGACCTCGCCTCGTACGCCTGGCAAATCTGGAAACAGGCCACGCAAGACAACCCCGACCTGGCCCGCGCGGTGGAGTCGCTCCCGCCTGTGGTGTATTCGGCCAAAGCCTTTGCGCTGGACGAAAGCCGCTTTCCACTGCTGGGGGTTGACGCGGCCAAGGGTGGTGCCCTGGTGTACGTGAAGTCGCCCGAGGGCAACGACCACCTGGCCTGGGTGTGTGCCAACGGAAAGACAGTGACCGAATCGCAGTTCACCGTGCTGCGCGCTGCCGAGTGCGAGCCCGACACCCCTGCCGTCACCCGGCTCGACAACCACCACGACCTGGTGGCCACCGGCCTGCAACTCGCCGTGAGCCAGGACAAAGCCGTGGGCGGCGGCCTGGGGCGCCCCAGCAGCCCGCGCCGCCGGGCTTACGAGCGCCTCAAACCCTACGCCACCGAACAAATGCAAACCCTGTTTCGAGATGACGAGTTGGAGCGCGCCCTGGACGACGTGTACCAGCGCCCGTTGCTCGAAACGGCGGCCGACTTGCTCAACCGCCTCATGCGCAGTGGCGTGAACGATACCGAGCTGGCCGAAGCCGTGAAATCGCTGCGCGAAGAAGGCCGGCTGACTTACGCCGAAGACGATGCGGCGCTGAGGGAGCCACGCGTGGTGTGCTCCATGGGATTGATCAGGGAAGAATGAACATGCCGGTTTTCAATCAAGAACACATCAAGAACTACCGCTTCAAGCACCTATTCAACGAACTCGGCTGGGACTCCCCCGCCCAGCAGCAACCCTACAGCGTGGCCGTGGGTGACGACACCTGGTTGCTGGACGTGATTGCCATCAAGAAAGGTGTGCAGGTGTTGCACTGCCGCCCCAGCACGCAGGGCCAGCTGCCCGACTATGCAGCCCGCCAGAAGATCGAACGCAAGGTCACACCTGACGTCCGTGAACACCTGATCGTGTTCACCAACGAAGCCAAAACCATCCAGGTTTGGCAATGGGTGACGCGCCAGACCGGCAAACCCGCGCAGTACCGCGAGGTGTTCTTCCGCAAGGGAGAGGCACCCGAGCTGCTGACGCAAAAACTCAGCCGCCTGCACTTCACACTGGACGAAGAAGAGCTGCTCACCGTGCTGGGCGTTACCGCCCGGCTGGACGACGCCGCCCCGCGCGACAAGGTCACGAAGAAGTTTTACGGTGAGTTCGAGAAACAGCGCAAAGCCTTCGCCGCCTTCATTGAAGGCATCCCCGCCGACAGCGAAGACCAGCGCTGGTACACCGCCGTCGTCATCGACCGGCTCATGTTTCTGTGGTTCCTGCAGGAAAAGAACTTCCTGGACAACCAACCCAAGTACCTGCAACAGCGCCTGCAAGCCCATCTGGAAGGTGGCCACGCGCAGAGCTTTTACAAGCGCTTCCTTTCGCCCTTGTTCTTCAAAGGCTTTGCGCAAGAGCGCACACCCGAAGCAGCCACTTCTATCCAGGCTGAATTTGGCAAGGTGCCCTACCTGAACGGTGGCCTGTTTGCGCAGCACGAGCTGGAGCAACGGTACGGCGAAGCGCTGGACATTGCCGACAACGCCTTCCAGAAGCTGTTCGCCTTTTTTGACGAATGGGAATGGCACCTGGACGAACGCCCGCTCAAAAGCGGCAAAGAGATCAACCCCGACGTGCTGGGTTACATCTTCGAGAAGTTCGTCAACCAGAAGCAGATGGGGGCCTACTACACCAAGGAAGACATCACCGAATACATCGGCAAGAACACCATCATCCCGGCCCTGCTGGGCAAGGTGCGCGCGGAACACCCCACCGCGTTTGACGCCCTGGCCTGGCCCCTGTTGCAGCAGAGCGGTGATGCCTACATCTACCCCGCTATGCTCAAAGGGGTGGACGTGCCGTACCCGGCCGAGATTGCAAATGGCCTGGACACCGACGCGCCCGACCTGCTGGCGCGCCGCAAACCCTGGAACAAGCGGGCCGACGACGCGGTGAGCCTGCCCACCGAAATCTGGCGCGAAACCATTGCCCGCCACCAGCGCACGCGCGAGGTGCTGGTCAAACTGGCCGCCGGTGAACTGCGTGAAGTCGGTGACCTCATCACCTGGAACCTCAATATCCGCCAGTTCGCGCAAGACCTCATCGAGCGCTGCACTGACGTGGCCTTGCTCAAGAGTTTCTGGTTCAACCTGGCCGGGCGCTTGCCGCGCCAGAGCAATGAAAAGTTCCGCCACGGCCTGAGCGTGCTGGACCCAACCTGTGGCTCTGGCGCCTTTTTGTTCGCTGCGCTCAACATACTGAAGCCGTTGTACGACGCCACATTGCGCACCCTGCAGGCCGTGCGCACCGATGCGCTCATTGCCGGTGACACCAGCCGCCCAGAGAGGTGGGCCGAGGTGGACGAACTATTGAGCCGATTTGCCGCCGCTGGATCAGACCGCGCGCAGGACTATGCGGTCATCAAGCACATCGTCGTACACAACCTGTATGGGGTGGACATCGAGAAGCAAGCCACTGAAATCGCCAAGCTGCGCCTCTTCCTCAAACTGGTGGCCCTGCTGGAGCCGGGCGATGCCATCGAGCCGCTGCCCGACATCGACTTCAACATCCGCCACGGCAACACCCTGGTGGGCTATGCCACGGCGGACGAGACGGAAAAGGCCGTGAAGGGCGCGACGCAAGGCAACTTGTTCAGCGACGCTTGGGAGGACATCCGTATCCGGCTGACGGCGGTGGAGCAGCAGTACAACAATTTCCAGATTCAGCAGGTCCAACAGGGTGGGCATGTGTCGGCGGCGGACAAGCAGGCACTGAGTGTCACGTTGTCGGAGCTGGAGGAAATGCTGAATTACCACTTGGCGCGTGAGTATGGTGTAAATACTACAAAGATCAAAGACTTTGATGTCTGGAAGGGCAATCATCAGCCATTTCATTGGTACGTGGATTTTTATCCATTGATGGTCGGCGGCGGCTTTGATGTTGTTGTAGGAAATCCACCTTTTGTTGAAATTAAACCGTCCAACGTGAGCTATATCCTAAAAGGGTATCAAACGCTTGGCTGCGGGAATTTGTACGCCCCTGTCGTTGAGCGGTGTGGTTTATTGGCAAGCACTGGCTGGGTCGGCTTGGTTACTCCTCTAAGTCTCTTGTGCACTGACAGGACTGTCGCTTTGCGAGAGATTATTGCGACTAAAAACAATTGGATCTCTTCATACGATATGAGACCGGGTAGCTTGTTTGAAGGTGTTGCCCAGCGTCTGTGCCTTTTAATTTCATCTGAAGGCAAAGGGGTTGCGGTCACAAGATCGGCTGGGTATCGTCGATGGAGCGTTGACGAAAGGGCCAGTTTGCTTGACACGGTTTCATTTGTACTGCTCTTGCAAGCGCAAATAAGCGGCACAGCCCCATGGCCAAAGATTGCCCTTGAAACCGAACAGGCCATACTTGGAAGCCTTGCGAGCGGTAGCATCGCAGCTCATCTATCGAAGACCTCCCCTCCAGTTTATGTTCATCGCATCGTTCGATACTTCATCAAGGCGCTGAATAAAGCACCAGTTTTTATTGATTCGATGGGGAATCATGGTAAGTCGGATGACTATAAGGCGCTGAATGTGGACTCCGAGTATTCGGATGCAATTGTCGCGTGCTTGAATTCATCTGTATTTTATTGGTATTGGCGACTTACTTCTGATGGTTTTCATTGTGGGTATGGAGATGTCTATAGATTCCCATTTCACGGCACTTCTCTGAATTTGCGTCGCGATGAAATATCGAATCTTGCGAAGTTATTGATGGATAGTTTAGAGAAAAATTCGGTGCATAAATCAATTACTACCAAAACTGGCAAAATTCAATATCAAGAATTCAGCCCTAAGAGTGCTAAATCGATACTCGATAGGATAGATGAGGTTGTGGCAGCTGCATGGGGGCTTAATCCAGCATTGACAGATTATTTAATCAACTATGACATCAAGTACCGCATGGGTTTAGTCGGAGACGCAGGCGATGATTGACCTCTCTCCCGCCCAGGCCGCCGAGCGCATCACGGCATTGCTGGCCGCGCCCGAAAGCCGCACCCTCGACTTCAAGCGCATCAGCGGCAAACAAGGCCGCATGTACGAGGCCGTGTGCGCGTTTGCGAACACCGAGGGCGGTTTGCTGGTCATCGGCATCGGCGACGCCAAGGCGATGAAGCCCGGCGACAAGCCACAGGGTCGCCTGTTCGGCATCGAAGAAAACCCGGAGGGGTTTGACAACTTCCGCACCGAGCTGCTGACACGCTTCACTCCGGCCATCACTCGGCTGCACTGGGTGCGCCTGCCTTGCACCCTGCACGACGGCCAGCCCGGCCATGTGGTGATGCTGCGGGTGGAGAAGAGCGACCAGATCCACTCGGTGGTGAACAACGGCACCTGGATGCGCATGGACGCGAGCAACCGCGAGATGAATGCAGCCGAGATCGCCGAACTGGCCTACCAGCGCGGCGTGCGCAGCGCAGTGGCCGAGACAGTACCGATAAAACTTACATTGTTAGAAACCGACATGTGGCGCATGTTCGCTACGGCCCGAGGTCTCAAGACGGGAACATTTTCGGAGCAACTGAAGCGGATAGGCTTGGCCGATGAGATGGGCGGCGAAGTGCGCCCCACGCGCGCGGCCGTGCTGCTGTTCGCCGACGAGCCGGGCAGCCTGCTGGCGGCCTACGACACACGGGCCGACATTCGCGTGATGGTGTATGACGGCAAACAGCCGGTGCCCGGCGCCACACCCAACCTGCGCAAACCGGCCAAGACGGTGCGCGGCCCGTTGGTGGAGCAGATTGACGCGGCCGTGAAGCTGGTGTTGGACGAATTGGCCGCTGGGCTGACGTTGGCGGGCAGCGGCTTCAAGGCCAAGCACGTGTACCCGGAACGGGTGGTGAAAGAAGCCATCGTGAACGCGGTGATCCACCGCGACTACCGGCTCAACCGCGACATCTTCATCCGAATTTTTGACGACCGCATCGAGGTGGAAAGCCCGGGCCTGTTCCCGGGTCGCATCACGGCCGACAACATCGCTAGGCTGGGCAGCAAGGCGCGCAACCCGCTCATTGCACAGAACCTGCGCGAGTTTCCGATCGCACCCAACATCGACGCGGGCGAGGGCGTGAAGATGATGTTCTCAGAGATGGCGGCGGCCAAGCTCTACCCACCGCAGTACCGCCAGTCGCCCGACGCGGCAGTGGAGAGCGTGACGGTGACGCTGTTAAATCTGGAGCGCCCCAGCGTGTGGGATGAGGTGAGCGACTGGATAGACCGCAACGGGCCGATTGGCAACGCCAAGCTGCGCGAGATTGCCAAGCTGGAAACCCTGGCTGCCTCCCGCCAACTGCGCAACTGGGTGAGCCAGGGGTTGCTGGAGGCGCTGCCTGCGGCGTCGCGCCAGCAGGCCAAGTACACCAAGCCAAGCAAGGACGGAAAGAGCGCTGGTTCATTATCTTTGGAGTTTGATAATGAGATAGATGGGTGAAAAAAGTTGTTTTATATCAATTACTTACGTGAAAATTCATTATCATTTGCTGAGTAAATAGGCAGATCGAGATGCCCGTTACCACGTCGCTCTGGACCAGCGAGCAAGGCTTGACTGTGACGGGGTGTGGCAACCAGATGCTGCTGCGTGCGCCGTTGACAGCATTTTTTTCGTCTCGGCAGTGCCCGGGTGCAGCCATTCGCGCGGCGATGGACTGGGCTTTGCAGCAGGCGCGCAGCCGCCAGCCGGTGGTGAGCGGGTTTCATTCGCCGCTGGAGCAATCGGTGTTGAAAGTGTTGCTGCAGGCGCGTTGCCCGGTAGTGGCCGTGCTGGCAAGACCCGTGGCTGGGGCGCGCTTGCCACCCGAGTGGGCCGAGCCAATGACCCAAGACCGCATGGCGGTGGTGAGTGCAGCGACCATCGCGGGCCGCTTGACCGAGGAGCTTGCTGCTTCGCGCAACCAGTGGGTGGCTCAACTGGCCAGCCAGATCGTCGTGGCTCACGCTAGCCCGGGCGGGCGCTTGGAGGGGCTTTGCGAAGAGTGGCGTACTTCGGGCAGGGCGATCAGCTGGCTGGCCTGAGAGCCAGCCCGGTGTTTTCATTATCTTGTGTTCAAAATAATGAAATCCAAAAAGCCGAAAAATCGTTTCATATCAAGCACTAATTTGCTTGGTCATTATCTTTACGCCTGATTTTTAGGCAGTCTGACTTTGGTGGCCACGCATGAAGAACGGCGCCCGAAGGCGCCGCGTTGAATGGGGTCGGCTCACCGGGAGCCCTCTCCCAGAGGGAGAGGGCGTGGATACCCGGGTCAGGCCGCGGCCTTCACCTTCAGGCGCCAGGCATGCAGCAGCGGCTCGGTGTAGCCGCTCGGCTGTTCCTTGCCCTTGAACACCAGGTCCAGCGCGGCGAGGTAGGCCTTGCTGGTGGTGAAGTGGCCGGCCATCTTCTTGTACAGCGGGTCGCCGGCGTTCTGGCCGTCCACCACGGCGGCCATGCGCTCGAAGGTGGCCTTCACCTGCGCTTCGGTCACGATGCCGTGGTGCAGCCAGTTGGCGATGTGCTGGCTGGAGATGCGCAGCGTGGCGCGGTCTTCCATCAGGCCCACGTTGTGGATGTCGGGCACCTTGGAGCAGCCCACGC
>QZKF01000082.1 GCA_003599455.1 Comamonadaceae bacterium
GGTGGGGGTGGTGGCTCCACTGCGCGCGGTGCCGCTTGCTGGGGCAGGCGCGACCAGAGTTCGGCTTCCACGGTGACGGGTTCGGCGTCGTTTTGCCATTGCACCCCGAAGGTGAGCGCGATCACCAGCAGGCCATGGGCCAGCAGCGCCAGGCCCATGGGCCCGAGCCAGCGGCCGTTGCGCGGCGGCGCGAGGTCAAGGTGGTCGGCGGTGGACTGCATGGGCTTCTTGGGAGGTGTCAGCGTGAGGTTTGCACGGACAGTCCCACGCGCGCAATGCCGGCGCGCTGCAAGGTATCCATCACGCGAACAACGGCTTCGTACTTCACGTTCTTGTCGGCGCTGATCACCACCGGCACGCCGCCCTCGGGCGCAGCGCCCTTGCCGACCTGCAACTGCTGCACGCGCGCCACCAATTGACCCAGGGCCACAGGCTGCGGTTCGGTGCTGGCCGCGCCTTCGCGCACCTTGATCTGCTCGTCCTTGTCGATCATCACCGCCACGAAGCGGTCGGGCTGGCGTCCGGCCTGGCCCACGCTGGGCAGCGCGATCTGGCTGGGCGTGATCAGCGGCGCGGTGACCATGAAGATGATCAGCAGCACCAGCATCACGTCGATGAACGGGACCATGTTGATCTCGTTGATGGTGCGGCGGCCCCGGCCGCGTGAGGAGACGGCGGGCATGTTCAGTGTCCCGAGGCGGTTTGCGACTGCGCGCCGAGGTTGCGCTGCAGGATGTTGGAGAACTCTTCCATGAAGGTCTCCATGGCGTTGGCCACGCGGTCGATGTCGTGCGCGAAGCGGTTGTAGAAGACGACGGCGGGGATGGCGGCGAACAGGCCGATGGCGGTGGCCACCAGGGCTTCGGCAATGCCGGGCGCCACGGTGGCCAGCGTCACCTGCGCCAGCGCAGCCAGACCGGTGAAGGCATGCATGATGCCCCACACCGTGCCGAACAGTCCCACGTACGGCGAGACCGATCCGACCGAGGCGAGGAAGGAGAGGTTGGTCTCCAGCGCATCAAGTTCGCGCTGGAAGCTCGCGCGCATGGCGCGCCGCGCGCCGTCGAGCAGGGCACCGTTGTCGGTGATGCGGCGCTCGCGCAGCTTCTGGTATTCGCGCATGCCGCTGGCGAAGATGCGTTCCATGGGCCCGCCGCGCTTGGCGTTCTGGGCCGCGCCGGCGTAGAGGTCGTTGAGGTTGGTGCCCGACCAGAACTCGCGCTCGAAGTCGTCGTTGTGGGCTCGCACCCGCTTGAGCGAGAACACCTTGCGGAAGATCGCGGCCCAGCTCATCACCGAGACGACCAGCAGCAGCACGACCACGGCCTGGACCACCCAACTCGCGTTGAGCATCAATTGAACGATGGAGAGATCTTGGGTCATGGGTGGTCGGAGGCCTCAGGTCGGAGAAAAGTTTCGGATGGCCTGCCTGCCGGGGTCAGGCGGGCGGGCCGAGCGCGGTCAGGACGGACGCCGGAATGCGCTGGGGGCGCAGGCTGCCGGCGTCCACCCAGCCGATGCGGATGGTGCCGGTGCACAGCAACTCGGGGGCTTGGTCGGGCTGCCGGGCTTGCAGGAGTGCGCTCTGCCCGATTGTCAGGGACGCCCGGCCCGCTTCCAGCACGTGGGCTGTAACGAGAAGCAAATCATCCAGGCGCGCGGGACGCTGGTAGCGCACCTGGGTGTCGGTCACGACGAACATGCCACCCACCTCGTCGCGCAGCCGCTGCTGCTCTATGCCCAGCGCGCGCAGCCACTCGGTGCGCGCCCGCTCGAAGAACTTGAGGTAGTTGGCGTAGAAGACGATGCCGCCGGCATCGGTGTCTTCCCAGTACACGCGCACCGGCCAGGTGAACGGGGCGGCGTCTGCGCTCAAAGCGCCTGCTCCAGACGGGCGACGGCTTCCTGGAGCTGGGCCATCGAGTTGGCGGTGGAGAAGCGCAGGTAGCGCCCCGGCTCGGCGCTGCCGAAATCGCGCCCTGGCGTGGTGGCGAGCTGGCAGCGCTTCATCAACTCGAAGGCCAATGCCCAGCTGCCGCCTTCGTCGGGCCGCGCGCCCTGGGGTGCAATGCCCCAGCGCTGGCACAGGCCGCTGACGTCGGCCCAGGCGTAGAAGGCGCCATCGGGCATGACGGGCACGCTCAGGCCCAGGCGGTTGAGCTCGGGGATGAAGAAGTCGCGCCGCGCCTTGAACTCGCTGCGGCGGCGCTCGTACTCGGCCAGGCTGTCGGGCTCGAAGCAGGCCAGCGCCGCGTGCTGCGCGATCGTGCTGGCGCAGATGAAGAGGTTTTGCGCCAGGCGTTCCACCGCCGGCACCAGCGCGGGCGGCAGCACCAGCCAGCCCAGGCGCCAGCCGGTCATGTTGAAGTACTTGGAGAAGCTGTTGATGCTGATGACCTCGTCGCCCAGGCCGTCGGGAAGGCCGAGCGCGCTGTGGCCATACGCCTCCTCGTAGCTCAGGCCAAGGTAGATCTCGTCGACCAGGGTCACGCCCCTGCGCTCGCGCACCAGCCGCGCGATGCGCTCCAGTTCGTCGCGCGCGATGCTGGTGCCCGTGGGGTTGGACGGCGAGGCCAGCAGCACGCCGCGCGTCGCCGGTCCCCAGTGGGCGGCAACCTGCCCGGCACTGAGCTGGAAGCGCTGCGCCGGGCCCGACGGGACCAGCACCGCGCGGCCCTCGGCGGCCTGCACGAACTGGCGGTTGCAGGGGTAGCTCGGGTCGGGCATCAGCACCTCGTCGCCGGCATCAATGAGGGCGAGACAGGCCAGCTGCAAGGCTGCCGAGGCCCCGGCGGTGACGACGATGCGGCCCGGGTCGATGCGCAGGCCGAAGCGCGTGGCGTACCAGCCGCTGATGGCCTCGCGCAAGGCGGGCAGGCCGGTGGCCTGGGTGTACTGGCTGCGGCCGGCGCGGATGGCGCGCTCGGCCGCGGCGGTCACCAGCGGTGGTGCGGTGAAGTCGGGCTCGCCGATGTTGAGGTAGATCATCGGCCGCTCGCCCGGGGGCGCGTTCGCGGCCAGGGTGGCAGCGGCCTTGGCCAGCTCCAAGACGTAGAAGGGCTCGACGCGCTGGGCGCGCTGGGCAATCCTCATGGGGCGGGCTTGCGCACCACCGCGCGCGCTGGTGCGGCCGCGACCTCGGCCGGGCGCAGTTGCGCGGCGAGCTGGTGCAGCACGCCGTTGACGTACTTGTGGCCGTCGGTGCCACCGAAGGACTTGGCCAGCTCGATGCATTCGTTGAGCACCACGCGCCAGGGCACGTCCAGGCAGTGCTGGAACTCGTAGGCGCCGATCCAGAGCACGCCGTGCTCGATCGGCGAGAGCTCGACCAGCGGACGGTCCAGCCGGGGCGTGACCAGCGCGTCGAGCTCGGCCGCCTGCGCGATGCAACCGTGCAGCAGGGCGTCGAAGTGCACGCTGTCGGCTTTGTGGAAGCCGGCCAGGTCGCGTGTGAAGGCGTCGATGTCGGCCGCGGCGTTGCGGCCCACCAGGTGCTGGTAGATCGCCTGCAGGGCGAATTCGCGCGCGCGCGTGCGGGCCGACTTGTCGGCGGCCTTGCGGCCGGTGCTGCCGCTTGGGGCGCGCTGGTCGCCGGCCGGGGAGGGGGATTCTGTGGACATGTTCAACCGATCTCTTGCAGCAGGTGGGCCATTTCCACCGCCACCCGGGCCGCGTCGCGGCCCTTGTCGGTCTGGCGGGCCACGGCCTGCTCCAGGTTCTCGGTGGTGAGGATGGCGTTGGCAATGGGGATCTGGTAGTCCAGCGCGAGGCGCGTGACGCCCGCGCCCGACTCGTTGGCCACCAGTTCGAAGTGGTAGGTCTCGCCGCGGATGATGCAGCCCAGCGCGATCAGCGCGTCGAAGTCGTCGCGCTCGGCCATGGCCTGCAGGGCCACCGGCACTTCCAGCGCGCCGGGCACTTTCACGTGCGCGATGTTCTTGTCCTGCACGCCGAGTGCCAGCAACTCGGCCAGACAGGCGTTGAACAGGGCATCGGTGATGGCCTCGTTGAAGCGGGCCTGCACGATGCCGATGCTGAGTTTCCTGCCGTCGAGCACGCTGGGGGTGCCTTTGTCTGCGCCGAACATGGGGTGATCCGTTTCTGTGTGTGGGGGTGGTCAGGTCAGCTCAGGCGTTGCGGCCGAGGTAACCGGTGATCTCGAGGCCGTAGCCGGTCATGCTGGGCATGCGGCGCGGGTTGCCCATGAGCTGCATGCGGTGCACGCCGCATTCGCGCAGGATCTGCGCGCCCACGCCGTAGGTGCGCAGGTCCATGCGGCCGCGCTCGGGCGCCTGGGCCGAGCGGGCCGTGCCTTCGAACTGGGCCAGCAGCTGTTCGGCGGTCTCGCCGCAGTTGAGCAGCACGGCCACGCCCGCGCCGGCCTGCTCGATATGGCGCAGGCTGGCTTCCAGGCTCCAGGAGTGCATGGAGCGGCCGACCTCGAGCGCATCCAGCACCGACAGCGGCTCGTGCACGCGCACGGCCACGCTGTCGTCCGGCCCCCATTGGCCTTTGACGAGGGCCAGGTGCAGGGCGCCGCTGGGCTGGTCGCTGAAGGCGGTGGCCTGGAACTCGCCAAACGCGGTGTTCAGGCTGCGTGTGCCGAGCTTCTGCACCAGGCATTCGTTGCGGCTGCGGTGCTCGATCAGGTCGGCGATGGTGCCGATCTTCAGGCCGTGTTCGGCCGCGAACACCTGCAGGTCGGGCAGGCGCGCCATGGTGCCGTCGTCTTTCATGATCTCGCAGATCACGGCCGCCGGGCTGCAGCCGGCCATGGCGGCGAGGTCGCAACCGGCTTCGGTGTGGCCGGCGCGCATGAGCACGCCGCCTTCGACCGCTTGCAGCGGGAAGATGTGGCCGGGTTGCACCAGGTCGGCCGCCAGAGCCCCTGCCGCCACCGCCACCTGAACGGTGCGCGCGCGGTCGGCGGCGGAGATGCCGGTGGTCACGCCTTCGGCGGCCTCGATGGAGACGGTGAAGGCCGTGCCCATCTTGGTGCCATTGCGCGGCACCATGGGGGGCAGGCGCAGGCGTTCGCAGCGCTCGCGAGTGAGCGTGAGGCAGATCAGCCCGCGGCCGAAGCGGGCCATGAAGTTGATGGCTTCCGGCGTCACGTGGTCGGCCGCGAGCACCAGATCGCCTTCGTTTTCGCGGTCTTCCTCATCGACCAGGATCACGATGCGACCCGCGCGCATGTCGGCGACGATGTCTTCCACCGGCGAGATGGCCACCGGGGCCAGGGTTTCAGGGGCGTTCATGCGGATTCCTTGGATGTGTGCGCGCCGGCGCCGAGCATGCGCTCCACGTAGCGCGCGACGGTGTCGATTTCGAGGTTGACCGGGCTGCCGTCGGTCAGTTGGCCCAGCGCGGTGTTCTGTACCGTATGGGGGATGAGGTTGATGCTGAATTCACAACCGGCCGCGCTGTCCAGCACCTGGTTGACGGTGAGGCTCACGCCGTTGACGGTGATCGAGCCCTTGTAGGCCAGGTATTTGCCGAGTTCGGGCGGCGCCATCACGCGCAGTTCCCAGCTTTCGCCCACCTGGGCGAACCGGGTGACGGTACCGACCCCATCCACATGGCCCGAGACGATGTGTCCGCCCAGCCGGTCGTGGGCGCGCAGGGCCTTTTCCAGGTTGAGGCGGTGGCCGACCTGCGCCAGACCGGTGGTGCGGGCCAGCGATTCGGCCGAAACGTCGATGGTGAAGTGGTGCCGGGGCAGGTCCAGCGAGGTGACGGTCATGCAGGCGCCGTTCAGGGCGATGCTGTCGCCCAGACCGACGTCGTCGAGATATCCCGGCGGCGCCTCGAGTGTGAGACGCTTGCCGTGGTCCAAAGAGCTGCCCAGGTCGTGGAGGGCGGCGATGCGCCCCACGCCGGTGATGATGCCGGTAAACATCCGGCTATTTTCGCAGGAATTGCGCCTGCGACCTTTTGTTGGCGCGTGTCGGAGCGGGGAGGGTCGTGTGGCGACGGCTCAGGAGCCCTTGAAGCAGGCCTGCAAGGTCTGGTCCTGGTGGGCATTCACCATCTGGCGCAAGCCCGTGTCGGCGATGACCAGGTCGCCACAGCGGTCACCCCGCATCGTCCCTGCACGGGTGGCCCGCAGGATGAAGGTTTGCGCGGCAACGGCGGTAGTCAAGGTGTTGTTGCCCTCCACCAGCCGGATGTCGTAAGCCGCCGCACCCTCGGCAGGCGAGCGTTGCAGGTGGACCGGCAAGGTGGCGCCTGCGTACGTGTCTCGCGAACTGTGGAAGCGGCGCATGAACTGGGCTGCATCGACGAGTGCGCGCTGGACATCCGCTCGTCGCGAGCTGCGGATGGACTCCTGATAAGAGGGGTATGCCACGGCCGCCAGGATGGCCACGATGGCCGCCACCACCATGACCTCGATCAACGTGAAGCCGCGGGTGCGGGACAAGCTTGTCTTCATCACAGCGGCACCCTGACAAGTTGGTATTGCTGGCGGCTCCAGGATCTGGTCTTGGCTTCGCAACCGACACCACCCGTCAGTCCGCCGTTTTGCGTGCCCGCGATCACAAAACTGGCAGAGCGGCAATTGGCATCGTCCGGATCGCTTTCTCCGTCCTCATTCCTGATCCCGCTGGCCTTCTTCATGGCCAAAGTCATGCCCTCTTCTTTCATGACACTCACCAGCGAGATGCCGCGCGAGTAGCCACCCGCAACGCTGAGCACGATGGATGCGTTGTTGAGCTTGCCGTCACCGTTGAGGTCGAAGGCAGGTTTGCCTGCGCCGTCGATGGCGTTCAACACATAGTTGTAGTTCGCTGGCAGATTTACCGCCGAACAAGTCTCTGTTTCAGCAGACGAGTTGCCGTCGAGCACGGTGGTGTTGATTTGCACGCTGGAGCCGATATTGCGGATCTGATCGATGGCCCGCTCGCCTGCAAACTTGTGGCCCAGTGCCAGTGTCCAGCCTCTGTGAGTGGCCCAGTCAATCGGATGCTGCGAACTCGATAGGTAGCTGTCGGTGCCCACCGTTGCCTCAACTTTGAGTAGGCTTTGGATCAGCAACTTGCTGGTCGGGACGGTTTCGAAGCCGGATTGCTCCTGGCCAGCGCGGCTGGTCGGATCCCAGATGCCGTAGATGCGCTCCTGTTGAGCGGTGTCGGTCAGATCGGCGTCTTCGAGGAGCATTCCGGTACCAATGACTACGATGTTTCCGCCTTTGGGGTGCGCCTGCCATGCAGGTGCGCCGTAGATGGGGCGGTTGTTGTGGGTGGTGAACAAGGGCTTGCCATAAGAGACCTGCCATGCAGAAGGGTCACCGCGCAGATTGAAGCGCCACAAGTTTCCATTGGCGTCACCGGCGTAGGCGGCCACGATGCGTTTGCGTGTGTCCCGCACCAGGGTCACGCCGCCGAGCCCGCGGCCCGCCGAAAAGGCGGCCGGCAACGCGATGTTGCGCAACACCGCGCCGGTCATCGCGTTGAGCACGACGAGGCCGGACTTGGTGCCGCCGACCTGCCCGTTGTAGTGGCCGTTGTTGACCACGACGACCCAGTGGCCCGAGTCCGTCTGTCCGCTGCGCACAGGGTTGGTCATGTAGCCGGTCACCACGGAGGTGTCGTCGATGGTGTCGGGCCCGGCTTCCCACAGGAAATCACCGGCGCTGGGCGTTCTGTCGCCATTGGCCCTGAGTGGTGACCGAAGGCCGTAAACCAGTCTCTCACCGCGGCCGCCCGTGCCCATTGCCAATTGGTGCCATTGGGCGTCTGAGTAAATGTCGTGGCTGGTCAGGGGACCGTCCAGTGTGTAGGAAAAGCTTGCCATGCTGTTGGCTTGTTCGAGCAGCTTGCGCATGCTGCGACGGGGCATGAAGGCGGCCAGCTCCCTTCCTTTGTCGGCGGAGAGGGCGTGCACAACACCTGCGTTGGTGGCGACGAACAGCGATGCGGTCGAGGTTCTGAGTTGTTCACGGTAGGCCGCGTACTGGTTCTTCCCGGACACATCCCCATCAATGTCGTATCGAAGGTCGCCGTCGGCGCCCATCAAAAGGGGCGGCGCATTGACCACTGCCCCCATGGGCGACAGACGTGGGCGAAACAATCGGGAATGCAGGTCGGCCACCGGATCCTTGCCGCGCAGGTAGTCAACGAATCGGCTGTCGCTCGGGATGCGGTCCTTGTCCTTTCCCGTCTTGAGCGCTGCCTGTACATCGGCAGGCAGTGCACTGAAGTTGCCCTTGAACTCGAATGCGGTGTTGCCGTTGCCCATGCTGAAGATGCGACGTTCAGCATGGTTGGGCATCTGCTTGCTGGCCGTCCAGTGAACGTCGCTGGGCGGGTTCAAGGTGTTGCCATTGACATCAACGTTCTTGATCACCGCAGCGCCGTTGGCGTTCAGCAGTCGTGCCGTGACATCGCCCGAGTTGTCTCCCGTTCGGAAATCGACCCCGTATTTGAGCGTTCCGTCCAGCGTGCTGATGCCGGTGCCGGGACTGCTCAACTCGATGCCTGCATCCGAGCCCGTGGCATTCAGGATGTCGGAGAGGACGCTGTCGAAGACGGCCTTGATTTCTTCGGCGTTCTGGACGCTGAAGCCACGGCCGCCGCCCGTGTAGCCCGCCTGGATGAAGTCGTCAATGCGCTTGGCCTCCAGGGTGCTGGTCAGATCGCCGGTGGGCCAGTTCGGTTTGGGGGCCAGGCTGTACCCATCGGTCGTGAAGCCTGTCCGGTAGGCCTCGATCTGGTCAAAGGTCAGGCCGCTGCTCGCTCCGGGCAACATGCCCGAGGGTTTGATGAGGTAGCCCACGGTGTAGGTTGTCATGTTTTGCCAGAAGGCTGGCTGGCCTGCGCGTGTGACGATCTGGTTGTCGAGCTTGTCGCGCAGATCCTTGTGCCAGTGGTACTGGGCGGTGAGATCGGCCATTCCTCCCGTACCGGTACCGGGGAATGGGGTGTACAGCCTGCGCTCGGTCGCCCCCAGGGGGCTGTAGCTGAACGTGCCAGCTTGCGTGCCGGCGCCGGTACGCTCGAAGATGGGCCCAGCCTTGCTGTCGAAGTCCAGGCCCTTGATCGTGGAGCTGCTGCTGCTCCATGCGCCGTCCGAGAAGAGGAGGTTGAAGGAGCGTCGGCACGTCATCTCCGGATTGGTTGTGCTGGCAAGCTGGCTCGGGTCGCTGGCCCAAGGATTTTCCCTGGCCGCGCTGGGGACTTCGAGGTACCGGGCTACTTTTTCGACCGAGTTATGAAGAGGCGTGGCTCCCATCAGCAACTGGTTGTAGAGCCAGTCGTAGACCTGCTTGTTGTCATTGGAGCCCTTGATCCAGGTCCTGACACCGCGCAGGGTCTGTGGTTGATCCACGTTGCTGCCTGGTGTCAACGTGATGGCCGCCTTGAGGTAGTTGATGGGCAGATAACCCACTCGAATGCGGTTGTTCAGTCGGGGGTCGGTGAGGGCCTGACCTATGGCGGTCACCGTGGCCGGCATCCGGTAGAGGTGGTACCGGTACCAGGTGAGGATGTTCTGAATTTCCTGAGACGTTGTACAGGTGGTCGGTCCGCATTCGGTTCGGCGATGACCCGCCGGCAGTGTGATCAAGGCACTGGAGCCGTGGGTCACGTTCACCAAACTCCAGGTGAGGCACTTTTGATCGCTCGCATTCGTGGAGATGGATGAGCACACTGCATAGGTAAAAGCGGGCGCCATCGATGTTATGTCGCTTGCCTTGTAGGCGACATGGGTCGGGGAATACACCAAGTCTTCGGTCTCTTGAGACACTTGAGACCAGCCGGCGGGCTGGGCTGGGTTGCTTGCATAGGAGCTGTGCTGGAACACGTAGCTGGAGTTGACCTGGGGTGTGGCTGTGTTGGCATATGCGCGATAGGCGAATGCGCTGCTGTCCTGGTTGGAAATGAAGACCAGCCCATCCATGGTTACCTGTGGTTTGCCGTCAGAGTAAACCCGCGGCAGATACGTGATTCGGGGGTTGTAGTAGAGGTGGTTGACATCGGCCGAGCGTTGAGCGGCCCAGTAGCCATCCTTCTTGTTGGTCGACTGGACGCGGTACTCGTCTGGAAACGGCAACACCATGGAGGCTGAGTTGTCCAGCGAAATCATCAGGTTGGGTTTGGCGCCCGAAGTGTTGACCAACAAAGGGCGCTGCGTGGGCTGGGCTGCGGCCCCCATGAATGCGAGGAGGGCGGTGGCGCCCAGCACAAAATGTCGTTTTGGACGCTTGACGGTATTGAGGGAGTCACGCATTGCCGCCTTCTGTGGATTGAACGGGGGTTTGGGGTGAGAGGACCGATTGCAACCACACCTCGGCACCAGACAAAAGGCGGCCGTTGGTGTCGAAAGTGGCATCGGCTGAAAGACCACGTGCTGTGATGAGGTAGCGGTTGTTCGTCAGCGGTTCTGCAATGCATTGAGGCGGCGGGATGCCTTGGGAATCGGCTCGGACTGCTGCATTGAAGTTCATGGGCGCAAGGATGCGGTTGACGCTTCCGACGGCCCAACTGGCTGGTTGCAGCCACAGTGCGGTAACCACTTCGGGATCCGCGATCACCGCGGTGCCCAAACGTGCCACTTCGGCAGGGTATGCGGCGCCTGCGTTGTCCACCAGGTCGATCACCACGGCCTCGCAGTGGCGCAGCGCGGATTCGGCGCTCTGCTGGGCCACCTCGTTCACGCGCAGGTTGTGGGCGATCACATCGTGCGTGGTGGCGCGTCTGGCCGACTGGAGGCCAGCGATGGTCACTATGATGAGCAGGACGAGAGCCACCGGCAACACGGCGCCGACCTGCTGGCTTCTTGAAGCCTGGTCCGTGCCGGCGCCAGGCCTCTGAAAGGCGGCGTGTGGTTCAGTTTGCATCGGTCACGTGTTGGTAGGGGTTCGCCGGAGTGACCCCATTAAGCTGGAAGACGCCGGGCACCGCAGGACGGGAATTGCGCAGAAAGACCGTGGTGCGGTACGACCGGCGCAAAAAGCGATCGGTGGGGTTTTGCTCGGTGTCGGTGCAGTCGATGTAGCGACCCACATCCCCTGCCTGGTTGTCACCCAACGGCATTGGCTGGGCCGACCGGGCCGCGAGACAGATGTGCACGGCCGCCACGCGTGACCAGTTGACCAATGTGTTCCCCAGCGCCGCATGCGTGGCATCGACGTGGGCCGTGACCTGATGGGGCATGACATCTCCAACGACGGGTAGCCGCGTGATGACGTAGCGGATCTGCAGGTCTTCGATGTTGGGAATCAATGCGGCCGCGTCACTGAACCCTCCCGCTCCATTGCTGCCCCGGCAGTAGAGCGTGGGCGCGCCTGCGTTGGTACCATCGTTCGCGATGTAGAAGCGATTGTCGGCCAGCGAGATCGGGACGCCAGAGCCCAGATCTGCGGCGGCGATGCCGTTGGAGGTGCAATTGGCTGGCAGCGATGCAGTGGTTGCCTCCTGGCTGTTGAGCCGCGTCGCCTCATAGCGCACGGCCAGGGCGTCGGGGCCATTCCCGTTGTTGCAGACCAGCAGCTCAAACGCTCCGCTATCGGTGGCGGCTGTGAACCCCCCGTCGCAGCCTCGCAGTGGAATACCGCTGAAGTTGCGCACGCCGGCAGAGTTCTGGCTGGAGTAGGCGCTCAGTCGCACCTGTTCCTGCAGCAGCTCAATGGCCAGCGCGGCGTCTTCGTTCATCTGGGCCGACAGCACGCCGACGCGGCTGCTGGTGGCCGTGGACACGTAGACCGACACCACCGTGATGATCAGGAACAGACCGATGAGCATGGCGACCAGCAATTCGACCAGGGTCATGCCGCGCGATACAAGGCGAAGGGGCATTGGAATTCGTTTCACATGCTCACCTTGACGTAGAGGCAACTGTTGCCATCGACGCCAACCGGGCACTGCGATTCGGCCGCACGCAGCAGAGTCCCTGTCTGGTCCGTGTTGACGTCATGCCACAAGATCCAGATGTCGAGGTCGCGCGCGGCCGGTGTCCGTGTCGTGTTCACGACCACGCGACCTTGCGGCAGGTGGGTGGCCACACGCCGGACGATTTCGAGCCGATCTGCCTGGGCGACATGGGCGGCTGCTGTCAGATCGTTGGCGTCGACGTCGACAGCAGGCGCGTTCGGCTCGGGTGCATCCAGTGCGATGTCGTAGTTGCCCAGATCGAATCCGTACACGTTGAGCCGGGCGCGCTCGGCATACTGAGTCGCCAAGGACAGGGCAAGCAGTCTCACCTGAGCGCCCTTGTTGAATCCGATCGTGGTGGCACTCAGCCGTACCATGCTCATCAATCCGAGCGAAATGATCAGCAGCGCGACAAGCACCTCAATGAGGCTTGCTCCACGCTGGCGCGTCGTCGTAGCAAGGTGGAGGCGCGCGTTCATGGCTCAACCTGCACGACCTGCAGCAGCGATGCGCGGCCCGTGGCATTGATCCGAATGCGCATTTCCTCACTGGCTTCGTTGGCCAGAACATGGACGGTGGTGTTGCCGCTATTGAGCAAGCCGTTGGAGCGGAAGGCGAAGCGACCCGGCGCGACCTTTGAGCGCATGCGTTGCAACCCCGCGATCGGTCCGCGCTGAACAATCACGGGTTCGTTGTTGTCTCGGGCGTTGTTGCCGTTCAGGTCGGAGAACACCAGCCAGCTGCGACGCCAGTCGTCGCTGTCGGGGCCGGTCGCGCAGGCGATGCCATCCGTGCTCACGCACATCACCACCGCGCGTGAGGTCCGCACGGCGGTGGCGCGCGCCAGCTGCAGGTCCCCCATGAAGTCGCGGATGGCGCTGTCGCGTCGCCAGCCCGACAGCACGTTCGAGAAGGCTGGAGCCGCCAGTCCGACCAGAACGGCCAGCATGCTGATGCAGACGATGAGTTCGACCAGCGTCACGCCGCGCGACCGGCGCTTTGGCGTCTTTCGGTGGTGGTGAACCGTGTGATTCGATGAATGGCTTGCGGGGCTCATTGAACCAGTCTAGGTTCAATGAGTAGTATAAAAATACTATCTATGACGAAGTGCGTCCGTCAAAAGATAGGCGGTTTGAATTATGCATTTGCAGTAGAAGGCCATGCAGACAGGGTGCTATGGGTCCAGGCGCTTTCACCAGTCGGCAGGACTTGGCGCATTCGACGGATGCGGCTTCAAACAGCAGCCAGTGGCGGAATGGGCTGCTTGCTATGGCTGGACTTCGCCGTCATGAAGAAATGCATCTCGGCCCGACACACGAGCCAGTATGCGGAGATCTTCGCCCAAGCGCTCCATCGATTCAAAACGCAGATGGGTGCCATCCTGCAGTTTTTTCAGGGGGCCGAGGTCGGACAGACCTGCCCCTTGACCGAGCAACCGGGGGGCCAGATAGAGCAGGAGCTGATCCACCAAGCCCGCACGCAGCAGCGACCCATTGAGCTTGTGGCCGGCTTCCACATGCAATTCGTTGATCTCTCGTTGCCCCAGATCATGAAGCATCGCGGAGAGATCGACCTTGTCATTGGCACCCGGCATGTGGATCAGCTGGGCGCCCAGCGACCGCAAAGCGGACTCCTTGTCGGCATCGTGCGCTGCATGGTAGATCCACACTTGGCGACCGGGACCCTGGATGGGTGCGTCGAACAGGCGCGCGTTCAGCGGCGTCTGCAACCTGCTGTCGATCACCACCAGGTGTGGCTGGCGCGGTGTGTCGACCAGACGCACATCCAGCCGGGGATCGTCTTCCAGCACCGTGCCGATGCCGGTGAGAATGGCGCAGGCTCTGGCGCGCCACGCATGGCCGTCGGCACGGGCAGCTTCACCGGTGATCCACTGGCTCTCGCCATTGTCCAGCGCCGTGGTGCCATCGAGCGAGGCGGCCATCTTCATGCGCACCCAGGGAGTGCCGCGGATCATGCGGCTGAAGAAGCCGATGTTGAGTTCCCGCGAGGCCATGGCGGCCTCGCTGCCGTGTGCCAGGAGTTCCACCTCGATCCCCGCAGCTCGCAGACGATCAACGCCACGTCCGGCCACCAGTGGATTCGGGTCACCGGTGGCGACCACGACCTTGCCCACACGGGCGCTGATCAAAGCGTCACAACAGGGTGGCGTGCGCCCGTGGTGGGAACAGGGCTCCAGCGTCACGAACACCGTGGCTCCAACGACGGACTCGCCCCGGCTCTGTGCATCGCGAAGAGCCATCACTTCGGCGTGTGGTCCACCCGCTTGCTGGGTGTGGCCCTCGCCGATCACGCGGCCGTTGGGCGAAGCGATGATGCAGCCAACGCGGGGGTTCGGGTTGCTGGAGCGCAGGGCGCAGGAGGCTTGCGCGAGGGCTTCAGTGAGCAGATTGTCGGGTGGAAGCAAGTGCCGTGCGATGCTGGGAATTGATCAGATCATCGGTTCCAGCATTCTTGCACAGCCAATGGCGTCGGTACGGTGGCGGTGGCAACCTGGGTGCGCACGCCGGCATGGGTCATCTGGAAGACGCCACATCGATCAGCGCTCTGCACTGCCGTTGGGGTGGCCCGCAAGGTATAGGTGCCCGCCGTCAGCACGGGAAGGGTGACGACATATCTGCCGCCTTCCACAGCCAGAACGCCGGCCGGGATGGCCGCAGCAGCCGGATAGGAGCCCTGGGCCGTGGCAGCCCGCTCCAGCCACTGTGCGGCCTGCAGCAACGCGGCACGGGCATTGGCCCGGTGGCTGCGCAGCACGTACTCGTTGTAGCTGGGCAGCGCAATCGCCGACAGAATGCCGATGACGGCCACGACGATCATCACCTCGATCAGCGTGAAGCCCTGCGCTGCAGAACGTGGTAGACCTTGTTTCATGACTGAGGATCCATTTGGTGGTGTCGATGGTCAGCGAACTTCTCGCCAGTCGGCTCTGGCGCCCGGAACGGTGCCTGTGGTCAAGGTCTTCTTCTCCGTACAGAGTTGGCCCGCGGGGCACGTGGGGTCGTCATTCTTGAATGAAATCAGATCCACGCCACCATCGGATTTGTTGATGCTGATGTATTCGCCGCTGCCAAACCGCGTGCGTGTGGCCTTGGCCAGGTTCATCGATGTGTCGGTTGTGGAGAAAACGGGCGTCTTGGACGGATTCCCGGTGATCATGTTGAACACGTTGATCCAGTTGTCTTCCGTCACCGTATCGAAGTCGCAGGTCTCACCCGAAGAACCCACCTTGGGGACATTGCTGCTGACGATTACCTTCTGTCCCTCGAAGAGTTGAGGGTTGTTCAGCACCCGTTCGCGGGACGAGGGCAGGTCGAAGTACCAACCCCGCTTGGCGGTGTTGTCGGCCCTGGAGTAAGCCACGTTGTTTTCCGAGGTGTTGTAGTAGTCGGTATCGGCTTCGGTGCCGGAGGCGGTGCTGGTCACCGCGCCCACCACCGTCTGCTGCACGAGTGCCGCCCTGCCCGTGGTGATGTTGTTGGCATCGGCGGCGGTCAGCACGCCGCTCGGGAAGGAATAGGTGCTCTTGTCCCAGATGGAGTACAGGGTCTGGACGCTGGTGGTGCTGCGATCCGATTCCTGAAGGTTCCTGCCCGTGCCAAACAGCAACTGGACGCCGCCGAGGGGGTGCGAGATCCACATCGGCGCCGCGGTGATGGGTTGGCGGTTGGCGGGAGTGGCCGCATCTTGCGCGACGTACAACGGGGTGCAGTTCGTGGCGTTCTTGCAGGTCGTGGCTTCGCCTGCCCAGGTGCTCACACCCCAGAGTGTGTCGCTGGTGTGGGTCAGGTTGAACTTCCAGAAGTTGCCTTGAAGATCGCCTGCATAGGCGATGTCCATCTTGCCGTCGCCGTTGACGTCAATCAGTCGCGGTGCCGACAATCCATTGGATTGCCCGGTGGTCGAGTTGGCCACGATTCTCAGCAGTTCCTTGCTGCCGTCGAGGTACTGGATGAGCAGCACCGGACGTTCATTGATGCTGTTGACGCCGTTGCCCATGACCACGGCCCAGCGGCCGTTGTTGAGTTTGACGATCTGTTCGCTGCGGGTGCCCGTGACGGTGTCCACCACCGGGAGGGAATAGATATGCCCCACGTCCTCGTAGCCGGTAAAGCCTGCCGTGGAGGTAGAGGGGAAGCTGTGGTCCAGAACCACACCTGTCGACGCAAAAGTCGATGGCAGACCCGTGGCAGCCACCGGGTTGGTTGCGTCGAGCACAAAATAGCCACGACCGCCCCCCGCCAGCCCGCTGACGAGCAGCGTTTTCCAAGCCGGGGTCGCGCCGTTCCCCGTTCCACTGCCACTCACATCGACGTCACCCGTGAAGGGGTGGCCGTCCACATAGTACTTGTGGCCGTAGTTCGTGAGTGTGTAGCTGCGCAGGTTGGCATATGTTCCCAGTGGCATGTATGCCATGAGTTCCTGCCCGGTGGCGGCATTGAAGGCGTGCAGCATGCCATCGTTGGCGCCCACGTACAGGGTGGGTGTCCGGTTGGCGTAGGTCGTTCTGAACGCCGAGTGCCCTGTGTGCTCGAAAGACATGCGCACCGGGCGACCCGCTTGCCAGATGTTCGAGTTGACGATGTCGCCCAACCGCGAGTCGCGCCGCCGCAGACTGCCGCTTGGCGATTCCTGAGAGCGGTCGCCGCGCAGGTAGTTCACGCGGTTCTCGCCGACGGTAGCCGTGTCTCCACCTCGGATGAGGGTTTGCTGCGGCGTCGACAGGTTGGCCCATACAAGCGTGGTTCCTGCAGTTCCGTTGTGCGTGAGCACGTTCCGCGTGCTCACGTTGAACGATGCGGCATCCAGCAGGCTGGCAGCGGTCCAGGTGGGGGAGGTGCTGACCACGTTGGTGCCGGCCGTGATGGTGTACGCACCGAGGTCGCCACTCCATCGCTCGGAGTTGAAGCCTGCCACGTAGGCAAAGCCGTCCGCCCGCAAGCGGCTGGAACTGCTTGCGATGCTGACCAACGGGTTGGCGGTCTGGTTCAGGATGTCGTCGAGGATGCCCTGGAACGCCGTGACAAGTGCGGTGGCGTCGGGTGCCGGTACGAAGCGGCCGCGGCTGTTCAAGGCAGCATGCCAGCTTTCGATTTTTCGTTCGTTTTCGCGTTCGGTGTAACCAGCGCTTCCGTCGCAATTCAGGTTGCCCGGGCCATCTTTGGCGGCATTGCAGAACGGCGTGGGCCAGAGCGTGGTGCCTTTGATGAGAGGGGCAAGTCCAGAGAACGTATCGCCTGCCCACGTTGGCCCTCCTGTCCAGGTGGCT
The DNA here is from genome assembly GCA_003599455.1 of Comamonadaceae bacterium. Lineage (GTDB taxonomy): Bacteria > Pseudomonadota > Gammaproteobacteria > Burkholderiales > Burkholderiaceae_C > Hydrogenophaga. The sequence continues at coordinate 17,158 of QZKF01000082.1, forward strand.
GCGGTGTTGAAGCCGATGGTGTAGTTCACCATGTGCTGCCAAGTCGCGGGATTGTTGCGGGGGTTCCAGTAGGACTCCAGCGTTGCCGGGTCGGCGACGGTACCGAAATTCTCGGCGGGCAGTTGGTCCTTCGGGCTCTTTCTCACGTTGTTCGCGAGGCCGGGCTGGAGGTCCCGAGACCAGTAGTAGAAGGCAAGGTCGGAGAGGGTGCTCAGACCTGTCGCGCCCCAGCTGTCCCTGTACAGCCGGGTCTGGGCAGAACTGGTGTCGTACAGAACGCCATCGGGGAGCGTGACGGACGTGTTGTCCGCGTTGTCGCCCCGCGCGATCCGTACGTAGTCTGCGCCGGACGTATCGACGTGGTTGTTGGTGTTGCTCGGTTCGGCGCTGTTCCAGCCGCCGTCGGTCATGAAGATGTGGAACGACTTCCGGCACGAAAGGATCGGCGTCTCCTGCGTCCCGGGGTTCGACGCCCAGGGACTGTTGATGCCGAGGTTGGTGCGGCTCAGGTACTTGCCCGCCTCGTCGATCATCAGGTGCGAGGGCGTGCCGTTGTTGGGGGTGAGGGTGTTCACCCAGGTCATGAAGTTGGTCCGATGGGTCCCCATCAGCGGGCGCATGCCGTTCAGGTTGCCGCATGCCGTGCTGTTGCTGGGAATGCCGCGGCAGCGGTTCATCGACTGCCAGGCCAGGCGAATGCGGTCATCGGAGACGTTGGTTTCCGCGAAGGTCTGCTGCAGCGCGGACTTCAGCGTGGCGATGCCGGTGGCGCCCATGCTGCCCGAATCGTCGACCGACACGATGATGTTGGGCGACGGCTCACGTCCTGCCCCGGGGGGGCTCTGGGCCAAGCTCAGTGGCGCGGCGGCCAGGGGACCGTGCAATACCGCCAGAAAAATGGCGGAACTCGGGATCCAGACGGGGGGACGCAGCATCATGGTGACCTCACTGAAAATCAGATGTTCTGGTTTTGCGGACGCGGCACGAAGACGGAGCGCAGCCAGACCCGGGTGCCTCCCTTCATGCCCTGCACATACGCGGTGATGCGATAGACGTAGGGATGCTTCTTGTCCGGTATCGGCACATTGCCAGCCGCTGCCACGATGCCTGCGGCATCGGTGTATCGAAATACTTCCACCCAATACCAGGCGCGGGGTGCCACCACTGGCACCACACCCGGCCTGGACCAACTGAGCAAGGGATTGCCGGCCGCGGCGGGATCGATGCCGGTGAATTCACCGTATTTCGCGCCGATCGAGGTGGCGCCCGTACCCGCCGTCATGGCGGCCAGGTTGGTTGTCCAGGTGGCAGCCCCCAGGGCGGTGACGGACGCCGGGAGGCAAATGCCTTGCAGGCAGGTGTTGGCGCCACTGGCGACCCGAGCTTGCAGCAGGTCGAGGTCGTTGTCTTCCTGGGGAAAGAAGGGCTGGTTGCCCGCGAAGTTGCGACATCCGACGTAGCCCGCGTTGTTGTTGCAGGGGGTGACGTTGTTGATTTGCAGACCCCTGATGTCCCGTTCGGCATCGCGTATGAGCGCCTCCGCAGCGGCAAAGGCGCGCTGATAGTCGCTCTCGCCACCGACCAATCGCTCATTGAGCCATCCAACGCGCGTGCTGCTCAGGACCACGATGGTGCCGAGCAGCAACATGACCATCACAACTATCAGCGAGACGCCTTGTTGGCGGCGTCCGAACGCTTGAAATTGGCGGTGTTTCATAGGCCCTGGTTGCGAATGTTGAAGACGCGGAACAAGACTCGCCGGATGCGACCATCGTTGGCAATGTTTTCCCCGTTGCAGCCGGTGACGGCCGCGCCCGGGTTGTTGGTGAGTTCGCCCGCCAGACGCAGGCACACCTGGACTGTTTCGACCTGGTCCCAGGGCGCTGGAGCCGCTGCGCTGATCGTTGTGGCGGTTTGATACTGCAGGTTGTCGCCCGTCCTGAACCCGTACCAGACCTGGAAATCTTCCACGCCCTGGAGCAGTGCAAAAGCGGTGGCGGAGCCGGAGCCCAGGCATTGCAACTCATTGTTCACAACGGAGAAGGTGTTCTGCACGTTGTTCGCGACCAGTGACGCGGCGCCCAGGCAATCCACGCTTTGTACGACGGGGTCCGTGTCGTAGCTCATTTGCAGGGTGTCAGGTGCATTGGCTGCGCCATCAGTGCCTTGCAGTACCAGCGTTGATCCGGTGTTGGGGTTGGTACCGAAACCGCCGTAGGCCGAGTTGAACTCCACGTTGGTATTGCCCAGCGGTGCCGCAACGATGCGCCGTGCGCCTCCCTGGCGAATGTGGTGCCCCAGCACGCGAAAGGCGGTCGATGCGTCCTGTTGCAGCCGCGAGCTGTCGCCGACCGCCGTGGATGATGTGCGTGTGTAGACAAGGCTGCCGATGGCCGCCACCACCACCAGCAAGCCGATTGCGATGCCGATCAGGAGTTCGATCAGGCTCACACCCGATTGCCGGCTTGGGCTTGTCTTGAGAGAGGGAAGGGATCGGATGGGCATGTCAGTGTTCCATCACGGCCGGATGTAGATCAGGTGGCAGATGCGCCCCGCCGGGCAGGCGACGCCGGCCACGCCGGTCCCCACTGCGTTGGCCGCGTTGCGGATGGCGATCGCGTCGGAAAACAACGTGGCTTCAGCCCCAGTGGCCTGACCTTGGTTCTTGGCCTGGGTCTCGGTCCAGCCTATCAACACGCCAAACTGTGCGTTGTCGGTGTTGGACTGGAATACCTGCGCATCTCCAGCAGGCAGCACTCTGGCCAGCGCAGCCTTCCATTGCGTCAAGTCGAAGGCGGCCAGCTGTGCACCGTTGCACACAGCGGTGAAACAATCCACCGGAGGCGCCGCGAGCGCGCCCCAGCCGACCACGTAGGGGTTGACGGCGGGTGGGGCCAGCCTGATGGCCGAGTTGCCCTGCATGCGATCCAGCAGGTCATCGGCCATCTGCAGTGTGAGTGCCCTCGAATTGGTCGTACGGGATTCCACCAGCGTGCGGGTCTGTATGCCCGCCATGCCCATGACGCCCAGCGCCAGTACCATCAAGGCGACGAGCGCTTCGATCAAGCTGACACCGCGCTGGGAGGAAGGCTTGTTGTTCATCATGTGCTGCGTAGATCAGGGAGTCAGGGACAGACTGTGGCGCTCTTGACCGTGCGCAGTCGGGTGCCGGAAGTGAAGCAGACCAACTGGCCATTGGCAGCGGCCATGCCGGCGGGGAACACTTCAAAACGCTGGTTGAGCTGTGTCACCTGGCCGAATCGGTCAATCGTGATGAACTCCGGGTTGGTGTTGTTGCCCTTGCGCACGGTGACGTTGGGCGGCACGAAAACCTCCTGCGTCGCGGTCTCAGCGCCGTTCAAGGTGTTGTTTCCATCTGTATCGGCAAACACGCGCCAGCCGCAACTCCAGTCCTGGTTGTCTGCCAGTGCGGTACCGCAGCCGGTCGTTCGACGAATGACGACGGGCAGCCCCTGGCGGATGGCCTCGCCCCTGGCCAGATTCACCGATGCCATGAACTCCTCCCTCGCCGTATCGACGCGGAAGCGGCGAAACATGTCCGTGAACGTGGGGGCGGCGAGGCTGGCCAGAATCCCCAACAAAACCACGGTCACCAGCAGTTCGATGATGGTGAAGCCGCTCTCCGCCCGCCGTGGGGCGGACGTTGCCGTGTTCGGAGTGACAGCAATGTACATATGCTTACTCTATCGACGGATGGGGGGGGAGAGTATCTCGCCCGACCGGGTCGCCGAATGGCCCGACGGGCGGAATCGGGGTGTTTCCTCCCCGTGAGATCAGGCACGCTCAGCGCCGGACTTCATCCACCAAAGCGCGGAACTCGTCGATGTCCTCAAAGCTCCGGTACACGCTCGCGAAGCGGATGTAGGCCACCTTGTCGAGCTTCTTCAGTTCGCGCATCACCATCTCGCCCAGGCGTGCTGCTGGCACCTCCCGGGCGCCCAGGTTGAGCAGCTTTTCCTCGATGCGTTCAATGGCCGCATCGACCTGCTCGGTGCTGACCGGGCGTTTGCGCAGCGCCAAGGCAAAGGAGGCGCGCAGTTTGCCTGGCACGTAGTCCACGCGACGGCCATCCTTCTTGACGACGGCCGGGAAGCTCACCTCCGGCCGCTCGTAGGTGGTGAAGCGCTTCTCACAGTGGCCGCACTGGCGGCGGCGGCGGATGAAATCCGCGTCTTCCGAGACGCGGGTTTCCACGACCTGCGTTTCAAGATGGCCGCAGAAGGGGCATTTCATCGTGTGATGCCGCCCTTTGAGGTCACTTGTAGACCGGGAAGCGCGCGGTCAAGGCATTGACCCTGGCGCGCACGGCGTCGATGTTCGCCGGGTCGCGCGGGTTGTCCAGCACGTCGGCGATCAGGTTGGCGGTCAGGCGCGCTTCTTCGTCCTTGAAGCCGCGCGTGGTCATGGCCGGCGTGCCGATGCGCACGCCGCTGGTGACCATGGGCTTTTCCGGGTCGTTGGGAATGGCGTTCTTGTTGATCGTCATGTGGGCGCTGCCCAGCACGGCCTCGGCTTCCTTGCCGGTGATGCCCTTGGCGCGCAGGTCTACCAGCATGACGTGGCTTTCGGTACGGCCGCTGACGATGCGCAATCCCCTGGAAGCGAGGGTTTCGGCGACGATGCGGGCATTTGTCAACACTTGTTGCTGGTAAACCTTGAACTCGGGGGCCAGCGCTTCCTTGAACGCCACTGCTTTGGCCGCGATCACATGCATCAACGGGCCGCCCTGCAGACCGGGGAAGATGGCACTGTTGATGGCCTTCTCGTGCTGTGCCTTCATCAAGATGATGCCGCCACGCGGGCCGCGAAGGCTCTTGTGGGTGGTGGAAGTGACCACGTCGGCGTGCGGCACCGGGTTGGGGTAGATGCCGGCGGCGATCAGGCCGGCGTAGTGCGCCATGTCGACCATGAAGATGGCGCCCACGTCTTTCGCCACCTTGGCAAAGCGCTCGAAGTCGATGCGCAGGCTGTAGGCCGAGGCGCCGGCAATGATCAACTTGGGCTTCGTTTCGTGCGCCTTGCGCTCCATGGCGTCGTAGTCGATCTCTTCCTTGTCGTTCAGACCGTAGGAGACGACGTTGAACCACTTGCCGCTCATGTTGAGTGCCATGCCGTGGGTGAGGTGGCCGCCTTCGGCCAGGCTCATGCCCATGATGGTGTCGCCGGGTTTGAGGAAGGCGAGGAACACAGCCTCGTTGGCCGAGGCGCCGCAGTGCGCCTGCACGTTGGCGGCGTCCGCGCCAAAGATCTGCTTGACCCGGTCGATCGCCAGCTGTTCGGCCACGTCCACGTACTCGCAGCCACCGTAGTAGCGCTTGCCAGGATAGCCCTCGGCGTATTTGTTGGTCAGCTGGGTGCCCTGGGCCGCCATCACGGCCGGCGAGGCGTAGTTCTCGCTGGCGATCAGCTCGATGTGGTGTTCCTGGCGCGCGTTTTCGGCCTGGATCGCGGCAAACAGCTCGGGATCGGTTTGTTCAATGAGTATGCGGCGGTCGTACATGGCAGTCCTTCAAGACGTGGAACCTTGCGCGGTGACAAGGGCTGCCCAGGCGAACGGCTGAACACCCGAACCGTTCCAGTTCGGGCGGTACGCTTCCCAGTGGTTGTCCCTGCAGTCGATCGCGGATCGGGCAGGGGGGCCACGTCAGCGGCTGCCACCGACAGGAGTCTTTCGGGGTGCGCGCCTATCGCCAGTTGCGTACCCGGCTAGTTTAGCCGAGCCAGCTGGCCGGGAGTCGGGTCACGCTCGGGATGACCCGCACGGGGGATCGGGTCAGGACCGGGTGAGGGTCGATGCCGACGGCATGGCCGGACCAGGGCCACCGGCTTCCAGCTCGGCGGCGGGTGCGGCAGCGGGCGCGGGCGTTGCCGGAGCCACCACCGGGATGGGTCGCGCCTGCGGCACATAGCGCTGCATCGGTTTGCCCATCGCCACGCTCTTGATGCGCAGGTGTTCCGCCATGACCTTGTCGATGTACCAGCTGCCATCGGTGGTGACCGCGCCCACGTAAAGGCGCAGGCCGCCTTCCACCGAGCCCGCCCGCTTGACGGCTTCCTGCAGCACGCGCGCGCCCACCCGAAGGTTGGACACCGGGTCGAAAGCGGCGAGTTGACCGCCGAAGTCGTCGTATTTGTCGGTGTGCACGCGGGTGAGCACCTGCATCAGCCCCTGCGCGCCCACCGGGCTCTGGGCGAAGGGGTTGAAGCGGGACTCGACCGCCATGACGGCAAGAATCAGGGTGGGGTCCAGCTTGGCTTTCTCGCCGACCTCGAACGCTTCGGCCACCAGCACGCTCAGGGGCTCGGGCGCCACGCGGTATTTGCGGCTGAGCCAGAACGTCACGTTGGCCTGCTGCTTGGGCAGGTCGCCCGGCTGTGCCGCCGTCACGCGGTCGATGGCGCTCGGCTCGGTGGCGTACATGGCGTCTGCGGTGGCAGCTTCCTGGCGTTCCAGCAGCCAGCCCAGCAATTGCTCTTCGGCGCTGGTGCGCAGGTCGGCGCGCGCGCTCAGGGTGATCAGGGCCACGGCCAGCACGGTCCCCAGCAGGGCGAGGCTGTTGTGGGTGATGTCGAAGAAGCCCTGGTAGGCGTCGCCGACGGCGGTCTTGAGGGATGCCACGGCACCTGAGGTGCTCTTGGGTGGCGTTGCGTTGTACGCGGTCATGGTGTCGCTCCTTTCTGCGCCGACCTGGCTGTGAGGCTGGATCGGCTGGATTGGGTCGCCATCGACGGCCGGGCCCCTTGTGGGGCAGGTGGTCGAGTTAGCCTCTGCGGCAGCGGTTCGGGAATACCCCTAACGGGTGAAGTGGCCGGATCGTATGGACTTATTAATATCAAGTCAATGTTTATGAATCAGTTTCAAACAATAATTAGTTATAAACAACTGTGAGTAAACGTAAGCAAAAGGGCTTTGCTAGCGGCGATCCCTGTGCCGGTAGGGCCTGCCACCCCATGTCAGGAAAATGACCGTTTGTCGGTTGGCGGTGACCTTTCACGTGTCAAAACGCGATTCCGCCGGTCTCGAATGACCCTCGACGCCGTGATTGAAAATCTGCATGGCGCCAGGGCGGGTGCGGTCTTGATCCGTTCGGACAAGGGGAGTAACCTGCAACTGTCTGTTCCAAGACAGACACAAGCCGACAACGCGGTGATCCGCACGCCGGCCCCCAACGGGAGCAATCTGTTGCTTCCAGGCTGGAGAGACATCAAACTCCCTCCGCCAAAACCGACGGCAAGAGCATCTAGCCCGCCGTCAACCCCGGCGGGCTTCGTCTGCCGGGGTTTCTTCTTTGTGGGGCTCTGCTTGGGTCGGCTGCCCGGGGCCGAAAGTTCGACGACACTCGCGGCATGGGCAGGCAAGAGACCGCACGATGAACACATTCCTTTCCGCCATCGGCCGCGGTCGCTGGGCGCGACGCATTCTGCTGGCGCTGGCTTGTCTTCTTATCTTGTGGCTGGTGACCTGGCTGGGGCTGCCGCCCTTGCTGAAGTGGCAACTGGAGACGCGGGCCACCGAGGCGCTGGGGCGCGGCGTCACGGTGCAGCGGGTTGATTTCCGTCCCTGGTCGCTGGAACTGGCCATCGAGGGGCTGCGCGTGGCCAACGCGGCGGGCGACGGCGAGCAGTTTTCGCTGGCGCGCCTGTATGCCAACGCCGAGCTGCAGTCGCTGTTTCGCCTGGCGCCGGTGGTCGACGCGCTCTCGCTGGAGCAGCCCCGGCTGAACGTGCGCCACCTGGGCGGCGGGCGCTACGACGTGGACGACGTGCTGGAGCGCCTGCGCCCCAGGGACGACGCGCCAGCGACCGATCCGGCCCACTTCGCGCTGTTCAACGTCAGCCTCTCGGGCGGCGAACTCGTGTTCGTCGACGACCGCGTGGGCGCCACGCACCGTCTGAGCGAGCTGGCGATCGGCGTGCCCTTCCTGAGCAACCTGCCGGCACGGCAGGAAGTGGTGACGGAGCCGCACCTGGCCTTCGTGCTCAATGGCAGTGCCTTCGACTCCCGCGCCAGTTCCACGCCGTTTGCGCAGACGCGGGAAACCGACGCCAGCGTCGATATCCCCGCGCTGGACCTGGCGCCCTACCTGCCGTACTGGCCCGCGCAGTGGCCGCTCAAGCCGGAAGCGGGCGTGCTGCATCTGGCGCTCAAGCTGGCCTTTGAGCGGCAGGACACACCGCGTCTGGCGGTGTCGGGCACGGCGGCCTTGTCCGGCTTGCGTGTGGTGGAGCGGCTCGGCCCGTCTGAGACGGCGGAGCTGTTGTCCTGGGAGCGCCTGGGCCTGACCCTGAACCGGGTCGAACCGCTGGCGCGCCAGGTGGATCTGGCCGCCGTGGCGTTGAAATCGCCTGTCCTGACGATCTCGCGCGACGGGGCGGGGCGACTCAACCTGCAGCGCATGGCGCAGGCCTGGGGCGCCTCGGCACCACCCGCAGCCGCATCCGCACCGGTCGCCGCGACCGGTGCCCCGTCGGCTGCGCCCTGGAAGTTCAGCGTGGCCCGCATGGACCTCGACGGCGGCACGCTGCAATGGAGCGACGCCGCCGTGCAGCCCGCATCGCGCCTGGCGCTGGAGGCGCTGCGCGTGCAGGCACAAGCGCTGAGCTGGCCGGTGCAGACGCCCGTGCCCTTCGAGGTGTCGGCGCGGCTCGGCCAGACGCCGCTGTCGATCCAGGGCAGCGCGACCGATGTCGAAGCGCAGGCGCAGATCGCGCTGGGCGAACTCCCCCTGGCCACGTTCGCCCCGTATGCGGCTAGCGCCCTCGCACCCGAACTCGACGGCCGCCTCGCGGCCGACCTGCAGCTGGACTGGCGCGCCGCACGCAACGATCAGCCCATGGGGTTGTCGGTCAACGCCACGCGGATCGATCTGAGCGACCTGCGCCTGGGTCCGAGCCGGCAGCCCCTGGCCAGCCTGCGCAGCCTGCAGGTGCAGGACGCGCGCCTGGACCTCGCCGCGAGCACCGCCGTCGTCGGCAAATTGGTGATCACCCGTCCCCAGGTGCGGGCGCAGCGCGACAAACAAGGCCGCTGGATGGTCGATCGCTGGCTCAAACCCGCCCAGGCTTCCGCCGCCGCCACGCCCACACCCGCGACCGCAGAGCCTTCTCCCTGGCAACTGACGCTGGCCGACGTGCAGATCGAAGCCGGGGCTGTCACGCTCGAAGATCTGTTGCCATCGCGACCGGTCGGCCTCGACCTCAGCCAGATCAGGCTGCAGGTCAGGAACCTCCAGCCGCTGGCGCGCAGCCAGCCCGACATGCCGGTCTCGCTGCAGCTGCGCATGGGCTCGACGCAGGCCAACCGTGCCGAGCCGGGGCGCTTGTCCCTGGACGGCACGCTGCGCCTGCCGGGCAGGGCGGTCCCCGATGCCGGCGGTGTGCGTACCCAATTGAAGGTACAGGCCGAGCGGCTGCCGGTGCACGCGCTGGAGCCGTACTTTGGTGACCGCCTCAACCTGGACCTGCTGCGCGCCGACACCAGCTACCGCGGCACGGTCGAAGCGGCACTGTCGCCCGCCGGCCTGCGGCTGGCGCTGGCCGGCAACGCTGCGCTGGACGACTTCCGCGCCAACACGCTCTCGCCCGCCGAAGACCTGCTGGCGTGGAAGTCCCTGCAGGTGCGCGGGCTGCAGCTGGCGCTGGCGCCTGGGCAGGCCACGCGGGTGTCGGTGGCGGAAACGGTGCTCAGCGACTACTTTGCCCGCGTGATCATCGACGAGACCGGGCGCATCAACCTGCAGGGCCTGGTGAAAGGCGCGGACGCCGCGCCGGCGCCGGAAGCCCCAGCCGCCCCGCCTGCTGCTGCACCTCCCCCGGTGGCGCCCGCGGTCGCCGACGCGGGTCCGCGGCCCGAGATCCACTTCGGCCCGATCAGCCTGGTCAACGGCCGGGTGCTGTTCTCTGACCGTTTCATCAAGCCCAACTACTCGGCCAACCTGAGCGAGCTCACCGGCAGCCTCAGCGCGTTTTCCAGTGTGCCGGCGGGCGCCGCACCGCAGCTGGCCGACCTTTCGCTGCGCGGCCGCGCCGAAGGCACGGCCGCGCTCGAGATCGACGGCAAGCTCAACCCGCTGGCCCAGCCGCTGGCGCTCGACATCCAGGGTCGCGTGCGCAACCTCGAGTTGCCGCCGCTCTCGCCCTACACCGTGAAATACGCGGGCTACGGCATCGAGCGCGGCAAGCTCAGTGTGGACGTGGCCTACAAGATAGAACCCAGCGGCCAACTGACCGCCAGCAACCAGATCATCCTGAACCAGTTGAGCTTCGGCGAGCGCGTGGCCGGCAGCGAAGCGCCCAACCTGCCGGTGAAGCTCGCCGTCGCCCTGCTGGCCGACCGCAATGGCGTGATCGATATCAACCTGCCGGTCAGCGGCTCGCTCAACGACCCGCAGTTCCGCCTCGCGCCGCTGATCTTCCGGCTCATCTTCAACCTGATCGGCAAGGCCATCACCGCGCCGTTCTCGCTCATCGCCAGCGCCTTCGGCGGGGGCGGCGAAGAGATGAACCAGGTGGTGTTCAGCCCGGGCAGCAAGGTGCTGGACGACGCTGGCCGGCAGCGGCTGGACGCGGTGGCCAAGGCACTGGCCGACCGGCCCGCGCTGCAGGTCACCGTGGTCGGTCACAGCGACCTCGAGGCCGAGCGCAGCGGCTACCAGCGCGCGCGGCTCGATGAGCGTGTGCTGGCCGAGAAGCGCCGCGCGCTCGCGCGCGATGGCGCCGCCCTCGGCGACACGCTCACGGTCTCACCCGCCGAGTACCCGGCCCTGCTGAAAGAGGTCTACCGCCGCGCCGACATCCCCAAGCCGCGCAACCTGATCGGCATCGCCAAGGACCTTCCCCAGGCCGAGATGGAGGCGCTGCTGCTGGCCTCGATCCCGGCCACACCCGATGCGATGCGCGAACTCGCCGTGGCGCGCGGCGTGGCCGTCAAGGACTACCTCGCCAGCCGCCAGTTGCCCGAAGACCGCATGTTCCTGGGTGCGCCGCAACTCGCCAGCCAGGGCGAGAAATGGCGCCCGCAGGCCGAGCTGAAGCTCGCGCCGCGCTGAGCCACGGCCGCCCCGGCCGGGCGCGACCCGTGGGCGCGCCAACTGCGGCGACAATACGCGCTGGTCGCGCCGCCGTGGCGCCGACACCCGAATCGATCGAGCCATCCCCTCCATGTCGCTGTTTTCCCTGCGCAAAGACCCGTCCTCGTCCAAAGCCTCCCCACCTGCCGTGAACACGCCCACCTCTCCCAAGCCGGCCAGCCCGAACGCCGCCCACCCCCTGGACGCCGTCACCGGCGGTGCGTTCTCTGCGCCCACCTCGGGCGAGCGTGCCGCGCGCATCCGCGACTGGCTCGCGACCGACCCCACGCTGGAGCAGATGAACGAGGTCTTCAAGGAACTCTCGCACCGCGACCGCGGCGCCGCCAAGCCGCTGAAGGAAAAGCTCGACGAACTCAAGCGCCAGAAATCGCAGGAGCAGATGTCGGTGGAATGGGCGCAGAAGGCCCAGGGCCTGATCGACCAGTCGCGCCTGAACCTGGCCGACGCCCTGGCCTGGCAGCGCGACGCGGCCCGTGCCGGCGCGCCGCTCTCGCGCGAACCGCTGGCCACGCTGCGCCAGACGCTGGCCGAGCGCGTCAAGGCCATCGAAGACCTGCAGCACCGGGTGCAGGTCGAGCGCGAAGCGGCGGTGCTGATCGCCCAGCGCATCGAGGTGCTGTCCACCAAGCCCTGGCGCGAAGCGCAGCAGATTGCCGAGACCCTGCGCACCGACGTGGGCCAGTGGCAGCAGCAGGCCAGCGGCCTCGCGCAGGACGCGCAGTGGCCCAGCGTGGACGCGAAGTTCCCGCCCATGCTCGACGCCTCGCGCCAGCAGCTGCAACTGGTGTGGGACGCCTTCGAGGCTGCGCTCGCCCAGACCGTGGCGGCCGATGCCAGCCCGCAGGCGCCACTGCCCGCGGTGCCGGTGTGGGCCGACGAATTGCGTGCCGCGCGCGGCCAGGACGTGGCCGCCCCGGCCGAAAAGCCCGCGCAGGACACGCAGGCCCAGCAGGAAAAGCGCGCCCGCGTGGCCGCCGAGCTGGACCAGGCCCTGACCGTGCTCGAACGCGAACTCGCCGAAGGCCACGGCAAGGCCACGCCCAAGGCCGCGGCCGACGTGCGCGCCCTGCTCAAGAGCCATGGCCGTCTGATCCCGGCCGCGCTCGATGCGCGCGCCCAGGCCGCGCTGGGCCAGGCCGGTGAACTCGAAGGCTGGCAGCGCTGGCGCGCCGACCAGTTGCGCGAAGAGCTCGTGGCCAGGGCCGAGGCCCTGTTGCAGGCGCCCGAAGGCCAGCGGCTGGGCGGTCGCAAGATGCAGGAAACCTTGCGTGGTCTGCGAGACCAGTGGAAGACCACCGACCAGGGTGGCCAGCCCAACCACGCGCTGTGGAAGCGTTTCGACGAAGCCTGCACCGAAGCCCACAAGGTGGTCGAGGCCTGGCTGGTGCAGGTGCGCCAGCAGAGCGAGGCGCACAAGGCGCAGCGCGCGGCCATCATTGAAGAACTCAGGGCCTGGACCGAAGCCCACGCGCAGGGCACCGACTGGAAAGCCCAGGTGCGCGAGCTGCACGCCTTCTCGGAGCGCTGGCGCGAAGCCGGGCACCTGAGCGAAAAGGCGTTTGCCGACATCCAGCCGGTCTGGAAGGACGCGATGCACAAGGCGCACGAACGGCTTGAGGCCGCCCAGGCCGAGAGCACCGCGCGGCGCAAGGCATTGATCGAAGAAGCCATCGCGCTGGGCGCGGCGCCCATGCTGCGCATCGACGCGGTCAAGGCGCTGCAGCAGCGCTGGCAGGCCGAGGCCCATGCGGTGCCGCTGGAGCGCAAGCACGAGCAGAAGCTCTGGGAAGCGTTCCGCCAACCCATCGACGAGGCCTTTGCGCGCAAGAGCACCGAACGCGAGAAGGCGGCCACCGCGCTCAGCGCGCACGACCAGCGCGTGCTCGATGCGTCGCGCGCGCTGGAGGCCGCCAGCGCCAGCGGCGATGCGCAGCGCATCCGCTCGGCCATGAACGAGCTGGAAATGGCGCTGGCCGGTCAGGCGCAGGCGCCTGCCGCAGCGGCACCCGCACCCGCGCCGGTCATGGCGGCGCCTGCCGCCGAGGCACCTGCACCGGTGTCTGACGATGTCGATGCGCCGGCCGACGCGCCCGCGGAGGCCAGCACCGAACCGGCTGCACCGGTCAAGCCCGCGGCACCCGTCGCGCCGCCGAAGAAGATCGTGGCCGTGCGGGGTGACGACCGTCCCGGCATGAAGAAAGCCGAGCCGGCGGGCCGCGATGGCCGCCGCGGCGACCGCCCGGATGGCCGCCGTGATGGTGGCGCACCGGGCCGGCCCGATGCGCGCGGCGGACGCGATGCCCGCGGCCCGGGCGCCTCGCCCTGGCGCGATGCACGCGAAGAGCGCGAACCGCGTGGCCCGCGCCTGGGCGACGCCGCGTTCCGCGCGCAGCGCCAGGCCATCGAGTCGGCCCAGGCCAGCCTGCGCAAGCTCGCGGCCCAGGCCCACGGCGAGGTGCTCACGCAGCTCATGACCGCCTGGCAACAGCGCGATGCCGAACAGCTGCCGAGCGCGCAGGCCCTGGGGCCGCGCGTGAGCGCCGGCAACCGCTCGGCCTGGTCGGCGGCCCTGGCGAAACCTGCGGCGCCCTTGTCCGGCGAGACCCTGCTGCGGCTGGAAATGGCCGCCGAGGTGCCCACGCCGGCCGAGCACCTGAGCGATCGCCGCATGCTGCAACTGCAGTTGCTCACGCGCCGCCACGCGGCCGCCCCGGCCGACACCTGGGTGGACGACGTGGCTGCCGTGCTGGGCTCGGGTTTTGACGCCGGCGCGGAGCGCCGCCTGCAGAACGTGCTGAAGGTGCTGCTCAAGCGCTGAGCGTCAGCGCTGGCGGTCCGGGTCGAAGAAGCCGTCGTACAGCGGCAGCAGTTCGGGGAACTCGGCCGCAAAGCGCGGCCGGTTGACGAAGTAGGCCTCGCAGGTCACGGCGAAGAACTCGGCCGCGTCCCTGGCCGCGTAGTCGTCGAGCCAGGGCGGCTCGCCACCGAAGCGCTCGGCCATGGCCACCGCCTCGCAGAAGCGGTCGTAGCTTGCCTGCATGGTCTGGCGCCACACCGACCTCGCCTCGGCGCGGCTGCGTGTGCCCATGAAGCTTCGCGGCAGCGGCGGCGCACCGTCGGGCGCGTCGCCCATCTGCATGCCGTGCATGTCGAGCTTGTGCACGAACTCGTGAACCACCACGTTGTGGCCGTGTTGTGCGCGCTCCCCCGCGTTGGCGACGTCTTCCCAGCTGAGCATGAGCGGTCCCCGGTCCATGGCCTCGCCGGCGAGCACCTCGTCGTAGTGGTGCACCACGCCCGCGCGGTCGGTGGTCTTGCGCCGCGCCACCACGGCGCCGGGCTGCACCACGATGCCGACGAAGTCGCCGTACCAGTCGAGCAGTTTGAGCGGGTCGCGCACCCGCTCGCCCGACGTGCCGTGCATGTGCAGCAGCGGCAGGCAGGCCTGGGCCGCAATCGCGAGCGCCATGGCGTCGGTGACGACCAGGCCGTTGGCGCCGTGGAACTCCTTCTCGACCAGGAAGTGCGTGCACAGGGCCCGCAGGCGCGCCTGCGCGCTGGCGTCCAGCGCCGCGAGGAACGGGTGTTCGGCGAGGGTCCGCCTCCACAGGGGATCGGGCACGGGTGTGGGCCGGCGCAGCGCGCGGGGCAGCCAGCGTTGGATCAGGTCGATCATGAAGGGCGGGCCGCGTTGCCGCGGCTCAGGGCAACAGCGGCAGGCGGCGCATGCCACGCGCGTCCAGCCGCAGCACCTCGGCCCGGGGCGTTGCAGCGCTGGCATCCCAGTCGCTGAGCACGATGCGCTGCAGGCCGCCACCGAGCGCGTGTTCCGCAGGGCGGTGGGTGTGGCCGTGGATCAGGGTGCGTGCATCGGCGTGGTACAGCCAGTCGCGCGCGGCATCGGCGTCCACATCGGCCCAGAGGCTGGGGTCGCCGCCGGTGCTGCGCTTGCGCGCCTCGCTTTGCGCGCGCAGGTCGCGCGCCATGGCCTCGCGTTGTGCCAGCGGCTGGGCCAGGAAGTCGCGCTGCCAGGCGGGCTCGCGCACCTGCGCGCGAAAGCGCATGTAGTCGGTGTCGGCCAGGCAGAGCGCATCGCCGTGGCTGAGCAGCCAGCGCTGGCCCTGGAACACCAGCACGGTGGGGTCGCTCAGGCCCTGCATGCCGCAGGCGGCGAGGCCCGCGGGGCCGAGCAGGAAGTCGCGGTTGCCGTGCAGGAAGTGCACGGGTGTGTGGGTGCTGAAGGCACGCAGGGCGGCGGCGCAGGCGCGCCAGAACGGGTGGTCCGCCGTGTCAGACGCGTCGGCGTTCAACACGTCGTCACCCACCCACACCTCGAACAGGTCACCCAGGATGAACAGCGCGTCGGCGCGCTCGGCCGCAGGCTGGCGCAAGTAGCGCGCCCAGGCCTCGAAGGTGGCAGGGTCGCCGGCCTGCAGGTGCAGGTCGGAAATGACATCGACCGCTTGCCAGCTCGCGGGTGCGATCCGTTCGGCGAAGCGGTCGATGGGGGTGACGGGCATGCAAGGCAGGGGCGCTGGGCCCCGGCGATCAGATCGCGACGGCTTTCTCGATCACGACGTCGTCCTTGGGCACGTCGTCGTGAAAGCCCTTGCGGCCGGTGGGCAGGCCCTCGATCTTCTTGACGATCTCGGCCCCCGAGACCACCTTGCCGAACACCGCGTAGCCCCAGCCCTGGGCGCTCGGCGCGGTGTGGTTGAGGAAGCCGTTGTTCGACACGTTGATGAAGAACTGCGCGGTGGCCGAGTGCGGGTCGCTGGTGCGCGCCATGGCCACGGTGTAGGTGTCGTTCTTGAGGCCGTTGTTGGCTTCGTTGGCGATTGGCTCGCCGGTGGGCTTTTGCGTCATGCCGGGCTCGAAGCCGCCGCCCTGCACCATGAAGCCGGGAATGACGCGGTGGAACACGGTGTTGTTGTAGTGGCCCTTGTTCACATAGGCCAGGAAGTTGGCGGCGGACAGCGGTGCTTTCTCGGCGTCGAGCTCCAGCGTGATGACGCCGTGACCGGCGATGTGCAGTTCGACTTTCGGATTGGCCATGTTCATTTCTCCAGGGTGGCTTTGAGGATGGTGATGGGGGTTTGCGGCACGTCGGTCGGGAACGGGCCGCCGGCACCGGTGGGGGTTTCCTTGATCTTGTTGACCACGTCCATGCCGCTGACCACCTTGCCGAACACGGTGTAGCCGTAGAGTTCGGCGGCGTTGAGCAGGCTGGCGCGCGGCACGTCCTTGTAGACCTTGCCGCGGTACTCGAACTGGGGCACCGGGTCTCCGGGCGGGATCGGCGTGGGGTCTAGGAAGGCATTGTCCTTGACGTTGATGAAGAACTGCGACGAAGCGGAGTGCGGGTCGTTGGTGCGCGCCATCGCCACCGTGCCGACCACGTTGCGCGGGCCACCCAGGGCCAGCGCCGCCTGGCCTTCGTGGGCCACGGGCGGGCGCGTGGCTTTTTGCTTGTAGCTGCCGTCGAAGCCGCCGCCCTGCACCATGAAGTTGCTGATCACGCGGTGGAACACCGTGCCGTCGTAGTGCTTGTCGCGCACGTACTGCAGGAAGTTCTCGACCGTCTTCGGGGCCTTGTCGGGGTAGAGCTCGATCACGATGTCGCCCATCGAGGTGCTGAGCTTCACGCGCGGGGCGCTGCCCTGGGCCCCTGCCGCCAGAGGCAGCAGTGCCGCACTGGCCACGAGGGCCGTGAGCCAGACCACCGCGCGGCGGCGCAGGGAGGTTGAGGGAGTCGTCATCAGAGGGTTCCTTCAAAAAAGATCGTCCAGCGGTCCTGCTCGCGCTTCCAGTACTGGCGCCGGGTCACGCCGCGGCTCTGGCCGGCGGCGACTTCGCCGAAGGTGACCACCATGGTGTCTTCCTGGTCGCGCCAGCGCAGCACCGACAGGTCCTTGATCCGCAGCTCGCGCGAGCCGCTGGCGCGCAACTCGCCTTCGACCCGCGGCCACCATTGGGCCAGATCGCGGCCCTGGTTCATGAAGCGGCTGGAATAAAACCCCTTGAGTTCGGCCAGATTGCCTTCGCTGCGGCTGCGCCGCCACGCATCGAGCACGCTTTCGAACTGCTGGCGCTCGGCGGCCAGCGCGTCGGGTTGCACCCATTGCAGCGAGGGCGCGATCACCACCGGCGTGGTGCGGATCTGCACCGTGGCCAGCACGCGCTCCAGGTCGGGGTTGGACAGCACCACGCAGCCGTCGGAGGCCTGCGGCGCGCGCACGAACTGGTCGCTCGGCGTGCCGTGCAGCCAGATGCCGCCGCCGGTCTTGCCGCGCTGCATGTCCAGCGCATTGGGGTAGTTGATGGGCAGGGCGCCCACGCCGTACAGGTCGGGCAGATCGGCGGGGTTGAGGGTGCTGGTGATGTAGTACACGCCCAGTGGCGTGCGCTTGTCGCCCTCGACGGCTTTCTCGATGCCCGAGAGGCCGACTGAAATGTAGAAGTCGCCCAGCAGCTTGAGGCGGGGCGCGCGGTCGGCGTCGCTGCTGGAGCGCGCCGGGTTCAGGTTTTCGAACAGGTAGAGCCGCGAACGCGAGGCGTCGACGGCGATGGCGTGGCGGCTGTGCGGCGACAGCGTGAGGAACTGCGTGGGCACGCTGCCCTCGGGCGGGCGCTCGGTGAGCGCGCGCAGGCGGCGGTGCGATTCTTCGCGCAGTGCCGAGAGCTGCGCGGATGCCGCCATGGCCTTGGTGTCGGGCACGTCGCCGAGCTGGCGCACCGGGCGCGCCTGCAGGCTGAGCAGGTCGCCGTGCACCAGGTGCGCGAGCTGGAAGTTGGGGTGGTCGCGCACCAGCGCCTCGGCCTGGGCCAGGGCCTCGCGGTGCCGGGTCTGGCTGATGAGCTGGTAGATCCCGATCAGCCGCGCTTCGGCCTGGCCCATGAGGGGCCTGGCCTGGTTCAGCCGCTCGCTGGTGAGGCCCACGGCGGCGAGCCCGGAAGGCAACGGACTGACCGTGCTCCGCGCCGTGTCCTGCACACGGGCCATGGCGCTGTCGATCAGGGACGACGACGGCGCGCCCGCTTCGGACGCGCCCGGCTCGGTGGGCAACAGCGTGTCCGATGCGTTGTGGCGCAGCAGCGCCGCGGCGACGAGCAGCGTGACGGCGACCGCAGCGACCAGGATCACCCGGCTGCGGGGTGCGCGCCCGCCATCGCCACCCTCCGCCCCCAGAAGCCCGGTCGGGACGCTGGCATGGCCACGTTGCGCGAACCGCCGGCTGGTCATCAGGAGCCCGTGGATTCCCGAACGATCAGCCAGCGGTTGCCGCTCTTGACCAGCTCCAGCGTCTTGCGGCTGGTGATGTTCAGGGTGTCGGAGGTGTAGTCCTGGCGGAAGCGGGCGGTGGCGCGCTCGGCACTCAGGGTGATCGCGAGATCGCTGATGTCGACGCCGATGCGCGAACGCGGCTCGATGCGCGCGCGGCGCTCGGCTTCCCAGGCGGCGCGGGCCTGGCCACCCGGCGGCGTGAAGGCCGGGCCGTAGGCACCCAGGTAGCCCGGCACGTTCTTCGACGACCAGGCCTTGGCCCAGGCCATCACGGCGGCCTCCACATCGCGTTGTGCATCGCCGGAGGCGGGTGCGACGGGCGCTGCGGGAACGGTGGCCGGTGCGGTGGCGACCACGGCCGGTGCCTTGGTGGCCGCGGGTGCTGCGGCCGCGGGCGCCGAAGGGGTGGCGGCGGCCACCGGGGCGGCGGGGCGGGCGCCCCCCTTGATGTCGGCGGCAAACAGGTTGCGGATCAGGCTGAGCTTGGGCGCCACGGCGGGGTTGGTGCCGTCGAGTTGCAGGGCCTTGCTGTAGGCCTGGCTGGCCAGCTTGGCGTACACGTCGCCCAGGTTTTCGTGCGCGGTGGCGTAGCTCGGGTTGGTGCGGATCGCCATCTCGAGCGCGGCGCGGGCCTTGTCGAACTGGCTCTGGCCGGCATAGAGCACGGCCAGGTTGTTGTACGGCTCGGGCAGCTCGGGGTAGTCCTCGGTCAGCCTGGCGAAGGTCGCAATGGCTTCGGTGGTCTTGCCGCTCTCGGTCTGGGCCACGCCCTTGAGGAAGCGCATCTGGGGATCGCGTGGCTTGCCGACCAGGTACTGGTCGGCCTTGTAGAGGGCTTCGTTGTACTGGCCGGCGCGCACCAGCCGGTTGACCTCGGCGTAGTCGTCGGCCTGGGCCCACGCCAGGGAACCGCCGATGCCGAGCGCCGCCAGGGCCAGCAGAACGAACTGGCGCAGACCTGCGCGGAAGACACGGGATTCAAGGCCGCTGCGGCCGGGCTGTGATTTCGCGGGGTGGGACATGTGACCTCGGAAGCGAGCCTGGGCATCCGACGGGGATGGGGCCAGTGAAACGTTGATCGAATGACGGAAGGCGAGCGGGCGCGCGCCACCGGGCTGGATATACTGGCGGATTGTATCTGAGGGGTCCAGTTCCCATGGCCGCGCCAGACCGCATGGAACACCCGCAGGGCCCGCTGTGTGGAGGGTGTCACGCACGGCCTGTTGTGGCAGGTTTTCGCCCCCGACTGCTGTCCTGAATTCCGTGCCTGCTGCCGCCACATGACCCTGAAAATCTACAACACCCTGTCTCGACGGCTGGAGGAGTTCCAGCCCATCGAACCCGGTCATGTGCGCATGTACGTCTGTGGCATGACGATCTACGACCTGTGCCACATCGGCCACGCCCGCATGATGATGGCGTTCGACGTGATCCAGCGCTGGCTCAAGGTCAGCGGCCACCGCGTCACCTACGTGCGCAACATCACCGACATCGACGACAAGATCATCAAGCGCGCGCTCGAACGCGGCATCACCCTGCGTGCGCTCACCGACGAGATGACCGCGGCCATGCACCAGGACATCGGCCAGCTCGGCATCGAGCCGCCCAGCCTGGAGCCACGCGCCACCGAATACGTGCCGCAGATGCTGTCGCTGATCGACACGCTGCAGCACAAGGGACTGGCCTACCAGGCCGACAACGGCGACGTGAATTACGCGGTGCGCAAGTTCCCAGGCTACGGCAAGCTCTCGGGCAAGTCGCTCGACGACCTGCGCGCCGGCGAGCGCGTGGCCGTGGCCAGCGACAAGAACGACCCGCTGGACTTCGTGCTCTGGAAATCGGCCAAGCCCGAGGAACCGGCGGAAGCGAAGTGGGACAGCGCCTACGGCCAGGGCAGGCCCGGCTGGCACATCGAGTGCTCGGCCATGTGCCGCGCCACGCTGGGCGAGACCTTCGACATCCACGGCGGCGGGGCCGACCTGCAGTTTCCCCACCACGAGAACGAGATCGCCCAGAGCGAAGGCGCCACCGGCCAGCCGCTGGCGCGCTTCTGGGTGCACAACGGCTTCGTGCGCGTGGACAACGAAAAGATGTCCAAGAGCCTGGGCAACTTCTTCACCATCCGCGAGGTGCTGGCGAAGTACGACCCGGAGACGGTGCGTTTCTTCATCCTGCGCGCGCACTACCGCAGCGCGCTGAACTACAGCGACGTGCACCTGGACGACGCGCGCGGCGCGCTCAAGCGCCTGTACACCGCGCTGTCGCAGGTGCCGCCCGCGCCCATGACCGCGATCGACTGGAACCAGCCGCACGCGCAGCGCTTCCGCGCCGCGATGGACGAGGACTTCGGCACACCCGAGGCGGTGGCGGTGTTGTTCGATCTGGCGGGCGAGGTCAACCGCACCAGGGACGCTGCGCTGGCGGGCTTGCTGCGCGCGCTCGGTGGCACGCTGGGCTTGCTGCAGGCCGACCCGTCCACTTACCTGCAAGGTGGCGGTGCGGTGGGCGGTCTGGACGAGGCCGCGATCCAGGAGCTGATCGCTCAGCGCGCGGCCGCCAAACAAGCCAAAGATTTCGCCGAAGCCGACCGCATTCGCCAGGAATTGCTGGAACAGGGCATCGTGCTCAAGGACAGCCCCACCGGCACCACCTGGGAACGCAACTGATGGCCACCTCCGTCCTGCCCGAGCTGGCCCCCGATGCGCCCGATTACTGGGTGGAGGCCTGCCGCCATCTCATGAAGCGCGACCGGGTGATGAAGAAGCTGATCCCCCAGTACGGTGGGGCCTGCCTGCAGTCGCGTGGCGACGCTTTCGTCACGCTCGCGCGCAGCATCGTCGGCCAGCAGATCTCGGTGAAGGCGGCGCAGTCGGTCTGGGACCGCTTTGCGCTGCTGCCGAAAAAGATGGTGCCCGCGCAGGTGCTCAAGCTCAAGGTCGACGACATGCGCGCGGCCGGCCTGTCGGCCCGCAAGGTCGAGTACCTGGTGGACCTGGCGCTGCACTTCGCCAACGACCAGGTGCACGTGAAAGAGTGGGCCGGCATGGACGACGAGGCCATCATCGCGGAGCTGGTGGCGATCCGCGGCATCGGTCGCTGGACGGCGGAGATGTTCCTGATCTTTCACCTGATGCGGCCCAACGTACTACCGCTGGACGACATTGGTCTGCAAAACGGCATCAGCCGCTGCTACTTTTCGGGGGAGCCCGTCAGCCGCAGCGAAATCCGCGAGGTGGCCAACTCCTGGGCCCCGTTCTGCAGCGTGGCAACTTGGTATATTTGGCGGTCGCTCGATCCGCTGCCGGTGAGTTACTGAGCGCACCGGGACGTCGTTGCAACAAGACCAAAGGAGCACACCTTGGCCAAAAAGAATTTTCTCGACTTCGAGCAACCGATTGCCGAACTCGAAACCAAGATCGAAGAACTGCGCTACGTGCAGACGGAATCCGCGGTCGACATCTCCGAAGAGATCGAACAGCTGGCGGGCAAGAGCCTGCAGCTCACCAAGGACATCTACAGCAGCCTCACGCCGTGGCAGATCACCAAGATCGCGCGCCACGCCGACCGGCCCTACACGCTGGACTATGTGCGCGAGGTCTTCACGCACTTCCAGGAACTGCACGGCGACCGCCATTTTTCCGATGACCTGAGCATCGTGGGCGGCCTGGCGCGTTTCAACGGCCAGCCCTGCATGGTGCTGGGCCACCAGAAGGGGCGCGACACCAAGGAGCGTGGTCTGCGCAACTTCGGCATGACCAAGCCCGAGGGCTACCGCAAGGCGCTGCGCCTGATGAAGCTGGCCGAAAAATTCCGCCTGCCGGTCTTCACCTTCGTGGACACGCCCGGCGCCTATCCGGGCATCGACGCCGAGGAACGTGGCCAGTCCGAGGCCATTGGCCGCAACATCTTCGAGATGGCGCAGCTCGAGGTGCCCATCATCTCCACCATCATCGGTGAGGGGGGCTCGGGCGGCGCGCTGGCCATTGCCGTGGCCGACCAGGTGCTCATGCTGCAGTACTCGGTGTACTCGGTGATCAGCCCCGAGGGCTGCGCGTCCATCCTCTGGAAGACCAGCGACCGCGCGAGCGATGCCGCCGATGCGCTGGGCATCACCGCGCACCGCCTCAAGGCCCTGGGCCTGGTGGACAAGATCGTGAACGAGCCGGTGGGTGGCGCGCACCGCGACCACAAGCAGATGGCGGCCTTCCTCAAGCGCGCGCTGGGCGACGCCTGGCGGCAGGTGGCCGATCTCAAGGTCAAGGAGCTGGTGGACCGGCGCTACGCGCGCCTCAACAGCTACGGCCGCTACACCGACACCAAGGCCGACAGCAAGGACAAGCGCTGAGGTGAATGCCTCGCCAGCGCCCGCCAACCCCTGCGAGCAGGCGTTGGCCGCGTGGTGCGGGCGCTGGGCCGGTTTCGATACCCCTCACGTCACACCGGTGGCGGTGGCCTTCAGCGGCGGAGCCGACTCCACCGCCTTGCTGCTCGCTGCGCATCGGCGCTGGCCCGGTCGGGTGATGGCACTGCACGTGCACCACGGTTTGCAGGCAGCGGGCGACCGTTTTGAATCTCACGTCCGCGCGTTCTGCGCCCAGCATGGCATCGCCCTGCGCGTGGACCGCGTTCAGGCCGGGCATGCCCCTGGCCAGAGTCCGGAAGACGCCGCGCGACAGGCGCGCTACATCGCCCTGGCCCGCATGGCGGCAGACGCCGGTGCGCTCGGGGTGCTGCTGGGCCAGCACGCCGACGACCAGGCCGAGACCGTGTTGCTCGCGCTCAGCCGCGGCGCGGGCCTGCCGGGGCTGTCCGCCATGCCCGAGCACTTCGAGCGCCACGGCATGGTGTTCGGCCGGCCGCTGCTCGAACTCCCCGCCGCCACCTTGCGTGCATGGGTGCAGTCGGCAGGCCACGCCTTCGTCGATGACCCGAGCAACACCGACCAGCGCTTCACCCGCAACCGCATCCGTGCGGTGCTGATGCCTGCCTGGGAGGCCAGTTTCCCGGGCTTCAGGCCCATGCTCGCGCGCAGCGCCGCCCACGCCGCGCAGGCGCAGCGGCTGCTGGACGAGCTGGCTGCGATCGATCTGGCGCGCACCGGCACGCCGCCGGCCATCGCGGCGCTGCGTTCGCTCTCGCGAGAGCGCCAGGGCAACGCCGTGCGCCACTGGCTGCGTGCCAGCGCGGGCGTGGCGCCCAGTGCGGCCCAGCTCGACGAGCTGCTCGACCAGATCGATGCCTGCACCACGCGCGGTCACCGCATCCACCTCAAGGTGGCCAGCGGCTTCGTGACGCGCGAGGGCGAGCGGCTGCGCTACGCCCCGCCGATATAATTCGCGGTTGCCCGGCGGTCAACCAGCGCCCCGGCGCAGCCGCAACCAACCCAATCCAATCCCTCCCGATGGCCTTGATAGTTCACAAGTACGGCGGCACCTCCATGGGGTCGACCGATCGCATCCGCAACGTGGCCAAACGCGTGGCCAAGTGGCACCGCGCGGGCCACCAGCTCGTGGTGGTGCCCAGCGCCATGAGCGGCGAAACCAACCGCCTGCTCGGCCTGGCCAAGGAACTCGCGCCCAGCAAGACCGACAGCGCCTACAGCCGCGAACTCGACATGCTGGCCGCCACCGGCGAGCAGGCCTCGTCGGCGTTGCTGGCGATCGCATTGCAGGCCGAAGGCCTTGGCTCGGTGAGCTACGCCGGCTGGCAGGTGCCGATCAAGACCAACAGCGCCTTCACCAAGGCCCGCATCGAATCGATCGACGACGTGCGCATCCGCGCCGACCTGGCCGCCGGCAAGGTGGTCATCGTCACCGGCTTCCAGGGCGTGGACCCCGAAGGCCACATCACCACGCTGGGCCGTGGCGGCAGCGACACCTCGGCCGTGGCCGTGGCCGCCGCGCTCAAAGCCGCCGAGTGCCTGATCTACACCGACGTCGACGGCGTCTACACCACCGACCCGCGCGTGGTGCCCGAAGCGCGCCGCCTGCAGCGCGTGAGCTTCGAGGAAATGCTCGAGATGGCCAGCATGGGCAGCAAGGTGCTGCAGATCCGATCGGTGGAATTCGCCGGCAAGTACAAGGTGCCCCTGCGCGTGCTCTCCAGCTTCACGCCCTGGGACATCGACCTGAATGAAGAAGCCGCCTCCGGCACCCTGATCACTTTTGAGGAAGAGGAAGACATGGAACAAGCCGTCGTTTCCGGCATTGCCTTCAACCGCGACGAAGCCAAGATTTCGGTGCTCGGCGTGCCCGACACCCCCGGCATCGCCTACCAGATCCTGGGCGCGGTGGCCGACGCCAACATCGAGGTCGACGTGATCATCCAGAACCTGAGCAAGGGCGGCTTGACCGACTTCAGCTTCACGGTGCACCGCAACGATTTCCAGAAGACCATGGACCTGCTCAAGACCAAGGTCGTGCCCGCGCTGGGCGCGGCCGAAGTGGTGGGCGATGCGCGCATCTGCAAGGTCAGCATCGTCGGCATCGGCATGCGCAGCCATGTGGGCGTGGCCAGCCGCATGTTCAAGTGCCTGAGCGTGGAAGGCATCAACATCCAGATGATCTCCACCTCCGAGATCAAGACCTCGGTGGTGATCGACGAGAAGTACATGGAACTCGCGGTGCGTTCGCTGCACCGTGAATTCGACCTCGACCAGACCGCCGACACCATCACCGGTTGAAGCCCTCGCCAGAGGGAAGACCGGGTGAGATGAGGCATAATACGCAGCTTCCGGAGCGATGACCGAGTGGCCGAAGGTGCTCCCCTGCTAAGGGAGTATGGGGTGTAGAGCCTCATCGAGGGTTCGAATCCCTCTCGCTCCGCCAGACACCAAGCCCCACCGCCATTGGCCGTGGGGCTTTTTCACGTCCGGCCCTGTGCACCCTGGCCCTGTTTTGACCACAAGGACTTCTGCGATGAGCGCTTCCCTTGCCCCCGCCGAACAGATGCAACTGGCGGTGCACTTCCACTCCCAGGGCCTGCTCGACAACGCCCGCACGCTGTACGAAGGCGTGCTGCGGCAGTTCCCGAACGACTTTGCCGTGCTCTACCACCTGGGGCTGCTCGAGTCGCAGGCCGGCCACACCGAGCGGGCCGCGGTGCATTTCGGTCGTGCGGTGCAGGCCAGCCCGCAGAACGCCGACGCGCAGAACAACCTGGCGTTCACGCTGCAGCAGCTCGGACGCGATGCCGAGGCGCTGGACGCCTACGCCCGGGCGCTGGCCCTGAAGCCCGACGACGCCGACATCGCGGTCAACCTCGGCCTGCTGCACAAGAACCTGCAGCAGCTGCCGCAGGCCGTGGCCGTGTTCGACCGCGCCCTGCAGGCACACCCCCGGCACACGGCGCTGCTGTGCAACCGCGGCAACGTGCTGCAGCGACTGGGCCGTCCGCAGGACGCGCTGGACAGCTACCAGCAGGCGCTCGCCGCCGAACCGGACAACCCGGTGGTGTTGAGCAATCTCGCCAATGCCTTGAACGAACTCGGGCGCTACGCGGAGGCCTTCGACTGCGCCGAGCGCGCCACGCGCGCCCACCCCCGCCATGCCCAGGCCTGGGTGGAACGGGGCAATGCGCTCAAGCTGCTGGACCGCACGGCCGAGGCCGTGACCAGCTTCGAGCAGGCGCTGGCGCTGGAGCCGGGCCTGGTGTCGGCGCACACCGGCCTCGCGGCCACGGTGCTCAGCGACAGCGTGAACCACACAGCGCGGGTGATCGAGGCCGGGCGCAACAGCCTGGCGACCTACCTCCAGGCCAGCTTCAACGCGCCCGCGCTGCGGCGCACCGGCCTGTCGCTGAGCGCGTTCAGGCTCAAGCACGACGTGCAGCAAGCCACCTGGCTGCAGCAGCATGGCCACGATGTACCGGGACTGCGGGCCTTCCTCGACACCGGCACGGCGCTGCTGCAGCAGTTGAAAGACCCGTCGCCCGCCGCCATGGTGCGGGTCTCGGCCGCCGAGCTGTCGCGCATGCAGGCCTTCCTGTGCACGCCCTGGGTCCACGCCATGCCGCCCGCGCTGCCCGACGTGCTCAACCCGGACAACGACTGGCGCGGGCTCGAAGAGGCCTACCTGGCCGGCACGCCCGAGATCCTGGCCATCGACCACTTCCTGGCCGAGCCCGCGCTGCGGGCCTTCCAGGATTTCGCGCACGCCTCGCGCGTGTGGCACGGCGAGTACGCCAACAGCTACCTCGGCGCCTTCGCCAACCGCGGCTTCAACAGCCCGCTGCACCTGCAGCTCGCGCGCGAACTCAGGCAGCGCATGCCCCGCGTGTTCAAGGACTACCTGCTCACGCAGCTCTGGGGCTTCAAGTACGAACCGGCGGTGACGCGCGGCATCAACGTGCACGCCGACTTCGCCAAGGTGAACCTGAATTTCTGGATCGCACCGAGTGAACACAACCTCGACCCCGAGAGCGGCGGGCTCAAGGTGTACGACGTGCCCGCGCCGGCCGACTGGACCTTCGAACAGTACAACGCCGACAGCACGCTGATCTACGACTTCCTCCATCGCCACGACGCCGGCTGCGTCACCGTGCCGCACCGCTGCAACCGCGCGGTGCTGTTCAACTCGGCGCTGTTCCACGAGACCGACACCATCCGCTTCGTCGATCGCTACGAAGCCCGGCGGGTCAACATGACCTACCTGTTCGGCCAGCAGCTGCGCTGAGGCATGGCGACCCCGTCCACCGCCGGCATCGGCCGCGCCGCCTTCGCCACGCTCCTGCTCATCGCCTTCATGATGGGCGCCAACCACGTGGCCGCGCGCCTGGCGTTCGACCACGGCGTGAGCGTGGCCACCGCGGTGGCCTTCCGCAGCGGCGTCACCGCGCTGGTGGTGGGGCTCATCCTGCTGGCCTACCGCGTGCCGGTGCGCTTGCAGGCGCGGCACCGCAAGGCCCTGCCCGCGATCGGCCTGCTGGTGGGCGTGCAGAGCCTGTGCCTCTATGCCTCGGTGGCGCGCCTGCCGGTGGCGCTGGCGCTGCTGGCCTTCAACACCTACCCGCTGTGGACGGCGCTGTGGGCGCGCATCGTGTACGGCCAGCGTCCGCAGCCGCGCGTGCTGCGCGCCATGCCGGTGATGCTGGTCGGCCTGGCGCTCGCGCTCGACGTCTTCGGTGCGGCCTCGGGCCTGGGTGCGTCCGGCCACTGGGCACGCATCGGCGTGGGGGTGGCGTTCGCCCTGGCCGCGGCCGCCACCTTCGGCCTGGCGCTGGTGCTCACGCAGCACGAGACGGGCGAGCTCGACGGCCGGCTGCGCACCGCCACCACCATGGCCATCGTGGCGGTGATGGCCTTGATCGGCACCACCGCGCAGGGCGGGCTCGCCCTGCCGACCGCGCCCACCGGCTGGTGGGGGCTGTTCGGCCTGACCTTTCTCTACGGCACCGCCTTCACCATCATGTTCACCGTGCTGCCCAGGCTGGGCGTGGTGGGCAACTCGGCCATCATGAACATTGAGCCGATCTTCGCGCTGGTGCTGGCCTGGGCCATCCTGGGCCAGGCCATCGCGCCGGTGCAGGTGGCCGGTGGCCTGGTGGTGGTGGCCACGGTGATGTGGCTGGGGCTGCGCAAGGGCTGAGCGGCCGCAGCGCCGGTCTCCATCAGTCGTCGTCGAGCGACGCGCTCCAGCGGTCGTTCCAGCCGTCCCGTGGCGGCGCGTCGCGCAGGTTCTCGATGTCGCGGCGGTCGCGCTTGGTGGGGCGTCCCAGCGGCTGGCTGTGCGCCGGCTCGGGGGCCAGGCGGCGCAGCTCGGCCGCTTCGCTGCGCTGCTTCAACGATGCCGCGGTTTCCTCGTAAAGCAGCGCGGCCACCGGCGCCGGCCCGCGCACGCCGCTGAGACCGCGCACGACCACGGTGCGTATCTCCTGCGCGATGCGCAGCTCCAGCGTGTCGCCGGTCTTCACGTCGCGCGAGGGCTTGACGGGCAGGCCGTTGAGCCGCACATGGCCTTTGTCGATCGCTTCGCTGCTGAGGCCGCGGGTCTTGAAGAAGCGCGCGGCCCATAGCCATTTGTCGAGGCGGACTTTGCCGCTGCCGGCGTCGGATTCGGTTTTCATGCAGGCGTGGAAGATGAAGCCAGTGGCAGGCGGACGGTGGCGTCCAGCCCGCACACCCGGCCCTGGTGGATGCGGTTGTCCAGGTCGATGCTGCCGCGCAGGGACAACACGATTTCGCGGCAGATCGCCAGGCCCAGGCCGGAGCCCGACACGCCGGGCGCGCGCTGGTGGTCGGTGGCGAAAGGCTGGAACAGGCGTTCGCGCAGGTCGGGCGAAATGCCGGGCCCTTCGTCGTGGATGGTGAGCGCCGCGGTCTGCCCGTCGGCCACCAGGGCCACGGTCAGCCGTGAGCCGGGCGGCGTGTTCTTGATCGCGTTGTGCAGCAGGTTGCGGCCGAGTTCGCGCAGCGCCCATTCGTGCGCCTGCACCGGCGCGGCCTGGGTCTCGAGCGAGAAGTCCAGCGAGCGCTCCGCAATCAGCGCCGAGAGGTCGAGCGCGACCGCACGCACCACGCCCGACCAGTCGAGCGCCGGCGCACTGCCGTCCTGGCGCAGCTGTTCCACCTTGGCCAGCGCGAGCATCTGGTTGGCCAGCTCGGTAGCGCGCTCCACCGTGTGGCCGATCTCCTCCAGCGCCTGCTGGGGCGCCACGTCGCCGCGCCGCGCCGACTGCAGCTGCGTCTTGAGCACCGCCAGCGGCGTGCGCAACTGGTGCGAGGTGTCGCGCACAAAGCGCTTCTGGTGTTCCAGCAGATGCGACAGGCGCTGCATGTGCTGGTTGGTGGCGTCCAGCAGCGGCAGCAGCTCGCGCGGTGCGCCCTCGGTGGACAGGGGCGAGAGGTCGTTCTCGCTGCGCATGCCCAGCGCGTGGCTGAGCGCGCGCACCGGGCGCGTGGCACGCTGCACCACGAACACCACCACCAGCGCGATCACGATCACCAGGGCGGCCTGCCGCCACAGCGTGTCGATCAGGATCTGCCGTGCCAGCGTCTGGCGCAGCTCCAGCGTCTCGGCCACCTGGATGGTGGCCATGCCCTGTTCGTACACGCCCGAGACCGGCTGCAGCAGCACCGCCATGCGCACCGGCACGCCGCGGTACTCGTCGTCGTAGAAGTTCACCAGCGCGGCGTAGAGGTTCTTCTGCGGAATGTCGTGGCGCCAGGCGGGCAGGTCGTCGAAACCCGAGACCATCTCGCCCTTGAGGCCGCTCACGCGGTAGAAGATGCGGCTGCGGTTGTCGGCCTCGAAGGCTTCGAGGGCCGAGTAGAGCAGGGTGGACTCGATGCGCAGGTCGCTGCCCGAGCCCGTGACCCGCAGCTGTTCGCCGAGCGACTTGGCGGTGGCCAGCAGGGTGCGGTCGTAGGCGGTGTCGGCGGCCGCCAGCGCCTGGCGGTACAGCACCACGGTGTTGATGAGCACGAACGCGAACACCGGCAGCAGGATGCCCATCAACAGCGTGCGGCGCAGCGAGATCGGTCGCGGTCGCGCGGCTGCCCTTGTCGCCCTGGCCGGGAGGTTCAAGGGGTGGCCTTCAGCAGGTAGCCCAGGCCGCGCAGCGTGACCAGCTGCGCGCCGGTGTGGGCGATGCGCTTGCGCAGGCGGTAGGCGACCACCTCGATCGCCTCGGGCTGCACCTGGCTCTCGCCCGGGAACACCAGCTCGAACAGGCGCTCCTTGGCGATGGCGTGTCCCGGCTTGCCCAGCAAGGCCTGCAGCATCGCGAGTTCGCGCGGCGCCAGTTCCAGCGGCTGGCCGCCGAAGTAGACCGCCCCGCTGTCCCGCTCCACATGCATGCCGCACCACACCGGGCCCCGCGCCGAGCCCGCGGCGTTGTCGCTGCCGGCGGTGCGCCGCACCAGGGCGCGCAGCCGCGCCTCGAGTTCGTCGAGGTCGAAGGGCTTGGGCATGTAGTCGTCGGCGCCGGTGTTCAGGCCCAGGATGCGGTCGCCCACGGTGCCGCGCGCGGTCAGGATGATGACCGGCGTGTCCAGGCCGGCCGCGCGCGCCTGGCTCAGCACCTCGAGCCCGTCCAGGCCGGGCAGACTCAGGTCGAGCAGCACCGCGTCGGGCAGGCTGGCCTGCCACAGCGCCAGCGCGCGCGCGCCGTCGTCGCATCCCAGCACCTGCATGCCGCGCCGCTCGAAGCTGCGCCGCAAGGTGGTCTGCATCGTGGCGTTGTCTTCGATCAGCAGCAGCTTCATGGCCTCCGATTATGGGCATGTGGTGTGCACCCGGCATCGGCCTCGCATGCACCGCCTAGGGTTTGTACGGACACGTTCGACAGCGAACTGACAGCCCGCGAACCGAGCATGGCCACTCCCATCCACTTCTGAAAGTCATCACGAAAAGAAATGCAATCGCCCTGGCGGCACTGGGTTTGTTCAGCGGCCTGGCGGCGGCCCAGTCGACCGTCAACCTGTACGGTGTGGTGGACGTGGCGCTGGAGCGCGTCAAGGGCGCGACCTCGCTCGCCCGCGTGACCTCGGGCCAGCAGCAGGGCTCGCGCTGGGGCCTGCGCGGCACCGAGGACCTGGGCGGCGGGCTCAAGGCGGTGTTCCTGCTCGAGTCAGGTTTCAACGCCGACGTGGGCACCCTGGGACAGGGCGGTCGCCTGTTCGGGCGCCAGGGCTACGTGGGCCTGGGCGGTGGCTGGGGTGCCGTGCGCCTGGGCCGCCAGTACACGCCGATGGACGACATCGCCAGCATCGCCGGCACCAAGGTCTACGACGTGATGAGCGTCGTGCCCATCATCGGCAACGGCGACTACAACCGCGTGGACAACGCCATCACCTACGTGTCGCCGACCGTCGCCAACACCGTCTTCCAGCTGCAGTACAGCCTGGGCGAGGAGCGCGTCAGCACCGACCTGAGCAAGGACTTCGGCAAGCAGGTGAGCGCGCACGCCCTCTACGCGCAGGGACCGTGGACCGCGGGCCTGTCGCTGATGCAGGTGACCGACGCCAACGGCACCCTGGCTGGAAAACAGGGCAAGGATGCGCTGCTGTTCGTGGCTGCGTACGACTTCGGCTCGGTGAAACTCACCGGCTACTACGACGTGGAAGACAAGGCGGTCGAAAAGCTCAAGCTGTTCGGTCTGGCGGCGGCCTTCAAGTTCGGCGAGA
This sequence comes from Comamonadaceae bacterium, assembly GCA_003599455.1. Taxonomy (GTDB): domain Bacteria; phylum Pseudomonadota; class Gammaproteobacteria; order Burkholderiales; family Burkholderiaceae_C; genus Hydrogenophaga. The sequence goes on from QZKF01000082.1 coordinate 48,677, forward strand.
CCACCGTCTCGGTGGGCGCGGCGCAGGCGAAGAACGTGAACGGATCGGCCGCTGCCCTCAGCGACGACGCGAAGATCTACACGCTGCAGGCCAGCCACAACCTGTCCAAGCGCACGGCACTCTACGGCCACCTCACCGCGGTCTCCAACGACGCGGCGGCCGCGCTCGGCTTCAACGCGCCGGTGGCAGGATCGAGCTCCAACGGCATCCAGGTCGGCATTCGCCACCGCTTCTGAGCGCGCGCGGCGCAGGGGGGACCCTGATCCTAGGGTTTCTCCCGATGAGAAGGACAGCGAACTGACAGCGTGCCGGCAGAAGATAGGGACATCAGTTCACCCGACCCTCAGGAGACACACCATGCGCCGCGACACCTTCCTCAAATCCCTGGCCGCCCTGGCCGCCGCCGGCGCCCTGCCCAACGCGGCATGGGCCAATGCCAACATCAAGATGATGATCCCCGCCAACCCCGGCGGTGGCTGGGACGGCACCGGCCGTGCGCTCGGCGAAGCCCTGCGCGACGCGGGCGTGGCCTCGTCGGTCACGTTCGAGAACAAGGGCGGTGCCGCCGGCGCCATCGGCCTGGCCCAGTTCTACAACGCCAGCAAGGGCGACCCGAATGCCCTGATGGTCATGGGCGCCGTCATGCTCGGCGGCATCATCACCGGCAAGCCGCCGGTCTCCATCACCCAGCTCACACCGATCGCGCGCCTGACCACCGAATACAACGTGTTCGTGCTGCCGGCCGATTCGCCGTACAAGACCATGAAGGACGTGGTCGAGCAGCTCAAGAAGGACCCGGGCAGCATCAAGTGGGGCGGCGGTTCGCGCGGCGCCACCGAGCACATCGCCGCGGCGCAGATCGCGCAGTCGGTGGGCGTGCCGGCCTCGAAGATCAACTACGTGCCCTTCCGGGGCGGCGGCGAGGCCACGGCGGCCATCCTGGGTGGCAACGTCACCGTGGGCGGCAGCGGCTACAGCGAGTTCCAGCAGTACATCGACAGCGGCAAGATGCGCGCCATCGCGGTCACCTCGGCGCAGCGCGTCAAGGGCATCAACGTGCCCACGCTGAAAGAGCAGGGCATCGACGTGGAGATCGGCAACTGGCGCGGCGTCTACGGCGCGCCCGGCATCACGCAGGCCCAGCGCGATGCGTTGACCGCCATGGTCGTCAAGGCCACGCAGAGCAAGGCCTGGGCGGCGGCGATGGAGAAGAACAACTGGACGCCGGCGCTGCTCACCGGCAAGGCCTTCGACGAGTTCGTGGACAAGGATTTTTCGTCGCTGCGCGCGACCATGGTCCGGGCCGGCATGGTCTGATCCTTCCTCCCCCGAGCGTGCCGCTGCAGGGCGCGCGAGACCCTCACCCTGGTGTGCCCGACGCTCCAGGGTGATTCGTTTTGACAAGGACCTTCCATGAACGCCCCCGGTGCTTCCTCCCCCAACCACCACCGCCCCGGCCAGCTGGCCATGGGCATCGGCGCCCTGATCGTGGCCGCCGTGCTCGCCTGGGGTGCAGCGGCCATCCCGTCCGACGCGGGCTATGCCGGCGTGGGCCCCGACTTCCTGCCCTGGGTGGTGAGCGCGGCGCTCGCGGCCTGCGGCGTGATGCTGATCCGCGAGGTGCTCACCGGTGGCTACCGCCAGATGGAAGAGCCCTCGGGCGCGGCGCGCGGCGACTGGCGTGCGCTGGCCTGGGTCTCGGCCGGCGTGCTGCTCAACGCCGCGCTGATCACCACCATCGGCTTCATCCTGAGCTGCTCGCTGTGTTTCGCGCTGGCGGTGCGCGGCCTGCGCGCGAGCGAAGGCAAGCCCATCGGCGACCTGCGCCAGACGGTCAAGGACGCGGTCACCGGCATCGTCATCTCGGCGCCGGTGTACTGGCTGTTCACCAAGCTGCTCGCGGTGAACCTGCCGGGCGTCACCGCCAGCGGCTGGATCTGAACGCGAAGGCTGCAACGACATGATGGACACCCTCAACCAGCTGCTCGGCGGCTTCGCCACCGCCGGCACCCCCATCAACCTGCTCTGGGCCTTTGCGGGCTGCGCGCTGGGCACCGCCATCGGCGTGCTGCCCGGCCTGGGCCCGGCCGTGACCGTGGCCATGCTGCTGCCCATCACCGGCCAGGTCGAACCCACCGCGTCGATGATCTTCTTCGCGGGCATCTACTACGGCGCCATGTACGGCGGCTCGACCACCTCGATCCTGCTCAACACGCCGGGCGAGACCGGCACCATGGTGACCGCGCTCGAAGGCTTCAAGATGGCCAAGAGCGGGCGCGCCGGCGCGGCCCTGGCCAGCGCGGCCATCGGCTCCTTCGTGGCAGGCACCATCGCCACCATCCTGGTCACGCTGTTCGCGCCCGTGCTGGCCGAGTTCGCCGTGAAGCTCGGACCGCCGGAGTATTTCTGCCTGATGCTGCTGGCCTTCACCACCGTGAGCGCGGTGCTCGGCCAGAGCACCTTGCGCGGCCTCACCGCGCTGTTCTTCGGCCTCGCGCTCGGCCTGATCGGCATCGACCAGATCACCGCCCAGGTGCGCTACACCGCGGGTGTGCTCGAGTTCATGGACGGTATCGAGGTGGTGCTGGTGGCGGTGGGCCTGTTCGCCGTGGCCGAGGCGCTCTACAACGCGCTCTACGAAGGCCGCAGCGAGGCCAGCATGAACAAGATGAACAAGGCGCACATGACGCGCAGCGAGTGGCGCCGCTCCTGGCCGGCCTGGCTGCGCGGCACCGCCATCGGTTTCCCCTTCGGCACCATCCCGGCCGGCGGCACCGAGATCCCCACCTTCCTGAGCTACGCCACCGAGCGCAAGCTCGCCAGCCCGGAGCACAAGGCCGAGTTCGGCACCACCGGCGCCATCGAAGGCGTGGCTGGCCCGGAGGCCGCCAACAACGCGGCGGTCACCGGCACGCTGGTGCCGCTGCTCACGCTGGGCATTCCGACCTCGGTGACCGCGGCCATCCTGCTGAGCGCGCTGCAGAACTACGGCATCAACGCCGGCCCGCAGCTGTTCCAGACCTCGTCGGCGCTGGTCTGGGCGCTGATCGCCTCGCTCTACATCGGCAACGTGATGCTGCTGGTGCTCAACCTGCCGCTGGTGGGTCTGTGGGTCAAGCTGCTGAAGATCCCGCGCCCGCAGCTCTATGCCGGCATCCTGATCTTCGCCACCGTGGGCGTCTACGGCATGCGCCAGAGCGCGTTCGACCTGTTCCTCATGTACGGCCTGGGCCTGCTCGGTGTGGTGATGCGCCGCTACGACTTCCCCACCGCGCCGGTGATCGTGGGCCTGATCCTGGGCCCCATGGCCGAGGCGCAGATGCGCAACGCGCTCTCCATCGGCGAGGGCAGCTGGATGGTGTTCCTGCAGCGCCCGATGTCGGCCACCTTGCTGGCCGTGGTGGTGATCGTGCTGGTGCTGCCGCGTTTGCTGGCGCGGCGGGTGGCCGCTTAGGGTCGCCGCACCTCGCGGGCTCGCGGACGCCGGGCGCTCTGCTCCGCGGGTGTCCCCCGGCGGCTGGAGGCCGCCTCCTCCTTTACGCCGCTGCGCAGAACGCACCGCGTCCGCGAGCAGAGATGATGCGTGCGTGCCCCCCGGACCGAGTGCCAAGGAGGTCATCGGCGGCCATGGGGCATGGCGCAGCGGCGTAAAGGAGGAGGGCCGGGCGAAGCATGGCCCGGGGGACAGCCGCGGAGCCGTGTCCCGTGGTCGCCGATGACCGGCACAGCCGAAAGAGCGCAAACGCTTGTGAACCGGCGATCGAAGGGGCCGATACCCACCGGGGGTACCATTCGGCCATGACCCGGGACGACCGCCTGCCGCGCGACGCGCAAAGCATTCTTGAACTGGCCGCGAGGTCCATGTTCGAGCTGTTCGCGAACGCCAGCGAGGGCATGATGCTGGTGGACCGCGACGCGCGCGTGGTCTGGATCAACGACCAGTACCGCCGCTTCCTGCCCGCGCTCGGCTTCGAGCGCGAGGAAGACTTCGTGGGCCACCCGGTCTCGCGCGTGGTGCAGAACACGCAGATGCACCAGGTGCTGGCCACCGGCAAGCCCATCCTGATCGACCTGCTGACCAACCGCGCCGGCACCTTCGTGGTCAGCCGCATTCCCTTGCGCGATGGCGCGGGCGAAGTCATCGGCGTGCTCGGCATCGTGCTGTTCGACCACCCCGAGACCACGCTGCAGCCGCTGATCAGCAAGTTCGCGCGGCTCGAACAGGATTTGAGCGAGGCGCGGCGCGAGCTCGCCAGCCAGCGCCGCACCAAGTACACCTTCGCCAGCTTCGTGGGCAGCAGCGCCGCCGCGCTGGAGGTGAAGCGCCAGGCGCGCCGCGCGGCGCAGTCGGCCAGCCCGGTGCTGCTGCTGGGCGAGACCGGCACCGGCAAGGAGCTGCTGGCGCACGCGATCCACGCCGCTTCGCCGCGCGCGGGCCGCCCGTTCGTGAGCGTGAACATGGCGGCCGTGCCCGACACGCTGCTGGAGGCCGAGTTCTTCGGCGTGGCGCCGGGCGCCTACACCGGCGCCGACAAGAAGGGCCGCGACGGCAAGTTCAAGCTGGCCGATGGCGGCACGCTGTTCCTCGACGAACTGGGCGACATGCCGATGTCGGTGCAGGTCAAGCTGCTGCGCGCGCTGCAGGAAGGCGAGATCGAGCCGCTGGGCTCGAACAAGCTGCTGCGCTTCGACGTGCGCGTGGTCGCCGCCACCTCGCGCGACCTGCAGCAGATGGTGCGCGAGGGCAGCTTCCGCGAAGACCTCTACTACCGGCTCAACGTGCTGCCGATCCGCGTGCCGCCGCTGCGCGAGCGCCAGGACGACATCGCGCTGCTGATCGAGGCGCTGTGCGAGGACATCGCCGCGCGCGGCGGCGGCGCGCAGCTGGAGCTGACCGCCGACGCGCAGGCCCTGCTGGCCGCGCAGCCCTGGCGCGGCAACATCCGCGAGCTGCGTAACGTGCTGGAGCAGCTCGCGCTGCGCAGCGACACCCATCACATCGCGGGCGCGCAGGTGGGGGCGGTGCTGCAGGAGGCGGGCCTGCCCGCGCTCGCGCCGGCGGCCGGGGTGGCGCGCGCCGTGCCGCGTGCGCCGGTGGTGGCCGATGCGCTGCTGCGCCCCCTGCCCGAGCAGATCGCCGAGCTCGAACAGCGCGCCATCCGCGAGGCCCTGGCCCACACCGGCGGCAACCGCACCGCGGCGGCCAGGCTGCTGGGCATCTCGCGCGCCAGCCTGTACGACCGTCTCGCGGCGATGGGTGAACCGTCTGATATTCAGACAATCGTCTGAAATACAGACGATTCTGGACGTCCGGATCGTCTGAAATTCAGACGATTTCCGCTGGCGTTTTTGGAATTTCATTTGAAATCAAGGATCTGTCTCGCTGGCATGAAGCCTGCAATGCATGGGCACGGCGCCTCGCGCTGTGACATTCCAACCAGGAGACAAGACATGACTCACACCACCCGCCGCCTGGCGGTCATCGCGCTCGCCTGCACCGCCGCCTTCGGCTCCTCGATGGCCATGGCCCAGGCCAGCAAGGGCGAGATCCGCATCGCCCACATCCACAGCAAGACCGGCCCGCTCGAGGCCTACGCCAAGCAGACCCAGGCCGGCCTGATGATGGGCCTGAGCTACGCCACTGGCGGCACCATGGTGGTCGCGGGCAAGAAGATCGTGGTGATCGAGAAGGACGACCAGGGCAAGCCCGACGTGGGCAAGAGCCTGCTGGCCGCCGCCTACGCCGACGACAAGGTCGACCTGGCCATTGGCCCGACCGCCTCGCCCGTGGCGCTGGCCATGCTGCCGGTGGCTGAGGAATACAAGAAGATCCTGCTGGTCGAGCCCGCCGTGGCCGACTCGATCACCGGCGACAAGTGGAACAAGTACATCTTCCGCACCGGCCGCAACAGCAGCCAGGACGCCGCCGCCAACGCCGTGGCGCTGGACCAGCCGGGCAACGTGGTCGCCATGCTGGCCAACGACAACGCCTTCGGTCGCGACGGCGTGAAGGCCGCCAAGGACTTCATGAAGAAGGCCAAGATCGTTCACGAAGAGTACCTGCCCGTGGGCACGACCGACTTCACCGCCGGCCTGCTGCGCATCGTCGACAAGCTCAAGGACCAGCCCGGCACCAAGTACATCTCGGTGGGCTGGTCGGGCGCGCCCACGCCGTTCAGCAAGATCGCCGAGATGGACCTGGAGAAGCGCTACGGCATCAAGCTCGCCACCGGCGGCAACATCCTGCCGGCCATGGTGGCCTACAAGCAGTTCCCCGGCATGGAGGGCGCGCTGTACTACTACTTCGGCATCCCGAAGAACCCGGTGAACGAGGCCATGGTGGCCGAGCACTACCGTCAGTACAAGACCCCGCCGGACTTCTTCACCGCGGGCGGTTTCTCGGCCGCGATGGCGGTGGTGACGGCGCTCAAGAAGACCAACGGCGACACCAACACCGAGAAGCTCATCAGCACCATGGAAGGCATGAGCTTCGACACGCCCAAGGGCAAGATGACCTTCCGCAAGGAAGACCACCAGGCCATGCAGAGCATGTACCACTTCAAGATCAAGGTGGACCCGGCGTTCGCCTGGGGCGTGCCTGAACTCGTTCGCGAGATCAAGCCTGAGGACTTGAACATCCCGATCCGGAACAAGCGGTAAGAACCCCCTGCGCCGCTGACGCGGCTTCCCCCTGGGAAAGGGGGACAACACGTGCGGCCCGGCGAAGCCGGTTCCGCCGTGTTTCTGGAAGTTCGCCGCACGTGCGGCTCACGGCACACCGCTGCCTCATGCGGAGAGTCCTTCATGCTTGAAACCCAGAACCTCACGGTCCGCTTCGGCGGCCACGTGGCGGTGAGTGCCGTCTCCTGCGCGTTCGCGCCGGGCACGCTCACCGCCATCGTTGGCCCCAACGGCGCCGGCAAGACGACCTACTTCAACCTGATCTCCGGGCAGATCAAGGCCAGCGCCGGCCGGGTGCTGCTCGGTGGCCAGGACATCTCGGCGCTCGGCGCACCGGCGCGCGCGCAGGCCGGGCTGGGCCGCGCGTTCCAGCTCACCAACCTGTTTCCGCAGCTCACGGTGCAGGAAAACGTGCGGCTCGCGGTGCAGGCCAGGGCGCGCGCGGGGCTGAACCTCTGGCGCATCTGGAGCGACCGGCGCGACCTGCTGCAGCGCGCCGACGAGGTGCTGGAGACGGTGGCCCTGGCCGACAAGCGCGATGCGCTGGCCTCGAGCCTGCCGCACGGCGACCAGCGCAAGCTGGAGGTGGGCATCCTGATGGCGCTGGAGCCGCAGGTGTTCATGTTCGACGAACCCACGGCCGGCATGAGCGTGGACGAGGTGCCGGTGATCCTGAACCTGATCCGACAGCTCAAGAACGACAAGACCAAGACCATCCTGCTGGTCGAACACAAGATGGACGTGGTGCGCGAACTCTCGGACCGCATCATCGTGCTGCACAACGGCGAGCTGGTGGCCGATGGCGACCCCGCCACCGTGATCGCCTCGCCGGTGGTGCAGCAGGCCTACCTCGGCATCAACCCCGAAGAGAAAGACGAGGTGGCGGCATGAGCAACCTCCTGACCCTGAGCGGTGTGCACACGCATATCGGCGCGTACCACATCCTGCACGGCGTGGACCTGGCCGTGCCCGAGGGCCAGCTCACCATGCTGCTGGGCCGCAACGGCGCGGGCAAGACCACCACGCTGCGCACCATCATGGGCCTGTGGCACGCCAGCCAGGGCACGGTGGTGCTCGATGGCGTCGACATCACGAAGCAGCCCACACCCGACACCGCGCAGAGCGGCGTGGCCTACGTGCCCGAGAGCATGGGCATCTTCTCCGACCTCTCGGTGCGCGAGAACATGCTGCTGGCCGCGCGCGGCGCGCGCACGCTGGACGACATCGACACCACCAGGCTCGAATGGATCTTCGGCCTGTTCCCGGCCATGAAGAAGTTCTGGCTGCACCCGGCGGGCAAGCTCAGCGGCGGGCAGAAGCAGATGCTCGCGGTCTCGCGCGCCATCGTGGAGCCGCGCAAGCTGCTGCTGATCGACGAGCCCAGCAAGGGCCTCGCGCCCGCCATCATCCAGAACATGATCGCGGCCTTCCGCGAACTCAAGGCCGCGAAAACCACCATCCTGCTGGTCGAGCAGAACTTCAACTTCGCGCGCCAGCTGGGCGACACCGTGGCCGTGATGGACGACGGCCGCGTGGTGCACAGCGGGCCCATGGCCGAACTGGCCGCCGACGAAGCCATGCAATCCAGATTGCTGGGCCTGTCCCTGGGAGCACACCAATGAAACTCAACGCCGACTTCGACTGGAAGCCGCTGGCGCTGGTGCCCGTGCTCGCGCTCATCGCGCTGCCCGCGGTGGGCAGCGGCTCCACCTGGTTCACGCTCACCATGGCGGGCCTGGCCATGGGCATGATCATCTTCATCATCGCCTCGGGCCTGACGCTGGTGTTCGGCCTGATGGACGTGCTCAACTTCGGCCACGGCGTGTTCATCGCGCTCGGCGCCTTCGTGGCCACCACCGTGCTGGCCAGCATGAACAGCTACACCACGGCCGACAGCCTCTGGCTCAACCTCATGGCGCTGCTGCCGGCCATGCTGGTGGCGATGGCGGTCGCCGGCGCGCTGGGCTGGGTGTTCGAGCGTTTGATCATCCGCCCGGTGTACGGCATGCACCTCAAGCAGATCCTGATCACCATGGGCGGCATGATCATCGGCGAGGAGATGATCAAGGTGGTGTGGGGGCCCGAGCAGATCGCGCTGCCGCTGCCCGAGAGCCTGCGCGGTTCCTTCATCTTCGGCGACGCCGCGGTGGAGAAGTACCGCCTGCTCGCGGTGCTGGTGGGCGCGGCCGTGTTCGCGGCCATGGTCTGGACGCTGAACCGCACCAAGGTCGGCCTGCTGGTGCGCGCCGGCGTGCAGGACCGCGAAATGGTCGAGTCGCTCGGCTACCGCATCCGCCAGCTCTTCATCGGCGTGTTCGTGGTCGGCAGCGCGCTGGCCGGTCTGGGCGGCGTGATGTGGGGCCTGTACCAGCAGAGCGTGATCCCGCAAATGGGCGCGCAGGTCAACGTGCTGATCTTCATCGTCATCATCATTGGCGGCCTGGGCTCCACCACCGGCGCGCTGATCGGCGCGCTGCTGGTCGGCCTGATGGCCAACTACACCGGCTTCCTGGCACCGAAGGTCGCGCTGTTTTCCAACATCGCGCTGATGGTCGCCATCCTGCTGTGGCGCCCGCAGGGCGTGTACCCCGTCACCAACCGCTGAGGAGCCGAACATGCTGTCCCGACTTCTCTCCCACGACCTGCCACGCAGCCGCTGGCTCACCGCCTTGCTGGTGATCCTGTTCCTCGGCCTCGCGTTCGCGCCCTTCCTGTTCCCGGGCGTGAAGGCGCTCAACGTCGCGGCCAAGGTGCTGATCTTCGTGGCGCTGGTGGCCAGCTTCGACCTGCTGCTGGGTTACACCGGCATCGTGAGCTTCGCCCACACCATGTTCTTCGGCATCGGCGCCTACGGCATCGCGATCGCGCTGAACTCGGTGCAGGAGCCGAGCTGGGGCGTGATGGCCCTGGGCGTGTTCTGCGCGCTGCTGGTCTCGCTCGTGCTCTCGCTGCTGATCGGCCTGTTCTCGCTGCGCGTGAAGGCGATCTTCTTCGCCATGATCACCCTGGCCGTGGCCTCGGCCTTCCTCACGCTGGCCTCGCAGCTGTCCGACTTCACCGGCGGCGAAGACGGCCTGACCTTCCGCCTGCCCGAGCTGCTCTCGCCGGGCTTCACGCTGCGCGACGAACCGCTGGTGACACCGCTGGGCGAGGTGGACCTGAACGGGCGCCTGATCAGCTACTACCTGATCTTCGTCACCGTCACCGCGATCTTCCTGACCATCCTGCGCATCGTGAACTCGCCCTTCGGCCGCGTGCTGCAGGCCATTCGGGAGAACGACTTCCGCGCCGAGGCGCTGGGCTACCGCACCGTGGTCTACCGCACGCTGTCCAACGTGCTGTCCGCTTCCTTCGCCACGCTCGCCGGCTGCCTGCTCGCGATCTGGTTGCGCTACAACGGGCCCGACACCTCGCTGTCGTTCGAGATCATGCTCGACATCCTGCTCATCGTCGTGATCGGCGGCATGGGCACGTTGTATGGCGCGCTGATCGGCAGCGTGCTGTTTCTCGTGGCGCAAAGCTACCTGCAGGACCTGCTGCGCGTGGCGGGCGCCGCCACCGAGGGCATCCCGCTGCTGCCGGCGTTGCTCACGCCCGACCGCTGGCTGCTCTGGCTGGGCCTGCTGTTCGTGCTCTCGGTCTACTACTTTCCCACCGGCATCGTGGGCAAGCTGCGCGAGCGCGCCGTGCTGGCCCGCCTCAAGGGGCTGAAATGAAAACGCAGACCGCCACCGTCACGCCGCGTTCGCGCTACCTGGCCTGCGAGGGCCGCGAGATCCACTTCATGGACTGGGAGCCCGACGTGCCCGCCGGCCCGGTGGTGGTGGCCTGGCACGGCCTGGCGCGCACCGGGCGCGACATGGACCCGCTGGCCGCGCACCTGAGCGCGCAGGGCTGGCGCGTGATCTGCCCCGACACCATCGGCCGCGGCCTCTCGCAATGGAGCCCGAAACCCGAGGCCGAGTACTGTCTGGATTTCTACAGCCGCATCGCCACCGCGCTGGTGGACCAGCTCGCGCTCAAGCGCTTCCACTGGGTCGGCACTTCCATGGGCGGCGCCATCGGCATGGTGTGCGCGGCCGGCCCGCTGCACGGGCGCATCGAGCGCCTGGTGCTCAACGACATCGGCCCGAAGACGGCGGACGCGGCCATTGCGCGCATCCGCAGCTATGCCGGCCATCCGGCGGCTTTCGACACGGTCGGTGAGCTGGAACAGTACTTCCGCACCATCTACAAGCCCTACGGCTTCCTGAGCGACGCTCAGTGGCGCCTGCTCACCGAGAGCTCCACGCGCCGCCTGCCCGATGGCCGCGTGACGCCACACTACGACCCGGCCATGGTGCAGCAGTTCACCCACCACCCCTCGGATTACGAGCTGTGGCCGACCTACGACCGCATCGACGTGCCGGTGCTGTGCCTGCGCGGTGCCGATTCCGACCTGCTGCTGTCCGACACGGCAGAAGCCATGCGCGACCGCGGGCCACGCGCGCTGGTGGTGACGATCGCCGGCTGCGGGCATGCACCCGCACTGAATGTGCCCGAGCAGTTCGAGCTGGTGCAGCGCTTTCTGAGCTGATCAGTCTTTCGCGCCCAGTGCCAGCGCCCGTTCGCGGCTGGCCTGCAGTTCCATCGGGTTGTCGGCCAGTTTCGTGGGCCAGCCCTGCAGGTGCTGCTCGGCCACGTCGCTGAGCGCGCGGATCCACTCGGGGTGGTCGTTCAGGCAGGGGATGTACTGGAAGCTGCTGCCCCCCGCGTGCAGGAAAGCCTCGCGCGCCTCCATGTTGATTTCTTCCAGCGTTTCCAGGCAGTCGCTGGTGAAGCCCGGGCACACCAGGTCCACGCTCTTCAAGCCCTTTTGCGCCAGCTCGATCAGCGTGGGCTCGGTGTACGGTTCGAGCCATTTGGCCTTGCCGAAGCGCGACTGGAAGGTGACCTTGTAGCGGTCTTTGGTCAGACCGAGTTGCTCGGCCAGCAGGCGCGCGGTCTTGTGGCACTCGCAGTGGTAGGGGTCGCCGAGCTGCAGCGTGCGCTCGGGCACGCCGTGAAAGCTCATCACCAGCTGCTCGCTCTGGCCGTGCGCCATCCAGTGCGCGCGGATGGTCCGGGCCAGCGCCTGGATGTAGCCGGCGTGGTCGTGGTATCGGTTGACGAAGCGCAGCTCGGGCAGGTTGCGCACCCTGGCCGCCCAGTTCATCACGCCATCGATCACGCTGGCGGTGGTGGTCGCGCTGAACTGCGGGTAGGCCGGCAGCACCAGCACGCGGGTCACGCCCTCGGCCTTGAGTTCGTCGAGCACCGACGCGATCGACGGGTTGCCGTAGCGCATGGCATAGCGCACCGTGACCTGATGGCCGCGCTCGCCCAGGTAACCCCGCAGCAGCAGCGACTGTTTTTCGGTCCACACCTTCAGCGGTGAACCTTCCGGTGTCCAGATGCCGGCGTACTTGGCGGCCGACTTCTTTGGCCGCACGCGCAGGATGATGCCGTGCAGGATCAGCATCCAGACGAAGCGGGGAATCTCCACCACCCGCTGGTCGCCCAGGAACTCCGCGAGGTAGCGGCGCAGGGCCGGGGCGGTGGGTTCGTCGGGGGTGCCCAGGTTACACAGCAGCACCGCGGTGCGGGGCGCCTGGCCGTGTGTGTAGGGCGGTTCGGGTTGGAAGGGCATGCGCTATTCTCTCGCAAGCATGAATCCCTCCCCCCGCACTGTGCCGCCCGCCGCGCTGGACCCCGCCCGCATTCGCGCCATCACCATCGATCTGGACGACACGCTGTGGCCGATCTGGCCCACCATCGAACGCGCCGAGGCGGTGCTGGCGGCCTGGCTCGGGCAGCACGCGCCCGCCACCGCCGTGCAGTGGGGCAACCCCGCCGCCTTGCGCGAGGTGCGCAACCAGATGCACACCACCCGGCCCGATCTCGCGCACGACCTGAGCGCGCTGCGCCGCGAGTCGATCCGCCTGGTGCTGCAGCGCGCGGGCGACGACCCGGCGCTGGCCGAGCCCGCGTTCGAGGTCTTCTTCGCCGAGCGCCAGCGCGTCGAGCTGTTCGAGGACGCCTTGCCCGCGCTCGAATGGCTGGCCGCGCGCTACCCCGTCGTGGCCCTGTCCAACGGCAACGCCGACGTGCAGCGCGTCGGCCTGGGCCGGCATTTCCAGGCCGCGCTGAGCGCGCGCGAGTTCGGCGTCGGCAAGCCCGATGCGCGCATCTTCCACGCCGCGGCCGAGGCGGCCGGTGTGGGCGCGGCCGAGGTGCTGCACATCGGCGACGACGCCCACCTGGACGTGGTGGGCGCGCTGGGTGCGGGCATGCAGGTGGCCTGGCTCAACCGCGCCGGCCAGGCCTGGGAGCACGCGCCGCTGCAGCCCCACACCACCGTGACCGACCTGATGGCGCTGTGCCGCCAGCTCGCTTGATCTTTCTGTACAGACCTTGCACATGACCCTGACCATCTACGGCATTCCCGCGTCCCGCGCCGTGCGCCCCCTGTGGGCCGCCACCGAACTCGGCCTGGATTTCCAGCACGTGCCCCTGGACTACCAGGGCGGCGGCACGCGCACGCCCGAATTCCTCGCCATCAACCCCAACGGCCATGTGCCGGCGGTGGTGGACGCGCGGCCCGAAGGTGAGGTGGTGCTGTGGGAAAGCATGGCCTGTGCGCTCTACATCGCGCGCCACCACGGCCCGGCCGACGGTGCCAGCATCACGCCGGCTTCACCGCGCGAGGACGCCGAGGCGCTGCGCTGGAGCTTCTGGGCCGTGACCGAGGCCGAGGCCGATGCGCTGACTGTGCTGATGCACCGCCTGGTGATGCCCGAGGCACGGCGCAAGCCCGAGCTGGCCCTGGCGGCCGAGCGCCGCCTCGCCGCGCCGCTGCGCGTGATCGAGCAGCACCTGCAGCGCCAGCAGGACGCGGGCCATCGCCATCTGGCCGCGGACCGCTTCACCGTGGCCGACCTGTGCGCGGCCAGCGTGCTCAACTGGGCCAGGCCCTCGACCACGCTGATGGACGCGCACCCGCTCACGCACGGCTGGATCCTGCGCTGCATGGCGCGACCGGCCTACGTCCAGGTGCGGGAGTTCGGTTAGGCGTGCCGGCGCAGGGCTTCGGCGGCCAGCGCCGCGGCGGCCAGACCGCTGCGCACCGCGCCTTCCAGCGTGGCCGGGTAAGGGCCCTGCACATAGTCGCCAGCGGCCCACAGCCCCGGGGCAATGGCCTGCACCGGGCGCACCAGGCCGGGCGTGCAGGCGAAGGTGGCGCGTTTTTCCACCACGGTCTGCAGCGCCTGCAGCGTGCCCAGCCCCAGTTGCGCGGCGGCCTGTTGCAGCACGCGCGCCTGCAGCTCGTCGCGCTCGCCGCTGCTCGCACTCACCACGAAGGCCAGCACGCCCTGTGCCGCGGCGTTTCGCGGGTCGAGCTGGCCGCGGTCGAATACGAATTGCGCCGGCGCCGCCTGCGCGTCGGGGTCGGGGCGCAGCGCCAGCAGGGGCGAGGCCAGGCGCGCACCCGGTGCCCAGGCGTACACGGTGGTGAGGGCGGTGAACGGCAGCGTGTGCGCGGACCGTGCCCACGCCTTCAGGGTCTTTGCGCCGTCCTCGTCGCAGGCGTCGGCGGCCTGGCGCATGGCCTGCGCCGCGGGGCTGGCGGCCGTCGCCCAGAGCACACCGTCGAATGCCTCCTCGCCACCTTCATGGCCCAGCAACCACTGCGCGCCGAAGGGGCGCAGGGTGCTCACGCGCGTGCCGATGCGCACACGGGCCGCGTCGCCGTGGCGCTGATGCAGCCACTGCGCCGCCGCGTCGGGGAACAGGCGCGAGAGGTCGGTGCGCGGCAGCAGCAGGCTGGAGCCGCTGAAGCCCGCCGCGCCCGGGCCGAACAGCGCATCGCGCAGCACGCGCAGGAACACCGCGGCGCTGGCGTCCACCGTGGGCGTGTTCAGGGCCGACACGCACAGCGGCTCGATCAGCTCGCGCATCACGCGCGGCGGCAGGCGCTCGCACAGGTCGGCCACGGTGAGCGTGGGCGCGCAGGTGAAGCCCCCGCGCTGCCAGCGCAGGGAGGCGCGCACCAGCGCCAGCCGTTCGCCCCAGGACCAGCCACGCGTGGTGGCGATGGCCGCCAGCGCGTCCAGCGGGGCCGGCCAGCGCGCGGCCCAGGCGGGTGTGTGCAGGCCGGTGCCGTCGGGGTAGGGCAGTGCCAGCGGCAGCGGCAGCACAGCCTGCGACAGGTCCAGGCCGACGCGCTGCATCAGGGCCAAGGTCTCGCTGTAGGCGCCGATCAGGATGTGCTGCCCGTTGTCCAGCGTGAGGGGCGTGCCATCGGGCAACTGCGCGGGCAGGGCCCGTGCGCGGCCGCCGAGCGTGCGCGCGGCTTCGAACACCGTCACGTCGGCCCCTTGCTCCACCGCCGCGACGGCGGCGGCCATACCCGCCCAGCCTGCACCGACAACGGCCAGTTTCACGCTCAAAGCCTGCCCAGCGCCTGGACCTTCCACGCGAGCCAGAACTTGCGCAGTGGCGTGAGGCTCACGCGCTGCGTCAGCACGGCCAGGGGGTCGGCCGCGATTTCCTTGAGCAGCGTGCGGTAGATGCTGGCCATCATCAGGCCGGGCTTCTGCGTGCGGCGGTCGGCTTCGGGCAGCAGGGCGAGGGCGTCGTCGTAGGTCTGCAGGGCGCGGTTGCACTGGAACTGCATGAGCGCGCTGAAGCGGCGCTGGAAGTCGGCCGCGTCGGTGCCCGGCGCGGCGCCGCGCTGGATCAGCTCGTGCGCCTTGACGTTGAAGCTCTGCAGCTCGTTGACCGGCAGGTAGATGCGCCCGCGCGTGGCGTCTTCGCCCACGTCGCGCACGATGTTGGTGAGCTGGAAGGCCAGCCCGAGCCGGTGCGCGTACTCCGTGGTCTGCAGCTGCGTCTGGCCGAAGATGCGCGCCGCCACCTCGCCCACCACGCCGGCCACCAGGTGGCAGTAGCGCTGCAGGTTGGCGAAGTCGAGGTAGCGGTTCTGCTCCAGGTCCATCTGGCAGCCGTCGATCACGGCCGAGAGGTGGCGCGCCTCGATGCCGTAGGTCTTGCTCAGGGGCATCAGCGCCCGCATCACCGGATGGGTGGGTTCGCCGGCATAGGCCTGCGCGACCTCGCGCCGCCACCAGGCGAGCTTGGTCTGCGCGACGGCCGGGTCGCTGACCTCGTCGACCACGTCGTCGACCTCGCGGCAGAAGGCGTAGAAGGCGGTGATGGCGGCGCGGCGCTCGGCCGGCAGGAACAGGAAGGCGTAGTAGAAGCTGCTGCCCGAGGCGGCGGCCTTTTGCTGGACGTAGTCTTGTGGGCTCATGCGTGGCGGCGTTGTGGGTGCCAAGTGTACGCACCGACCGGGCCCGGGCGGCTGCACGAATGGGTGAGCAGACTGCTCAAGCGCTCCGGCGTCTTAACCCTGCGTTAACAGAGCGCGGGTAGCATGAACCCGCAATTCTGCATTTCCCCACGACATTCCAACGAGGTGACCCATGAACGATTCCAATCGTCGCGTCTTCATGCTGCAGGTGGCAGCCGGCAGCACCGTGCTGATGGCCGCGTCCGCGCAGGCCCAGCCCGCGATGGTGAACGAAAAGGACGCCACCGCCGTGGCGCTTGGCTACGCGGCTGACGCCACCAAGGTGGATGCCAAGAAGTTTCCCAAGTACGCGGCGGGTCAGAAGTGCAACACCTGCCAGCTCTACACCGGCAAGGCCGGCGACCCGGCCGGTGGCTGCGGCATCTTCCCCGGCAAGATGGTGGCGGCCAACGGCTGGTGCAGCGCCTACGTCAAGAAGGGCTGAGCGGGCGTCTCTGGCGCCGCCAGCGGCGCCAGAGGTCGGTGCCGTGTGCCGCGCCCGAGGCGGCCAGGCACACGGCCATCCAGGGCCATGCGGCACCGCTCAGCGCGGCGCGCAGCGCAGCCATCAGGCACAGGCCCGACACCAGGTTGAGCGCGTAGTCGCGCGGCGCCAGCCCATGGCCGGTGGCACGGTGAAACAGCCACAGCGCCAGGCCTTCGAGCACGGTGAAGGCCATCACCCCGTCGAGCAGCAGGCGAATCGGCCCGAGGTCGTTCACGGGCATCTGCTTGCCGCGTTCACACCCGGGCCATGCCCAGCAGGTGGCCCAGGTCCTTGAAGAAGATGCGCACGTGCGCCATCGGCTTCTTGCGCGTGAGCTGCTTGTTCATGTACGACTCGAAGGTGAGCTGCTGCACGTCGCGGTCCTCGCAGATTTTCACGAAGCGCTCGCGCCGCTTCTCGCTGCTGTACCAGAACGATTGCATGACGCCGAGCACCCAGAACACCGTGCCGTGCAGTTTCATGAAGCGCTGCCGCGCCAGCCTGAGCGCCCTGACGTCGCCGGTGGCGAGCATCTCGTGCACCGCCTGCGCGGCGAGCTGGCCGCCCACCATGGCGTAGTAGATGCCTTCGCCCGAGGCCGGGGCCACCACGCCGGCGGCGTCGCCCGCGAGCACCACGTCGCGCCCGTTGTCCCAGCGGGGCAGGGGTTTCATGGGAATGGGCGCGCCCTCGCGGCGCAGGGTTTCGGCGCCGGCCAGGCCGCTGGCCTCGCGCATGTGCTGCACCGAGCCGCGCAGCGAGAAGCCCTTGTCGGCGCTGCCGGTGCCCACGCTGAGCGTGTCGCCGTGCGGAAAGACCCAGCCGTAGAAGTCGGGCGAGAAGCGGCCCTGGTAGTAGACGTCGCAGCGCGCCCCGTCGTAGTCCGCCGATCGGTCGGCCGCGGCCGGCGCGCGCACGATCTCGTGGTACGCGAAAACGTACTTCGTGCGCTCGGCGCCGGGCACACCGCCCTGGCGCGCGACCTCGGAGCGCGCCCCGTCGGCGCCCACGATGGCGCGCGCGCGCACCCGCGCCGGCGTGCCCTCGCCACGCTGGTGGCGCTCGCGCGCGAGGTAGTGCACCACGCTCAGGCCGTCGGCGCCGCGCTCGATCTTCTCGAACAGGCCGGTGCGCCGCACCGCGCCCGCGGTCTGCGCGCGCGCGCGCAACCACTCGTCGAACGCATCGCGGTTCACCATGCCCACGAAGCCGTTGTCGATCGGGATGTCCACGTGCCTGTGCGAGGGCGCGATCATGCGCGCGCACTGCGCACGCGCCACCAGCAGCTCGTCGGGAATGCCGAAGTCCTTGATGAGGCGCGGCGGTATCGCGCCGCCACAGGGCTTGATGCGCCCGGCCCGGTCCAGCAACAGGACCGAGCGGCCCTGGCGGGCGAGTTCGTGCGCGGCGGTGGCACCGGCGGGGCCACCCCCGACGACGACGACGTCGAAGATTTCGTCTGGGTTCATGACAGCTGCCTGTGGTGGGAAAAGAGGGGCCGGCTGGCGCTTGGCGCGGCGGGCGCTGCCGAGATGCGCCACGCCAGCACGGCCGAGAGCAGGAAGACCAGCGCTTCGAACGCGAACACCGTCGCGTAGGCCACGCCGGGCGATGCGATGAACCAGCGCGCGAGGTCGCTCGCACCAGTGCCTACCAGACCGCCCAGGCCGAAGGCTACGGCCTGGGCCGCGCCCCACAGGCCCATGCGCACGCCTTCGCGCGCGTGCCGGCCTTCGCTGGCCAGCCGCATCATGGAGCCGATGGCGCCGATGGAAAACGCGCCGTTGGCCGCGCCCAGCGCGAACACGGTGGCCGCCAGCGGCCAGCCCGCGCCCTGCAGGCCCGCGCCGGTGAGCCCGAGCAGGGCCAGCGCGGAGGCGAGGCAGCCGCCCACGGTCCAGCCGCGCAGCGATCCCGCATGCCGCAGCACCGGGTGCCGCTGGCAACGCGCGCCGATGGCACCGGCCAGCGCGACCAGCAGCATGCCGGCCAGCACGCCGCCGTGCTGCACGCCCGAGAGCTGCGTCGAGGCACCCGGTGTGTAGCCGAACACCGTGCCCGCGAAGGGCTCGAGGATCAGGTCCTGCGCGCTGAAGGCGAGCATGGACACGAACACGAAGACGGTGAAGCGCCGCGCCACCGGTTCGGCCCACACCTGGGCCAGGGCCTGCCGGAAGTCCGGCTTCGCAGCGGCCGGCGCCGCCGCTTCGGTGGAAGGTGCGCCCTCGAGCCCGCGCAGCGCCACGCAGGCCAGGCCGAAGGCCAGCACGCAGACCGCCGCGGTCACGGCGACCACGCGCTGCGGCGAATAGGGGTCGAGCCACTGCCCCGCGAGGCCCGCGGTGACCGCGAAGCCGGCGATCATCATCATCCAGACCAGCGTGGCGGCGCCGGCGCGGCGGCCTTCGGGCACGCGCCTGGCCAGCATCACCAGCAGCGAGGTGCCGGCCGCGCTCACGCCCAGGCCCACCAGCGAAAAACCCAGGAACGCCAGCGCGATGCCCGCGCCCGGGTGGCTCGCCATCCACGCGGTGGCCAGCGCGGCCAGCAGGCCCCCCGTGGCCAGCACCGCCATGCCACCCACGATCCAGGGCGTGCGACGCCCGCCGACGTCGGAGCCGAAACCCATGCGCGGGCGCGCCACCTGCACCAGGTAGTGCAGCGCGACCAGCAGGCCCGGCAGCAGCGCGGGCAGGGCGAGTTCGACCACCATCACCCGGTTCAGCGTGGAAGTGGTCAACACCACGATGGCGCCGAGTGCCGCCTGGACCAGGCCGAGGCGCGCGATGCCGCCCCAGCCCAGCGCTGTCATGCCGCCACCCCGGCGAGGCCGCGCAGCGCAAAGGCGCTGACCATCATGCCGGCCACGAAGAGCGGCACGCCGAAGCCGCTGTACCAGAGAGCGCGCGCTGTGGGATCGGCCAGGAAGCGGCGCATCAGCACGCCCTGCGCCACCAGCAGCCCGGCCACGCCCGCCGCGTGCCAGGGCTGGCCCCAGGCCAGCAGCAGCGCGATCACCACCAGTTGGGGCAGCACCATGAACCAGCAGGCCACGCGCGCGGCGCGGTCCACGCCGAGCTGCACCGGCAGCGAGCGCACGCCCATCTGCCGGTCGCCCGCCACCGCCTTGAAATCGTTGAGCGTCATGATCCCGTGCGTGCCCGCGCTGTAGAGCGCGGCCAGCGCCAGCGACTCGCCACCGGGCATGGCGCCGCCGGCCATCACGGCCGCGCCGGTGATCCAGGCGATGCCTTCGTAGCTGATGCCGCAGGCCGCGTTGCCCCACCAGCCGTTTTCCTTCAGGCGCACCGGCGGCGCGCTGTAGGCCCAGGCCAGCAGCAGGCCCAGGGCCGCGGCGCCGAAACCCCAGGGCCCGAGCACCGTGGCCACCACCAGCGAGACCACCGTCCAGGCGATGGCGAGGTAGAGCCCCCAGTGCCCGGGCATGCGGCCCGAGGGAATGGGGCGCTGCGGCTCGTTGATCGCGTCCACATGGCGGTCGAACCAGTCGTTCACGGCCTGGCTGGTCGCGCAGACCAGGGGCCCGGCCAGCGCAATGCCCACCAGCGCCAGCAGCCAGCGCCCGTCCATCGACACGCCGGAGGCCACCACGCCGCAGGCAAAGGCCCACATCGGGGGAAACCAGGTGATGGGTTTGAACAGCTCGGTGACAGCGGACAGGGCGGGGCGCGGCATGTAAAGCTTGTACACCTTACATTTGTATGTGTCAATAAATAATGACACATGGCCACCCGGGCGAAAAAAAGCCAGCCGCGAGGGGCTGGCCGGGGCGCGCGTCAGGTGGCGCTCAGTGCGTGTCTTCGCCCACGCCTTCGAGGATGCCGAAGCGCCGCAGCTTGATGTACAGGCTCTGGCGCGAGAGGCCCAGCATTTCGGCGGCCGAGGCCCGGTTGTCGCCGGTGAGTTCGAGCGCGGCTTCGATGCAGAGCTGCTCGATCAGGTCGGTGGTCTCGCGCACGATGTCCTTGAGCGGCAAGCGGCCTACGAGCTCGGTCATCTGGCTGGCCGAGCGCGGCAGTTCCTTGTTGGTGCGCGCGTCGCTGGTGAGGCGGCGGCCCATGTCGCGGATGGTGAAGCCCAGGCAGCGTTGCGGGCCGCTGTTGACCGCGACGGCCGAGATCTCGACCTCGGAGGTGGAGCCGTATTCGCCGCGCATCTGGGTCGCGAACAGGCGCACCGTGCCGTGCTGGCGCAGGTTGGAGAGCAGCACGCGGAAGTCGACCCCGGTGCGGCCCAGCCATTTGTCGAGCACCTCGCCGCGCGCCTGGTCCTCGCTGCCCAGCTGGCCCAGGTCGAGGAAGGCGCGGTTGGCGCTGAGGATGCGGCCTTCCAGGTCGGTCACCACCAGCGCATCGGGCGCGCTTTCCATCACCTGCAGCAACTGCTGCTTGGCCATGCTCACGGTCGGCGCCAGGCTGTCCTGCGGGCGGGTGAAGCGCAGCAGGAAGTGCAAGCTGTTTTCCTGGCGGAATTGCGAGGCCGACACCATCAGGTCCTGCGTGCCGTCCACCAGGCGCACGGCGCAGGGCTCGGCGCGGCCGCTGGAGCGCAGGCGGTCGAGCATGTCGCGCAGGGCGGCGTGGCTGTGGGTGTCCAGGCTGCTGGCCAGCGTCCAGCCCGGGTTGCGGGACCTCTCGCCAAAGAGTTCGTAGGCGGCCGGGTTGGCTTCTTCGAGCTTGTCGATCGAGCCTTCCAGGATGAGCACCGGCTCGGAGGCCATCTGGAACAGCAGGCGGTAGCGCGTTTCCACCTGACGCAGCCGCCAGTAGTCGCGTTCCATCGAGAGCTGTGCGGTGACCAGCCTTTGCTGCAGGGCCACCTGGCTGCGCAGGTCGCGACCGAAGGCCACGCTGTGGGCGGCGGTCTCGTTCTTGCCGTGGCCGTGGCTGCGCACCGGCACCACCGAATACGACATGGCGAGGTCCGCCTTGTCGTTGACCGGGTGGTTCACATGGCGCCAGCGCACGCCGTCGCTGCTGGGTTCACCGTGGCTGCCGAGCAGGGCCTCCACCTTGGGACGGCTCTCCACCGTGACCGTCTCGGCCCAGGGCTTGCCCAGCCAGTCCTGGCAACCCTGGCCCAGCATGTCCTCGGTGCCGAGCGCGAGGTCGCGGATGACACCTTGCTCGTCCAGGATGAGCACAACGTCCGCCGCCGCCGAGATCAGCTCCGCCGCGGCATCCGCATCCAGATGCGCCAGAAGCTGTCCGGGCATCTGGAAGGGCTTCTTGGCAATGGAGGGCTGCGCCTGCGGCATGTTGGGCTTTCGTATGGGTTACGTGAAGTTCATACGCTGGCTGTCGGGCAATGGCTCGGGTGTCATGTGCGCAAGCGACTGTCGGTCACCAGTTTTTCGGCCATGTCCGGCGCCCTTGGGCCATCGGTGATGATGGCGTCGGCCGGGATCCGGGTACCGTATTCCGGATGCAGCGCGAAAATCGCGCCACCCGCGATTATAGAGACTTGGGGGTTGCGGCTCTTTCCACGCACCAGCGTCATCATGGCGCTCAACCGCTCGATGCCGGTCTCGCAACCGAGCGAAAAACCCACCACGTCGTACCAGTCCTTCTGCACCATGGCCGGTGCCGCCTCGCTGGAGAGGAAGTTCGTCACCACGTCCCAGCCCGCGCGGTGGAAGATCTCGCCGACCAGCGACAGGCCGAAGGTGTGCTGCTCGCCAGGGCAGGGCATCAGCAACACGCGCCGGCCCGCCTGGCTCACGCTGGTGCCGTCGAACTGCGCGAATGCCGCGCTGTTCTCTCGCAGCACCTGCTGCAGGCGGCCCAGGCCCACCGTGACCTCGGTGAAGGTGCAGAGGTCGCGCTCCCACATCTCGCCGAGGTGGCGCGCCACCGGCGCAAGCAGGTCCAGGAAGATCGCCTCCACCGGCACACCGCGATCGCGCAGCGCCACCACGCAGCCGCGCACGGCGGCATCGTCCTCGTGCAGCACCAGCTCGGCGAACAGTGCCACGTCTTCGGGCGTCACGCGCTGCTGGGAGGTGAGCGGGTGGGCGGCGCACTCCTGCGGCACGCGGTGGGCCAGCATGAGCCGCGGGATGATCTCGTATTCGATGGCCTTGGCCAGCAGCACCGAGCGCAGGCTGTCGTCGTTCGATGCCTCGCTGGTGTCCGTGCGCAGCAGGTCGTCGATGCCAGGGGGGAAGCCGGCGGCGGCATTGCCTTCGGACCAGCCTTCCGCGGGTGGCGAGGCGTAGGGTTCGCTCTCCTTGGGAGAGGTGAACCGTGAATACGAGCCCATGTCCATGTCTCCTTGCGCTGGTGCGCTTGTGCCGATACGCATGGGCCCGGTGCTTGCCGGTGCTTTCTTACGCCATCAGATATTGCGTAAATCTCTCGTCACTGCGGTGCCGTTTGGGCTCTGGCTGCCTGGGGCGCCTGCGGACCGCTGGAGCGTTTGTACCGCTGTCAATCCGGCACGTCAAAACATTTCCAGATACCCGTCCAGAAAACTTTACTACGGCCACCGCAAATGTCAATAAAACAATACGTCAATAAAAGTTGACACAATTCGGTGAAGCATCTAAATTGGGTTCCAGCGAGATTCACGGAGACAAGCCAGATGCATCCCGAGACACCGCGGCCCCCCGCCGGGCGGCCGCTCTACACCCCCCAGGAGCGCCAGCGCCGTGACGCGACGGTGTGGACCCTGGTGCAGGGGGTGCTCGCACCGGTGCAATTCCTGGTGTTCCTGGTGAGCCTGGTGCTGGTGCTGCGTTTCCTGGCGACAGGCGAAGGGCAGGCCGCCGCCACCGCGTCGGTGGTGGTCAAGACGCTCACCCTCTACGCGATCATGGTCACCGGCAGCATCTGGGAGAAGGTGGTGTTCGGCCGCTACCTGTTCGCCCCCGCCTTCTACTGGGAAGACGTGTTCAGCATGCTGGTGCTGGCGCTGCACACGGCCTATCTGGTGGCGCTGGCCACCGGTGCGCTGGACGCCCGCGGCCTGATGCTGCTGGCCCTGGCCGCGTATGCGACCTATGTGATCAACGCCGGCCAGTTCATCTACAAGCTGCGCATGGCCCGCCTTCAGGGCCGCGCGGCCACCCCGGTGGCACCGAAGGCAGAGGGCCTGGCATGAGCCCGGTCATCCCGATCCAGGCGGCGGCTTCCCGGGGCTGCGCCGACGCACCCGTGCTGCGCGAACGCGGCCAGCGCGAGGTGTTCTGCGGCCTCACCGGCATCATCTGGCTGCACCGCAAGATCCAGGACGCCTTTTTCCTCGTGGTCGGCTCGCGCACCTGCGCGCACCTGATCCAGAGCGCGGCGGGGGTAATGATTTTTGCCGAGCCGCGCTTCGCCACCGCCATCATCGACGAGCGCGACCTGGCCGGCCTGGCCGACTGCAACGAGGAGCTCGACCGCGTGGTCACGCGCCTGATCGAGCGGCGTCCCGAGATCAAGCTGCTGTTCCTGGTCGGTTCCTGCCCGTCGGAGGTCATCAAGCTCGACCTCTCGCGCGCGGCGTCGAGGCTCTCGGGCCGCTTCTCGCCCGATGTGCGGGTGCTCAACTACTCGGGCAGCGGCATCGAGACCACCTTCACCCAGGGCGAGGACGCCTGCCTCGCCTCGCTGGTGCCCAGCCTGCCGGCCTCTCCCGAGGCGGTGGCGCCCGAGCTGATGGTGGTCGGTGCCCTGGCCGACGTGGTCGAGGACCAGTTCGCGCGCCTGTTCGGGCAGCTCGGCATCGGCCCGGTGCGCTTCTTCCCGCCGCGCCACGCCAACCGCTTGCCGCCGGTGGGGGCGAACACGCGTTTCCTGCTGGCGCAGCCCTTCCTGGCCGACACCGCCCTGGCGCTCGAAGCGCGCGGCGCGCGGCGGCTGGCCGCGCCGTTCCCGCTCGGTGTGGAAGGCACGACCGCCTGGCTGCAGGCCGCGGCCACCGCGTTCGGCGTGAGCGCCACGACGTTCGATGCCGTCACCGCCCCTGGTCGCGAGCGCGCCGCCGCCGCGCTCGCGCGCCAGCGCGTGCAGCTCGAAGGCAAGCGCATCTTTTTCTTCCCCGACTCGCAGCTCGAGATCCCGCTCGCGCGCTTCCTCTCGCGCGAACTCGGCATGGCACTCGCCGAGGTCGGCACGCCCTACCTGCACCGCGCGCACATGGCCGAAGAGCTCGCGCTGCTGCCCGAAGGCACGGTCCTGAGCGAAGGCCAGCACGTGGAGAACCAGCTTGACCGCTGCCGCGCGGCGCGGCCCGACATCGTGGTCTGCGGCCTGGGCCTGGCCAACCCGCTGGAGGCCGAGGGCCTGACGACCAAGTGGGCGATCGAACTGGTGTTCACCCCCATCCACGGCTACGAGCAGGCGGCCGATCTGGCCGAACTCTTCAGCCGCCCGCTGGTGCGCCGCTTGCGGCTCGCGGCCTAGCCCCCCCCCGACGCCAACGCCATGCAACTCACGCTCTGGACCTACGAAGGACCGCCGCACGTGGGGGCCATGCGCATCGCCACCGCCATGAAGGACGTGCACTACGTGCTGCACGCGCCGCAGGGCGACACCTACGCCGACCTGCTGTTCACCATGATCGAGCGCAACGCCACGCGCCCGCCGGTGACCTACACCACCTTCCAGGCGCGCGACCTCGGCGGCGACACCGCTCAGCTGTTCAAGAGCGCGGCGCTCGAAGCCTTCGAGCGTTTCCGTCCCAAGGCCATGATGGTCGGTTCCTCGTGCACCGCCGAGCTGATCCAGGACGACCCGGGCGGCCTGTGCAAGGCGCTGGACCTGCCGGTGCCCGTGGTGGCGCTGGAGCTGCCCTCGTACCAGCGCAAGGAAAACTGGGGCGCGGCCGAAACCTTCTACCAGATGGTGCGCCAGCTGGCCGACACATCGGTGCGCCGCGCGCCGCGCGAAGCCGGCCAGCGCGCGCGCTGCAACATCCTCGGGCCTGCCGCGCTGGGTTTTCGCCACCGCGACGACCTGCGCGAGATCAGCGGCCTGCTGCGCGAGCTGGGCATCGACATCAACGTGACCGCGCCGCTCGGTGCCTCGCCCGCCGACCTGGCCCGCCTGGGCGACGCCGACTTCAACGTCGTGCTCTACCCCGAGATCGCCTCGGTTGCCGCGGGATGGCTCAAGCGGACCTTCGGCCAGCCCGCCACGTGCACCGTGCCGATCGGCTCGGGCGCCACGCGCGACTTCATCCGCGAGGTGGCCGAACTCGCGGGCGTGGACCCTGGCGCCGTGCTGGCCAATGCCGACGCACGCGCCCCCTGGTACGCGAAGTCGGTCGATTCCACCTACCTCACGAGCAAGCGCGTGTTCGTGTTCGGCGACGCCACCCATGTGGTGGCCGCCGCGCGCATCGCCGCGCAGGAAATGGGCTTCACCGTGGTCGGCCTGGGCACCTACAGCCGCGAGTTCGCGCGCGAGGTGCGCGACGCGGCCGCGCTCTACGGCGTGGAGGCGCTGATCAGCGACGACTACCTCGACGTGGAGGCGCGCATCGCCGAGCTGCAGCCCGAGCTGGTGCTGGGCTCGCAGATGGAGCGCCACATCGCCAAGCGCCTGGGCATTCCGTGCGCCGTCATCTCCGCGCCGGTGCATGTGCAGGACTTCCCCGCGCGCTACTCGCCGCAGATGGGTTTCGAGGGCGCCAACGTGCTGTTCGACACCTGGGTGCACCCGCTCATGATGGGCTTGGAAGAGCACCTGATCGGCATGTTCCGCGGCGACGCCGAATTCCACGAAGACGCGGCCCCCTCGCACCTGGGCGGCTCGCACCAGCCCGCGCCTGCTGCCGTCCCGGCGCCCGAGGCGGTGAGCCCCACGGCGGCCACCACCACCTGGGGCATCGAGGCCGAAAAGGAACTGCGCAAGATCCCGTTTTTCGTTCGCGGCAAGGCCCGCCGCAACACCGAACTCTATGCCAGGGACAAAGGCCTGCCCGTCATCACCCTGGAGACCCTTTACGATGCCAAAGCCCATTTCAGCCGCTGACAGCCAGGTGCTGTCGCCCGGCATGAAGGTCGTGCTGGTGACCATGGACAGCCACCTGGCCAGCGCCGCCGAGCGCGCGCACCGCAGCCTCGCCAAGACCGTGCCCGGCCTGTCGCTGTCGGTGCACGCCGCGGCCGAATGGGGCGACGATGGCGCCGCGCTCAAGCGCTGCACCGACGACATCGCGCGCGCCGACATCGTGATCGCCACGATGCTGTTCATGGAAGACCATTTCCTGCCGGTGTTGCCCGCGCTGCGCGCGCGCCGCGACCGGTGCGACGCCATGGTCTGCCTGATGTCGGCCACCGAAGTCACCAAGCTCACCCGCATGGGCAAGTTCGACATGAGCGGCCCCACCAGTGGCCCCATGGCCTTCCTGCGCAAGCTGCGCGGCAAGTCCACCGCCGACGTCAACAGCTCGGCCGAGGACAAGAGCACCGCCGGTGCGCGCCAGATGAAGATGCTGCGCCGGCTGCCCAAGATCCTGCGCTTCATCCCCGGCACCGCGCAGGACGTGCGCGCCTATTTCCTGAGCATGCAGTACTGGCTGGCCGGTTCCGAGCAGAACATGGTCAACCTGGTGCAGTTCCTGGTGGACCGCTATGCCGATGGCGCGCGCCGCAGCCTGCGCGGGCGCGGCGCGGTGGGCGCACCGCTCGAATACCCCGAGGTCGGCGTCTACCACCCGCGCATGAAGCAGCGCCTCTCGGCCTCGCTGGGCGATCTGCCCACGGTGGCCGTGACCGGCAAGCGCGGCACGGTGGGCCTGCTGGTCATGCGCTCCTACCTGCTGGCGGGCAATACCGGGCACTACGACGGCGTGATCACCGCGCTCGAGGCGCGCGGCATGCGCGTGATCCCCGCCTTCGCCACCGGCCTGGACAACCGGCCCGCGATCGAAGCCCACTTCCTGCAGGACGGCCGCCCCACGATCGACGCGCTGGTCTCGCTCACCGGTTTCTCGCTCATCGGCGGGCCCGCGTACAACGACGCGCACGCCGCCGAGGACGTGCTGGCCCGGCTCGACGTGCCCTACCTCGCGGTCACGCCGGTGGAGTTCCAGACGCTGGACCACTGGGGTGCTTCGGCGCGCGGCCTGCTGCCGGTGGAGTCGACCATGATGGTCGCGATTCCCGAGCTCGACGGCGCCACCGGCTCCATGGTGTACGGCGGACGCGGCAGCGCCTCGCATGTGAGCTGCACCGGCTGCGACAGGCACTGCAAGTTCGAGGCCCTCGAAGGCGCGCACGACATGCAGACCTGCAGCGAGCGCGCCGACGCGCTGGCCGCGCGCGTGGGCAAGCTGATCGACTTGCGCCGCAGCGCGCGCGCTGAGCGCAAGGTGGCGGCGGTGATCTTCAACTTCCCGCCCAATGCCGGCAACACCGGCACCGCCGCCTTCCTCGCGGTGTTCGAGTCGCTCTACAACACCCTGGCGGCAATGCAGCGCGAGGGCTACACGGTGGACATGCCGGCCAGCGTGGACGATCTGCGCGAGCGCGTGATCCAGGGCAACGCCGCGCAGTACGGTGCCCAGGCCAACGTGCACGCGCTGATCCCGGCCGACGACCACGTGCGGCGCGAGCGCCACCTCGCGCAGATCGAGGCCCAGTGGGGCCCGGCGCCGGGCCGCCAGCAGAGCGACGGCAGCCGCATCTTCGTGCTCGGTGAGCGCTTCGGCAACGTCTTCGTCGGCATCCAGCCCGCGTTCGGCTACGAGGGCGACCCGATGCGCCTGCTGTTCGAACACGGCTTCGCGCCCACGCACGCCTTCTCCGCCTTCTACCGCTGGCTGCGCGAGGACTTCGGCGCCCACGCCGCGCTGCATTTCGGCACCCACGGCGCGCTCGAATTCATGCCCGGCAAGCAGAACGGCCTGACCGCGCACTGCTGGCCCGACCGGCTGATCGGCGACCTGCCCAACATGTACCTCTACGCGTCGAACAACCCTTCGGAGGGCACGATCGCCAAGCGCCGCGCCGCCGCCACGCTCATCAGCTACCTCACGCCGCCGGTGGCGCAGGCCGGGCTCTACAAGGGCCTGATGGAACTCAAGGACGTGCTGGAGCGTTTCCGCACGCTGGAGCCCGAGGCGCAGGACGAGCGCGACGAACTCGCCGCCATGGCCCAGGCCCAGGCCACCGAACTCGACCTCTGCGCCAGCGAAGCCCCATGGGGCGCCGAGGCCGATGCGCGCATCGCGCGCCTGAACGACGCGGTGCTCGAACTCGAATACACGCTGATCCCTTACGGCCTGCACGTGGTGGGCCAGGCCCCCACCGAGGCCGAGCGCATCGACCTGCTGCTCTCATGCGCCGACTCCTCGATGGACCAGCCCGGCGCCGCCGCCGCGCTGCTGCACCCCGCGGTGCAGGCGCTGGTGCGGGGCGCCACGCCGCAGGCCGCGCTGGCGCTGTTGCGCGCCACGCACCCGGCGGCCGACGCCGCAGCCGACGCCGCGCTTCTGGCGCAGCTCACCCAGCTCGCCGCGACCGACGCGCTGCTCGCCAAAGACCACGAAATCGGCGGCATCCTGCGCGCGCTCGACGGCCGTTTCCTGCGCCCCGCGCCGGGCGGTGACCTGCTGCGCACGCCGGCCATCCTGCCGACCGGGCGCAACGTGCACGGCTTCGACCCGTTCCGCATTCCCAGCGCTTACGCGGTGAAGGACGGCGCGCGCCAGGCCGAGCGCCTGATCGAACGCCACATGGCCGACGGCCACGCATTCCCGTCCTCGATCGCCATGGTGCTCTGGGGCACCGACAACCTCAAGAGCGAGGGCGGCCCGATCGCCCAGGCGCTGGCCTTGATGGGCGCGCGCCCGCGCTTCGACAGCTACGGCCGCCTGGCTGGTGCCGAGCTGCTGAGCCTGGAGGCGCTGGGCCGCCCGCGCGTGGACGTGGTGATCTCGCTCTCGGGCATCTTCCGCGATCTGCTGCCGCTGCAGATCCGCCTGCTGGCCGAGGCCGCCTTCCTGGCCGCCAGCGCCGACGAGCCGCTCGAACAGAACTGCATCCGCCGCCACGCGCTGGCCTACCAGGCGCAGCACGGCGTCGATCTCGAAACCGCTTCGCTGCGCGTGTTCGGCAACGCCGAGGGCGCTTACGGCTCCAACGTCAACAGCCTGGTCGACAACAGCCGCTGGGAAGACCCGGACGAACTGGCCGAGACCTACAGCCGGCGCAAGGGCTTCGCCTACGGCCGCGCCGGCCAGCCGGCGCAGCACGCCCGCTTGCTGACCAGCGTGCTGGCCGACGTGCAGCTGGCCTACCAGAACCTCGACTCGGTCGAGCTCGGCGTGACCACGGTGGACACCTATTTCGACACCCTGGGCGGCGTGAGCCGCGCGATCCAGCGCGCCAAGGGCAGCGGCTCGGCGGTGGCGCCGGTCTACATCGGCGACCAGACGCGCGACAGCCACGGCGGCGGCACGGTGCGCACCCTCACCGAACAGGTGGCGCTGGAGACCCGCACCCGCATGCTCAACCCGAAGTGGACCGAGGGCATGTTGAAGCACGGCTACGAAGGCGTGCGCCAGATCGAGGTGCACCTCACCAACACCATGGGCTGGTCGGCCACCACCGGCCAGGTGCAGCCCTGGGTCTACGAGCAGCTCACCCAGGCTTTCATGCTCGACCCCGCCATGCGCCAGCGCCTGGCACAACTCAACCCGACCGCTTCGGCGCGCGTGGCCAGCCGGCTGCTCGAAGCGTCGGACCGCCAGTTCTGGCAACCCGACCCCCACGTTCTGCAGGCGCTCCGACAGGCCAGCGAAGAGCTGGAAGACCGGCTCGAAGGTGTTTTTGAAGGAGTCCCCGCATGATGACCGAGACCAGCATTCCCCTGACCGACCTGAGGCGCGCCTCGGGCCGCCCGTCGCGCGAAGACGGCGAGGGCAGCCTGCAGGTCCAGCTCGACCCCTCGCTCAAGATCGGCAACGCCAAGGTCTTTGCCATCTACGGCAAGGGCGGCATCGGCAAGAGCACCACCAGCTCCAACCTCTCGGCCGCGTTTTCCCACCTGGGCAAGCGCGTGCTGCAGATCGGCTGCGACCCCAAGCACGACAGCACCTTCACCCTGACCAAGAAGATGCTGCCCACCGTGATCGACGTGCTCGAGACGGTGGACTTCCACGCCGAAGAGCTTCGCGTCGAGGACTTCGTGTTCCCCGGCTACAACGGCGTGATGTGCGTGGAGGCCGGTGGCCCGCCCGCCGGCACCGGCTGCGGCGGCTACGTGGTTGGCCAGACCGTGAAGCTGCTGAAGGAACACCACCTGCTCGAAGACACCGACGTGGTGATCTTCGACGTGCTGGGCGACGTGGTGTGCGGTGGCTTCGCCGCCCCGCTGCAGCACGCCGACCGCGCGCTCATCGTCACCGCCAACGACTTCGATTCGATCTTCGCGATGAACCGCATCGTGCAGGCGATCGGCGCCAAGGCCAAGAACTACAACGTGCGCCTGGGCGGTGTGATCGCCAACCGCAGCGCCGCCACCGACCAGATCGACAAGTACAACAACCAGATCGGCCTGAAGCTGGCCGCGCACTTCCCCGACCTGGACGTGATCCGCCGCAGCCGCTTGAAGAAGAGCACCCTGTTCGAGATGGAAAGCTCGCCCGAGCTCGAGGCGGTGAAGCAGGAATACATGCGTCTGGCCGCGTCGCTGTGGCTGGGCGTGGAGCCACTCGCGGCCGTGCCCATGAAGGACCGCGACATCTTCGATCTGCTCGGGTTCGACTGAGCGGAGCGCCCCGATGAAAACCTCCAACGCCAACTACCTCGAGCGCCGCTCCGAGATCGAAACCTATTTCGATCGCACGGCGGCCCAGGCCTGGGAGCGGCTGACCTCCACCGCACCGGTGGGCCGCATCCGCGCCTCGGTGCGGGCCGGTCGCGACCAGATGCGCCACACGCTGCTGGGCTGGTTGCCGCAGGACATGCGCGGCCTGCGCCTGCTCGACGCCGGCTGCGGCACCGGCGCGCTGGCCCTGGAAGCCATGCAGCGCGGCGCCGAGGTGGTCGCGATCGACCTCTCGCCCACGCTGGTGCAACTGGGTCGCGAACGCAACGCCGCGCTGCAGCCCAACGGGCGCGGCGGCCGCATCGAATACCGCTCGGGCGACATGCTGGACGACGCGCTGGGTGAGTTCGACCACGTGGTGGCGATGGACTCGGTGATCCACTACGACACGCCCGACATCGCGCACGCGGTTCAGCGCCTGGCCGCCCGCACCCGCGGCAGCGTGCTGTTCACCATCGCACCCAGCAGCCCGCTGCTGAGCGTGGCCCATGCCGTGGGCCGGTTCTTTCCCCGCAGCGACCGCTCGCCCGCGCTCACGCCCGTGTCGCAGGCCCGCCTGCGCGGCTTGCTGGAGCAGGGCCTGGGCGGCTCCGGCTGGCGCGAAGGCCGCAGCCAGCGCGTGTCCAGCGGCTTCTACACCTCGCAGGCCTGGGAGTGGACGCGGTGAACCTCACCCGGATGCTGTCCCCCGCCTGGGCGATGCGCATCACCCGGCGCTTCGTGCCGTTTGCCGATGCGGCATCGACCGAGCTGCCGCTGGGCCGCCTGCTGCGCCTCTCGCTGTTCCAGCTCTCCATCGGCATCACGGTCGCGCTGCTGGTTGGCACGCTCAACCGCGTGATGATCGTCGAACTCGGTGTGCCCGCCTGGTGGGTGGCGCTGTCGGTGGCGCTGCCGCTGGTGTTCGCGCCGCTGCGCGCGCTGATCGGCTACCGCAGCGACACGCACCCCTCGGCGCTGGGCTTGAAGCGCATGCCCTACATGTGGATCGGCACGCTGCTCATGTTCGGCGGCCTGGCCATCATGCCGTTTGCCCTCTTGCTGCTCACCGTGCCCGACGCCAGCGTGTGGGCCGGCCGCATCGGCGCGGCGCTGGCCTTCCTGCTGGTGGGCGCGGGCATGCAGGTCACGCAGACCGCCGGCATGGCGCTGGCCAGCGACCTCGCGCCCGATGCCAAGCGCCCGCGCGTGGTGGCCTTGCTTTACAGCATGCTGCTGCTGGGCATGATCGCCGGCAGCGCGATGCTCGGCTTCGTGCTGACCGACTTCAGCCCCACGCGCCTGGTGCAGGTGGTGCAAGGCGCGGCGGTGGTGGTGGCGGTGCTCAACCTCATCTCGCTGTGGAAACAGGAACCGCGCCAGGCCCGCCGCGGCGCGCGCGAAGCGCACGGCTTTTCGCGCAGCTGGGAGCGCCTCATGGCCATCCCGCGCATGCGCCGCTTCCTCTGGACCGTGGGCCTGGGCACCGTGGCCTTCAGCATGCAGGACATCGTGCTCGAACCCTTCGGCGGCCAGGTGCTGGGCCTCAACGTGGGCCTCACCAGCTCGCTCACCGCCATGAGCGCGGGCGGCGCGCTGCTGGCCTTCGTGCTCTCGGCGCGCTTCATGGCGCGCGGCCTGGACACCATCCGCCTGGCCGCGGCGGGCGCACTGCTCGGCCTGCCGGCCTTCGCCTGCGTGATCTTCTCGGCGCCGCTGCAGTCGGCCCTGCTGTTCCAGTGCGGCGCGGCGCTGATCGGTTTTTCCGGTGGCCTGTTCTCGGTCGGCATGCTGCTCACCGCGATGGAGCTGCCCGAGCGCGAGCTCACCGGCCTGGTGCTCGGCGCCTGGGGCGCGGTGCAGGCCACGGCGGCCGGCGTGTCCATGGCCCTGGGCGGCGTGCTGCGCGATGTGGTCTCCAGCCTGGCCACCGCCGGCTGGCTCGGCAGCTCGCTCAATTCGCCGGCCACCGGCTACAGCTTCGTATTCCACCTGGAGATCTACCTGCTCTTCGTGGTCCTGATCGCCCTGGGCCCGCTGGTGCGCCGCAGCCCGTCGTCCGCACCCCGTCCCGCGCACCCCATAGGCCTGGCCGAGTTGCCAGGCTGAGTCCGACCACCCACCGCCATCCCGAGCCCGCACCGCCCTCATCGAAGGAGAAACCCCATGGAAACAGGCGCCATCACCCAGTACGTCGACGTCGCACAGCTCGTGCTCTACGCGTTCTGGATCTTTTTTGCCGGACTGATCTATTACCTCCTGCGCGAGAACCACCGCGAGGGCTACCCCATGGACCCGGGACGCGAGAACGGGCCCCGCACCGGTGGCTGGCCCTCGCTGCCGTCCGCCAAGACCTACAAGCTGCACGACGGCCGCGAGGTGCTGATTCCCGACCTGGGCCGCCCCGATGGCGCCTACAGCGCACAGCCCACGCACGGCTGGATCGGCGCGCCGCTGGAGCCGGTGGGCGACCCGCTGCTGGCCGGTGTCGGGCCGGGGGCCTGGGCGCAGCGCTCGAACGAGCCCGACATGGGCTTTGACGGCGCGGTGAAGATCGTGCCCCTGCGCGTGGCGGGCGACCATGGCGTGGCCTTGCAGGACACCGACCCGCGCGGCCTGCCGGTGATCGGTGCCGACGGCGAGGTGGCGGGCCAGGTGAAGGACCTCTGGGTGGACCGCTCCGAAATGCTGTTCCGCTACCTGGAAGTGCAACTCGCTGGCGGGCGCTCGGTGCTGCTGCCCATGACCTTCTCGCGCATCCGCAAGACCGGCGTGCACGTGCACGCGCTGCTCGCGGGCCAGTTCGCCAACGTGCCGGCCACCGCCAGCCCCGACCAGGTGACCTTCCTGGAAGAAGAGAAGATCACCGCCTACTACGGCGCGGGCACCCTGTACGCCACGCCGCAGCGGCAGGAGCCGATGCTGTGAACGCCCACCACGAACACGAGTTCGAGGCCGCGCCCGGCCTGCCCGAGCCGCTGCCGCGCGGCGAGCGCCTGCTCTGGCAGGGCAGCCCGGACTTCCGCATGCTGGCCATCCACGCCTTCCATGTGCGCAAGCTGGCGCTGTACTTCGCGGCCATGCTCGGCCTGCAATGGCTCTACCTGCTCGGCGAGCCCAACGCGGCGCTGCTGCGCCCGCTGCTCACCAGCGCCGGCATGGCCCTGCTGGCCCTGGCGCTGCTGACCACCATCGCGTGGTTCGCCGCGCGCACCACGCTTTACACCCTGACCGACCGCCGCATCGTGATGCGCATCGGCATCGTGCTCACGCTCACCTTCAACCTGCCGCTGCGGCAGGTGGCCGGCGCCGCGCTCAAGCCCCAGGCCGCTGGCCATGGCGACATCGCGCTCACGCTGGCCGGCAAGGACCGCATCGCCTGGCTCAACCTCTGGCCGCACGCGCGACCCTGGCAGCTGAAGAACCCGCAGCCCAGCCTGCGCTGCCTGCCCGAGGCCGCCACGGTGGGCGCGCGCATCCAGCAGGCCTGGAGCGCGCTGCATCCGGATGCGAACGCGGTGCTGGGCGATGCGATCCCCACGAGCGAACCGGCCCGCGCACCGCGCGAGCGCGGCATTCCCACGGTGGCGGCATGAACACGCACCACCCCTCGCCGCTGGGCACCGCCACCCCCTGGCCGATCTGGGCGCTCGGGGCCTTCCTGCTGGCCACGCTGATGGCGGTGAGCTGGCAGCTGCGCGCCACCGGTGGCGCGATCGCGCAGGACAACGGCGCCGTGCAGTGGCAGCGCTCGCTGCGCTTCGAGGACCGGCCCAATGGCGACATCGCCGTGCTCGACGCCGGCACGCGGCAGGAGGTGGCGCGTTTCCAGGGCGAGCAGGGTTTTCTGCGCGGCAGCCTGCGCGCGCTGGCGCGCGAGCGCAAGCGCAGCGAGCTCGGGCCCGACGTGCCCTTCGAGCTGACCGGCCATGTGGGCGGGCGCATCACGCTGCGCGACCCGGCCACCGGCCAGCGCATCAACCTTGAATCCTTCGGCCCGACCAACTCGGCCGTGTTTGCCCAGTTGCAGTGGGCCCGCTAGTTCCCTTCACACCGCCTCCAGGAGCGAGACCATGAACACGCAGACCGCCAGCGCCGACATCGACCACGTGGCCCGGCTGATGGACACCGTGGAGAGCGCCGAGGACGCCAACGCCCGGGCGGTCAAGAGCACCGTGCTGTCGCCGCGCTTCTACACCACCGACTTTCAGGCCATGGACGCGCTGGATGTGTCCAGCGTGCGCGCGGAGTGGGACGTAATGATGAAGGAGTACGAGGGCGACAACAACCACGACCACTTCCAGCGCGACGCCGCGTTCGCCGACGAGGTGCGCACGCTGATGCCGCAGCTCTCGCCCGAGATGCGCCAGGAGTTCCTGGACTTCCTGATCAGCTCGCTCACCTCCGAGTTCTCGGGCTGCATCCTCTACAACGAGATCCGCAAGAACGTCGCCAACCCCGACATCAAGCAGCTCATGACCTACATGGCGCGCGACGAATCGCGACACGCCGGCTTCATCAACCAGTCGCTCAAGGACTTCAACCTCGGCATCGACCTGGGCAGCCTCAAGCGCACCAAGGCCTACACCTTCTTCAAGCCCAAGTACATCTTCTACGCCACCTACCTCAGCGAGAAGATCGGCTACGCGCGCTACATCACCATCTTCCGCCAGCTCGAGCGCCACCCCGACAAGCGCTTCCACCCGATCTTTCGCTGGTTCGAGCGCTGGTGCAACGACGAATTCCGCCACGGCGAATCGTTCGCGCTCATCATGCGTTCGCAGCCTGACCTGCTGCGCGGCGCGAACAAGCTCTGGATCCGCTTCTTCATCCTCGCGGTGTACGCCACCATGTACGTGCGCGACCACACGCGCCCGCTGCTGCACGAGGCCATGGGCCTGCACTCCACCGAGTACGACTACACCGTGTTCCGCATCACCTCGGACATCTGCCGCCAGGTGTTCCCTGTCGAGGTCGACATCGACCACCCGGTGTTCCGCCGTTGCCTGGAGCGCCTGCTGCAGATCTCGCTGGCCGCCGACCGCGCCACGCAGCGCGGTGGCGTGGTGGGCCGCCTGCAGCGCGCGGTGTGCGGGGTGCAGGCCGCGTGGACGTTTGGCCGGCTGTACTGCGTGCCGGTGATCCACCAGGAGCTGCCCAAGGCCATCCGCATGGACCCGGTGTGGTAGCCGCTTGACGGACCTGGACCGATGACCGACATCAGCACCACCCTGGTCGCACCGGCGCTGTTCGCGCTGCTGTGCTGGTGGTTCGGCACCGGCGCCATCCTGTGGCTGGTGCGCCGGTCGCCCTCGAGCTTCGGCTGGAGCATGGGCGTGCTCAGCCTGCTGCTGGTGGCCAGCCTGTGGACGACGGCGCTCAGCATGCGCGACCACACGGTGGGCAGCGCCTACCTCGCCTTCGCCAGCGTGATCGTCATGTGGAGCTGGCACGAGATGGCTTTCCTCACCGGCTGGCTCACCGGCCCGCGCCGCGTGCCGCTGCAGCCGGGTGTGCAGGGCCGGGCGCGTTTCAACCAGTCGGTGCAGGCGGTGATCTGGCACGAGCTGGCGCTGCTGGCCAATTTCGGCGTGCTGCTGTGGCTGCAGCAGGGCCAGTCGGGCCATGTGGCGATCTGCACCTTCGCGCTGCTGTGGTGCATGCGCTTCTCGGCCAAGATGAACCTGTTCCTGGGCGTGCCCGAGACCGGCGAACAGTACCTGCCGCGCCACCTGCTGTACCTCGGCTCCTATTTCAGGCGCGGCCCGGTCAGCGCCTTCTTCTACCTCAGCGTGGGCCTGTCGTGCGCGGCCTGGGCCTGGATGGTGTGGCAGGTGTCCAGCGACAGCGTGGCCATCACCACCGGCTGGGTGCTGCTGGCCGCGCTGCTGGGTCTGGCCATCGTGGAGCACGTGATCATGGCCTTCCCCGTGCCGATGCAGAAACTCTGGGGCTGGGCCATGTCGCGCAGCCCGGCGATCAAACCGGAAAAAGCATGAACGCGTTTCGCACCCCCGAAGACCTGTGGGAGCTGCCGCCCGCGTCCCGTCCCCCGGCTTCCCGACCGTCGGCCGATGCGCCGCATGCGGTGGTCGTCGGCAGCGGCTTCGGCGGGCTGGCCGCGGCCGTGCGCCTGGCCGCCAAGGGCTGGCGCGTGACCGTGCTGGAGAAGCTCGACGCGCCCGGTGGCCGCGCCTATGTGCACCACCAGAACGGCCACGTGTTCGACGCCGGCCCGACCATCATCACCGTGCCCTTCCTGTTCGAGGAGCTGTGGGCGCTGGCGGGGAAAAAACTGGGCGACGACATCGAGCTGCGCCCGCTCGACCCGTTCTACCGCATCCGCTTTGCCGACGGCGACCACTTCGACTACAGCGGCGACCCGGCGAAGATGCGCGCCGAGGTGCGCCGCATCAGCCCCGGCGATGCGGCGGGCTATGAGCGCTTCATGGCCGAGGCCGACCACTGCTACCGGCTCGGTTTCGAGGCGCTGGGCGCCAAGGCCTTCGACACCGTGGCCGACCTGGTGAAGGCCAGCCCTGCGATCCTGAAGATGCGCGGCTGGCGCAGCCTGCACGCCATGGTGGCCAGCCACCTCCAGCACCCCAAGCTGCGCATGGCGATGAGCCTGCAGAGCCTGCTGATCGGCGGCAACCCGTTCTCCGTGACCTGCATCTACAGCCTCATCAACGCGCTGGAGCGCCAGTACGGCGTGCACTGGGCCGTGGGCGGCACCGGCCGGCTGGTGCAGGGCCTGGTGGGCCTGCTGCAAGGGCAGGGCGGGGTGCTGCGCTGCAAGGCCGAGGTGCGGCGCATCGAGGTGGAGGGGGGCCGCGCCACCGGCGTCACGCTGGCCAGCGGCGAGCGCATCGCGGCCGACATCGTGGTCTCCAACGCCGACACCGCCTGGACCTACCGCCACCTGATCGAGCCGCAGCACCGCCGCCACTGGAGCAACCGCCGCATCGACAAGGGCCGCTACTCGATGAGCCTGTTCGTCTGGTACTTCGGCACGAGCCGCACCTACGCC
Organism: Comamonadaceae bacterium; assembly: GCA_003599455.1. Lineage (GTDB taxonomy): Bacteria > Pseudomonadota > Gammaproteobacteria > Burkholderiales > Burkholderiaceae_C > Hydrogenophaga. The sequence continues at coordinate 87,007 of QZKF01000082.1, forward strand.
GACGTGCCGCACCACATGATGCTGCTCGGCCCGCGCTACAAAGAGCTGCTCAAGGACATCTTCCGCCGCCACAAGCTGGCCGACGACTTCAGCCTCTACCTGCACCGCCCGACCGCGAGCGACCCGTCGATGGCGCCCGCGGGCCACGACACCTTCTACGCGCTCGCGCCGGTGCCGCACCTGGACAGCGGCACCGACTGGGCGGCCCAGGCCGAACCGTTCCGCCAGGCCATCGCCGGGCTGCTGGAGCGCACCGTGCTGCCCGGTTTCCAGCAGCACCTGAGCGCTTCGCTGGTCACCACGCCACAGGACTTTCACGACCGCCTGCTCTCGTTCAAGGGCGCGGCCTTCGGGCTGGAGCCGCTGCTGCTGCAGAGCGCCTGGTTTCGCCCGCACAACCGCAGCGAAGACGTCGAAGGCCTTTACATGGTGGGCGCGAGCACGCACCCCGGCGCCGGCGTGCCCGGCGTGCTCATGTCGGCCAAGGCGCTCGACTCCGTGGTGCCCGATGCCCCCACTTATGCCAAAACCCATGCCCATGCCCGCCAGCGTTGAAGCCAGCCCGCTGCGCCCGGTCGCCGACCTGGACGCCTGCGTGGCGCTCATGCGCACCGGCTCCCGCACCTTTTTTGCCGCCAGCCGGCTGCTGCCGCAGCGCGTGCGCGCCTCATCGATTGCGCTCTACGCTTTCTGCCGCGTGGCCGACGACCTGGTGGACTGCGGTGGCATGGCGGTGGGCGACGCCATGGCCGTGCTCTCGCACCGGCTCGACCGCATCTACGAAGGCCTGCCACTCGACCATGTGGAGGACCGCGCGCTGGCGGTGGTGGTGCAGCGCCATCAGCTGCCGCGCGCGCTGCTCGACGCGCTGCTCGACGGCTTCGCCTGGGACGCGCAGGGCCGCTGCTACGACAGCCTGGAAGACCTGCACGACTACGGCGCGCGCGTGGCCGGCAGCGTGGGCGCGATGATGTGCTGGATCATGGGCGTGCGCGACCCGCAGGCGCTGGCGCGCGCCTGCGAGCTGGGCGTGGCCATGCAGCTCACCAACATCGCGCGCGACGTCGGTGAAGACGCACGCAACGGCCGCCTCTACCTGCCGCGCCGGTGGCTGCGCGAGGCGGGCATCGAGCCCGACGCGTGGCTGCGGCAACCCGGCTGCACGCCCGCGCTGCAGGGGGTGGTGGCCCGCCTGCTCGACGAGGCCGACCGCCTCTACCGGCAGGCCGCCGCCGGCATCCCGCAACTGCCGCGCGACTGCCGCTCGGCCATCCTGGCCGCGCGGCTGATCTACGCCGAGATCGGCGAGCAGCTCCGGCGCGACGGTCTGGACCCGATCCGCCAGCGCGCCGTGGTACCGACGGCGCGCAAGCTGGTGCTGCTGGCCAGCGCGGCGGTGCAATCGGGCTGGCTGGGCGCTGCCGCGCAAGCCACACCGCCCCTGGCCGCGATCGCCTACCTGGTGGACCACTGCGACACCGGTGCGCAGGCGCTCGAGGCGGGCGCCGCGGCCGCGCGGCCCCTGGGCCAGCGCGTGGTGTGGATGCTCGAGCTGTTCGAGCGGCTGGAGGCCCAGCGGCTGGACCAGCGCGCGGCGGTGCACCGCACGCAGCGGCGCTACTCGCACTGAACGGACCGCTGCGGTCGCAATGCCCGCCAGCAGCCCGCGGGCTCAGGCGATGAGGGTCGCGCTGTGGTCCATCGACACGGCATAGCCGGTGGATTTGACCGTGTCGAGCAGGTACCACTCGCCGACGGCGGCCTCGGCCGTGAAAGTCATCAGCAGAAAACCACGGCGGGCGGTCTCGGCGTAGTTCAGGGTGTCGATCACGCCCCGGAAGATGGCGGCCGTCTGCACCGGCGGCAGCGTCACCAGGTATTCCTCCAGGCCGGGCGAGCTCACGCCCGGGGTGGCGAACTCCTCGCCCACCTTCGTGCCGTTGAGCAGGGTCAGGTCGTTGTGCCAGGCGTTGTGCGTGTCGCCCGCCAGCACGACCACGCGCTTGCCCAGCGCGGCGGCCGTGCCCAGCAGCAGCTCGCGCGCGGCCGGATACCCGTCCCAGGCGTCGAGGTTGTAGCCCAGTTTCGGGTTGAGCTGGGGATTGAGCAGGGCTTGCTGCTGCGGGGTGAGCAGCTGGGGCGCCTGCGCGGCCGTCGCCTTGGCCACGAGGTAGTCGTTGATGGCCCGGGCCGCGGCGGCCTGCGCCTCGGGGCTGGTGTCGGCCGGGTTCAGGACCTGCAGGATCGAGGCGGGAAACTCCATGCGCCCCATCAGCACCTGCTGTCCAAGCACCTGCCAGGTGGCACGGGACGCGGTCATCTGCCGCGTCAGCCAGGCCATCTGCTCGCTGCCCAGCAACTGGCGAGTGGGCGAGGCCAGCGTGGCGATGGCGGTGGGCGCCGTGGCGGGGTTGATCAGGTCGCCCACCTGCACCTGGCGCTCGCGTGCGAGCACGCGGGTTTCCAGCATGTGCAGCGAGACCAGGCCGCCGAAGTCGAAGCTGCGGTAGATCTTGCGCAGGTCGCGCAGGTCCGGCGTGCGGATCGGCATCCACTCGTGGTAGACCTTCAGGGCCGTCGCCAGGCGCGTGCGGAACGCGCCTTCCCCACCTTCACCCGTGCCCTCGGTGTGGTTCTCGGCGCCGCTGACGTAGGCGTCGTTGGTGATCTCGTGGTCGTCCCAGACCGCGATCATCGGCATGCTGGCGTGCAGCTGCTTCAGGTCAGGGTCGCTGCGGTACTGCGCGTAGCGCGCGCGGTAGTCGGCGAGGGTCAGGATTTCGTTGGCGGGCGTGCTCAACCGGCCCAGGGCCTCGGCGTCTTCCGAAGCGTAGCCGTCTGCCGGGTACTCGTAGATGTAGTCGCCCAGGTGCAGGGCGTATTCGGCGCCGGCCCGCACCGCTTCGCCGTACGCATGGAAAAAGCCGGCCGGGTAGTTGGCGCAGCTGAACACCGCCAGCTTCACGCTGTGCACGCCCGCCGCGGGCAGCGTGCGCGTCATGCCCACGGGCGACACGTCGAACAGCGTGCGGAAGCGGTAGTAGTAGCTGCGCCCGGCCTTGAGTCCACGCGCATCCACCTTGGCGGTGAAGCCGTTCTCGGCGCGCGCCGTCACCCAGCCGGCCGACACCAGATGGCGAAAGCCCGGGTCGCGCGCCACTTCCCAGCGCATCACCACCGGCAGGTTGGTGAAGCGCCGGCGGGCATGGGTCCACAGCACCACGCGGTCGGACAGCGGGTCTCCGCTGGCCACGCCGTGGTCGAAACGGACCGGTCCGTCCCTGCGCGCTGCACTGGCGGTCTCGAACCCTTCCTCGGCTTCGTCGGCCATGGCCCCGCCCGCGGCGAGTGTGGCGGAAACGGATGCAACCCGGATGATGAAGTCGCGGCGGCTGTTCGAACGCATGGGGAAACTCCTCGTGGGACCCGGTCAGGGCTTGTGGGTGGATTTCCTTCACATGGTTGGTGCCGCGCTTGTCGGGCGTATGAATGCCGCATGCGCCGGGCATGGGCCGTTCGGATGCCGCGCTGGCCGCCTGGACGAATCTCCGGCGGCGTTTGATGCTCAGTGCGCGTGGCCGTGGGCGTCTTCGCGGCCCAGTTCGCCGCGCGCCTGGCGCAGCACCTGCCAGCCACCGTGCAGGGCCAGTGCGGCCATGAAGCCGGCGACCAGCAGGTCGGGCCAGGCGCTGCCGGTGCCGAACACGCCCAGCGCGGCGGCCATCACCGCCACGTTGCCGATTGCGTCGTTGCGCGAGCACAGCCACACGCTGCGCATGTTGGCGTCGCCCTCGCGGAAGGCGTAGAGCATCCAGGCCACGGCCACGTTGGCGGCCAGGGCCATCACGCCGACCACGCCCATGGTGGTCGCGTCGGGCACCTCGCCACGCCACAGTGCCCAGGCCGCGCTGCCCAGGACGAACAGGCCGAAGCCCATCATGCTGAACGCCTTGAGCATGGCCGCGCGCGCGCGCCAGGCCAGCGCCGAGGCCAGCACCGCGAGCGAGACCGCATAGTTCGTGGCGTCGCCCGCGAAGTCGATCGCATCGGCCAGCAGCGAGAGCGAGCCGGCGCGCCAGCCGGCGCCGATCTCGACCAGGAACATCGCGGCATTGACCAGCAGCGCGATCCAGAGGATGCGGCGGTAGCGGGGCAGGTCGGTGATCTCGGTGGTTTTCGGGGTGTCGTGTTCACAGCAGGGGGCGGACATGGTTTTCCTTTCGATGCCTGCATTGGAAACCCTGAAGTCGCTACAGTGTCAACACCCCTGTCCACCGCAAGGAACCGAGCATGCAGATCAAGGACCTGGCCCGCGCCACGGGCGTCGATGTCGAGACCATCCGTTTCTATGAAAAGGAAGGGCTGTTGCCCGAGCCCGCGCGGCTGGACAACGGCTACCGCAACTACGCGCAGCCGCACCTGGAGCGCCTGTCCTTCATCCGCCACTGCCGCGCGCTGGACATGCCGCTGCCCGATGTGAAGCGCCTGCTGGGTTTCGTGGACGACCCGCAGGGCCACGCCGTGAACGTGGACCAGCTGGTGGACGAGCAGCTCAGCCGGGTGCGCGCACGGCTCAAGAGCATGCGTGCGCTGGAGAAGCAGTTGCTGCAGCTGCGCTCGCGCTGCGATGGCGCGCACGACGACGGCGCCTCGTGCGGCATCCTGAACGAACTGGTGTCGGCCGCGCACGGCGAGGCCTGTGCCTGCCATCCGGGCGACTGACACCGGCTTTCGTGTGCGTGGTGGCCCCACAATGCGCCATGCCCCAAGAAACTGCCGCCGCTACCGCCCCGCCCGAAGGCGTTCCACCCGCCGACCTGGCCTGCGCCGATTGCCCGCTGCGCGCGCTGGCACTGTTCCAGGAACACGAGGCGGCCGAGCTGGAACTCGTGCAGTCGCTCAAGCGGCGCGACCTGCGCCTGCCCGTGGGCCAGACGCTGATCCAGGAAGGACAGACCGATGCACCGCTGTACACGCTGCAGCAGGGCTGGGCCTTCCGCTACAAGACGCTGAGCGACGGACGCCGCCAGATCCTGAACTTCCTGCTCGCGGGCGATTTCATCGGCGTGCAGCAGAAGATGGGCGATGCCGCGGCCCATGGCGTGGAGACCCTGACCGATGCGGTGTTCTGCGTGTTCCAGCGCGACTCGCTGTGGGAGATCCACCGCCGCTCGCCCACCATGGGCTTCAACGTGACCTGGCTCACCGCGCACGAGGAGTCGCTGGTGGACGACTCGCTGCTTTCGGTGGGACGGCGCAGCGCCGAAGAGCGCATCGCCACGCTGTTGATCCTGCTCTTCAAGCGCGCTGCCGCGCTGCAGGCGGACGCCGGCAAGGGCGGTGTGCCCTTCCCGTTGACGCAACAACATGTAGCCGACGCGCTGGGTCTTTCGCTGGTGCACACCAACAAGACGCTGCGCAAGCTGGAACGCCGCGGCCTGCACCACATCGGTGAAGGGCGGTTGTACATGCGGGACGTCAAGTCCCTGGCGCGTCTGGCCGATCTGTACGGCGATGGTCGTCCACCGGTGCGTCCGTTGGTGTAAGAGGCCGGTGGGTGGGCCGGGTTCATCCGGTTGACAAATCGAAACACTTTCTGCTTCGTTTATGTCTTTCTACACAGTCAGCGGCTGACCTCCGACCTACATTGGGTTCAACCCTGCCACCAGCCCCCAAGGCCGGCAGGGCCTTCGCCAGACCCCCGCCCTTCATCGGCCGGGTCTCCGATCGAACTCCATGCGCAAGGGGGCCGCCATGACTCACGCCACTTCTCTTCTCGACAAAAACCACCTGCTGTCCACGCTGCCGTCCGCCGAATGGCGGCAGCTTGAACCCGACCTCGACTGGATCGAGCTTCCCGCCGGCAGTGTGCTGCACCGGGCCGGCGCCGCGTTGCAGCACGTGCACTTTCCCACCACCGCCACCGTGTCCCTCGTGTCCTCGCTGGAAGACGGCGCTTCGGCCGAGGTGGCCGTGGTCGGTAACGAAGGCGTCGTGGGCGTGTGTGCCTTCATGGGCGACGCGGCCGCGCTGAGCGACGCCGTCGTGCAGCGCCCGGGCCACGCCTGGCGCATGAGCACACAGGCCATCCTGCACCACACCCGCCGCTCGCCCGACTTCATGCAGCAACTGCTGGGCTACACGCAGGCCTTGTTCACGCACATGGCGCAGTCTTCCGCCTGCAACCGCCACCATGCGCTGGACCAGCAGCTGTGCCGCTGGCTGCTGCAGCACCTGGACCGCCAGGACGACACCGACATGCAGGTCACGCAGGAGCGCATCGCCACCCTGCTGGGCGTGCGCCGCGAAGGCGTGACCCATGGTGCGCTCAAGCTGCAGAAAGCGGGCCTGATCGAGTACCACCGCGGCCACATCTCCATCCTCGACCGCGAGGGCCTTGAAGAACGCAGCTGCGAGTGCTACGCCGTCGTGCGGCGCGCCTACGACAAGCTGTCGTGCGGCCACGCCGCGCCGAGCCGGCCGGCCAGCCGCGACAGCGGCTCGCCCAGCCTCGTGGTGACGCGCCACCTGCTCAGTGCCTGACGCCCCGTCACCACGTCCACGCAACACCCCCTCGGGAGCTTCCACATGAACTACGAAGAACGCGATGCCTTCGGCATCTACGCCGCCACCACCGACATGGACGACACGGTGCCGAACCGCAACCGCGGCCCTGGCCCCCACCTGATGGGCGCCGACACGCTGCTGGGCAACGACGTCTGCAACGCGCAGGACGAAGACCTGGGCGACATCAAGGAAATCATGCTCGACATGCGCACCGGCCAGGTCAGCTACGCGGTGCTGTCCTTCGGTGGCTTCATGGGCATGGGCGACAAGCTGTTCGCCGTGCCCTGGGCCGCGCTGACGCTGGACACCGAGCGCAAGCGCTTCGTGCTCGACGTGAGCCGGGACCGCCTGGAAAGCGCGCCCGGCTTCGACAGGAACGACTGGCCCGACATGGCCGACACGGCCTGGGAAAAGGGCATCCACGCGTGGTACGGCACCCGGCCCTACGCGGGCGCCCGCCAGGGCTGAGCCGCCTCTTTCAGGGGACTCAGCCCACGCCGAAGACCTGTTGCAGGCTCTTGTGGTCGGGCAGCACATAGACCACGGCGGGCAGGGTCGAAAACACCGGCCGGATGTGCGTGTCGTAGAAAGCCGCCGGCACGTTGATGCAGCCGTAGGAAATGCGGTTGTCGTCGATGGTGGCCGATTCGAGGCGCTCGGCGCGCTTCTCTTTGGGCTGCAGCGTGGGGCGCACGCGGTGCATGGAGACGGCCGCGTCGTAGTCGACCCACACCACGTCCTCGCCGGTGAGCGTGCGGCCGAAGCGGCCCACGAAACGACCGGCCGGTGTGGTGCGCTCCTCGGGCCGCACGTCGGCAATCGGGCGGTCGCCGATGCCGGGCACCGAGTCGTCGCCCGGCGCGGAGCCGAGCAGCACGGGGGTGGTGTCCTGCACGCGCGCGTGGGCGTCGAACACGTAGAGGCGTGCCGCGCGCTTGTCGATCAGCACGAAAGGCATGCCGGCGTTGTCGCCCGTGCGGGCGATCCAGTGCGCCAGCACGCGGGTGTCGTTCGAGGGTTCGCTGTTGCCGAATTCGGGCACGGTAGCGGCCCGGGCGGGCGCGGCGCTCACGGTGTCGGCTGCATGCAGGCTGCCCTGCCGGGGGGCCATCGCACCGGGTGGCATGAGCAGCACCAGCAGGGCGGCGCCGAGCAGCACGCCATGCCGGACGTCCTGGGCCATGTCGGACTTCGCCGCGCGCGGGGCGGCTGGCGTGGGGGCGTTCATGGGGCGGGAGCCGGTCGGTGCAGCGCCCCCCAACCGCGTGCGGGTGGGGGGCGCCGGGTTCAGACGGATCAGTTGCGGTCGGCCTGTGCGTCGGGCGCCATCGGGGTGTCGCTGCGCTGCAAGGTTTCCTGGCTGGGCGGGGTCATGGTGGCGGACGGCGTGGTCATGCTGCCCGCGGGTGGCGGCGTCATGGGCGCGGCTTGCGTGCTGCCCTGGTCGGGTGCGGCCGGCGTGGCGGGGCTGGTCTGGGCGTACACCAGGCCGGCACCGACGACGGCCAGGGCGGCCACGGACGTGGTGATGAGTTTGCTTGCATTCATGGTCAGGTTCCTTCAATGAACTGCGCGAGGCAGTGGGGTTGAGAACAGCCGGAAATGCCGACTGAGTTGCAGAGTAGGGGTGCATGAAAAACGCGTCTGTTCGACAACGCACCGACCCCGGCCGCCCTCAGCGGCGATGCTGGGTGCAACGCGCTGTCACGCACACCTTGTTTCACTTTTGAAGGAGTTCCCATGGCACAGCAAGCACACATCGTCGGCAAGGTCGAGTACCGCGAAGGCGATGGCCCGAACATCGCCATCCGGCCCGGCCCGGTGCAGGTGGAGACGGCGCTGAACGACGCCACATTGAGCTGGACGGACGAAGACACCCGCGGTTCGGCGGCGATGCCACTGACCGACTTCAAGCGCTACGTGGCCGAGGGCAAGATCCGGCTGGCGGCTTGAAGAGGAAGCGCCGCGGTTACACCGTCTGCGGCTGCAGGAACACACGCGCTTTCCGGGGCGACACCACCACGGTGTCGCCTTCCCGGATGCCGAGTTCGCGGAAGCGGTCGGCCGGCAGGTGGGCTTCGATCAGCGCGGGCTTGGCGCCGTTGGCCGGTGGCTCCAGCGGCAGGAGCTCGAGGCGGGCGATCGGCCCCACCACGACGGCACGGTCCAGCTTGACGACCATGCCGCTCAGGCCCGGCGCCCAGGGCAACACGTCAAGCTCGTGCGGACGCACGTAGGCGAAGGCCTGCGCGTCCTGCGCGCCAGCGTGCTCGGGCGAAGCGAACGACACCCCGTCCAGGTGCATCTGACCTTCGTGCGCGCGGCCGTGAAACAGGTTCACGTCGCCCAGGAAGCCGTACACGAACGGGCTGGCCGGGCGGTCCCACACCTCCTGCGGCGCGCCCACCTGTTCCACCCGGCCCTGGTTCATCAGCACCACGCGGTCGGCCACTTCGAGCGCCTCTTCCTGGTCGTGCGTGACGAACACGCTGGTCACGTGCAGCTCGTCGTGCAGGCGGCGCAGCCAGCGGCGCAGTTCCTTGCGCACCTTGGCGTCGAGCGCGCCGAAGGGCTCGTCGAGCAGCAGCACCTTGGGTTCCACCGCGAGTGCGCGCGCCAGGGCGATGCGCTGGCGCTGGCCGCCCGAGAGCTGCGAGGGGTAGCGGTCGGCCAGCCAGTCGAGCTGCACCAGCTTGAGCAGGTCGTGCACCTTGGCCTTGATCTGCGCGTCGCTCGGGCGTTCGCCGCGCGGTTTCACGCGCAGGCCGAAGGCCACGTTTTCCAGCACGGTCATGTGGCGGAACAGCGCGTAGTGCTGGAACACGAAGCCCACGTTGCGCTCGCGCACGTGCACGTCGGTGGTGTCCTCGCCACTGAAGAAGATGTTGCCGGTGTCGGGCGTCTCCAGCCCCGCGATGATGCGCAGCAGCGTGGTCTTGCCGCAGCCCGAGGGGCCGAGCAGCGCGAGCAGCTCGCCCGAGTGGATGTCGAGGTTGACGTTGTCCAGTGCCTGGAAGCTGCCGAAGTGCTTGTTGATGTGGCGGATTTCGATGCTCATGATGTCTGTCCCAGAGGGGTGAGCGGCGTGGGCCGCTCGGGTGGCAACTCGGCCAGTGCCTTCATCTCGCGCTCCATGTTCCATTCGGCGACCGACTTGATCGCCAGCGTGACCAGGGCCAGCAGCGCCAGCAGCGAGGCCACGGCGAAGGCGGCGACCGACTGGTATTCGTTGTAGAGGATCTCCACGTGCAGCGGCATGGTGTTGGTCTGGCCGCGGATGTGGCCCGAGACCACCGAGACCGCGCCGAACTCGCCCATGGCCCGCGCGTTGCACAGGATCACGCCGTAGATCAGGCCCCACTTGATGTTGGGCAGGGTCACGTACCAGAAGGTCTGCCAGCCGCTGGCGCCCAGCACCTGCGCGGCCTGCTCCTCGTCGTTGCCCTGCGCCTGCATCAGCGGGATGAGTTCGCGCGCGATGAAGGGGAAGGTGACGAAGAGGGTGGCCAGGATGATGCCGGGCACCGCGAACACGATCTTGATGTCGTGCTCGGCCAGCCAGGGGCCGAACCAGCCCTGCGCGCCGAACACCAGCACATAGATCAGGCCCGCCACCACCGGCGACACAGAGAACGGCAGGTCGATCAGCGTGGTCAGGAAAGACTTGCCACGGAACTCGTACTTGGCGACGGCCCAGGCCGCGGCCACGCCGAACACCAGGTTCAGCGGCACGGCGACCAGCGCGGTGAGGGCGGTCAGGCGGATGGCCGACCAGGCGTCGGGGTCCTTCAGCGCCTCCCAGTAGGCGTCCCAGCCTTTGCGGAGGGCCTCGGTGAACACCGCGGCCAATGGCAGCACGAGGAACAGGAACATGAAGACCAGCGCGATGCCGATCAGCGTGTAGCGCACCCAGGGTGCTTCTGTGGTGCCCTTGCGGGTGGTGCGAGGGGAATTGACGGCGCTCATTGCAGGTTGCCTCCGGAGCGCTTGCGTTGCCAGGTCTGCAGCGCGTTGATGATAAGCAGCAACACGAAGGAGATGGCCAGCATCACGGTGGCCACGGCGGTGGCGCCCGCGTAGTCGTACTGCTCCAGCTTGCTGATGATGATCAGCGGTGTGATCTCGGACACCATGGGCATGTTGCCGGCGATGAAGATGACCGAGCCGTATTCGCCGACCGCGCGCGCGAACGCCATGGCAAAGCCGGTGAGCAGGGCGGGCGCAATGCTGGGGAAGATCACGCGGCTGAAGGTCTGCCAGCGCGTGGCGCCCAGGCAGGTGGCGGCTTCTTCCAGTTCCTTCTCGGTGTCTTCGAGCACCGGCTGCACCGTGCGCACCACGAAGGGCAGGCCGATGAAGATGAGTGCAATCACCACGCCGTTGGGGTTGAACGCGAGCTGCAGGCCCAGCGGCTCGGTGTACTGACCGATCCAGCCGTTGCCGGCCAGCAGCGCGGTGAGCGAGATGCCGGCCACGGCGGTGGGCAGCGCAAAGGGCAGGTCCACCAGCGCATCGATGATCTTCTTGCCGGGGAAGCTGTAGCGCACCAGCACCCAGGCCACCAGCAGGCCGAACACCGCGTTGACCGTTGCCGCGATGAACGAGGCGCCGAAGGTGAGCCGGTACGAGGCCAGCACGCGTGGCGCGGTGACGGCCTCCCAGAACTGCGGCCAGCTGAGGGTGAAGGTCTTGAAGATCAGCGCCGAGAGCGGGATCAGCACGACCAAGCTCAGGTAGAAGACCGTGAAGCCCAGCGTGATGTTGAAACCCGGCAGCACGCGGCGCGTGGCGCGCCGGGGCAGGGGGGCTCCGTGCGGGGTGGAACCACCCAGCACGGCGGACGAAGCGGAGGTCATTTATTTGCCGACGGTGTAGATTTTGTCGAACTGGCCACCGTCGTTGAAGTGCACCTTCTGCGCTTCGGCCAGCGAGCCGAAGTAGTCGCCGACGTTGAACAGCTTGATGGGCTTGAAGGCCGCGGCGTACTTCTTGAGCACGGCCTCGTTGCGCGGCCGGATGTTGTGTTTGGCCGCGATCTCCTGGCCTTCGGGGCTGTAGAGGAAATCGAGGTAGGCCCTGGCTTCGGCGGCGGTGCCCTTCTTGTTCACCGTGCGCTCGACGATGGCCACCGGGTTCTCGGCCACGATGGAGGCGCTGGGGTGGATGGCGTCGACCTTGCCCTTGCCGAATTCCGTGTCCACCGAGACCACTTCGGACTCGAAGGTCACGAGCACGTCGCCGATGTTGCGCTGCAGGAAGACGCCGGTGGCATCACGCCCGCCGCGCGCGAGCACCGGCACGTTCTTGTAGAGCTTGCCCACGAACTCGGCGGCTTCGGCGTCGCTGCCGCCCTTGCTGCGCACATAGCCCCAGGCGGCCAGGTAGGCCATGCGGCCGTTGCCACCGGTCTTGGGGTTGACCACCACCACCTGCACACCGGGCTTGATCAGATCGTCCCAGTCCTTGATGCCCTTGGGGTTGCCGTTGCGCACCAGGAACAGCATGGTCGAGGTGGTGGGTGCTGCGCCGTTGGGAAATTTCTGGCGCCAGTCCTTGGCGACCACGCCCTTCTCGGCCAGGAAGTCCACATCCGTCGTGGTGTTGAAGGTCACCACATCGGCCTCCAGGCCGTCGGCCACGGCACGCGCCTGCGCGCTGGAGCCGGCGTGCGACTGGTCGACCTTGATGTCCTTGCCGGTGCTCTTCTTGTAGCTCGCGGCGAAGGCCACGTTGATGTCCTTGTAGAACTCGCGCGCCACGTCATACGAGACGTTGAGCAGCGTGGTGGTCTGGGCGCCGGCGAGTGCGGAGGTGGACAGGGCGACGGCGGCCAGGGCCGCACGCAAGGTGTTTTTCATGGGAAAGCTCCAGGCAGGAAACAGGATGTGACGAATTCTGGGCGTGCGCCCGGCGATTCCCAACGACTTTGTTCTTGTTTTCTTATGTGGCCCAGGCATAAGCCCGGGTCAGGCGGGCTCCACCGCGCGGGCGGCGGCCGGCACCTCGGCCCCGAGCGACTGCAGCAGCGCCAGGCCCAGCGGCCAGGGGCCATGACCTGAATCCACGTTGATGTGGCCGGCGTCGTTGAGCCGCACGAACTCGCTGCCCCAGGCGCGCGCGTAGGCGCCGGCCGTGCGCACCGGGCAATAGGGGTCGTTGCTGCTGGCCACCAGGATGCTGCGGTAGGGCAGGCGCTGGTAGGGCACGGGCGCGAAATCGGCCAGCACGCCGCGGCGCTCGGGGTCTGCCGGCGCCACCAGCAGCGCGCCCTGGATGCGCTGCGCCACCTCGGCGGGCAGGTGCGCGGTGGTGATGCAGCCCAGGCTGTGCGCGACCACCACCACCGGCCCGCGGGCGTGCTGGATGGTCTCGCTCAGGCGCGCGACCCAGGCCTGGCGCACCGGCGCGACCCAGTCGTCCTGCTCCACGCGCAGCACCGAGGGCAGGCTGTCGGACCACAGCGTCTGCCAGTGGTCCGCGCCGGAGTTGCGCCAGCCGGGAATGATGATGACGGTCGGGGAAACCATGTTGTTCGCTCCTTGAATGCAAGGCCGCATTGTGTGGAGCGGGTCGTCAGAACCCAACGACTGAGAAGTGGTTTGCTCATGGGCTCACGGCATATGGGATGCGCGCGACCAGAAATCCACAAGGGCAGCGGGGTTGACGGGCGTTCGCGATCGGATCAGGCTGCAAGCGCAGGAATGCTGCTCGCCGCGGCAGGTGCAGACCGGTCGCATGCCGATGAACCTTTGCAGGGACACTGCCATGACACACCTTTACCCACCCCCGGACCAGGCCATGGCCGACCACCCGCTGGCCTATTCCGACCCGGAACTGCGCGCGTACGCCGAAGAGCAGGCAGAAGACATCCTGGAGTCCGTGGTGCACTACATGCCGCTGCTCCTGCCCTGCATGGGGGCCTTGCTGATCTTCATGCTGGCCTTCATCGCCGTGGTCATGGCGTGAGGCCGGCGTTGACCCAGGGGCGCTAGATGACCGTTGTGGTGAACCCTTGCAAGGGTGCGGTCACCTGTGTCGCTGATGCCATTCCTTGAGCGAAAAGTCCGGGTAGCCGTCAAAGCCTTGGTCGCCTTTTCGGCCCTCCACCGGCACCCACGGCGCCTTCGAGCCCAGCATGATGTGCACGTTCGCGGGCGGTGTCGGCAAAGGCGTGTCGATGGCGCCGGCATGGGGGTGGACCAGGTCGGGCCAGGTGGGGTCCCACAACCAGAGTGCGGTGCCGCACTTGCCGCAGAAATGCCGCTGCCCGCTGCTGTGCCGCACCTGGTCGCCCTCGGCGATCTGCGCCTGGTAGACCCGCAGGTGGCGCTTGCCGGTCACCTTCAGGGTGCGGTGGTCGGCGCCCAGGTTGATCGCGTAGCCGCCGGTGCCCGCCGTCTTTCGACAGATCGAGCAGTAGCAGCGCATGAACGGCACGGGCTCGGCGGATTCGACCGAGAACCTGACGCTGCCGCAATGGCAGGAACCTTCCAGATGCATGGAGCCTCCGCAGGTGAAGCCGGGTTTTACGCCACCGCCTCGATGATGCGGATTTCGCGCTCGGCACCCTGGCCCAGGGCCTTCAGCGCTTCCTGGTAGGCCGGGCTGTCGTGTGCGCCGGTGGCCTGCGCCACGCTGTCGAACTCGATCAGCACGACGCGCTGGTTGAGGGCGGCCTCATATATCTTCGCGGGCATGCCGCGGGCCAGGAAGCGTCCGCCCGCGGCCTGGATGGCGGGGCCGGCGAGCGCGGCGTACGCTGCGAGCGCGGCGGGGTCGTTGATCGATCGGTAGGTGGCTATCCAGTAGGCCTTGGGCATGTTGGTTCCTGGGGAGGGTGGATGGAGGTGACGGGCTCCATCCTATGGGACAGCAGGTCGCCTTACTTTCTGCTGTAGATCTGGTCGAAGCTGCCGCCGTCGACGAAGTGCACCCTGGCGGCCTGTTCCCAGCCGCCGAAGGCTTCCTCGATCTTGAACAGGTTGAGCTTGGGCAACTGCTTGGCGTACTTGGCCTGGGCTTTGGCCGAGGTCGGGCGGTAGAAGTTCTTGCCGATGATGTCCTGCGCCTCTTCCGTGTAGAGGTACTCCAGGTAGGACTGGGCCACGGCGCGCGTGCCCTTCTTGTCCACGTTCTTGTCGACCACGGTCACGGCCGGCTCGGCCAGGATGGACAGCGAGGGGTAGACGAAGTCCACCTTGTTGCCGAATTCCTTCTCCAGCAGGTAGGCCTCGTTTTCCCAGGAGATGAACACGTCACCCTGGTTGCGCTGCGCGAAGGTGATGGAGGAGCCGCGTGCGCCCGAGTCGAGCACCGGCACGTTGGCGTACAGCTTGCCCACGAACTCCTGCGCCCTGGCGTCGCTGCCGTACTTGCGCTTGGCGAATTCCCAGGCGGCCAGGTAGTTCCAGCGCGCGCCGCCCGAGGTCTTGGGGTTGGGGGTGATGACCTTCACGTCGGGGCGGATCAGGTCGTCCCAGTCCTTGATGTTCTTGGGGTTACCGGCGCGGGTGACCAGCACGATGGTGGAGGTGTAGGGCGAGCTGTTGAGCGGCAGGCGCTTCTGCCAGTCCTTCGGAATCCATCCGCCGTTGCTGTGCAGCGCGTCGGTGTCGCCCGCCAGGGCCAGGGTGGCCACGTCGGCGTCCAGGCCGTCGATGATGGAACGGGCCTGCTTGCCCGAGCCACCATGGCTTTGCTTGATGGTCACGTCCTGGCCGGTCCTGGCCTTCCAGTGCTTGATGAACGCGGCGTTGACCTCGACGTAGAGCTCGCGCGTCGGGTCGTAGGACACATTGAGCAGGGTCACCGGGGCGGGCTGCGCCACGGCGGACAGGGCGCTGGCGGTGAGGGCGGTGGCGGCGAGGGCCTGGATGAGCTGGCGGCGGGTGGTCATGGTGTTCCTCGGGGGCGTTGTTGAAGGGATGGCGGATGATCCCGTCAAAGCCACGGATAGGGAACGAATGGATTTTTGGTTGTTTATTACCTAAACATCTGAGGCGTGGGGCCCACTGGGCGTGCGGCGCGGCCGGGAGGCCTTCTCACCGGCGCGAAAAGCTCCTCTAATCCCGTTGATCGAGGACTTCTTGCGGAGGGAGCGCGGCCATGAACCTTCAACTTGCCCAGATCGATCTCGGGGATTTCGGCAGCCTGCACACCTACGACATGTCGGGTCGCGAGGGCGTGCTGCTGCACGAGTTCGCGCCCCTGCACGACAACGCCGACCGCGTGGCCATCTTCATCGCCGAGGGATTCCATCTCGCCGAGGCGCTGACCCTGGAGCAGGGTGGCGAACGGGTGGGCCTGAATTTCGACCGCTACCAGTCCAGGACCTACGCGGCCGAGGAGCGGGTCTTCTCCCTCGTGTCCGCGCCGCTGTCGGCGTCGGGCATGGTGGCGCGCGTGGCGTTTGCGGGCGGCGCGCCGGTCGGGCTGCATGTGCTGGTGGTCGACAAGTCGGTGCGCACCCTGCGCAAGCTGATCCGGGACGCAAGAGGCAGGATCCTCGAACCGGTCTTCGCGAAGTTCAAGGACAAGTGCTGGCTGTGCATGCGGCTGGCGCGCGCGCTGTGCTCCGCCCTCATTGGCGGCGTGGACATCGATGTCGACGACATTGCCGAGGCGCTGAGAAAGATATTCCCCGAGGAATGGATACCGGACCTGCCCGACACGGACCTGGGCGATCTGCTCAAGCGCATCCTTGATCTGCTGCGCAAGTACGACCCGCGCAACGTGATCGCAAGAAAGCTGTGCGAGGAACTGGGCTACTGCCAGTCGCCGGCAGGCAAGGGAGGGGTTTCCGCTCCGGGTGATGGCCGCCTGGCCCAGTTCCAGTACCTGATCTCCGTGGGCGTGAAGGACCCCGATGTGGCGTTCTGGGTGGCCGTTCTCACCGGAGACCATGCCGGCATTGACAAGGCCTTGTCGCAGGGCGCGGATGTGAACGTCACCGACACCGTGGTGCTGCAGCGCCATCAGGAGGCGCTGCGGCGCATGCCCAAGCCTTGAAGACGGCGGTGCGGTGTCGGATCAGGTGTCAGGCCGCGATCGGCAAGCCCACCAGCTTTTCCAGCTCGGCATGCGCCAGCCCGTCGACCTTGTCGATGAGCTTCAAGCCCTGCGGGGTGCAGGCCAGCGTGGCCAGGTCGCTGTAGATGCGCTTCACGCAGGCGATGCCGGTGAGCGGGTAAGTGCACTGCGGCACCACCTTGCTCTCGCCCTTCTTGGTCAGCAGGTCCATCATCACCCAGGTCTGCTTGGCGCCGATGGCCAGGTCCATGGCGCCGCCCACGGCCGGAATCGAGCCCGGCTCGCCGGTGCTCCAGTTGGCCAGGTCGCCAGTGGCCGAGACCTGGAAGGCGCCGAGCACGCAGATGTCCAGGTGGCCGCCGCGCATCATGGCGAAGCTGTCGGCGTGGTGGAAGTACACGCCGCCGGGCAGCAGCGTCACCGGCTGTTTGCCGGCGTTGATGAGGTCGTAGTCTTCCTCGCCCGCGGCCGGCGCCGGGCCCATGCCCAGGATGCCGTTCTCGCTGTGCAGCACCACCTCGATGCCCGCGGGCAGGTGGTTGGCCACCAGCGTGGGCTGGCCGATGCCCAGGTTCACGTAGGCGCCGTCATGAATGTCCTGCGCGACGCGGCGCGCGAGTTCGTCCTTGGTTCTTCTGGTGTAGCTCATGCCGCTTCCTTGAAACCGCCGGCCTGTGTGGCCACGCGGGGTATCTGCACGATGGCGCTCACGTGGATGCCGGGCGTCACCACGGCCTCGGGGTCGAAGGCGCCGAGCTCGACGACCTCGTACACGCTGGCGATGGTGCGCTTCGCCGCGGTGGCCATCACCGGGCCGAAGTTGCGTGCGGCCTTGCGGTAGGTGAGGTTGCCCCAGCGGTCGCCGCACTCGGCCTTGATGAGCGCCACGTCGCCGAAGATGGGGTATTCGAGCACATAGGGCTTGCCGTTGATCACGCGCGTTTCCTTCGGGCTGCCGTCGGCGTTCTTCGCGAGTTCGGTGCCGAAGCCGGTGGGCGTGAAGAAGGCGCCCACGCCGGCACCGGCGGCGCGCAGGCGCTCGGCCAGATTGCCCTGCGGCACCAGTTCCAGCTGCAGTTGTCCGCTGCGGTAGAGCCCGTCGAACACGTGGCTGTCGGCCTGGCGCGGGAAGCTGCAGATGACCTTGCGCACGCGCCCGGTCTTGAGCAGCGCGGCCAGGCCGGTGTCGCCGTTGCCGGCGTTGTTGTTCACCACGGTGAGCTCGCGCGCACCCTGGTCGATCAGGCCGGCGATGAGTTCACCGGGAATGCCGGCGGTGCCGAAGCCGCCGATGAGCACGGTGGCGCCGTCGGCGATGCCGGTGAGCGCCTCGGCGACCGAGGTTGCGATCTTGTTGATCAAGGAAGGTCTCCTGCTGACACCCGCGTGGAGGGAACATGGCTGGGGTGCCCGCGCATTTTGTCAGTGAAAGGCCCGCCTTTCGGCGCCGATATTTCCCTGTGCGGAAAACTGAATTTCAGCACGCACCGTTGCACCCCGCAGGAGCGGGCGACACACTCAGCGCCCAACGACAACACTGACCAGGAGACACGAGTGAGCAAGCGCATTGGATGGATCGGGCTCGGCCGCATGGGCGAGGCCATGGTGAAACGGCTGACGAAGGCGGGCCACGCGGTCGAGGTGTGGAACCGCACCCGCAGCAAGGCCGAACCATTGGCCGAATACGGCGCCGTGGTGGTCAACAGCAAGCAGGACCTGGCGGGCTGCGACACGGTGTTCACCATGGTGTCCACCACCAACGACCTGAAAGAGGTGCTGTTCGGCGAGGGCGGGCTGGTCGCCGGCGCGCAGCGCCCGCGCGTGGTGATCGACAGCTCGTCGATCTCGCAGGAAGGTTCGGCCGAGATCCGCACGAAGCTCGAAGCCCTGGGCATCGCCTACCTGTGCGCGCCGGTCTCGGGCAACGCCAAGGTGGCCAAGGCCGGCAAGCTGCTGGTGGTGGCCTCCGGCCCCAAGGCGATCTACACCGAGGCCGAGCCCTACCTGGCCGCGGTGTCGCGCAAGGCCATGTGGGTGGGCGAGGGCGAGCTCGCCCGCGTCTGGAAGATCGCGCACAACACCATGTTCGGCGTGATCATCCAGAACCTGTGCGAGATCACCGTGCTGGCCGAGAAGGCCGGCATTCCGCGCCATGTGTTCCTGGAGAGCATCAACGACTCGGTGCTGGGCTCCATGTACACGCGCTACAAGACACCGGTGCTCACCAAGCTCACGTTCGAGCAGGTGACGTTCACGCCCAAGCTGCTGCTGAAGGACATGGACCTCGGGCTGGGCGCGGCCCGGGCCCATGGCGTGGCCATGCCCGCCGCCGCGGCCACGCGCGAATCGATCGCGCGCATGGTGGGCCGGGGCTATGACGACATCGACTTCGCTGCGCTGCTGATCGAGACCGCGAAGGACGCCGGGCTGACCCTCAAGCCGGAGGACGTGGAGGTCAGCGACGGCCTGGGGGGCTAGAGCCATGGCCAGCACGCAGCAGCGCACCCTGGTCCGTGGCGGCACGGTCATCACCATGGACGCCCAGGGCGACCTGCCGCGCGCCGACGTGCTGGTGAGCGGCGAGCGCATCGTGGAGATCGCGCCGCGCATCGCGGTGGACGACGCGCTGGTGGTCGACGCCACGGGCTGCATCGTGATCCCCGGCCTGATCAACGCGCACATGCACACCTGGCAGACCGCGCTGCGCGGCGTGGCCGCGAACTGGACGCTGCTGCAGTACTTCAAGAACATGCACGCCGGCCTGGCCACCGTGTTCACGCCCGGTGACCTGCACATTGCCACCCTGGTCGGCGCGCTCAACCAGATCAACTGCGGCACCACCACGCTGGTGGACTGGTGCCACAACAACCCCACGCCCGCGCACAACGACGCGGCGGTGGCCGCGCTGCTGCAGTCGGGCATTCGCGCGGCCTTCTTCCACGGCACGCCCAAGCCCGACCCCAAACCCGGCGAGACGCCGTTCTGGGAACAGCCGCACCCGCGCGCCGAGGTCGAGCGCCTGCTGAATGCCCACGCCGGCGAGCCGCTGCTGAGCATCCACGCCGCCGTGCTGGGGCCGCACTACAGCAGGCTCGACGTGGCGCTGCACGACTTCCGCATGGCCAAGGAACTGGGCCTGATCGCCTCCATGCACCAGGGTGGTGGCCCGGCGCGCACGCCCGACGGCTGGGAGCGGCTGGAGGAGGCCGGCCTGCTCGGCGAGCACATCAACATCGTGCACGGCCACGCGCTGAGCGATGCGCAGCTGGCGCGCTTCTGCGACCTGGGCATGAGCTTCTCGGCCGCCGCCGAGAGCGAGATGTCGCAGGGCCACGGCCACCCGCTCACCGGCCGCCTGCGCGCGCTCGGCCGCGCGCCCTCGCTCGGTGTCGACCTGGAGAGTGTGATGAGCGGCGACATGCTGAGCCAGGCGCGCATCGCGCTGGGCATCCAGCGCAGCCTGGACAACGTGGCCTACCGCGAGGCCCATGGCAGCATTCCGCCCACCTCGACCATCACCACGCGCGAGGCGCTGGCCTGGGTCACGATCGAAGGCGCGCGCATGCTGCAGCAGCAGGACCGCATTGGCAGCCTGGCGCCGGGCAAGCAGGCCGACCTGGTGCTGGTGCGCGCCGACACGCTGAACATGCAGCCGGTGCACGACCCCGTGAGCGCGGTGGTGATGCAGGCCTCGCTGGCCAACATCGAGAGCGTGATGGTCGCCGGCCAGTGGCGCAAGCGCGGCGGGCGCGTGCTCGACGCCGACATCGGCTCGCTGCTCGAAAGCCTGCAGCAGTCGGGTCGAAAGATCACGCAGGCCATGGGTATCTGAAGCGCGACGGGGTTTCACGCGGCGGATGGCCGCTTTCCATCCGGTACCGATCACGACAAGGAGACAAGCATGAAAAGACAGTGGTTCCAGCACGTGGCCACCTGGGCCGGCGCCGTGGCGCTGGCCATGCCCCTGTGCATGACGCAGGCGCAGGCGCAGGCCCAGCCCTACCCGAACAAGCCGATCCGTTTCCTCGTGCCCTTCACGGCGGGCAGCGGCACCGACCTGATCGCGCGCACCGTGGGCGATGCCATGTCGCGCAGCATGGGCCAGCCCATCGTGGTGGAGAACCGCCCCGGCGCCGGCGGCTCGCTGGCCACCGCGCAAGTGGCGCGCGGCGAGGCCGACGGCTACACCGTGCTGATTCCCTCGTCGAGCCACGCAGTGAATCCCGCGATCTACACCAACCTCAGCTACGACACCGTGCGCGACCTCACCGGCATCACGCCGCTGGCCGCGCTGCCCAACGTGATGGTGGTCTCGCCCGCGCGCGGCTGGAAGACCGTGGCCGACGTGCTGGCCGCCGCGCGCGCCAAGCCGGGCCAGCTCAACTACGCCTCGGCCGGCGTGGGCAGCGCGACCCACCTCAACGCCGAGAAGTTCAAGCTGCAGGCAGGCTTCGAGGCGCAGCACATCCCGTTCAAGGGCACGCCCGAGGCGCTGGCCGACGTGATGGGTGAGCGCACCGACTGGTACTTCTCGCCGCTGTCGTCGGCGCTGCCGCTGATCCGCGAGAACAAGCTGCTGGCGCTGGCCGTGAGCACCTCGCAGCGCACCGCCACGCTGCCGCAGGTGCCCACCACCGTGGAAGCCGGCGTGCCGGGTTCGGACTTCGTGTTCTGGGTCGGCATGATCGTGAACGCCCAGACGCCGCCGGCCATCCAGCAGCGCCTGCACGCCGAGGCCTTGAAGGCCCTGGCCGACCCGGAGGTGAAGGACCGCCTCACCCGCCTGGGTGCCGAGCCCTACCCGATGCAGCCCGAGGCCTTCAACGCCTTCATCCGCACCGAGATGGACGCGGCCGCGCGCATCGCGAAAGCGGCCAACCTCAAGGGCCAATGAGCATGTCCGTTCGTGTGCACTTCATCGGCGTGGGCAAGATGGGCCTGCCCATGGCCACCCACCTGCACGCGGCCGGGCACACCGTGACCGTGAGCGACCCCGACCCGGCGCGCCTGGCGCTGGCGTTGGAGCGCGGCCTGCAGGCCTCGGACGAGCTGGCCGGGGCGGACGTGGTGATGTCCTCGCTGCCACACGACGCCGCCCTGCGCAGCGTGGGGCTGGCGGTGGCCGCGGCGCTGCCGCGCGGCGCGGTCTACCTGGACACCAGCACCGTATCGCAGCGCGTCTCGGCCGAGGTGGCGCGCGCCTGCGAGGCGGCGGGCGTGGACTACCTGCGCACCACGGTATCGGGCAACAACCACATGGCCGAGGCGGCGCAGCTCACGGTGATGGCCTCGGGCCCGAAGGCCGCGCACGAGCGGTTGCTGCCGCTGCTGCGCTGCTGGGGGCCGAACCATTTCTACCTGGGCAGCGGCGAGCAGGCGCGGCTGATGAAACTGGTGGTGAACCTGCTGATCGCGCAGACCAGCGCCATGCTGGCCGAAGGCCTCACGCTGGGGCAGAAGGGTGGGCTGGCCTGGGAAGACATGTGGGCCGTGCTCGGCGCCAGTGCGGTGGCCTCGCCCATCCTCAAGGCCAAGGCGGTGCAGTTGTCGAAGCGCGATTTTTCGCCGACCTTCACCGTGGTGCAGATGAACAAGGACCTCGACCTCATCCTGGCCGAAGCCGCCGCCTGCGAGGCCCCCGTGCCCCAGACCGCCATGACGCGCCAGCTCATGGCCGCCGCGCAGGCGCAGGGCGACGCCGGTGACGACTACGCCGCCATCATCAAGGCGGTGGAACGCAGCGCGGGGCTGGTGCTGTGATGACGGCGAACCGCCACGCTTTCGTCTACCAGGGCCTGCCTTCGCGCGTGGTGTTCGGCGCGGGCTCGCTGGCCTCGCTGCCGGCCGAGATGGACGCGCTCCAGGCGCAGCGCGCGCTGGTGCTGTGCACGCCCGAGCAGCGCGCCTCGGCCGAGCGCGTGGTGGCGCTGCTGGGCGCGCGCGCCGCGGGCGTGTTCGACCGCGCCGTGATGCACGTGCCGATCGAGACCGCGCGCGAGGCGCGCGAGGAAGCGCGCCGGCTGGGCGCTGACTGCGCCGTGGCGATTGGCGGCGGTTCCACCACCGGCCTGGGCAAGGCCATCGCGCTCGACTCGGGCCTGCCCATCGTCGCCATCCCCACCACCTACGCGGGCTCGGAGATGACGCCGATCTACGGCATCACCGAAGCCGGCCTGAAGAAAACCGGCAAGGACGCGCGCGTGCTGCCGCGCACCGTGATCTACGACCCCGAGCTCACGCTGAGTCTGCCGGTGCAGATGAGCGTGACCAGCGGCATCAACGCCATCGCCCACGCGGCCGAGGGCCTGTACTCGGTGGAAGGCAACCCGGTGATCGACCTCATGGCCGAAGAGGGCATCGCCGCGCTGGGCCGCGCGCTGCCGCTGATCCGCGCGCAGGCCGGTGATGTGGCGGCGCGATCCGACGCGCTCTACGGCGCCTGGCTCTGCGGCATCGTGCTCGGTACGGTGGGCATGGCCCTGCACCACAAGCTCTGCCACACCCTGGGTGGCAGCTTCAACCTGCCACATGCCGAAACCCACACCATCGTGCTGCCCCACGCGCTGGCCTACAACGCCGCCGCCGCGCCGCAGGCCATGGAACGCATCCGCCGCGCCCTGGGCGGTGCGAGCGCGCCGCAGGCGGTGTACGACCTCGCGAAGCACAACGGTGCTCCGGTGGCACTGAAGGACATCGGCATGAAGGCCGACGACCTCGACAAGGCCTGCGACATCGCCATGAGCAACCAGTACCCGAACCCGAGGGCGCTGGAGCGCGGGGCGATACGGGCGTTGTTGCAGGATGCGTTTGAGGGGAAGCGGCCGGGCTGATCAGGCGGCGTCACGGCTTGCTGGTGAGACGGTTCGCGGCAGCGCGCAAGAGCACGCGCGAGTAGAGCTTGTGGAAACCCAGCAGCGCGCGAAACACAAAACCCATCGTCGTCTCGCCGGTGCGCCGGTCCCGCACCGGCACCACCGCCGAGCCGAAGTACAGGCGGGTGCCGGGCGATCCATTGACATTCACCGGCGCGCTCATCAGCCAGGAACGCGTGCGGCTCTGGAAATCGCAGAGCAACAACTGCCGGGTATCGCGTCCCTCCACCGTCCACGCGGCGAAGGCGTCGATCTGTCCAGTGGCGAGCAAACGGGCTTGCTGGTCGGTGGCCGGCCGCGACAGGAACCAGGCCAGCAGAAGCCGCTCGATCTTGAACACCGCCGAGGTGTAGAAGGCCTCGACGTACACAGCCTGCGATACCGGTGGGCTCACATCGACGGCATAGCAGTCGGTGTAGGCGCCGCTTTCGCGGTACTTGCGGAGCAGGGCGTCTGGCGGGAGGTCGCAGGGGTGGATGGAGGGCATGGTGGTTGGATGTGAGCGAGCCCATGTCATCTGCTCAGTGGAGGGGAGCGGGGTTGTCCTTCAGAAGCCCCAGTTTCCAGAGCTCGCTGCGCAGTTGCGTGACGACCTCGGTGAGATTCAGGGCTTGCAGCCGGTTCTTCTTCAGGAAGGCGGCCCATTGTCTTTGCTTTGCAGCATCCTGCGCGAATGTATCGCTCAAGCCTGAAGGCAGGGTGCTGGGCAAGGCCAGTTTCCGCCGATCAAACGTGGCCTCTATGGCGCGGCGCAACTCGGAGGGTTCCAGGGCGCCCTCGTCCAACAGCACCCAGAGATCGAAGTAATCCTTCATGCGGGTATTGGCCATGCCCAGCAAACACACCGCGTGAAATTTCTCGGCCACCACGGTGTACTTCGGATAGGCGCGCAACTGCGGAGCGGGCAGGTCTTCGAGAAGTACCGGGTAGCGCACCGATTCCGGCGCCGGTGTGACTGCGTCGCCAAAGCCGATATCCACCTGCAGCACGATGCGCGCACCGTCCAACTTCGCCTGCAAGTCGATCCGCACGCCGCCATAGCCCGCTTCCTTGCGGATCACCGCACCCTTGACCGAAGCTGGATCAAACGCGATGCCGTCTTCCACCGCGATCCGGCAGATGTCGCGGAAAGCAGAAACGGCGGAATCGATGTCGTCCGGGCCAAACCCCAGCAGGTCCGCGTCCCGCGTGGGTCGATGCGGCTGGTCGTACCAGAGCGAAAACAGCAAGGCGCCCTTGAGCAGGTAGTTGGCGGCATGGGGCGAGATCGACAACCGGTACAACAGCCGCTCCAGCCCATAGTGGGTGAGCGTCAGGTTGAAATCCTGCTGGGTGGCATCGGCGCGCAGCTTCAAGCGTGCACGAATGGACGCGGCGAGGTTGCGACTCATGCCGTGATGCTCTCCAGATAAGGCCGCATCACGTTGGCCACGCGATTCACGGTCGCGTGGTGCCAGAGCGCATCCATCGACAGCTTGCGCTGCGACCAGCCATCGCGCAGCGCCTCCAGCGCCACATCCACACCGATCTTGTTGCGGTATTTGAAGCAGTCGGCGACCGTCTTGGCCGCGTTGAAAACCGGGACCTTCACGCCATCGATCACGATCGGCTCAATGCCTTCGGTCAGGGCCGCTCCCGACATGCGCACCACACGCAGCGCTGGCTGGTCGAGCCGGGGTGTGGGCGAGTGGTGGGGGATGGCCACCCAGACCTCGAACGGCGCCTGGGTGCCAATGCCGTGCACGCGCAGCGCCGACAGCAGGCACACCACGCCGCGCGGTACGCGCAGCGCCACTTCGGCCAGGGACCGGTGCTCGCTGAGTGCGCGCCCTGGCAGGCTGTAGACGCCGCGGGTGATGCGTTCGAGTTGGCCGGCCGCAACCAGTCGGCTGAGCACCACCGTCGGCAGGCCCTGCTCCGCCAGATCACGCGCGCGCAGCAGCGGCCGGCGCTTGGCGAGCGCGAGCACGGCCTGTTCGAGCGTTGGGTTCGAGCCCAGAGTCATTCCCGGAGTGTGTTGCAATATCTAGTCATTTGTCAATAAACGACTAGATAATGCAATTTTCAGATCTCAATGCTCAATACACCGCAAACCGCCCCGTCCACTTCCGCTCGTAGTCCATCTTCTTGAAGTGTTCGGCCATGAAGTCGATGAAGGTGCGCACCTTGGCGCTCAGGTGCTTGCGGCTGGGGTAGGCCAGGTTGATGCTCAGGCGGGGCAGGTCCCAGTCGTCGAGCATGGGGACCAGGCGGCCGGCCACGATGTCGTCGTAGACGATGTAGCTGGGCTGCACCAGGATGCCCATGCCGTCGAGCGCGGCGGCGCGCAATATCTGGCCGTCGTTGCTCTCCAGCAGGCCCTTCACGTTCACCGTTTTCTGCTCGTCGCCGCGCGTGAAGCGCAGTTCGTTGGGGTTGTTGGCGTGGATGTAGATCAGCAGCTTGTGGCGCTGCAGATCGTCGAGCTCTTTGGGCACGCCGTGGCGCGCGATGTAGCCCGGTGACGCGACCAGGATGCGCCGCGTCTCGGCCAGGCGGCGGATGGTGATGTTGCTGTCGGGCTCGTACTCGCGGTTGCGGATCGCCACGTCGATGTTGTTGTCGATGATGTCCAGGTAGCGGTTGGCGGCTTCCACGTGCACCGTCACATTGGGGTAGCGGTCGGTGTACTCGCGCAGCAGCGGCGCGATGTGGTGCATGGAGAACGAGAGCGAGGCGGTCACGCGCAGCACGCCGGTGGGGTTGAGCGCGGCGGCGTTCACGGTGGACTCGGCGTCGCGCAGGTCGGCCAGGATGGCGCGGGCGCGCTGAAAGAATTCCTGCCCGGTGTCGGTGAGGTACAGGCGCCGGGTGTTGCGTTCCACCAGGCGCACGCCCAGGCGCTCTTCGAGGGCGGCGAGGTGGCGGCTGGCGCTGGCGTTGGAGAGGTCCAGCAACTCGGCCGCGCGGCTCAGGCTGCCGGTTTCGGCCACTTGCACAAACAGTTCGATCTCGGTCCAGCGGTCCATGGTCTCCTCTTTGTTCCACCTGAAGAAAAAGTCATTTTTGCGGCAGGCATTGGTCTGTTCTCCCCAACGACCTACATTGTGACGGCACTGCGGCGCCACGCGCAGAAGAACAGGAGACAGCCGTTGAGAAACCTCGACCAGTACAACATCACGCAAGCCGTGCTCGCGCGCCTGTCGCAGACGCCCGACCCGCGCCTGAAGCAGATCATGACCAGCCTGGTGCAGCACCTGCACGCCTTTGCGCGCGAGGTCAAGCTCACCGAGGCCGAGTGGATGGCCGGCATCGAGTTCCTCACCGCCACCGGCCACAAGTGCGACGACCAGCGCCAGGAGTTCATCCTGCTGTCGGACACGCTGGGCCTGTCCATGCTCACCGTGGCGCTGAACAACGACAAGCCCGCCGGCTGCACCGAGGCCACGGTGTTCGGCCCGTTCCACGTGGAGGACGCGCCGCGTGTGGAGCATGGCGCCGATGTGGCCAACGGGGCACCGGGTGAACCCTGCCAGGTGCGCGGCAGCGTGCGCGGCCTCGGCGGCGAGGCGGTGGCCGGGGCCGAGATCGACGTCTGGCAGGCCGATGCCGACGGCCTGTACGACGTGCAGCGCGAGGGACTCGAGCACGCGCAGGGCAGGGCGGTGCTGCGCAGCGGGCCCGACGGGCGTTTCCACTTCCGCAGCGTGGTGGCCGAGCCCTACCCGATCCCCGACGACGGCCCGGTGGGCGACATGCTGCGCGCCACCAAACGCCACCCCTGGCGCCCGGCCCACCTGCATTTCATGATCCGCGCGCCCGGTTACGAGACGCTCGTGACGCATGTGTTCCGCGACGGCGACCCCTACCTTGATTCGGACGCCGTGTTCGGCGTGCGCCAGTCGCTGGTGGCCGACTGGGTGAAGCAGCCCGATGGCTCGACCACGCTCGATTTCGATTTCGTTCTCAACCCCGTGAAGCCGTAAACCCCGATGGAGACAAACACCATGAAAAAGATGACCACGATCAACAAGCGCCAGTTCCACCAGACCGCCCTGGCCACCGCCATGGGGGCCTTGCTGATGGCCAGCGGCCTGGGCGCGGCGCACGCGCAGCAGACCTTCAAGCTCACCATCGCCTCCAGCCACCCGACCACGCTGCCCTGGGTGGGCCTGATGAGCACGCTGTTCGTGCCCGAGGTCAACAAGCGCGTGGAAGCGCTGGGCAAGGGCTACAAGATCGAGTGGAAAGAGGCCTATGGTGGCCAGCTCTACAAGATGAACGCCACGCTCTCCAGCGTGGGCGAGGGCATCGCCGACGTGGGCTGGGTGTTCGCCAACCTCGAGTCGGCCAAGATGCCGCTGACGCAATACGCCACCGTCACGCCGTTTGCCACGGGTGACGTGCGCATGCTGCTGGAGGTGGCCAACGAGATGAACGAGAAGGTGCCCGCCCTCAAGGCCGAGTGGGACCGCAACAACCTGGTGTTCCTGGGCGCTTCGGGCGTGGACACCTATCACCTGTTCACCAAGGCCCCGATCAGCACCTACGCCGACCTGAACGGCAAGAAGATCTCGGCCCCCGGCGCCGTGGGCGCATGGCTGCGCGGCTCGGGCGCGGTGGCGGTGGACGGCTCCCTCACCAGCTACTACACCGACATCCAGACCGGCGTGAGCGAGGGCACCATTTCCATCTCCACCGGCATCCTGCCCAACAAGATCTACGAGGTCGCGCCCTACGTGACCACGGTGGACATCGGCGCGCTCTACAACGGCGGCATGGCCATGAACAAGGACAGCTTCAACAAGATGCCGCCCGAGGTGCAGAAGATCATCAAGGACGTGGGCCTGGAGTACTCGAAGACGCTGGGCGCCACGCTCATGCAGCGTTACGAGGCCGCGCTCAAGTCCATCCAGACGCAGGGCGCCAACCAGAGCGTGCCGGTGAAGGTGGCGCCCATGGCCCCTGGCGAGCGCGAGAAGTGGGCCAGCACCATGCCCAACATCGCGTCCGACTGGGTGAAGGCCAACGCCGCGCGCGGCCCGGCCGCCCAGATCGTGAAGACCTACATGGAAGAACTGCGCAAGCGTGGCGCCAAGCCCCTGCGCGACTGGGACAAGGGCCTGTAAGCCACCATGAGCTACGAAGCCAACACCAACCTGGAGGAGGCGCCCGCCTCCTCGGTGCCCAGCAGCCCGTTCGGCCACCTGGTCGACGGGCTCAATGGCCTGGGCTCGATCGTGATCGGCCTGGTCATGGTGCTGATGTGTACCGACGTGTTCATGCGCAACGCCTTCAACAAGCCCATCGACGGCGTCGCAGAGCTGGTGGCCGCGTCCATCATCGTCATCGTGTTCCTGCAACTCCCCGGCACGCTGCGCCACGGGCGCATGAGCCGGGCCGACCTGTTCATCGATCCCTTCCTGCTGATGCGGCCGCGCGCCGGCCTGCGGCTGCGGGCGCTGTTCTCGCTCTTCGGCGTCTTCGCCTGCGGCGTCATCGCGTATGCCACGCGGCCGCTGCTGGTGAAGGCCTGGAACAACAACGAGTTCATCGGCATCGAGGGCGTGTTCACCTTCCCGACCTGGCCCATGGCCCTGGTGGTGACGCTCGGTGGCGTGCTCGCCGCCGTGCAGTACGGCCTGCTGGCCTGGCAGGACCTGCGCGAGAGCGCCAAGGCCCCCGCGCGTGGAGGCGATCGCCATGAGTGAGCTGATGATCGGATTCCTGGCCATCGGCCTCATGCTGGTGGCCATCGTGGTCGGCATGCACATCGGCGTGGCGCTCATCGTCACGTCCTTCCTGAGCGTGTGGCTGCTCAAGTCGCCCGAGATCGCGGCGCGCTTCGTGGGGGCGGCGGCCAACGATTCGATACGGGACTACCTGTTCGGCGTGGTGCCGCTGTTCGTGCTCATGGGCATGTTCGTGAGCGTCTCCGGGGTGGGGCGCGACACCTTCGACGTGTTCCAGTGGCTGTTGCGGCGCCTGCGCGGTGGCCTGGGCCTGGCCACCGTGGGGGCCAACGCGGTGTTCGCCGCGATCACCGGCATCTCCATCGCCTCGGCCTCGGTGTTCACCAAGGTCGCCACGCCGGAGATGATCCGCCACGGCTACACACCGCGCTTCGCCGTCGGGGTGGTGGCGGGTTCGTCGGTGCTGGGCATGCTGATCCCGCCCTCCCTGCTGATGATCATCTACGGCGTGCTGGCCGAGGAGTCGATCGGCCGCATGTTCCTCGCCGGCATCCTGCCCGGCCTGTTGATGGCCGCTGCGTTTGCCGCCCTGATCCTGGCAATGGCCTACCTCTGGCCGCACAAGATCTACGCCAGCGGCGCGCCCCAGACGGCGGAACAGGCCGACACCGAGACCTGGGCCAGCGCCGCGGTGAAGTTCTTCCCCATCCTGGCGCTGGTGGTGCTGGTGCTGGGCGGTCTGTACAGCGGCTTCTTCACGCCCACCGAGGCCGGTGCCGTGGGGGCCGCCGGCGCCTTCGTGATCGCCCTGGTGCGCCGCCGCCTGAGCTGGCGCAAGCTGTGGAACGTGCTCACCGAGACCGGTTATGTCTCGGTCTCTGTGCTGTTCCTCATCATCGCGGCCTCGCTCTACAGCCGCATGCTCGCGCTCACCGGCATGCCCGCCGGCATCACCACCGCCATCACCGAGATGGGCCTGGGCCCCTGGGGCTTTCTGATCGCCTACCTGGCGATCGTGATCGCGCTGGGCTGCATCATCGACTCGGTCTCGATCATGCTGATCATGTTGCCCATCGTGCTGCCCATTGCCACGGCCTTCCAGATGGACCTGATCTGGTTTGGCGTGCTGACCGTGGTGGCGGTGGAGGTGGGCCTGCTCACGCCGCCGTTCGGCGTCTCGGTCTACACGGTGAAGTCGGCGCTCAACGACCCGCGCATCACCATCCGCGACATCTTTGCCGGCGCTTTCCCCTTCGTGCTCGCCATGATGGTGGTGCTGGCGATCCTGGCGGTTTTCCCCGGTCTGTCGACCTGGCTGGCGCGCATGTGAGACACCCATGATCTACATCTTTCACCTGATCGACAAACCCGCGGCGGGCGAGCTGCGCCAGCGCATGCGCCCGCAGCACAAGGCCTACCTGGGCGAGCAGGCCGCGCGCATCGCCTTCGCCGGCCCGCTGCTGGCCGACGACGGCCAGACCATGGTGGGCAGCCTGCTGGCCATTGATTTCCCCGACCGCGAGGCCGCGCACCGCTGGCTGGCGCAGGAGCCGTTCAACACGGCTGGCCTCTACGCCGGCACCACGGTGCACGCCTTCGCCAACCTGTGGCCGCAGAAGGCGGGATTCCCGCCCACTTGAACCCGCATCGACATGATCAAACACATCGTCATGTGGGACATCCTCGGCGCCGGCCCGGATGAAAAAGCCCGCAATGCGCAGCGCCTGAAGGCCGCGTTCGAAGGCATGCAGCCTATTCCCGGTCTGCTGAAGCTGGAGATCGGGCTGGACCTGAGCGGGGTGGACTACGCCTGCGACGTGGTGCTGTATTCCGAGTTCGCGTCGCGCCAGGCGCTGGACGACTACGCCCGCCACCCCGAGCACCTGCGCGTGCGCCGCGAGCTCGAGGGCCTGCGCATCGCGCGCCACCAGGTGGACTTCGAGACCCCGTGAATCACAACATCCACAAAAGGAACTGAACCGTGCAGGACGACTTGAAAGACGAGCTGTTGATACGCCAGATGGTGGAGCGCTGGGCCGTGTGGCGCGACGCCGGCGACTGGGCGCGCTTCGCCACCGTGTGGCACCCGAAAGGCGTGATGATGGCGACCTGGTTCCAGGGCCCGTTCGCCGACTTCATCCGCGTGACGCAGGAGGGCTGGGCCAAGGGCGTGAGCATCCTGCACTTCCTGGGCGGCTCGGCCGTGGAAATCGCGGGCGACCGCGCGATCGCGCAGACCAAGATGACGATCTCGCAGCGCGGCATGGTCGACGGCGTGGACGGCCCGGTGCTGTGCGACGTGGTCTGCACCGGCCGTTTTTACGACTTCGTGGTGCGCCATGAAGGCCAGTGGAAGCTGCTGCACCGCCAGCCGATCTACGAGAAGGACCGCATCGACCCGGTGGACTCCACCGCGGTGCTCGCGCTCGACCAGGCCGCGCTGGCCGCCATGCCCGAGGGCTACCGCCACCTGGCCTACATCCAGACCCGCATCGGCTACACGGTGAAGATGGACATGCCCATGCTCAAGGGCCCGGTGGTGGACGAGCTCTACCGCAAGGGAGCGCGCTGGCTCGCCGGCGGCGACCTGGAGCGCGACATCCACCCGGCCTGAGCGCACCGCTTTCAGCACAACAACGAGGAGACAAGACATGAACAAGACCCGCACCGAACACCCGCTGTCGCGCCGCGCGCTGCTCGCCGCCGTGCCCGCGGCGGCCCTCGGCGCGATGGCGCCCGCCGCCTGGGCGCAGTCCGGTTTTCCCAACCGCGCGCTGCGCGTGATCGTGCCGCAGCCGCCGGGCGGTGGTTTCGACTTCGTCGGGCGCGCGCTCGCCGAGCGGCTGGCCACCGCGCTGGGCCAGCCGGTGGTGGTGGAGAACCGCACCGGTTCGGGCACCCTGGTGGGCACCGAAGCGGCGGCCAAAGCCGCGCCGGATGGCTACACCCTGCTCACAGGTTCGGTCTCGAACATGGTGCTCAACATGGGCCTGTACAAGAACCTCCCGTACGACAGCCTGAAAGACTTCGAGCCGGTGGGCCTGGCCGTGAGCTACAGCTACACGCTGATGGCGCGCAACAGCCTGCCGTTCAACAACCTGGCCGAGCTGGTGGCCCACGCGAAGGCGAACCCCGGCAAGCTCACCTACGCCTCGGCCGGCAATGGCTCGGGCCAGCACGTGCTGGCCGCCGCGCTGTGGAACCAGGCCGGCGTCGACATCGTGCACGTGCCCTACCGGGGCGCGCAGGCCGCGTACGCCGACCTGCTGGGCGACCGGGTCGACCTGTTCTTCGACCTCACGCCCACCACGCGCGCGCACGTCGAGACCGGCAAGCTCAAGGCGATCGCGGTCTCCAGCGCCGCGCGCAACCCCATGCAGCCCACGGTGCAGACCATCAACGAGTCCGGCGTCGTCAAGCTCGACCTCGAATCGTGGTTCGGCTACTTCGCGCCCGGCAAGACGCCGCCCGAGGCGCTCGACCGCCTGCGCGCTGAACTCGCGAAAATCATCGCAACGCCCGAGCTCCAGGAGACCTTCCGCAAGGCCGGTGGCACGCCCATGAACATCAGCGTGGCCGATACCCGGACCATGCTGGCACGCGACGTGCAGCGCTGGACCGGCCTGATCCGCGCCGCCAGCATCAGCCTGGACTGACACTTCTTCTTTTTCATCAACCTCACGCACACCATGACCATCGACGCGCAAGCCCTCGACCAGATCTTTCTCAAGGCGCGCACCGCCAACGGCTTCACCGACGAGCCCGTGCCCGAGACCCTGCTGCGGCAGGTGTACGACATCGCCCGCATGGGGCCGACCTCGATGAACACCCAGCCCACGCGCTACGTGTTCCTCAACTCGCCCGAGTCGCGCGCGCGCCTGCTGCCCGCGCTCTCGCCCGGCAACCTCGACAAGACGCGCGTGGCGCCGGTCACGGTGATCGTGGCGACCGACACGCGCTTCCACGAGTTCATGCCCGAGGTCTGGCACAAGGAGGGCGCGATGGAGAATTTCGAGGCCAACGCCGGCCTGCGCGAGGCCACCGCCACGCGCAACGGCACGCTGGGCGGCGGCTACTTCATCATCGCGGCGCGCGCGCTCGGGCTGGACTGCGGCCCCATGAGCGGCGTGGACCTGGCCAAGGTGAACGCCGAGTTCTTCCCCGACGGCCGCTGGCGTGCCAACTTCCTGATCAACCTCGGCCATGGCGACGACAGCAAGCTGTTCGACCGCAACCCCCGCCTCAGCTTCGAGCAGGCCTGCAAGATCCTCTGAGGCCTCAGCCGGCGGCGCGGCGGATGACCGACGCCATGTGCTTGACCATGGGGGATCGGTTCGCGCCTTTCTTCCACAGCAGGCCGGGCGTGCGGATCGGCGTCGGGTCCTCGATCGGCACCACGCGCAGGTCGGGCGAGGGCGTCACCGCGGTCTCGGCGATGATGCCCGCCAGGTCGGTCTGGCGGATCAGTTCGATCATGGGCGCGATCGAGTTCAGCTCGGCGATCACCAGCGGCTGCGCCCCGGCGGCCTCGAAGCAGTCGTCCAGCAGCTGGCGGGTCGAGAACTGCGCCGGCAGCAGCACCATGCGGCAGTGGTTGAGCTCGATCATGCGCACGCGCCGGCGCCTGGCCAGCGGGTGCGTGGCGGCCACCACCAGCCGCAGCTCCTCGTTGTACAGCGGCTCGAACCAGAGCTCGGGCCGGTCGTCGGGTTTGTAGGACACGCCCAGGTCCAGGTGGCCGCTGGCCAGGCGCTTGGCGATGAGTTCGGCCGAGAGCTCTTCCACGCTGACGCGGATGCCAGGGTGGTAGCTGAGGAAGGACGAGACGCACAGCGGCACCAGGCGCGTGTTGAAGCTGTGCGTGGCACCGATGCGCAGCTCGCCCGAGAGCGTTTCGGGCGGGTGGCTCAGCGCCTGCAGGCCGCGGTCGATCTGCTGCAGCGCGGGCACCAGGTGGGTGCGCAGCATCTCGCCGGCCTCGGTCAGTGCCACGCGCTTGTGGCCGCGGTCGAACAGCACCAGACCCAGTTCTTCTTCCAGCTGCCGGATCTGGTGCGAGAGCGTCGACTGCGTCACGTGCAGGCGCTCGGCCGCGCGCGTGAAGTTCATCGTTTCGGCCACCGCATCGAAGTAGCGCAGGTGTCTGAGTTCCATGGGGGGCTCCGCTTCAACCATCGATGAGATCGATCATAACGGTCGAAAATCATCACTTCCATCGTCAACAACCCTTGCCTAGACTGCAGGCACAACCCGGAGACAAGCAACATGGCTCAACACGAAGCCCAGGACCTCACCCAGGCCGTCATCGACCGGCTCGCCGACTGCACCGACCCGCGTTTCAAGCAGCTGATGAGCGCCCTGGTGCGCCACGCCCACGCCTTCGTGCGCGAGGTCGAGCTGAGCGAGGCCGAATGGATCGCCGCCATCGGTTTCCTCACCGAGACCGGCAAGACCTGCGACGACAAGCGCCAGGAATTCATCCTGCTGTCCGACACGCTGGGCATCTCCATGCTGGTGGTCGCGATCAACCAGCTCAAGGCCGCGCGCGCCTTCCAGGCCGCCGGCGGCGGCGCGAGCACCCCGACCGAGGCCACGGTGCAGGGCCCCTTCTACTGGGAGGGCGCGCCCGAACTGGAACTGGGCAGCGACATCGGCGAGCAGATGCCCGGTGAGCCTGCGTACTACCACGGCACGGTGACCGACACCACGGGCAAACCGATTGCGAACTGCTGCCTGGACGTGTGGTCCGGCGACGGCGAGGGCGTGTACGACATGCAGATGGGCGACGACGCGGGCATGCGGCTGCGCGCGCGCTTCCACACCGACGCCCAGGGCCGCTACCGCTTCTGGTCGATCAAGCCCTCGTTCTACCCGGTGCCCGACGACGGGCCGGTGGGCGAGATGCTGCGCCGCATGGGCCGCCACCCGAACCGCCCCGGCCACATCCACATGAAGGTGTACGCGCCCGGCCACCAGCCGGTGACCACGCACCTGTTCGTGGCCGACAGCCCCTACCTCGATTCCGACGCCGTGTTCGGCGTGCGCAACAGCCTGATCGTGCCCTTCAGCGCGCACGCGCCGGGCACCGCGCCCGACGGCCGCCACATGAACATCCCGTACCACAGCGCGAGCTACGACTTCCGCCTGGTGCCCGCCGCCTGAGTGCGGCGCACCATCCACCCCACCGGAGACTCCCCGTGAAGATTGGCAAGGCCACCGTGCCCGAATCGGCCATTTGCGCCTCCAACGCCGACGCCATCGTGGTGCGCGGCCAGGACCTGTGCCAGGATCTGATCGGCCAGGTGAATTTCGCCGACTACTTCTACCTGTTGCTCACCGGCCGCAAGCCCGATGCGCCGGCCAGCGCGGTGCTCAACGCCACGCTGGTGGCGATCGCCGAGCACGGCCTGGTGCCCAGCGTGCAGGCCGCGCGCATGACGCTGGCCGCGGCGCCCGACGCGCTGCAGGGCGCGGTGGCCGCCGGCATCCTGGGCTGCGGCTCGGTGATCCTGGGCGCTTCGGAAACGGCGGGCCGCCTGTTCGACGAGATCGACCGCGCCGCCCCCGCGCACGGCGGCGACAT
>QZKF01000041.1 GCA_003599455.1 Comamonadaceae bacterium
GCGTCTTGCCCGAAGGCACCTTCACCCAGCGCTCGCTGATGCAGTACTCGGTCACGTCGAAGCGCTCCTTGCCGTTGAAGCGGATGCCGATGTCGTGCTCGAACACCGCGGCCACGTGGTGCGGGCTGCGCGGGTCGATCGCCAGGCGGTCGGGCAGGGGAGGTCGGTCGGGGGTGGTCGTGGTGTCGCTCATGGCGGGATTGTCGTTCAGTTTGCGGGGCGTTTGCCCGCTCAGCCGCCCAGGCCGGCGAACACGTTCTGCACGTCTTCGCTCGCGTCCAGCGCGGCCAGGAAAGCCTCCACCTCTTCCAGATGCTCGGCGCTCAGGCTGGCCGGGTCGATCGGGTTCTTCGGTTTGTAGCCCAGCCGGGACGACAGCACCGTGAAGCCCTGCGCCGGCAGGGCACGGCTCACCAGGTCGAGGTCGGTCGGGTCGGTCAGGAACACCGTCACGCCCTCGTCGTGGCCGGGGTGGAAGTCCTGTGCACCCGCTTCAATGGCGGCCAGCTCGGGGTCGGCGCCTTTCTTCGCGGGCTCGGCCTCGATCATGCCCACGTGGTCGAAGTCCCATGACACCGTGCCCGAGGTACCGAGCTGGCCCTTGCGGAACAGCACGCGCATGTCGGATGCCGCGCGGTTCACGTTATCCGTCAGGCACTCCACCATCACCGGCACGCGGTGCGGCGCGAAGCCCTCGTAGACCACGTGCTCGAAATGCACCGTCTCGCCGGTGAGCCCCGCGCCCTTCTTGATGGCGCGGTCCAGCGTTTCCTTGGGCATGGAGACCTTGCGCGCCTGCTCCACCACCAGCCGCAGCCGCGAATTCGCCGCCGGGTCGGCGCCGTGGCGCGCGGCGATCATGATGTCCTTGGCCAGCTTGCCGAACAGCCTGCCCTTGGCGTTCGCGGCGAGGTCCTTGTGCTTGGCTTTCCATTGCGCACCCATGGTGTGTCTCCTTCGTGATGTTTTCAGTCTTCGAGCACGCGCACCTTGACGGCCTTGCCCTTGATGCGCCCGGCGTTGAGCCGGCTCGCGGCCTGCTGCGCGATGTCGCGGTCCACCGCCACGTAGGTCGACCATTCGTTCACGTTGATCTTGCCCACCTGCTCGCGGGTGTAGCCCAGGTCGGCGGTGAGCGCGCCCAGCACGTCGCCGGGGCGGATCTTCTCCTTGCGGCCACCCTGGATGTGCAGGGTGACCATGGGCGGCACGAGCGGGCCCGTGCCGGTGGGCACGAGCTCGCTCAAGGGGTGCCATTGTGATTCGCGGCCCTGCAGCTGCTCGATCTTGCCCACGCTGCCCATCTCGTCCAGGCTGGCCAGGTTGAGTGCCAGGCCGCTTTCGCCCGCGCGGCCGGTGCGGCCGATGCGGTGGATGTGCACCTCGGCGTCGGGCGTCACGTCCACGTTGACCACGGCGGCCAGGCTGGCAATGTCCAGGCCGCGCGCGGCCACGTCGGTGGCCACCAGCACCGAGCAGCTGCGGTTGGCAAAGCGCACCAGCACCTGGTCGCGCTCGCGCTGCTCCAGTTCACCGAACAGCGCGAGCGCGCTGATGCCCTGGGCCTGCAGCACGGCCACCAGGTCGCGGCACTGCGCCTTGGTGTTGCAGAACGCCAGCGTGCTCGCGGGGCGAAAGTGCGCGAGCAGCTTGCTCACCGCGTCCAGCCGCTCGGTGTCCTTGACCTCATACCAGCGCTGTTCGATCTGCGCGCCCGCGTGCTGCGCCTCCACCTTCACCGCGACCGGTTCGCGCATGAACTGCGCGCTGAGCTTGGCGATGCCTTCCGGGTAGGTGGCGGAGAACAGCAAGGTCTGGCGCGTCTTCGGACATTGCTTCGCCACGGTCACGATGTCGTCGAAGAAGCCCATGTCGAGCATGCGGTCGGCCTCGTCGAGCACCAGGGTGTTGAGTGCGTCCAGCTGCAGGCTGCCGCGCTCCAGGTGGTCCATGACGCGGCCCGGCGTGCCCACCACGATGTGCGCGCCGTGCTCCAGTGTGGCGAGCTGGCCGCGCAGCGGCACGCCACCGCACAGCGTGACGACCTTGATGTTGTCTTCGGCGCGCGCGAGGCGGCGGATCTCGGTGGTGACCTGGTCGGCCAGCTCGCGCGTGGGGCACAGCACCAGGGTCTGCACGGCGAAGCGGCGCGCATTCAGGTTGGCCAGCAGGGTGAGGGCGAAGGCGGCGGTCTTGCCGCTGCCGGTCTTGGCCTGGGCAATGATGTCCTTGCCCAGCAGCGCGGGCGGCAGCGCGGCCGCCTGGATCGGGGTCATTTCCAGGTAGCCCAGCTGCTCCAGGTTGGCCAGCGTGGCGGGGGAGAGGGGGAGGGTGCCGAAGGCGGTCGGGGAAACGGAAGTCATCCCCGATTATCGGCGCTCAGGTCTGGTGCATCGCGGCCAGCTCGGCGTCGCTGAACCCCGCCGCGCGCCGCGCCGCGTCGTTGAACGGCGGCTTCAACCGCGGCGCCGAATGGGCCCGCGCGAGCTGGCGGTAGTGGGACAGGGGCTCGATGCCCTGCTGCGCGCACAGCCAGCCGTACCAGCGGTTGCCCACCGCCACGTGGCCGATCTCGTCGCGCAGGATCACGTCGAGGATCTCGACCGCGCGCAGGGCCGCGGGCGTGCCCACCTTGCGCAGGCGCGCCTGCATGGGCGGCGTGGCGTCCAGGCCGCGCGCCTCCAGCGTGCGCGGCACCAGCGCCATGCGCGCGGTGATGTCGTCCTGCGTTCGCACGCACATCTCCCACAGGCTGTTGTGGGCCGCGAAATCGCCGTAGTCGTGTCCCAGGCTGTTCAGGTGCGCGCGCAGCAGGCCGAAGTGGATGGCCTCCTCGTGCGCCACGCGCAGCCAGTCGGTGTAGAACTGCTCGGGC
This sequence comes from Comamonadaceae bacterium, assembly GCA_003599455.1. GTDB lineage: Bacteria > Pseudomonadota > Gammaproteobacteria > Burkholderiales > Burkholderiaceae_C > Hydrogenophaga. Next base: position 2,876 of record QZKF01000041.1, read on the forward strand.
ATGCCGGGGAAACGCCAGACGGCATCGAGCGCGAGGTTGATCGCGTTGAACTCGATGTGGGTGACCGCATGCAGCAGCATGGCCAGGCCCTCGGGCGTGAAGGGCGAGCGCTGGGGTACGGCGACCGGGGCCAGCAGCACCGGGCGCCCGGGCCGCCCGGGCAGGGCCGTGGCGGCGTCGGGCAGCAGGTTTTCGGCGGCTTCCAGCCGGGTGTGGCCGGCCTGCCAGGCCTCGAACAGGGCATGGGTGGCGGCCACCTTGTGGCCCGGGTCGGTGAGGCACAGCGCCTGCAGGGCCTGGGCGCGCAGGGACACCGGGGACAGGGGCGCGGGGGCTTGCATCCCTACAATTCTAGGTTTCGCGACCGGAGACCCTTCAGATGGCAATTTACGAACTCGATGGCACCGCGCCCCGCGTGGCCGACACGGCCTGGGTGGCCGACAGCGCGCAGGTGATGGGCAACGTGGTGCTGGGGAACGACAGCAGCGTGTGGTTCGGTGCGGTGCTGCGGGGCGACACCGAGACCATCACGGTCGGTGAGGGCAGCAACATCCAGGACGGCAGCGTGCTGCACGCCGACCATGGTTTTCCCATGACCGTGGGCCGGCACGTGACCGTGGGCCACCAGGTGATGCTGCACGGCTGCACCATCGGCGACGGCTCGCTGATCGGCATTGGCGCCACCGTGCTCAACGGCGCGAAGATCGGCAAAGACTCCCTGGTGGGTGCGGGTTCTCTGGTGACCGAGGGCAAGGAATTTCCCGATGGCAGCATGATCATCGGCAGCCCGGCCAGGGTGGTGAGGTCGCTCACGGCGGAGCAGATCGAGGGCCTGCGCCGCAGCGCGATGCACTACGTCGAGAACGCCGGGCGCTACCGCAAGACCTTGAAAAAGATCGCCTGACCCCGATCTGTGACGATTCGATTGTCTGAAAGAAGTCCCGCTTGTCCGAACTCCACAAATTCGTCTTTGAAGGCATGCCGGTGCGCGGCATGCTCGTGCGCCTGACCGACGCCTGGCAGGAGATCCTGCAGCGCCACCGCGACGGTGGCGGCTACCCCGCGGCCGTGACCGAGCTGCTGGGCGAGATGACGGCGGCCGCCACGCTGATGCAGGCCAACATCAAGTTCAACGGTGCGCTGATCATGCAGATCATGGGCGACGGGCCGGTGAAGCTGGCCGTGGCCGAGGTGCAGCCCGACCTGAGCCTGCGCGCCACCGCCACGGTGGTGGGCGAGGTCGCGGCCGACGCGCCGCTCTCGCACATGGTCAACGTGACCAACCAGGGCCGCTGCGCCATCACGCTCGACCCCAAGGACCGCCTGCCCGGCCAGCAGCCCTACCAGGGCGTGGTGCCGCTGTTTGGCGACAAGCGCGAGAAGCTGGAAAAGCTCAGCGAGGTGATCGAGCACTACATGCTGCAGAGCGAGCAGCTCGACACGCGGCTGGTGCTGGCGGCCAACGACCAGATGGCCGCGGGCCTGCTGATCCAGCGCCTGCCGCTGCAGGGCGCGACCAACCTGGCCGGCAGCTCGCACCAGCGCGACGAGGACCAGATCGGCCAGAACGAGGACTACAACCGCATCGCGATCCTGGCGGCCAGCCTCAAGCGCGAGGAGCTGCTGACGCTGGACGCCGACACCATCCTGCACCGCCTGTTCTGGGAAGAGGACCTGCGCCGTTTCGAGCCCATGACCGGCGAGCACGGCCCGCGTTTCGCCTGCACCTGCTCGCGCGAGCGCGTGGGCGGCATGCTGCGCAGCCTGGGGCGCGACGAGGTCGAGTCCATCCTGAGTGAACAGGGCCAGGTGGAGGTGGGTTGCGAGTTCTGCGGCGCGCAGTACCGGTACGACCCGGTGGACGCGGCGCAGGTGTTCCTGCAGCTCGCGCAGCAGGCGCCGGCGAGCGACCAGAAGCACTGAAGCCACTCAGACGCGCGAGAGCAGCCCGGTGAACAGCCGGTGCTCGCACTCGGGGTCGCTGCAGTTGTCGCACGACCAGGGGCGCAGGCCGGTGGCCAGCGACGGGTCGTCGTGCACCAGCGGCCGGCCCAGCGCGGTGCCGACCGCGCGCAGCGCCTGCTGCAATCGCGCTCCTCCCTGGCCGTACACCGTCTGGAAGCCGATGCCGGCGGCCTGCAGCTCGCGGCGCAGCAGCGCATCGGTCGCTTCGCGCATGTCGGGGCCGTCGCGAAACAGGCCGTCGGGCTGCCAGGGAATGTCCAGTCCCATCAGCAGGCTCAGGTCGTACCACCGCTGCTGTTCCAGCGCGGGCGGCAGCAAGGCCGTGTCGTTGAACACCAGCGCGCTGTAGGCCGCGACCATCAGCGCCGTGGTGTCGGCGATCACCACCGCCACGCCGGGCAGTTGCCGCGCCGCTTGGATGAGCCGCGTCTGCTCGGCGGCGATGGCCGCCTGTTCGTGGACTTCGGGGGCGCGGCCCCAGGCCTCGCACCAGGCGCGCAAATGCTCGGGCACCACCGCGCTGCGGATGCCGTGGGCGTCATGGAGGGTCTGGTGCAGGGCGGTTGCCAGCGCCGTCTTGCCGCTGGACTCGCCCCCGAGCAATGCCACCGTGAGGGTGACCATGGATCAGCGCTTGTTCTGCGCGATCTGCACGAAGATTTCGTTGGGCTTGACCATGCCCAGCTCCGCGCGGGCGAGTTCCTCGACCATGTCCAGGCCCTCCTGCAGGTCGCGCACCTCGCTGACCAACTGGTCGTTGCGCAGCTGCGCGTCGCGGTTGGCCAGTTCCTGCGTGGCGAGCTGCTGCTTCATGCTCGCCACCTTGGGCACACTGCCCCGCCCGAACCACAGCTGTGCGTGCACGACGAGCAGCAGCGCGATCAGCAGGGCAGGGATGAAGCGGTGGGCCATGGAGGCGGAGATTACCTGAGGTTGTAGAAGGCGTCACGGCCCGGGTACACCGCCACGTCGCCCAGGTCTTCCTCGATGCGCAGCAGCTGGTTGTACTTGGCCATGCGGTCCGAGCGCGAGAGCGAGCCGGTCTTGATCTGGCCGGCGTTGGTGCCCACGGCGATGTCGGCGATGGTGCTGTCCTCGGTTTCGCCCGAGCGGTGGCTGATCACGGCGGTGTAGCCCGCGCGCTTGGCCATCTCGATCGCGGCGAAGGTCTCGGTCAGCGTGCCGATCTGGTTGATCTTGATCAGGATCGAGTTGCCGATGTGCTTCTGGATGCCTTCTTTCAGGATCTTGGTGTTGGTGACGAACAGGTCGTCGCCCACCAGCTGCACCTTCGTGCCCAGGCGCTCGGTCAGCACCTTCCAGCCATCCCAGTCGCCTTCGGCCATGCCGTCCTCGATGCTGATGATGGGGTACTTGTCGACCCAGGTGGCCAGCATGTTGGTCCAGTCTTCCGCGCTCAGCACCAGGCCCTCGGCCTCCAGGTGGTACTTGCCGTCCTTGTAGAACTCGCTGGCGGCGCAGTCCAGGCCCAGGGCGATCTGCTCGCCGGCGGTGTAGCCCGCGTTGCCGATGGCTTCCAGGATCATCTGGATCGCGGCCTCGTGGTTGGCCACGTTGGGTGCGAAGCCCCCTTCGTCGCCCACGGCGATGCTCATGCCCTTGTCGTGGATGATCTTCTTGAGCGCGTGGAACACCTCGGCGCCCCAGCGCACGGCTTCGCGGAAGCTCGGCGCGCCCACGGGAATGATCATCAGTTCCTGCAGGTCCAGGTTGTTGTTGGCGTGCGCGCCACCGTTCACCACGTTCATCATGGGCACGGGCATCTGCACCGCGCTCATGCCGCCGAAGTAGCGGTACAGCGGCAGGCCGGCTTCTTCGGCCGCGGCGCGCGCCACGGCCATGGAGACGGCCAGCATGGCGTTGGCGCCCAGGCGGCCCTTGTTCTCGGTGCCGTCGAGGTCGATCAGGGTCTTGTCCAGGAAGGCCTGCTCGGAGGCGTCGAGGCCCAGCACGGCTTCGGAAATTTCGGTGTTGATGTTCTCCACCGCCTTGAGCACGCCCTTGCCGAGGTAGCGGCCCTTGTCGCCGTCGCGCAGCTCGATGGCTTCGCGCGAACCGGTGGACGCGCCCGAGGGCACGGCCGCGCGGCCCATCACGCCGCTCTCCAGCAGCACGTCGCATTCGACGGTGGGGTTGCCGCGGCTGTCCAGGATCTCGCGGCCAACGATGTCAACGATTGCACTCATGGGTTCAATACCTTTGGGTCAGAAACAAGAAAAGGGAAATCAGGCGCTGAAGTGGTCTTCGAGGAAACCGTTCTTCTTGGTCACGGCGTCCAGCGCGAGCAGGGTTTCCAGCAGCGCCTTCATGTGCTGCAGCGGCACGGCGTTGGGCCCGTCGGAGAGCGCCCTGGCCGGGTCGGGGTGGGTTTCCATGAACAGGCCGGCCACGCCCACGGCGACCGCCGCGCGCGCCAGCACCGGCACCATCTCGCGCTGGCCGCCGCTGCTCGTGCCCTGCCCGCCGGGCAGCTGCACGCTGTGGGTGGCGTCGAACACCACCGGCGCGCCGGTCTCGCGCATGATGGCCAGGCTGCGCATGTCGCTCACCAGGTTGTTGTAGCCGAAGCTCGCGCCGCGCTCGCAGGCCATGAAGCTGTCTTCGTTCAGGCCAGCCTCTTTCGCGGCGGCGCGCGCCTTGTCGATCACGTTCTTCATGTCGTGCGGCGCGAGGAACTGGCCCTTCTTGATGTTCACCGGCTTGCCGCTCTGCGCCACGGCGCGGATGAAATCGGTCTGGCGGCACAGGAAGGCTGGCGTCTGCAGCACGTCGCAGACCCTCGCGGCATCGGCGATGTCGTCCTCGCTGTGCACGTCGGTGAGCACCGGCACGCCGAGCTCGCGCCTGACCTTGGCCAGGATCTCCAGGCCTTTTTCGCGGCCCGGGCCGCGGTAGCTGGTGCCGCTGCTGCGGTTGGCCTTGTCGAAGCTGCTCTTGAAGATGAAGGGAATGCCCAGGCTGCCGGTGATCTCCTTGAGACGCCCGGCCACGTCCATCTGCAGCTGCTCGGACTCGATCACGCAGGGGCCGGCGATCAGGAAGAAGGGCCGGTCCAGGCCGATGTCGAAGCCGCAGAGTTTCATGGGGTGTTTCCGGGGTGGGAGGTCAGGCCGCGACCGGGGTCCTGGCAGGCGCGCCCTGGTGGGCCAGCGCGGCCTTCACGTAGGCGTTGAACAGCGGGTGGCCGGCCCAGGGCGTGGACTTGAACTCGGGGTGGAACTGCACGCCCACGTACCAGGGGTGCACCTTCTGCGGCAGCTCGATCATCTCGGTGAGTTGCTCGCGCTGCGTGAGCGCCGAGATCACCAGGCCGGCCGCGCGCAGCTGGTCGAGGTAGTTCACGTTGGCCTCGTAGCGATGGCGATGGCGCTCGGTGACCACCGGGCCGTAGATGTCGTGGGCCAGCGTGCCGGCGGCCACGTCCGAGCTTTGTGAACCCAGGCGCATGGTGCCGCCCAGGTCGGAACTGGCGCTGCGCTGCTGGATGCTGCCGTCGGCGTCCTTCCACTCGGTGATCAGCGCGATCACCGGGTGCGGCGTGTCGGCTTCGAACTCGGTGCTGTTGGCGTCTTTCAGGCCAGCGACATGGCGCGCGTACTCGATGGTGGCGACCTGCATGCCCAGGCAGATGCCGAGGTAGGGCACCTTCTGTTCACGTGCGTAGCGGGCCGCGCAGATCTTGCCCTCGATGCCGCGCTTGCCGAAGCCGCCGGGCACCAGGATGGCGTCGAACGCGCCGAGCGTCTTGCCCACATTGGCGGGGGTGATGGTTTCCGAATCGATGTACTCGATCTGCACCTTGGCGTGGTTCTTCATGCCGGCGTGGCGCATCGCCTCGTTGAGCGACTTGTAGCTGTCCGACAGGTCCACGTACTTGCCCACCATGGCGATCTTCACCGTGGCCTTGGGGTGCTCGACCTCGTACACCAGGTCGTCCCAGCGCTTGAGCTTGGCCGGCGGCGTGTTGATGCGCAGCTTGTCGCAGATCAGGCCGTCCAGGCCCTGCTCGTGCAGCATGCGCGGCACCTTGTAGATGGTGTCCACGTCCCACATGGAGATCACGCCCCACTCGGGCACGTTGGAGAACAGCGAGATCTTGGCGCGCTCGTCTTCCGGAATCGGGCGGTCGGCGCGGCAGATCAGCGCGTCGGCCTGGATGCCGATGGCGCGCAGTTCCTTGGCGGTGTGCTGGGTGGGCTTGGTTTTCAGCTCGCCGGCGGCGGCGATCCAGGGCACGTAGCTCAGGTGCACGAAGGCCGAGTTGTTCGGGCCCATGCGCAGGCTCATCTGGCGCACGGCCTCGAGGAAGGGCAGGGACTCGATGTCGCCCACGGTGCCGCCGATCTCGACGATGGCCACGTCCACCGCGTCGGGCGTGCCGATGCCGGCGCCGCGCTGGATGAATTCCTGGATTTCGTTGGTGACGTGCGGGATCACCTGCACCGTCTTGCCGAGGTAGTCGCCCCGGCGCTCCTTCTCCAGCACCGACTGGTAGATCTTGCCGGTGGTGAAGTTGTTGGTCTTCTTCATGCGCGTTTCGATGAAACGCTCATAGTGGCCCAGGTCCAGGTCGGTCTCGGCGCCGTCGTCGGTGACGAAGACCTCGCCGTGCTGGAAGGGGGACATGGTGCCCGGATCCACGTTGATGTACGGGTCGAGCTTGATGAGGGTGACTTTGAGGCCGCGGGACTCAAGAATCGCGGCCAGGGATGCGGAGGCTATGCCTTTGCCCAGGGAGGACACCACACCGCCGGTGACGAACACAAATTTGGTCATGTCTCGGGCGAGCCCATTGCTCGCAGGAGGTGGAAATGCCGATTATAAATGCCACCCCCCACCGCAGCCGGCCATGCCGGCCACGCCGCCCGTCCGGGCAGGGTCAAGCTGCTACATTGCGCCCATGAACGAACTCGCCGGAAAACACATCGTGCTGGGCCTCTCGGGCGGCATTGCCTGCTACAAGGCGGCCGAACTCTGCCGTGCCCTGGTCAAGGACGGCGCCACGGTGCAGGTCGTGATGACCGAAGCCGCCGAGCAGTTCGCCACCGCGGTGACGCTGCAGGCGCTCTCGGGCCGACCGGTGTTCACCTCGCAGTGGGATGCGCGCACCTCGGGCGGGGCCGACAACAACATGGCCCACATCAACCTCAGCCGCGAGGCCGACGCCATCGTGGTGGCCCCGGCCAGCGCCGATTTCATGGCCAGGCTGGTGCACGGCCGGGCCGACGACCTGCTCAGCCTGATGTGCCTGGCGCGCCCGATCGAGCGCGTGCCGCTGATCCTGGCGCCCGCCATGAACCGCGAGATGTGGGCCCACCCCGCCACCCAGCGCAACGTGAAGCAGCTGCGCGCCGACGGGGCCACCGTGCTCGACGTGGGCGCGGGCGAACAGGCCTGCGGCGAAACCGGCGACGGCCGCATGCTCGAACCCGACGAGCTGCTGTACGACATCGCGCGCTTCTTCATGCCCAAGCCGCTGGCCGGCCAGCACGTGCTGGTGAGCGCCGGGCCGACCTTCGAGGCCATCGACCCGGTGCGCGGCCTGACCAACCTGTCCAGCGGCAAGATGGGTTTTGCCATCGCGCGCGCGGCGCACGAGGCCGGCGCCCAGGTCACGCTGGTGGCGGGCCCGGTGGGCCTGGCCACGCCGCGCGGCGTGGGGCGGGTGAACGTGAAATCGGCGCTGAACATGCAGAAGAGCCTGGACCTGCTGGTGCCCGGCTCCACCGTGTTCATCTCGGCCGCCGCCGTGGCCGACTGGCGCCCGGCGCACACGCAGGAGCAGAAGATCAAGAAAGACGGCTCGGGCGCGGTGTCCACGCTGTCCTTCGTGGAGAACCCCGACATCCTGGCCGCCATCGCGGCCTCGCCGCGCGCGCGCAGCGGCGAGCTCTACTGCGTGGGCTTCGCGGCCGAGAGCCACGACCTGGAGGAGCACGCGCAGGCCAAGCGCCTGCGCAAGGGCGTGCCGCTGCTGGTGGGCAACATCGGCCCGGCCACCTTCGGCCAGGACGACAACGCCCTGCTGCTGGTGGACGACAAGGGCATGACCGAGCTGCCGCGGGCGTCCAAGCTGGTGCTGGCGCGGCAGCTGGTCGCGGAAATCGCGCGGCGTTTGCCGGGCTGAAAAACGGATTGCTCTCAGTCCCACCAGGGCAGCAAGCGCTTCATCGCGGCCACTTCGCCGCAGTGGTCGGCCGCGTAGCCCGGCAGGCTGCCCAGGCGGTCGTGCCAGGCGCGGCTGCGCAGGCGCTGCAGCAGGCGCTGCACGCCGGGCTGGTCCAGCGCGGTCTTCAGGCACACCAGCAGGTATCGCTCTTCGGTCAGCGGCACGAAGCCCAGGCCCTGGCTGCGCGCCGCGTACTCGGTGCCCAGGCCCACGTCGGCGCTGCCGCTGGTCACCGCCTGCGCCACCGCCGCGTGTGAACTCTCCACACGACTGAAACCAGCGATGTCCTCGGGCAGCAGGCCAGCCTGCGCCAGCAGCTCGTCCAGCAACAGGCGCGTGCCGGTGCCGATGGCGCGGTTCACGAAACGCGCCTGCAGGCGCGCCACGTCGGCAATGTCGTGCAGGCGCAGCGGGTTGCCGGGCGCCACCATCAGCCCCTGGGCGCGGCGCGCGAAGCCGATGATCTTGTGCAGGCCCGGCTTGAGCAGCGGCCGGTAGGTGCGCGCGCTCAGGCTGCCGGCCGCAGCGAAGGGCTGCGTGTGAAAGCCCGCGAGTGCGCAGCGGCCCTCGTTGAGCGCGCGGATCGCGTCCACGCTGCCGCAGAAACGGATGTCCAGGTGCAGCGGGCTGCCATTCTTGCCGGGGATGGCCTGCGCCGCGTGCTCCTGCAATTCGGTCAGTGCGTGGTCGTGGCTGGCGTAGAGCGTGAGCACCTCGCCCGCGCCTTCGCTCTTCGCGTCGTCGAAGGCCATCGCAAAGGCACGCTCCAGCTCGGCGCGCAGGCCTTCGAGCTGCGGGCCCAGGCGCGCCTGGGCGAGCCGCTCGGCCATCAGCAGGCGCTCGCCGAAGGGGGTGAGGCGCGCGGCCTGGCCCCGTTCCCAGAACAGCAGCGGCTGGCCCAGGTCGACCTCCCAGTCCTTGAGCTGGCCCCAGACGTGGCGGTAGGACAAGTCCAGCGCGCGCGCCGCGCCCGAGATGGAGCCGCTGCTGCGCACCGCGTGCAGCACGTCCATCATCGGATTGCGCAGCAGGGCGTGGCCGCTGGCGCCACCCGACGCGCGGGCGGCGAACGAATACGACAACTCGATCTGCTTCATGGCCGCGAGTGTGCCCCAAGCCGTGGGCCTGCCCCTGCGTGCCCGCATCGCCTCCGCGCGGGTGTATGCAATGCATTGCCTATGTCCGTCGTTTCATACCGCGTCAGTACGTACTCCCAAGCGGCCCGGTGGCCCCTATGCTGCGCCGCAATGAATACCTTTTCCGACAGCGTGGCCACGGCGCTGCAACTGATTCTTTCGGGCGATCCCGGCCTTTGGGCGGTGGTCATGCGCTCGATGGCGGTGAGCGCCACCGCCTGCCTGCTCGCTTGCGGGCTCGGCCTGCTGCTGGGCTCGTGGCTGGCGGCCGCGCGCTTTGCCGGGCGCGGCGTGGTGCTCACGGTGCTCAACACCTTGCTCGCGATCCCCTCGGTGGTGGTCGGCCTGGTCATCTATCTCCTGCTGTCACGCTCGGGTCCCTTGGGTTTTCTCGGCTGGTTGTTCAGTTTCCAGGCCATGGTGCTGGCGCAGACGGTGCTCGTGCTGCCGCTGGTGACCGCGCTCACGCGCCAGGTGGTGGAAGACGCCGACCGCAGCCATGGCGAGCAGCTCTCGTCGCTGGGCGCGGGCGCCACGCTGCGCAGCCTGCTGCTGGCCTGGGACGAGCGCTATGCGCTGCTCACCGTGCTGCTCACCGCCTTCGGGCGTGCCGTGTCCGAGGTGGGCGCCGTGATGATCGTGGGCGGCAACATCGAAGGCTTCACGCGCGTCATGACCACCGCCATCGCGCTCGAAACCAGCAAGGGTGACCTGCCGCTGGCGCTGGGCCTGGGCGTGGTGCTGCTGGCGGTGGTGCTGCTGCTCAACGCCCTGGTGTCCCTGCTGCGCCGCTGGCGCGAGCGTGCCGACGGCGCGGCCAGCGCCGCCACCGCGATGGTGGCCGCATGAGCGCAGCGCCGGGCCGCCCCAAGCCAGCTCGCACCGCAGTGCGCCGCACGGAGGTCTGCACATGAGCGGTTTGCCCACGCAAAACCCGGTGGTGCCCGCGCCTTGCTTCGAGCTGCGCGGCGTGCAGGTCCATCTGGGCCCGGCCGCGCGCCTGCAGGCGCTGAGCGACGTGTTCCTGCGCATCCAGGAGGGCGAGCGCGTGGCGCTGGTGGGTGCCAACGGCAGCGGCAAGAGCACGCTGCTGCGCACCCTGCATGGCCTGCAGCGCCCCAGCGCGGGTGAATTGCACACCCCCGCGCACCAGCGCGTGGCCATGCTGTTCCAGCGGCCCCACATGCTGCGCATGAGCGCGCGGCGCAACCTCCAGCTCGGCCTGTGGTTGCAGGGTGTGCCCTGGCGCGACACCCGCGTGCTCGCCCTGCAGGCGCTGCAGCGCGTGGAGATGGCCCCGCTGGCCGAGCGCAACGCGCGGGCGCTCTCGGGTGGCCAGCAGCAGCGCCTGGCGCTGGCGCGCGCCTGGGCGCTGCGCCCGGCCGTGTGGCTGCTCGACGAGCCCACCGCCAGCCTGGACCCGCACGCCAAGCGCGAGGTGGAAGGCCTGATCGCCGAGTTCACCACCGCGGGCCAGCGCGACGTGTCGGGCCAGCCCACCGGGCGGCCCACCACGCTGGTCTTCAGCAGCCACAACCTGGGCCAGGTCAAGCGCCTGGCCAGCCGCGTCATCTACCTCGAGCAGGGCCGCCTGCTGGCCGACCTGCCGGTGCACGATTTTTTCAACCACGACCTGCTGCGTTCCCTGTGTCCGCAGGCCCATCTGTTTGTTCAAGGAGAAAGTTTGTGAATGCATTGCGCCGTCTGACCCTCACCGCCGCCCTCGGCACCGCCTTGCTGGCCAGCACAGGCGCCTGGGCGCAGCAAAGCATCGTGGTGGCGTCCACCACGTCCACCGAGCAGTCGGGCCTGTTCTCGTTCCTGCTGCCCGAGTTCAAGAAGGCCAGCGGCATCGACGTGAAGGTCGTTGCGCTGGGCACCGGCCAGGCGATCGACATGGCGCGCCGGGGCGATGCCGACGTGCTGTTCGTGCACGACAAGGTGGCCGAAGAGAAATTCGTGGCCGACGGCTTCGCCGCGAAGCGTCAGGAGGTCATGTACAACGACTTCGTGCTGATCGGCCCCAAGGCCGACCCGGTGAAAGCCAGGGGCAACGACATCGTGGCCGCCATGAAGAAGGTGGCCGCGGCGAACGCCGAGTTCATCTCGCGCGGCGACAAGAGCGGCACGCACGCGGCCGAACTGCGCTTCTGGAAGATGACCGACACGGACGCCAACAAGGGCACGGGCTACAAGGAATGCGGCTGCGGCATGGGCCCGGCGCTCAACATCGCGGCCAGCAGCGGGGGCTATGTGCTGGCCGACCGCGGCACCTGGCTCAACTTCAAGAACCGCGCCGACCTCGCGGTGCTGGTGGAGGGCGACAAGCGCCTGTTCAACCAGTACGGCGTGATGCTGGTGAGCGCCGCCAAACACCCGCAGGTGAAGACGGCCGAAGGCCAGAAGTTCGTCGACTGGGTCACCGGCGCGGCCGGCCAGGCGGCGATCGCCGGCTACAAGATCGGTGGCGAACAGCTGTTCTTCCCGAACGCGGCGAAGTAAAAGGCGGGGGCCGGGGCTAGCGCTTCGTGCCGGCCAACTGCGGCATCGTGCGCTGACGCGCCCGACCAGAGGCGTTCAGGCGCCGCCCTTGCCGAGCTGGCGCAGCACCTCGGCCTGGAAGTCGCTGCCCTGGGCCTGCGCCATGAAGGTGACGATCGCGCCCTCGAAGCGCACCGTGCCCTGGTGCAGCAGCATCAGGCGGTCCGCGGTGTGCACTTCCTCGATCAGGTGCGTGGCCCACAGCACGCCCATGCCGCGCGTGCGGCACAGGCCGCGCACGGTGTCCAGCAGTTGCTGGCGCGAGGCCGGGTCCAGGCCCACGGTGGCCTCGTCCATGAGCAGCACGCGCGGCTCGTGCAGCAGCGCGCGGATCAGTTCGACCTTGCGCCGCGTGCCACCCGAAAGGCTGCGCACCACCGCCCTGGCCTGATCGCCCAGGCCCATGGTGTCGAGGTGCGCGGCGATGCGCTCGCGCGCCAGCGCGCGCGGCATGCCGTGCAGGTCGGTGTGGAACAGCAGGTTGGCCATCACCGTCAGGTCCATGTCGAGCGCGCTCTGCTGGAACACCACACCCAGCCCGGCCAGCGCGCGGCTGGGCTCGCGGCGCATGTCGTGGCCAAGCACCTCAATGCGGCCCTGGTCGGGGCTGAACAGGCCGGTGAGCAGCTGCAGCAGTGTGGACTTGCCCGCGCCGTTGGGTCCGAGCAGGGCCAGCATCTCGCCGGCGCGCAGCGCCACGTCCACGCCCTTGAGCGCGGGCTTGCCGCCATAGGCCTTGTGCAGGCCGGTCGCATTCAGCAGCAGCGGTGGCGTGTCGTCGCGGGTGTCGGCGGTCATGCGGGGTTCAGGTTCCGGCGGGGCGCGCCAGCAGGTTCATGCGCTGCAGCAGGCGCTTCTCGCGCTCCACCGTGTCCAGCACGGCCTGCCGGTAGTCGCGCGTGTTGAGGTAGTCGAGCGTCTGATCGTAGCGGGCCAGCTCGCGCAGGTGGCGCTCGCTCTGCATGGCGCGCGCAAACGCGTCGTGCAGTTTCTTCACCACCGGCTCGGGCGTGCCGCGCGGCGCGGCGATGCCCCAGGGCGAGGTGTAGACCGACTGCAGGTAGCCCAGCTCGCGCAGCGTGGGCGCATCGGGCCAGCGCGGGCTGCGCTGCGCGCTGAAGATCGCGAGCAGGCGGATCTTGCCCTGGTCCACCCAGGGCGCGAAGCCGGTGGAGTTCACGCCCGCCATCAGCTGGCCGCCGGCCACCGCGAGCATCTGGTCGGCCGTGCCGCGGTAGGGCACGTGCACATAGCGCACCTGGTGCTGCAGCAGGATCTCTTCCATCGCGAGGTGGGCCGTGGTGCCGATGCCGGTGGAGCCGAGGATGAGCTCGCCCGGGTGGCTGCGCGCCCAGTCCAGCATCTCGTTGAAGTGCTTCCACGGGCTGTTGCTGGGCACCAGCACGCCGAAGGTGGTGCCCGAGACCTGCACGATGGGGCTGAGGTCGGCCACCGGGTCCCAGGGCACGGCGTTCATGAGCGCGTGGCGGTACACGGTGATCGGCACCTGCCCGATGGTGTGGCCATCGGGTTCGGCCGCTTTCAGCAGCGGCGCCACCTGCGTGCCGGCCGCGCCGGGCCTGTTGATGACCACGATGGGCTGGCCCAGCAGCGGTTCGGTCTCTTCGCACAGGATGCGCAGCGTGAGGTCGGTCGCGCCACCGGCGGGCCAGGGCACGATGAGTTGCAGCGGTCTGGTGGGCCAGGCCGCGCCGCCGTTCTGTGCCGCCAGGGCCGAGGCCGGCGCGGCCGCCAGCGCGAGGCTCCAGCCCAGCCAGCGGCGGCGTGTCACGGGGATGTGTTCCGTGGTGGAACAGTGGATTTCGCCGAGGGGCTGTGGTGTCATGCGAAGGGGCGCGGCAGCGCCGGTGTCTCAGGGTTTGTCCGTATCCGCGCAGGCTTGTGCGGTGTGTTTTTATCGTGGGCAGGCCATATTCATCCCGCGCAACGCCGGCACCGAATCTGCACCAGAGCAGCGCTTGTGTCCATCGGGGCACCGGCTTCACCACAACGACACAACAGGAGACCACATGATCCGCGCCTGCCGCCCTTTGTTCCTTTGTCGCGCGCTGCGCCTGCTGGCCTTCGGTGCCGTGCTCGGCGGCGCCACGCTGGCGCTGGCGCAGGGCAAGGTGTACGTGTCGAGCGAGAAGGATAACAAGCTCTACGTGTTCGATGCGAAGGGCGAACGCCTCTCGGCCATCGACGTGTGCCAGCGCCCGCGCCACATGATGTTCAACGCCAGCCGCAGCCAGCTCTACGTGTGCTGCGGCGACAGCAACCAGCTCGGCGTGGTGGACACCGCCAGCGGAAAAATGACGGGCACTGTGCCATTGGGGGACAGTCCGGAGATCTTCGACCTGAGCCCCGACGGCAAGACCGCCTATGTGTCGATCGAGGACGAGAACGTGATGGCCGCCTACGACCTGGCCACGAAGAAGCCGCTGTTCGAGGTGAAGACCGGCGGCGAGCCCGAGGGCGTGCTGCTCACGGCCGATGGCAGGTTCGCCTACGTCACCTCCGAGGTGGCCAATGTGGTTCATTACATCGACCTCGGCCAGAAGAAGGTGCTCAGGAACATCAAGGTCGGCAAGCGCCCGCGCCGCTTCGTGCTGGCCGCGGGTGGCGCCGAGCTGTGGGTCACCAACGAGCTCGACGCCACGGTGAGCGTGGTCGACACGAAAGACCACAGCGTCAAGGCCACGGTGAAGTTCGCGGTCAAGGGCATGCGGGAGGCCGACATCACGCCCGTGGGCATGGCGCTGAGCCCCGACGGCAAGACCCTGTGGGTGGGCCTGGGCAAGGCCAACCATGTGGTCGAGGTCGACGTGGCCACGAAGAAGGCCGGCCGCCAGGTGCTAGTGGGCAAACGCGCCTGGGGCCTCACGATGCACCCCGATGGCAAGACCCTGTACGTCACCAACGGCCTGTCGGACGACATGACCCTGGTCGACACGGCCGACGCGAAGGCCATCAGGACGGTGGCCGTGGGCCGCGTGCCGCACAGCGTGCTGGTGATGCCCTGATGCGCGGACCCCGCGCTGTTGTCCGATGCGCTGGCGGCGTGCTGGCCCTGGCCGCGCTGCTCGGCGGGCCGGTGGCGTCGCAGGCCGCCACCACCCGGCTCACCCTGGCCGTGGTCTCGCTGGCCGACGACCCGCGTTACGCGAACCGCCGCATGGAGCGCGGTTACCCCGGGCATCCGCAGGGCCGGGCGGTGCAGGGCGTGCGGCTCGCGGTGGAAGAGGCGGCGTTCGAACTCGACACCGCGGGCCTCGAGCTGGTGGTGCGCGACGTGGTGCTGCCCGATGCGGCCGCGCTGCCCCGGGCGCTCGCCGAACTCAAGGCCGCGAAGGTGCAGCACCTTGTGGCCGACCTGCCGCTGGCCGAGCTGCGCCAGTTGGTGCAGGCCGCGCCGGCCGCGCTGGGCGGCGCGGTGGTGTTCAACACCGGCCTGGACGACGACAGCCTGCGCGCGCAGCACTGCGCCGCGCACCTGCTGCACACCCTGCCCAGCCGGCACATGGCCAGCGACGCGCTGGCGCAGTACCTCGCCGCGCGCAACTGGCGCAAGGTGTTGCAGCTGCAAGGCCCGGAGCCGGGCGACCTGCTGATGGGCGAGTCCTTCGCGCGTGCAGCCAAACGCTATGGCCTGAAGTTCACGCAGACCAGACCCTTCAAGCTCAGCGGCGACCCGCGCGAGCGCGACCTGGCCAACACGCGACTGCTGACCGGCGAGCGCGAGCACGAGGTGGTGGCGGTGATGGACGCCCACGGCGAGTTCGCGCGCACCGTGCCCTACGCCACCCAGTGGCCGCGTCCGGTGGTGGGCGCCAGCGGCCTGGTGGCCACGGCCTGGCACCCGCAGTGGGAACGCAACGGCGGGCCGCAGCTCACGCGGCGCTTCCAGAAACTCGCGCAGCGCCCGATGCAGGGCCACGACTGGGCCGCCTGGGCCGCGGGCAAGGCGGTGGCCGCGGTGCTGGTCGACGACCCCAAGGCCGGCGTGCCGCAGCAACTGAAGAAGCTGCGCGGCGGCACGGTCTACATCGATGGCTTCAAGGGGCCGCGCCTGTCGTTCCGCGCCTGGGACGGCCAGTTGCGCCAGCCCGTCTTCGTGAGCCATGTGGACGGCGTGGTGGGTGTGGCGCCGCTCGAAGGCGTGCTGCATCCGAAAGAGGTGCTGGACACGCTCGGCGTGGACGAACAGGAGAGCGCGTGCAGGCAACGACCGTGACCACCACCGCAGCCCCTTCCTTGCCGCTGCACCTGGCGCGCGCGCTGCGCGCCGTGGTCGGCCGCGAGATCGGCCGCTTCCTGCGCCAGCCCACGCGGCTGGGCTCGGCGCTGGTGCGCCCGCTGCTGTGGTTCGTGGTGTTCTCGGCGGGCTTTCACAACGTGTTCGGCGTGGCCATCGTGCCGCCCTACGAGACCTACATCGAATACAAGGTCTACATGGTGCCGGGGCTGCTGGGCATGGTGGCGCTGTTCAACGGCATGCAGAGCTCGCTGTCGATGGTGTACGACCGCGAGATGGGCGTGATGCGCCTGCTGCTCACCGCGCCGCTGGCGCGCGGCTGGCTGCTGGGCTTCAAGCTGCTGGGCAGCACGGTGCTCTCGGTGCTGCAGATGGTGGTGTTCCTGCTGATCGCCTGGGCCTTCGGGGTCGAGATCCCGCTCGGTCACCTGCCCGGCCTGCTGGTGGCCATGGCCTGTGGCGCCACGCTGCTGGCCGCGCTGGGCCTCATGCTCTCGGTGTACGTGAAGCAGCTGGAAAACTTCGCGGGCACCATGAACTTCGTGATCTTCCCGATGTTCTTCATCAGCCCCGCGCTGTACCCGCTGTGGAAGCTCGAGGAGTCGGGCGCGCTCTGGCTGCTCAGGCTGGCCGAATTCAACCCCTTCACCCATGCGGTGGAGGCCATGCGTTTCGCCATGTACGGCCAGTTCAACACCACCGCGTGGGCGGTGGTGCTGGTGTGCAGCGCGGTGTTTTTCGTGCTCGCGCTGCGGGGCTACGACCCGCAACGCGGCTGGATCCGCCAGAAGGGCGGTGGCTGACCGCGGTGCGGCGTCGCGCTGGCCCGGCGCCCTCAGGCCACGAAGCGGTAGCCGATACCGGTCTCGGTGACGAGGTGGCGCGGCATCGAGGGCTGGGCCTCGATCTTCTTGCGCAGGTTGGCCATGTGCACGCGCACATAGTGAGAGTCTTCGGCGTGTCCGGGGCCCCACACCGCCTTGAGCAGTTGCGCGTGGGTGATCACACGGTCGGGTTGCGCGGCCAGGTGCGTCAGCAATTTGTATTCGATGGGTGTGAGGTGCAGCACCTCGCCCGCGCGTTCCACCACGCGGCGCACGAGATCGATGCGGATGTCGCCAAACGCCATCTGTGGTGCGCCACCCGGCGTCTGCTGCTGGTGGCGGCGCAGCTGGGCGCGCACGCGCGCGCTCAGTTCGCCCGAGCCGAAGGGCTTGACGAGGTAGTCGTCTGCGCCCGCGTCGAGCGCGGCGATCTTGCTGGCCTCGGCGCTGCGCGCCGAGAGCACGATCACCGGCATGCTGGACCACTGCCGCAGCTCGCGGATCAGGTCCACGCCGTCCCCGTCGGGCAGGCCCAGGTCGAGCACCACCAGGTCGGGCCGGCGCGTGCCGGCTTCGATCAGGCCGCGCTGGTAGTTCTCGGCCTCGTGCACGGTGTGGCCTTCGGCTTCCAGCGTGAGGCGCACGAAACGGCGGATGTGGGCCTCGTCTTCAACGATCAGGATCTGGCTGCCGGGTGGGTTGCTCATGGGGTGGCCGTGTCCTCGTTCGTGGCGGTGGTGCCCAGGTCTCGCGGGGGCGTGCCGCGGGGCAGGGTGATGACGAAACGCGCGCCCTGCACGGCTCCGTCCTGCTCGCGGTTGTGGCCCTCGATGGTGCCGCCGTGCGCTTCCACGATGGCCCGGCAGATCGCCAGCCCCAGGCCCACGCCGGGCGTGGCGCTCTCGCGCTGGCCGCGCTCGAATTTCTCGAACACCCGCGCCTCGCGCCCTTTGGGCAGGCCCGGGCCGTGGTCGTCCACCAGGATCGTCAACGTGTCGCTGCGCGAGCGCGCCGCGATCTGGATGGCACTGCCGGCGGGCGTGTACTTGGCGGCGTTTTCCAGCAGGTTGACCAGCACACGCTCGATCAGCACCGTGTCCAGGTGCAGCAGCGGCAGACCGTCGGGCAGGTCGATGCGGATGTCGCGCCCTTGCAGCGTGGTGCCACACGCGGCGAGTGCACTGCCCACCACCTCTTCCAGCGGCTGCCAGGCCCGGTTGAGCTGCACCGCGCCGGCCTGCAGGCGGGCCATGTCCAGCAGGTTGTTCACCAGCGCGTTCATGCGCTGGGCGGATTGCCGCATGGCGCCGACCACCTCGCGCTGCGGGTCGCTCAGCGTGTGTGGCGTGAGTTCGAGCGCATCGGCCAGGCCGACCAGCGAAGCCAGCGGGGTGCGCAGGTCGTGCGAGATGGCTGAGAGCAGCGAGTTGCGCAGCCGCTCGGATTCGATCTGCACCGTGCTGCTCTGCGCCACTTCGATGTAATGGATGCGTTCGAGTGAAATCGCCAGCAGCGAGGCGCAGGTCTGCAGCAGCCGGCGCTGCTCGATGCCCCAGGGCCGCGGGTCGACGGGCTCGACCACCAGCACGCCGCGCACGCGCATCGGCGCCTTCAGTGGCAGCACCAGGCAGGCGCTGGCGGGCAGGGTGTCGGTGCCGCGCCCGGCTTCTTCACCGCGGTCGAAAGCCCATTGCGCCACGGCGGTGTCCACCGGCGCCGTGCCGCCCTCGATGGTCTGGAGCCGGTCCTGCTCGTCGGCCACCAGCAGGGTCGAGCGCGCACCGAACTCGCCGCTGAGGAAACGCGCGCCGATGTCGGCCACCTGCGTGTTCAGCAGCGCCGCCGACAGGTCGCGCGACATGTCGTACAGGCTGCGCACGCGGTGCTCGCGCTGCGTGGCGGCCTCGGCCTGCAGCTTGAGGCCTGCGGTGAGCTGGCCCACCACCAGCGCGACCACCAGCATCACGCCGAAGGTGATGAGGTACTCCACGTCGCTCACCGCGAAGTTGAAGCGCGGCGGCACGAAGAAGAAGTCGAACAGGGCCACGCCGAGGAAAGCCGCGAGCACGGCCGGGCCGCGCCCGTGCACCAG
This sequence comes from Comamonadaceae bacterium, assembly GCA_003599455.1. Classification (GTDB taxonomy): domain Bacteria; phylum Pseudomonadota; class Gammaproteobacteria; order Burkholderiales; family Burkholderiaceae_C; genus Hydrogenophaga. The sequence goes on from QZKF01000041.1 coordinate 21,882, forward strand.
GCCCACGCCGACCACCGCCAGCAGGAACAGCATGACGATGTTGCTGAGTTCGATCACGTCCAGCAAAGGTGTTGCGACCAACGCGGTGAGGCCGCAGACCGCGGTGGCCCACAGGTAGCCGCGCCACGCTCGCTCGCCGCGCTCGGGTTCGGTGGCGGCGGGTCGCGGCCCGATCGACGTGGGCAGCCCCACCTGCACCAGGTCCAGGTCTTCGGCGCGGTCGGCGATGCGGTCGGCCACGCTGCGCTGCCAGAGCCATCGGCGGGCGCGCCGGCCCAGCACGAGGCGCGCCAGATTGTGTTCGCGCGCGTAGCGCACCAGCGCCGTGGCGGCATCGGGGGCGGAGAGGGTGGCTGTGGTCGCGCCCAGGGACTCCGCGAGCTGCAGCGTGCGCTGTGTGGCCTCGCCCATGGGCCGCCCGGGCGCCTCCACATGCACCGCGTGCCACGCCACATCGAGCTGGGCCGCCATGCGCGCGCTGCTGCGCACCACCTTGTCGCCATGAGCGCCAGGCCCCACAGCGGCCAGCAGCGCCTCGCGGTTGGGCCAGACCGGCTTGTCCGCGCCGCCGCGGCGGTAGGCGCGCATCTCGTCGTCCACCCGGTCGGCGGTGCGGCGCAGCGCGAGTTCGCGCAACGCAAGCAGGTTGCCCTTGCGGAAGAAGTTGGCGGCCGCGCGCTCGGCGCGGTTGTCGTCGGCGCGCGGCAGGTAGACCTTGCCGGCCTTGAGCCGTTCCAGCAGCTCGTCGGGCGGCAGGTCCACCACCACCACCTCGTCGGCGTCGTCGAAGAAGCGGTCAGGCACCGTTTCCCAGACGCGGATGCCGGTGATGCCGCTGACGATGTCGTTGAGGCTCTCCAGGTGCTGCACGTTCATCGTCGACCAGACGTCGATGCCCGCGTCCAGCAGTTCCTCGGCATCCTGCCAGCGCTTGGGGTGGCGCGAGCCGGCCACGTTGCTGTGCGCCAGCTCGTCGAGCAGCACCAGGGCGTTGTCGTGCTGGGCGCCGAAGGCCAGCGCGGCGTCGAGGTCGAACTCGCTCAGCTGCTGGCCTCGGTAGGGCATGGCCTTGAGTGGCAGGCGCGGCAGGTCGCGCGCCAGCGCCTCGGTATCGGGTCGTCCGTGCGTTTCCACCACGCCGATGGTGACCGGCGTGCCCTGGGCGTGCGCCACGCGCGCCGCCGAGAGCATGGCGTAGGTCTTGCCCACGCCGGCCGAGGCGCCGAAGAAGATCTTCAGGCTGCCGCGGTGCGCGCGCGCTTCCTCTTGCTGCACCTGGGCGAGCAGGGCGTCCGGATCGGGGCGGGTGGGTTCGGGCATGGGTCGGTGGGGCCAGGTCTTCAGGAGGCGTCGTGCCGGCCGTGTGCATTGTCACCCGGCCCGCGCTTCTTTCGGTCCGGGCGCCGCACCCCGCGGACCACCAGCCACCAGGCCAGCAACAGCGGCAGCACGATCACCATGATGGCGGCGAGGGGTTCCCACCAGCCGTGCACACCGTCGCTCATGGCCTGGCTTGCGCACGGAGCGCGAGGTTCAGCGCCAGCACGTTCACGCGCGGCTCGCCCAGGAAACCGAACAGGCTGCTCTCGGTGTGCTGATCGACGAGGGCGTTCACCGCCGCGGGTGCCAGGCCACGCGCACGGGCCACGCGCGCCACCTGGTAGCGCGCAGCGGCCAGGCTGATGTGCGGGTCCAGGCCACTGCCTGACGCGGTGACCAGGTCCACCGGCACCGGCGCGGTGTTGCCCGGGTCGGCGGAGCGCAGCGCGTCGATGCGTGCCTTCACCGCCTCAGCCAGCGCGGGACTGCCGGGCCCGAGGTTGGAGCCGCTGGAGGCGCCGGCGTTGTAGGCCATCGGCCCGGTCGCCGAGGGGCGGCTCCAGAAGTTCTCTGGCATGGCGAACGGCTGGCCGATGAGTTCGGAGCCCACGGTCTGGCCGTCGCGCTCGATCAGGCTGCCGTTGGCCTGGTGCGGAAACACCGCCTGCGCCACGCCGGTGACAAGCAGTGGGTAGAGCAGGCCGGTGACCAGGGTCAGCACGGCGAACAGCACCAGGGCCGGGCGCAGCACCGATCCCTCGGTGGCAGGTTCGCTGGGGGTGGTTTGAAGTTGCGTGTTCATGACAGGTCCTTGGAATTTCAGGCGAAGCCCGCGGCGGCGATCAGCAGATCGATCGCCTTGATGCCGATGAAGGGCACGACGATGCCGCCCAGGCCGTAGATGGCCAGGTTGCGGCGCAGCAGCGAGGCGGCGCCCACCGCGCGGTAACGCACGCCCTTGAGCGCCAGCGGGATGAGGAAGACGATGATCAGCGCGTTGAAGATCACCGCCGACAGGATGGCCGAGTTGGGGCGGGCCAGCTGCATCACGTTGAGCGCCGAGAGCTGCGGGTAGGTACTCACGAACGCGGCCGGCACGATGGCGAAGTACTTGGCGATGTCGTTGGCGATGCTGAAGGTGGTGAGCGAGCCGCGCGTCATCAGCATCTGTTTGCCGGTCTCGACGATCTCGATCAGCTTGGTCGGGTTGCTGTCGAGGTCGACCATGTTGCCGGCCTCCTTGGCCGCCTGGGTGCCGGTGTTCATGGCCACCGCCACGTCGGCCTGCGCCAGCGCGGGGGCGTCGTTGGTGCCGTCGCCGGTCATGGCCACCAGCCGGCCCTGCGCCTGGTGCTCGCGGATCAGCCTGAGCTTGGCCTCGGGCGTGGCCTCGGCCAGGAAGTCGTCCACACCGGCCTCGGCGGCGATCGCCGCTGCGGTGAGGCGGTTGTCGCCGGTGACCATCACGGTCTTGATGCCCATGCGGCGCAGCTCGGCAAAGCGCTCCTTGATGCCGCCCTTGACCACGTCCTTGAGCTCGACCACGCCGAGCACGCGCTCGCGGTCGCACACCACCAGCGGCGTGCTGCCGCGGCGCGAGACGTCGTCCACCGAGGCCTGCAGCGCCACCGGGAACGCGCCACCGAGTGACGCCACATGCGTGCGGATCGCGTCGGCCGCGCCCTTGCGCAGGGTGCGGCCCTGCGGCAGGTCCACGCCGCTCATGCGGGTCTGGGCGGTGAAGTGCACGAAGCTCGCACCCAGGGCCTCCACCTCGCGTTCGCGCAGCTGGAACTTCTGCTTGGCCAGCACCACGATGCTGCGGCCCTCGGGCGTTTCATCGGCCAGCGAAGCGAGTTGTGCCGCGTCGGCCAGGTCGGCCTCCTTCACGCCGGGCGCCGGGATGAAGGCGCTGGCCTGGCGGTTGCCCAGCGTGATGGTGCCGGTCTTGTCGAGCAGCAGCACGTCCACGTCGCCCGCGGCTTCCACCGCGCGGCCCGAGGTGGCGATCACGTTGGCCTGCATCAGCCGGCTCATGCCGGCCACGCCGATGGCGCTGAGCAGGCCGGCAATCGTCGTCGGGATCAGGCACACCAGCAGGGCCACCAGCACCACCAGGCTCACGGGCTCACCGGCACCACTGGCCGCCACGCTGAACGACGAGAACGGCAGCAGCGTGACCACCACACCGAGGAACACGATGGTGAGTGCCACCAGCAGGATGGTGAGCGCGATCTCGTTCGGTGTCTTCTGCCGCTTGGCGTTCTCCACCATCGCGATCATGCGGTCCACGAAGGTCTCGCCGGGGTTGACCGACACGCGCACCACGACCCAGTCGGAGAGCACCTTCGTGCCACCGGTCACGGCCGAGAAGTCGCCACCGGATTCGCGGATGACCGGGGCCGATTCGCCGGTGATGGCGCTCTCGTCCACCGAGGCCACGCCGTCGATCACTTCACCGTCGGCCGGCACCATGTCACCGGCCTCGACCAGCACGATGTCGCCCTTGCGCAGGTTGTCGGCTTCGAGCGGCAGCCACTTCATGGCGGTGCGCGGTGTGTTGCGGTCGTAGCTGCCGTCGAGCTTCTTGGACCAGGTCTGGCGCTTCAGGCCGCGCAGTGACGCCGCCTGGGCCTTGCTGCGGCCCTCGGCCAGCGCTTCGGCGAAGTTGGCGAACAGCACGGTGAACCACAGCCACAGCGCCACCGCGATGGTGAAACCTTCGGGCCTGGCGAGGGCCAGCGCGCTGGTGAACGCGCTGCCCACGTAGACGACGAACATCACCGGGTTGCGGCGCTGCACGCGCGGGTCGAGCTTGCGAAAGGCGTCGATCAGGGCCGGGCGCACCAGCGCCGGGTCGAACAGGGTCAGGGTTGTGCGGGTCATGGTGTTTCTTTCAGCGTGCCCACAGCATCAGATGCTCGGCCACCGGGCCGAGCGCCAGCGCGGGCACATAGTTCAGCAGGCCGACCAGCAACACGGTGCCGATCAGCAGGGCCACGAACAGCGGGCCGTGGGTGGGAAGCGTGCCGTCGGTGGCGGCGGCGCGCTGCTTGGCGGCCAGCGAGCCGGCCATGGCCAGCACCGGCACGATCACCCCAAAGCGGCCGAACACCATCGCCAGGCCCAGCAGCACGTTGTAGAACGGTGTGTTGGCCGACAGGCCGGCGAAAGCGCTGCCGTTGTTGTTGGCGGCCGAGGACAGCGCGTACAGCACCTCGGTGAAACCGTGCGCGCCCGGGTCCTGGATGCCGGCGCGGCCAGCCTCGGTCAGCACCGCCACCGCCGTGCCCACGAGCACCAGCAGGGGCGTGACCAGGATGGCGATGGAGACCATCTTCATCTCGCGCGCCTCGATCTTCTTGCCCAGGTAGGCCGGCGTGCGCCCGATCATGAGGCCGGCGATGAACACCGCCATGATCGCGAACACCAGCATGCCGTAGAGGCCTGCGCCGACGCCACCGAACACCACCTCGCCCAGCTGCATCAGCACCAGCGGCACCATGCCTCCCAGCGGGGTGAAGCTGTCGTGCATGGCGATCACGGCGCCACAGCTGGCCGCGGTGGTGATCACCGCGAACAGGCTGGACGCGTTGATGCCGAAGCGCACTTCCTTGCCTTCCATGTTGCCGCCGGATTGCAGCGCGCTGGTGGCCTGGTCCGCGCCGAGCGTGGCCAGCACCGGGTTGCCTTGCTGCTCGAAGGTGGTGGCCGCGACCACGGAAGCCACGAACAGCACCGTCATCGCGGCGAGCACCGCCCAGCCTTGCCGGTGGTCACCCACCATGCGGCCGAACACGAAGCACAGTGCGGCGGGTATCAGGAAGATGCTGAGCATCTGCACGAAGTTGGAGAGCGGCGTGGGGTTCTCGAACGGGTGCGCCGAGTTCGCGTTGAAGAAGCCACCGCCATTGGTGCCCACCATCTTGATCGCCAGCTGCGAGGCCACCGGCCCCATGGCCAGGGTCTGCGTGGTGCTGCTGTGCGCCTCGGTTTTCGTCTGATGGCCTTCGGCGTCGGGCGTCGAGGTTTCCCAGTTCACGGCTTCCACCGTCTGCACCTCGGTGTAGGGCGAGAGGTTCTGGATCACGCCCTGGCCGGCGAAGAACACCGCCAGCACCAGCGACAGCGGCAGCAGCACCCACAGGGTGGCGCGGGTCAGGTCCACCCACACGTTGCCGATGGACTTCACCGAGTGGCGCGAGAAGCCGCGCACCAGCGCGATCACCACCACGATGCCGGTGGCGGCCGACAGGAAGTTCTGCACCGTCAGGCCCATCATCTGGGTCAGGTAGCTCATGGTGGACTCGCCGCCATAGCCCTGCCAGTTGGTGTTGCTCATGAAGCTGATGGCGGTGTTGAACGCCGAGTCGGGCGTGACCGCACCGAAGGCCTGCGGGTTCAGCGGCAGCCCCTGTTGCAGGCGCTGCAGCGCATACACCGCGAGCACCCCCAGGCCGTTGAACACCAGCAGGCCGAGCGCGTAGCGCAGCCAGCCGGTTTCGCGCCCGGGCTGAACGCCGGCCAGGCGCCACAGCGGCGCCTCGATGCGCTGGCCGAAAGCGAAGCGGCCGGCCATCACCGCGTCGATGCCGCGCGCCAGCGGCCAGGCCAACGCGAGCAGCAGTGCGAGGAAGACCGCGAGCTGGAGCCATGCAACGGCGCTCATGAAAAATCCTCCGGCCGCAGCAGCACGGCCACCAGGTAGATCAGCAGCCCGCCCGAGAGGGCGGCTGCCAGCAGGGTCCAGCCGCTCATGAGCGTCCCCCGCCCGTGGGTTGCAGGCGCTGGCAGACCAGTGCCAGCCCCCAGACGACCAGGCCGCAGGCCAGGCCCAGGCTGAAATAGATGAGGTCCATGGGTTTCTCCGTTCAAGACAAGCCACCGATGCTAGGAACGGGCGCGTCAAGACGGGCGCAAGACTTCGGGGCCCGGTATCAAGAAGGCATCAAGATCGCCGCGGGCCGCGGGCCGCGCGAGAGCCCAGGGCCCGGCGGCGAGAAGCGGCGCGGCCAGGCTCGGCAGTTCACAACGGGTAACGACACCCCTCGCACGTGCGGCGCTTGCGGGGCTGGCATGCACGCTTGTTCACGACACGGAGGTTTCCCCATGGCAGCAGCCCACCGCAACCTGCTCCAGTCCACCTTCTCGCTGGCGCCGCTGGGCGCCGTGGCCGCCATCGCCCTCACAGCGCCCACCTCCCCGAGCGCCACCCAGCAGAGCTTCGCCACCGAGATTGCCAAGGCCGACCTGGCCCAGGACGGCATCACCAACCCCGCCGAAGCATCCGCCGGGCTTGCCTGGATGGAGCGTGTGTGGCCATACTGCCGCTCACGCTCTTTTTTTTCACTGTCACACCACCAAGGAATCCGCCATGGGAATCTTCAGCAACATCCTCGAAAAACTCGGCATGTCCTCGGCCGCAGCCGCCCCCGTCATCGCGCCGCCGGCCGCGCCCACGGCCGCTGCGCCCGCGCCGGCACCCGCTGCCGCACCGGCCGTGGCCTCGATCACCATGGTCGACGTGATGGCGCTGATGGAGAAGAAGGCCGCCGCGAACCCGCAGAAGCTCAACTGGCGCACCTCCATCGTCGACCTGCTCAAGCTGCTCGACCTCGACAGCAGCATCACCGCGCGCAAGGAACTGGCCAAGGAGCTGTATTGCCCGGACGAGCTGATGGGCGACTCCGCGAAGATGAACATGTGGCTGCACAAGAACGTGCTGGCCCACATCGCCGCCAACGGTGGCAACATCCCCAAGGACCTGCTCGACTGATGGCCGCGTGAGGCGGCCCGGGCCCGAAAAAGACGGTGCCCCGTTGCGGCTACATTCTTGGCAGGGAGCCACCGCGGGAGCGCGGTGGCCTTGTCAAGGATCAGGGAGCCATCGCAGATGCCAGCAACGGGACACCACATCGCCCGCGACATCGTTCGCAACATCGAAACCGTTCTCCAGGGCAAACACGCCCAGGTGGAACTTGCCCTCGCCACGGTCGTGGCCGGCGGGCACCTGCTGATCGAGGACGTACCCGGTCTCGGGAAAACCATGCTGGCCCGCGCCTTGGCGGTGTCCCTGGGGCTCTCGTTCAAACGCATCCAGTTCACCGCCGACCTGATGCCCTCGGACATCGTCGGCGGGCCGGTCTACAACCCCAAGGACGGCAGCTTCGTGGTGCGCCCGGGTCCGGCGTTCTCGCACATCGTGCTGGCCGACGAGATCAACCGCGCCAACCCCCGGGCCCAGTCCGCGCTGCTGGAGTGCATGGAAGAGGGGCAGATCTCGCTCGACGGCCGCACCTTCGCCTTGCCCGCGCCGTTCACGGTGCTCGCAACGCAGAACCCGATCGACATGGCCGGCACCTACCCGCTGCCCGAAGCCCAGCTCGACCGTTTCCTGATCCGCCTGTCCCTGGGCTACCCCGACGCCGCGACCGAGCAGGGCCTGATCGCGTCGCAGCAGTTCGCGCACCCGGTCAACGGTCTGCGCGCGGTCTGTGACCCCGTGGCCTTTGCCGCGCTGGTGGCCGAGGCGCGCAAGGTGCGCATCAGCGACGAGGTGGCCACCTTCATGACCGCCATCGTGGTCGCGACCCGTGCGCACGCGGCGATCCAGTTCGGCGCCAGCCCGCGCGGCACGCTCGGCCTGGCGCGCATGGCACGCGCGCTGAGCTGCATCCGCGGCCTCGACTACGTGGACCCCGCGGTGGTGCGCGAGATCGCCGAGCCGGTGCTGGCGCACCGCGTGATCATGAAGTCGCAGGGCGCGGCGGAGCGGTCCGCCGCGTCGGTGATTGCGGAGATCCTGGCCGGCCAGCGCACCCCGAAGTGAGCGGGCGATGGAACGCTGGCTGTCCAAGGCAAGGGTCCTGATCGGCTTGAGCGCCGTGCTGCTGATCGCGGCGCTCAACCGCCAGGATCCGATGCTGTACCGCATGTTCCTGTTCCTGGCCACGCTGAGCGCGCTGGGTTATGCGCTGCCGTGGCTGTCGCTGCGCTCGCTGCGCGTGCAGCTCGAAGCCGGCCGCTACCTCGAAGTGAACGAAGGCGCGCCGCTGGCCATCGGCATCCTGATCGAGAACGTCTCGCGCTGGCCTTCCTTCATGGTGGAGGTGCGGACCGAATGGACCGGGTCGGGCCACACCTTGACGGCCAGCGAGACCCTGGGCGTGATCCGGCGCGGCCGGGTGCCCGATCTCGCGCACGGCATGCAGCTCGACTGCCGCGGGGAATACGTGCTCACGGCCGTGCGCCTGGGCAGCGGTTTTCCGCTCGGCCTGACGCGCGCGACGCTCACACTGGAGCGGCCCGATGCGCGCGTGCTGGTGCTGCCTCGGCCGCTGGCCACGCAGTGGCCCTTCCCGTGGGACACGGCGGAAGACCACCGCGGCGAACTCACCACGCGGCGCCTGGGCCAGTCGCTGGAGCCCGGCATCCTGCGCCCGTACGAGCACGGCGAGCCGGTCGGGCGCGTCAGCTGGGGTGCGTCGGCGCGCGCCGGTGAACTGATCATCCAGCACTACCAGCAGCAGGGCGCCCGGCGCCTGCGCGTGGTGGTGGACCGGCCCCCGAGGGCCGATGCGGGCGACGCCGACAGCGCGGGCGAGCAGGCGATCCGCCACGCCGCCGGCCTGGTGCTCGCCTGCGTGCAACAGGGCGTGCAGACCTTCACCCACGTGCCCGACCAGGCCGAGCCGGTGCGCCGTGCCGCGCCGCTGCTGCCGGCGCTGGCCCGCGTGCGCACCGGCGAATCGGCCCTGGCCGCACTGCTGGCGCGGGTCGCGGCCGAGGTCAAGGCGGGCGAGCAGGTGGCGGTGGTGGTGAGCGCCGCGACGCGGCCCGAGCTGCTGCTGGCCGCGCTGGCCCCCCCGCGCCTGCGCACCGTGCGGGTCGCGGTCTGCATCGTCACGCGGCGGCGGGCCGCGCCGCCCGAGTGGGTGCAGGCCAAAGCGCTGCAGGACGCGCTGGCGGACGCCGGCTGGCCGGCCTGGACGGAGGCCTCATGAGCGACGGCCTGCGCAGCCGCACGGTGGTGGCCTTGACGGGCGCCAGCTTCCTGTGCGCGGGGCTCTCGTTCTCCTACCTGCACCGCATGTACGGCACGCTCCAGGTCGAGTTCCTGCTGTGGGGGGTGTGGACCGTGCTGGGCTTCGGTGGCGCCTGGTGGCGCATGGACCGCAACCCGGCCGCATCGCGCACGCACTGGAAGTGGCAGGGTTTCATCGGCGTGGCCTTCGCCCTCTACCCCGGCTTCTTCATGTTCAACCTGGCGCGCTGGATGGCCTTGCTGCTGATGCTGGTGATCGGTGCGCGCGCGGTCATCATGCACACGCGGCGCGATTTTTACCTCACGCTGACCGCGATCTTCGTGGTCAGCTTCCTGTCGGCCACGCATGGCAACGCGGACTGGACGCTGTGGGTCTACCTCGGCCCCTGCTGGCTGTTCGCCGGCCTGGCCCTGACCTGGGACCACACGGCAGGCGCCCGCATCGCCCCCTGGACCAAGGCGCTGCTCAACGGTGGCTTCGTGGTGCTGTGCCTGGTGGTCGCGCTGGCGATCAACGCGCTGGTCCCGCGGCCGAACGTCATGGGCTTCGGCTTCCTGCCGCCGGGCACCGAGCACCCGGGCCTGTTCAAGACCCCCTCCACGGGCACGCCCGGCAACGGGCGCGTGCCGGGCGCGGGCGGTGCCGGGGGCAGCGGCGAGGGTGTTGGGGCGCAGGCGGGTGGGGGCTGGGCCGATGGCTGGACGCAGGGCATCCAGGAACTGCGCCGCTCCCTGGGCGACAGCTTCATGCCCGGATGGCAGCGCGACGCGCTGGGCCGCTTGCTCGACGCCATGGAGCACGGCACGCAGGCGCTCTCGCAACTGGGCCAGCTGCTGTCGAAGCTGTCCAGCGCCCTGAGCCTGTGGCATCTGCTGTGGCTGCTGCTCATGGCCCTGGCGGCCTGGCTGCTCTGGCGCCGGCGCTACCGCATCGGCATGCGCCTGGCCATGGCACTGGCCTGGGTGCTGCGCCGCCGCTACCCGCTGGCGTCGATGCGCGTGAGCGCCGCGGCACTGGGCTGGGCGCTGCATGTGCAGGGACACCCCCAGCGCAAGGGCCAGTCGGTGCGCGAGCACTGGAACAGCCTGCCGCAGGCGCCGCAGGCGGTGCGCAGCTGGCTGCGCACCGCCACGGACCTCTATGGCGCGGTGCGCTTTGGCGGGCAGGCGCCCACCGCCGAAGCGGCGGACCAGCTGCGCCAGCTGGCCACCGTCACGGCCGATGCCTTGTTGAGGCGCTGAGCGCGCGGGTTCAGGGCTTGAGCTGGGCGCGGATCTCGCCGCCCTTGTGCGCGTTGGAGTGCACGTTCACGTACAGCGAACCCGACTTGAAGGCCGCCAGCTGCGCCGGCGTGAGCCTGGTGCCGGCGGGCACCGACCACTCGTTGTCGCCTGCCTTGGTGAGGGTGACGATCACCGGGCCGTTCTGCCCGGCCGGGCCGATGTGGATGTGCGCCATGGTCGCCACCACGCCGGTGGTCTTGACGTTGCCGGCCACCGCGCCGTCGGACGCCACGGCGATGAAGGACGTGCCGCTGGCCGAGGTGGTCACCGGCGGCACTTCCTGGGCGCCGGTCAGCGGCACGCCGCTGCCGGTGGCCTGGCTGAAGAGGCTGCTGACGTTGGCGCAGCCCGCCAGGGCGGCGATCGCGGTGCCGGCCAGCAGGGTGGTGAGGGTGCGGCGCTGGAAGAAGGAGGTGTTCATGGGGTGGGGCCTTTCGTTGGAGGGGTGACCGCATGACATTGAGCCATGCGCGCGGTCCGGTCAAGGGTGTTGGTCCCGATAGGCGCCGCGCTTCATCGCACCATCGCCACGCCCTTGATCTGGGCGAACACCGGCAGGCCCGGCGCGATACCCAGCCGGCGCGCCGAGAGCTGGCTGATGCGCGAGAGCAGGCGCACGGGCCTGGGGCCCTCACCGAGCAACAACCCCACCAGCACCTGGCCGGGCGTGTCGTCCACGATGTCGGCCACGGTGGCGGGCAGGATGTTGAGCACGCTGGTCTGCTGCGGCATCTGCAGCGACAGGCTCACGTCGCGCGCCTGGATGCGGATGCGCACCGCGGTCTGCGGCGTCAGCAGGGGCGCGCTGGCTTGCGGCAGCAGCAGGCGACCGCCATCGAATTCGAGTTCATTCAGGGCATCGGCCGGCGAATGGCCGACGGCGCGCGCGTCGATCAGCGAGGCCGCGGTGTCGCCGTGCGCCAGCGGCAGGTCGAGCCGCGTCATGAGCTCCATCACCGGGCCTTGCGCGCGCACGCGGCCGGCCTCCAGCAGCACCAGGTGGTCGCCCAGGCGGGCCAGTTCGTCGGGCGAGTGCGTGACGTAGACCACCGGCGTGTCCAGCCGCTCGTGCAACTGCTCGAGCCAGGGCAGGATCTCGGCCTTGCGCGCGGCGTCGAGCGAGGCCAGGGGTTCGTCCATCAGCAGCACGCGCGGGCTGGTGGCGAGCGCGCGCGCGATCGCCACGCGCTGGCGCTCACCGCCCGAGAGCTCGTGCGGCATGCGCTGCAGCAGGTGGGCGATGCCCAGCAATTCCAGGCCGTGGTCCCAGCCGTGGCGGCGCTCGGCCGCCGGCGTGCGCTGGTGGCCGAACATCAGGTTGCCCCGCACGCTCAGGTGCTCGAACAGGCTGGCTTCCTGGAACACGTAGCCCAGCGCGCGCCGGTGCACCGGCCGCATGAGGCGCTGCGCGCTGTCCTGCCACAGCGCGCCACCCACGCGCACCACGCCGCTGGCCTGCGGCTCCAGGCCGGCGAGCACGCGCAGGCAGCTCGTCTTGCCCGAGCCCGAGGGGCCGAACAGCACGCTCACGCCGCGCGCGGGCAGGCGCAGGTCCACGTCGAGCAGGAAGCCGGGGCGTTGCAGCCGCGCGGTGAGTTGCAGGTCTTCGCTCATGCCGCCCCCGCGCGCCGGCGCCGGTTGTAGAACTGCAGGGCGAGCAGCACCGCGAACGAGAAACCCAGCATGACGGCCGCGAGGCGGTGCGCGTCGCCGTACTCGAGCGCTTCGACGTGGTCGTAGATCTGCACCGAGATCACGCGCGTCACGCCGGGGATGTTGCCACCCACCATGAGCACCACGCCGAACTCACCCACGGTGTGCGCGAAGCTCATGATGACGCCGGTGACCAGGCCGGGTCGGCACATCGGCAGCACCACATGAAAGAAGGTGTCGACCGGCGAGGCGCGCAGGCTGGCCGCGGCCTCGAGCGGGCGCGTGCCCAGCGCCTGCATGGCGTTGAGCACCGGCTGCACCATGAAGGGCAGCGAGTAGAACACCGAGGCGATCACCAGGCCGGTGAAGCTGAAGCTGAGCACGCCCAGCCCGAGCGCCTGCGTGAACTGGCCCACCGGCCCGTTCGGGCCCATGAGCACCAGCAGGTAGAAGCCCAGCACCGACGGCGGCAGCACCAGGGGCATGGACACCAGCGCGGCCACTGGCCGGCTCCACACCGAGGGGCTGCGCGCCAGCCACCACGCCAGCGGCACACCCACCACCAGCAGGACCAGCGTGGTGAGGGTGGCCACTTGCAGCGTGAGGGCTATGGCCTGCAGGTCGGAGGGCGTGAGCATCGGGCGTCAGATGTCGTAGCCGTAGGAGCGGATCAAGGTCTTGATGTTCGGACTCCTGAGCAACTGCATGAGCGCCTTGGCGGCTTCGTTGTTCGCCGCGCGCCTGAGCAGCACGGCGTCCTGCCGGATCGGCGCGTAGAGGTTCTGTGGCACGACCCACATCGAACCGCTTTTGAGCCGGCCGCCTTCGAGCACCTGCGACATCGCCACGAAGGCGATCTCGGCGTTGCCGGTGAAGGCGAAGTTGTAGGTCTGGCCGATGCTCTCGCCCTGCACCAGCTTCGGTGTGAGCGCGGCCGTGAGTCCGAGCTTGTCCATCACGTCCACCGCGGCCGCACCGTAGGGCGCGGTCTTCGGGTTGGCGATGGCCAGCTTGCGGAAGCCCCCGGTCTTGAGCACCGCGCCCCGGGCATCGACCCGGGCCGGGTCGGCCGACCAGAGCACCAGCTTGCCGGTGGCATAGGTGAAACGGCTGCCCGGCTGCGCCAGGCCGTCGGCCTCCAGCTGCTCCGGCGCGCGGGTGTCGGCGGCGAGCAGCACGTCGAAGGGCGCGCCGTTTCTGATCTGCGCGTACAGCCGGCCGGTGGCCCCGACCGTGACCTGCAGCGTATGGCCAGTGGTCTTTTCCAGCACCGCGGCAATGGCCTTGATCGGCTCGGCAAAGTTGGCGGCCACGGCCACCTGGGTCTCGGCGGCGTGCAGCGCGCCGCCGACCAGGGCCAGGGCCAGCACGGGCCAGCGCAGAAGGGAACGTGCGAACATCGGGCGCTCCTTGTGTTGAAATATCGCTATTCCGATATGGAATAGCGCCAAGTATAGATCGACCCTCGACCCCAGCCATGGCTTCCAGAAAGTCCCCTGCCCGCAAGGCCTTGAACCATCTGCCGCAGGCGCTGACCGACAGCAGCGCCGACAAGCGCCTGGACGTGCTGCGCCAGGTCGCCGCGGGCTGCTCCATTTCACAGGCCGCGCGCGAGGTCGGCATCAGCTACAAGGCGGCCTGGCAGGCGATCGACACGCTGAGCAACCTGAGCGGCCAGCCGCTGGTGGCGCGCACCGTGGGGGGTGTGGGTGGCGGCGGGGCGTGCATCACGCCGCAAGGGCTGCAACTGCTCGCCATGGCCGACGAACTGGCGCGCGCGCGGCAGCAGGTGCTGGCGCGCTTCACAGGTGGTGGTGCCCTGGCGGCCGGTCTGAACCTGCGCACCAGCATGCGCAACCAGCTGCCCTGCACGGTGCAACGCTGCGAGGCCGTGGCCGACAACGACCCCACGGTGTGGGTGCATGTGCAGACGGCCGGCGGTGCCGCGCTGGTGGCCTTCGTGACGCGTGAGAGCGCCGACCTGCTGGCGCTGGTGCCGGGCCGGGCCGTGTTGCTGCTGTGCAAGGCGACTGCGGTGGGCGTGGCGGCCGGCGCTGCACCGCGCCAGGCGCCCGAGCCGGGTCACTGCCGCCTGACGGGACATGTCGAGCGCATCACACCCGGCGGCACGCGCGACGAGGTGGTGCTGGCCCTCAAAGGGGGTGGACACTGGGTGGGCTTTGCGCCGCACCCCTTGGCGCTGAAAACCGGGGCACGGGCCACGGCCTTCATGGGCGCTGCGTCGCTGGTGGTGGCCTTGCCGGACTGAGGTGGCGCCCGTTCAGCCGCGCGACGAACGCGGCGCGCCGAGCTTGCGGTACACCGTGGCGCGGCTGATGCCGAGCGCGCGCGCCGCTTCCTTGACGTTGCCGCGCGCTTCTTCCACCGCCTTGCGGATCAGCGCGGTCTCCACGTCCTTGAGCGGCACGCCGTGGCCGGCGCCGTGCACCGGGGTGCGCTCGCCGCCCTGGTTGAGCTGGGCCAGCACGCTCAGGCGCAGGCCCGACCACAGTGGCACCTCGACCGGGCCGCGCTGCGCGCGCGCGGCGTCGAACAGGGTTTCCACCGGCACCGCGAACAGCTCGCTGCAGTGGCCGGGCGACAGGCCGGGCACGACACCCAGCATCTCGGCGGCGGGGCGGTTGAGCGCGGTCACGTTGCCGTCGGCGTCGACACAGACCAGGCCGTCGCTGTCGTCGCCGTGCACGCGGCCGGGCCAGTTCAGGCACAGCAGCAGGCGGTGCGGCCGGGCCATGGCCAGCGCGTTCTCGATGCTGCGCGCCGACTGCGTGACCAGGTGCTTGAGCGCCGGTTGTTCGATCACGTTCACGCCGGTGAGGTCGAGCATGCCCACGCACTGGCCGTCGGGCCCCCAGATCGGCGCGCCGGCGCAGCTGTAGACGCTGGTGTCGTCGTAGAAATGCTCGCCGCGGTGCAGCCAGACCGGCTGCAGCTCGGCGAGCGTGGTGCCGATGGCGGTGGTGCCGACCGCGCGCTCGGACAGGTCCACGCCCACGCGCGCGATGCTGGAGGCCTGCGGGTTGTGGCGGTCCACCGGGCCGTTGACGTCGATCACCAGGCCGCGCGCGTCGGTGAGGATGGCGAAGTAGCGGGTGTGCGCCATGGCGCGCGAGAGCGACTGGATCACCGGCGCGGCGGCGCGCAGCAGCGGCTGGTTGGCCTCGATTGCGTGGCGCATGGTGCTGGTCGCCACGGCGTCGAACGCGATGTGGTGGCGCGGCTCGAAGCCGAGTTCGAGGCAGCGGCGCCACGAGCGTTCGACCCAGGGCGCCAGCAGAGGTGGGGTCTGGGGCGCACGGGTGTCGAGCACCGCCTTGCGCGCCTGTTCGATCAGGGCCAGCCGTTGCTGGTGGGACACCGGCGGGGGCGTGGAGGGCAGCGGGTGAGGGGTCACGGTCAGCAGAAAAATGGGCTGGGCCAAGGGCCGGGCTGGTGAATCTGTGGTGCGCGTTCGTGCCGGTGAACGTGTGTCATTAGAGCAGCGTTTGCCGGCCTGCGCATGCCGGTCGGGATAGTGTTAACCCGGCCAGCGCCAGGTCCAGCGGGTTTCCCGCGCCAGCGCGTTGAGGTCGTCCGGCGTGTCGAGGTCGCGCGTGTAGTGGGGGTTGTCCACCGCCCACAGGCTCACCGCCTCGGGGTGCGCGGCGCGCCACTGGCGCAGGCTGGGGTGCTCGGGCGCGATCAGGTCGGCGCGCACCCGGGCGTCGAAGATCACCGGGTGCCCGGGCTGCCCGTGCACCATCGGCACCTGCACCCGGATGCCGGGCCCGCGCGCCTCGAAAGCCCGCCGGGCGGCTTCGATGTCGTTGCCGTCGATCAGCGGCTGGTCGGCCAGCAGCACCACGGTCTGGTCGACGTTGCGCGCCAGCGCGCGCAGGCCGGCGCGCAGCGACGAAGCGGTGTCGTCTTCCGGGCGCGGGTTGATCACGCACAGCGGCGCCAGCTCGTCGGGCAGCTGCGCCAGGTGTGCCTGGATGTCGGCGGCGTGGTGGCCCAGCACCAGCACCAGGTCGTGCCGCGCCGCGCCGCGCAGCGGCTGCAGCTGGCGCAGCAGGCGCTCCAGCAGGCTGCTGCCGTTGAGCTCGAGCAGGCATTTCGCGACGCCACCCATGCGCCGGCCGGCGCCCGCCGCGAGGATGACGAAGCCGGTTTTCACGGTGCCACGAAACAGGTGGGGGCGGAGGCCGATGCGGCCGAGAGCGTGTTCTTCGCGCTGGCCACGTCCATGTCGCGCGGCAGCGGCACGCCGTTCTTCACCGCCAGCACCTCGGCCATGATGCTGACCGCGATCTCGGGCGGCGTCTTGCTGCCGATGTAGATGCCGATCGGCCCGCGCAGCCGCGCCAGGCTCTCGGCGGTCTGGTCGAAGTGCTCGATCATGCGGGCGTGCCGCGCCTCGTTGTTGCGCCGCGAGCCGATCGCGCCGACATAGAAGGCCTCGGTCTCCAGCGCCTCGAGCAGGGCGAGGTCGTCGAGCTTGGGGTCGTGCGTGAGCGCGATCACGCAGCTGCGGCGGTCGACCTTGAAGTCGCGCACCACGTCGTCGGGCATGTCGGTCAGCAGGGTGACGCCGGGCACCGACCAGGCGGTGCGGTATTCCTCGCGCGGGTCGCACACGGTGACGGCGAAGCCGCTGAACAGCGCCATGGTCGCGAGGTACTCGGTGAGCTGGCCGGCGCCGATCAGCAGCATGCGGTACTCGGGCCCGAAGGTGTTGCTGAGCCACAGCCCGTCGTCGGCCAGCGAGGCCGGCGCGGTGGCCGCGCGCAGGGCCACGCGGCCGCTGGCCAGCTCGGTGCGGCGCTCCATCATCTGCCCGCCCGCCAGGGCCTGCACCAGCTCGGCCAGCGAGCCCGCGTCGGGGTTGAATTCGAGCACCAGTTCCAGTGTGCCGCCACAGGGCAGGCCGAAGCGGTGCGCCTCGTCGGCGCTCACGCCGTACTTCACGCGCTCGGGTGGGCCGTCGGGGATCTCGTGCGTGATGCCGGCGGGCACGGTGCTGCCCTGCACCGCGCCGTGCGCGCGGCTGTAGCGGTAGATCAGGTCGTCCTCGATGCAGCCGCCCGAGACCGAGCCGACCACCGCGCCGTTCTCGCACAGCGCCATGATGGAGCCGACCGGGCGCGGCGACGAGCCCCAGGTGCGCACCACGGTGGCGATGAGGGCGCGCCGGCCTTCGTTGCGCCAGCCGAGCAGGGTGCGCAGGACGGTGACGTCGAGGTTTTCCAAATCCGATCTCCTTCAGTTCCGGGTGGCCATGTAGATCAGCGCGGCCACCACGGCGGCGATGGCGCCCCAGGCCCAGGTCGGCATGCCGGCGCCCGGCCGCGGCATGGGCTGGAGGTCCGGTGCCACCGGCACGGCGCCGGGGTAGCGGCGTTGCAGTTCTTCGTCGAAGCGGCGGAAGAAGTCTTCCGCCAGCGACTTGGCCGCGCCGTCGATCAGGCGCTGGCCGAGTTGTGCAATCTTGCCACCGACGGTGGAGTGCACGGTGTAACTGAGTTCGCAGCCCGTGCCCGAGGGCGTGAGCTGCACGCTGGACTCGCCCTTGCCGAAGCCGGCCACACCGCCCTGCGCGTCGAAGCCGAGTTTGTACGACTGCGGCGGCACGATGTCGGAGAGCACCACGCGCCCGTTGAAGCGCGCGGCCACCGGACCGATCTTGATCGCGGTGCCCACGCTGTAGGTGTTGGCCTCGGTGAGCTCGAACTTGTCGCAGCCCGGGATGCAGGTCTTGAGGACCTCCGGGTCGTTGAGGGCTTCCCAGGCCTGTTGTTGGGTGACGGCGAGCGGCCGGCTGCCTTGCATGTCCACGTTGGAATCTCCTGAAGGGTTGAAATGATGAATGAAAACCGGGGGGTCAGCCGCGCCGCATCAGCTCGGCCATGGATCGCGCGAGGTCTTCCAGGCGGCTGAGGTTGTGCACGGCGAGCATGCCGTGGGCGTGGCGGTGCAGCACGCTGGCGCCGCTGGCCAGCGGCGCGTAGCCGTCGAAGCGCAGCAGGGGGTTGAGCCAGAGCAGTTGCCGGGTGTGCCGGCCCAGCCACTGCAGTTCCTGTTCAAGCACCTCGGGGGCGCCGGTGTCCAGGCCGTCGGTGATGAGCAGCACCACGGTGCGCCGGCCCACCAGGCTGCGCCGGTGGTCGGTGCGCAGGCGCGCCAGCGAGGCGCCCAGGCGGGTGCCGCCGGCGAAGTCGTCGATGGCGTCGTTGGCCATGGCCAGCATCTGGTCGGTGTCGCTGTGGCGGAAGGCCGCGCGCAGGTCGGTCAGGTCGGTGCCGAAGGCGAACGCGGCGCGTGGCGTGCCGCGCGTGGCCTGGTGCAGGAAGGCCAGCAGCAGGCGGGCGTAGCGCTCCATCGAGCCCGAGATGTCGACCAGGATCAGCAGCGGCAGCGGTTGGGGGCGGCGGGCGAGCCGGGGGATCTCGAGCAACTCGCCGTCGTGCCGGCGCGCCTGCTGCAGCGCACGCGGCCAGTTCGGGCGGTGGCCGCGCGTGCCGGCGCGTTCGCGGCGCGAGCGCACCGGCGGCAGCGGCAGGGGAATCTCGCGCACCAGCTGCTCGACCAGGCGGAACTCGCTGGCCGACAGGCCCGCGAAGTCGGCGTGGCGCAGGCGCTGCTGGTCGCTCGCGGTCATGGCGGCGTCGAACTTCAGTTCGGTCTCGCCCTGGTTCGGCGTGCGCGCCTTGAGGCCGGCCACGCTCAGGGCCTCCTGCACGCGCGCCTTGCGCCGCACCGGGTGGGCTTTGGCGGCCTTGGGCAGCATCTGCGCGAGCAGCTGCTGCGCGAGCTCGGGGTTGCGAAAGAAGGCGTCGAACATCTCGCCGAACACGGCGATGTCCTGCTGCCGGCACACCAGCACGGCCTCGAGCGCGGCGCGCAGGTCGTCCTTGCGCTCCACGCCCACGATTTCCGCGGCGGTGATCGCGCTGGCGATGCGCGTGCTGTCCACCGGCACGCCGGCGCGGCGCAATGCGCGGCCGAAGGCGGTGATGTGGTCGGGCAGCTTCCCGCTTCTGGCGTCGCCGAGGATCATGTCTTTTCTACGGGCCTTTTTGTGCCTGCACCTCGCGCTGACGGCTGGCGTGGTCCGCGTTCTCCGGCGGCGCGCCTGGGTGCTGCTGGGGTCGATGGGGTGGGTGCCCGGGCGCAGGCGCCATTCGCGGTGGCCACAGAGCAAGCGCGCCAATGCCGGTGTTGACGAAGCGGTGCATGAGCGCCCGGGCCTCCGCCCGCGACCGTGCGCCGGAGAACGGGCACCCACCCCATCGGCCCGGAGGCAATGCAAGCGAGCAAGACACCCATCACACTCACACAGCTTCAGGAGCCAACAACTGATCCAGAATGGGCAACAAAGCAGCCACATCCTCGCGCTGCTTGAACAGGATGCCCGCCGTGTCCTGGATCACCTCGGGGTCGAGCGTGAGCGTGTCCAGCGCCACCAGCGCCTTGGCCCATTCCACGCTCTCGGCGATGCCGGGGCTGCGCTGGAAGGCGTTGGCGAAGGGCTGGCTGCGCAGGCGCGAGACGAAGCGTGTGACCTGCTCGGTGAGCAGCGCGCTGGCCTGCGGCACCTGGCTTTTCACGATCGCAAGCTCGCGCTCGCGATCGGGGTAGTCGAGCCATTGGTACAGGCAGCGGCGCTTCACCGCGTCGTTGAGGTCGCGCGTGCGGTTGCTGGTGAGGATGGTCAGCGGCGCGGCCACCGCGGTGATGGTGCCGAGCTCGGGAATGCTCACCTGGTACTCGCCCAGGTACTCGAGCAGGAAAGCTTCAAAGGGCTCGTCGGCGCGGTCCACCTCGTCGATCAGCAGCACCGCGCCGGGCGCGGGCGTCTGAAGCGCCTGCAGCAGCGGGCGGCGGATCAGGTAGCGCGCCTGGTAGACCTCGCGCTCGATCTCGTCGGGCGTGGCCGTGGCCTGGGCCGCGCGCATGTGCAGCAGCTGCGCGGTGTGGTTCCATTCGTAAAGCGCTTCGCGCTGCTCCATGCCGTCGTAGCACTGCAGGCGCAGCAGCGGGCGGCCAAGCACCCGGGCCAGCGCCTTGGCCAGCTCGGTCTTGCCCACACCGGGCTCGCCTTCGAGCAGCAGCGGGCGCTGCAGGCGCATCGCGAGAAAGACGGCGGTGGCCAGCCGCCGCGGCGCGTGGTAGCCCACGCCCTGCAGGGCGTGGGTGAGGCCGTCGATGGAGTCGGTCCCGGGCACTCCGTTCATCCATTCGCCTGCGCGACCGCCGCCTGGGTCTGCACCGTGACCAGGTGCGCCCGGTAGGCGGCGCTGGCGTGCAGGTCGCCGCTGATGTCGCTGGCGTCGATCTTCACGTCTTTCACCGCATCGGGCGTGAAGCTCTTGCTCAGTGCCGCTTCCAGGCCCTTGTGGCGGAACACGCCGTTGCCGGTGCCGGTGACCGCCACGCGCGCGCCGGCGCTGGTGAGGGCCACGAACACGCCCACCAGCGCGAAGCGCGAGGCCGGCTGGCGGAACTTGGCGTAGGCCGCCTTGCTCGGGATGGGGAAGCGGATCGCGGTGATGAGCTCACCGGGCTCCAGCGCCGTGGTGTACAGGCCCTGGAAAAAATCGTCGGCCGCGATCTGGCGCCGGTCGGTGACGACGGTGGCGCCCAGGCCGAGCACCGCGCTCGGGTAACAAGCGGCCGGGTCGTTGTTGGCCACCGAGCCACCCAGGGTGCCCATGGCGCGGACCTGCCGGTCGCCGATGCCGTCGGCCAGCGCGGCCAGCCCCGGGATGTGCTTGCGCACGTCGGCGTTGTTGGCCACGTCCTGGTGGCAGGTCATGGCGCCGATGACGAGGTTCTGACCCTCGACCCTGACGCCGCGCAGCTCGGCCACGCCGCCGAGGTCCACCAGGTTTTCGGGCCGCATGAGGCGCTGCTTCATCGAAGCGATCAGGGTCTGGCCACCGGCCAGGGCTTGCGCGCCGCCCGCCGTGAGGCGCTTGGCGTCGGCCAGGGTCTTGGGCTGTTCGAGTGTGAATGCATACATGGTCGGTCTCCTTACTTCTTGGCCGATTGGATGGCGGTCCACACACGGTTCGGGCTGGCCGGCATGTCCAGCTCCTTCACGCCCAGCGGCGCCAGCGCGTCGAGCACGGCGTTGATCACCGCCGGCGGCGAGCCGATGGCGCCGGCCTCGCCGCAGCCCTTGGTGCCCAGCGGGTTGGTGGTGCAGGGGGTGCACACATGGCCCAGCGTGAAGTCGGGCACGTCGTCGGCGCGCGGCATGGCGTAGTCCATGAACGAGCCGGTCACGAGCTGGCCGGTCTCGCGGTCGTACACGCAGTGTTCCAGCAGCGCCTGGCCGATGCCCTGCACCAGCCCGCCATGCACCTGGCCCTCGACGATCATCGGGTTGATGATGGTGCCGAAGTCGTCCACCGCGGTGAAGCGGTCGATGCGCACCACGCCGGTGTTGGGGTCGATCTCGACCTCGCAGATGTGCGTGCCGGCCGGGAAAGTGAAGTTGGTCGGGTCGTAGAACGCGGTCTCGTTCAGGCCCGGTTCCAGCTTGTCCAGCGGGTAGTTGTGCGGCACGTAGGCGGTGAGCGCGACCTGGCCGAAGGTGACCTTCTTGTCGGTGCCCTTCACGGTGAACTCGCCGTTTGCGAAGTCCACGTCGGCGTCACCGGTTTCCATCAGGTGGGCCGCGATCTTCTTGGCCTTGGCCTCGATCTTGTCGAGCGCGCGCATGATGGCCGCGCCGCCCACCGAGATGGAACGCGAGCCGTAGGTGCCCATGCCGAAGGGCACGCGGCCGGTGTCGCCGTGCACGATGTCCACCTGCGACGGGTCCAGGCCCAGGCGCGAGGCCACGACCTGCGCGAAGGTGGTCTCATGGCCCTGGCCGTGGCTGTGCGAGCCGGTGAACACGGTGACGCTGCCGGTGGGGTGCACCCGCACTTCGCCGCACTCGAACAGGCCGGCGCGCGCGCCGAGCGCCCCCGCGATGTTGCTGGGCGCCAGGCCGCAGGCCTCGATGTAGCTGGAGTAACCCACGCCCCGCACCAGGCCCTTGGCCGCGGACGCCGCCTTGCGCGCCGGCAGGCCGGCGATGTCGGCGAGCTGGTTGGCTTTCTCCATGCAGGCCGGGAAATCGCCGGTGTCGTACTGCAGGGCCACCGGCGTCTGGTACGGGAACTCGGTGATGAAGTTGCGGCGGCGGATCTCGTCCTGCGTGAGGCCGGTCTCCCAGGCCGCGCGGCTCACGATGCGCTCGAGCAGGTAGGTGGCCTCGGGCCGGCCGGCGCCACGGTAGGCGTCCACCGGCGCGGTGTTGGTGAACCACGAGTCGACTTCCACGTACACCTGCGGCGTCTTGTACTGGCCCGCCAGCAGCGTGGCGTACAGGATGGTCGGCACCGCGGTGGAGAAAGTGGAGAGGTAGGCGCCGAGGTTGGCGTCGGTGTGCACCTTGAAGGCCAGGAATTTGCCGTCCTTGTCGAGCGCCATCTCGGCGTGCGTCACGTGGTCGCGGCCGTGCGCGTCGCACAGGAAGGCTTCCGACCGGTCGCAGTTCCACTTGATCGCGCAGTTGAGCTTCTTGGAGGCCCAGGTCAGGCACACGTCTTCGGCGTACAGGTAGATCTTGGCGCCGAAGCCGCCGCCCACGTCGGGCGCGATCACGCGCACCTTGTGCTCGGGCAGGCCCATCACGAAAGCGGTGAGCAGCAGGCGCTCGACGTGCGGGTTCTGGTTCGACACGTAGAGCGTGTAGTCCTCGCCGGCGCGGTTGTACGAGGCGATGGCCGCGCGCGGCTCCATCGGGTTGGGTGCGAGCCGGTTGTTGAGCAGGTCGATCTTTGTCACGTGCGCGGCCTTGGCGAACGCGGCGTCCACCTGGCCCTTGTCGCCGATGGCCCACTTGTAGCAGTGGTTGTCGGGCGCGGCCTCGTGCAGCGCGGGCGCGCCGGCCTTCATCGCATCGCGCACATCGACCACGGCCGCCAGCGGCTCGTAGTCCACGTCCACCAGCTCGGCGGCGTTCTTCGCGTTCTCCAGCGTGTCGGCCACCACCATGGCCACGTGGTCGCCCACGTAGCGCACCTTGCCGAAGGCCAGGATGGGGTGGGGCGGCTCCTTCATGGGCTGGCCGTTGACGTCGGTGATCAGCCAGCCGCAGGGCAGGCCGCCAATCTTGTCGGCCGCGACGTCGTTGCCGTCGAAGATGCCGACCACGCCGGGCGACTTGAGCGCGGCGGCCTTGTCGATCTTGCGGATGTGGGCGTGCGCGTGCGGCGAGCGCACGAACACCGCGTGGTGCATGTTGGGCAGCACGATGTCGTCGGTGTACTGGCCGGCGCCGGTGAGGAAGCGGTAGTCCTCCTTGCGCAGCAGCGATTCACCGATGTGCGGGAGTTTGGAGAAGTCGGATGCACCCATGATGTGTGGCTCCTCAGGCTTTCATGCCGGCAGCGCCTTGCTGCACGGCCTTGACGATGTTCTGGTAACCGGTGCAGCGGCACAGGTTGCCTTCGAGCAGCTCACGGATTTCCGTGGCGCTGGCTTTGGGGTGTTGCTTGCACAGGCTCACCGAGCTCATCACCATGCCGGGCGTGCAGAAGCCGCACTGCAGGCCGTGGCAGTCCTTGAAGGCGGCCTGCATCGGGTGCATGGTGCCGTCGGCCTGTGCCAGGCCCTCGATGGTGGTGACCTCGCTGCCCGCCACCTGGGCCAGCAGCACGTTGCACGACTTGATCGCGCGGCCGTCCACCATGACCGTGCAGGCGCCGCACTGGGCGGTGTCGCAACCCACGTGGGTGCCGGTGAGCTTGAGGTGTTCGCGAATCGTCTGGACCAGCAGCGTGTGGGGCGCCGCGTCGACGGTCACGGGCTTGCCGTTGACCTTCAGTTGAACCTGCATGCTTGTCTCCTTGTGGTTGAACAGGCGCAGTGGAGCATGGCTGGACGGGCCTGAATTGAGGGTTAACACCCAGTTCAATTCCACCGCTTCAAACATTCTCAAATTGAGACGCTGGCGCCGCGGGCAGAACGCCGGCCCGGTGGCCTGTTTTCCAGCGGCGCAGGGGCTCCTCGCCGCCTGCAGCCGGGCGCCACTTGTGAAACAGATTGCACACCCTGTCGGGGCCCGTGGAGCGGGCCGGGCGGACGCGGTCCAAGGCCTGGCCTGCGCACCGTTTTTCGGGGCATTTTTCCCCCGTGTCTCAATCTGAGACTTTTTCGGTCGGCCGCGCGGAAACACGGGTAAACCCTGAATGTGAAAACCGGCTCGGGGCAAAAAATCGTATGAGCAGACGTGCATAAGCGCCGCCCCACGCGCACCGCGTCTGTCACCCACACGGAGACAACGATGCAAAAAATCCTTCACATCAACCCGGACAAGTGCACGGGCTGCCTGCAGTGCGAAATGGCGTGCTCGTTCGAGAACTACGGCACCTACGCGACCTCGAAGTCGCGCATCAAGGTGTTCGACTTCCACCACACCGGCAAGAAGGTGCCATACACCTGCACGCAGTGCGACGAGGCCTGGTGCCTGCACGCCTGCCCGGTGGAGGCGATCACGGTGGACAAGGTGACCGGCGCGAAAGTGGTGAACGAGACCACCTGCGTGGGGTGCAAGGTCTGCACCATCGCCTGCCCCTTCGGCACCATCAACTACGTGCAGGAAACCGGCAAGGTCCAGAAGTGCGACCTCTGCGGTGGCGAGCCGGCCTGCGCCGAGGCCTGCCCCACGGCCGCCATCACCTTCATCGATGCCAACTGGACCGGCATGGACAAGATGAAGCAATGGGCCGACAAGCTGGGCAACCAGCCCGCCGCCGCCTGACCCCACCCACCCACACAGGAGCATCAACATGTCATGGGCTGGAAAAATCCTCCGCGTCAACCTGACCGCGGGCACCGTCAAGTCCGAACCGCTGAACACCGAGTGGGCGCGTGCCTACATCGGCTCGCGCGGGCTGGGCAGCAAATACCTGGTGAGTGAAGTCGACCCCAAGGTCGACCCGCTCTCGCCCGAGAACAAGATCATCTGGGCCACCGGCCCGCTGACCGGCACCATGGCCTCCACCGGGGGCCGCTACACCGTCATCACCAAGGGCCCGCTGACCGGCGCCATCGCCTGCTCGAACTCGGGCGGCTACTGGGGCGCCGAGCTCAAGATGGCCGGCTGGGACATGATCATCTTCGAGGGCAAGAGCCCCAAGCCGGTCTACCTCTACATCAACGACGACGAGGCCGAGCTGCGCGACGCCGGCCACCTGTGGGGCCAGAGCGTCTGGAAGACCGAGGAGGTCCTCAAGTCCAGCCTGCAGGACCCGCTGGTGCGCGTGTCGAGCATCGGCAAGGCCGGTGAAAACGGCGTGCTGTACGCGGCCGTGGTCAACGACCTGCACCGCGCGGCCGGCCGCTCGGGCGTGGGCGCGGTGATGGGCAGCAAGAACCTCAAGGCCATTGCCGTGCGCGGCACCAAGGGCGTGGGCAACATCCGCGACCCCAAGGCCTTCATGAAGACCACCTTCGAGAAGAAGAAGATCCTGGCCGAGAACGCCGTGACGGGCCAGGGCCTGCCGGCCTACGGCACGCAGGTGCTCATGAACGTGATCAACGAGATCGGTGCGCTGCCCACCCGCAACCACCGCGACGTGCAGTTCGAGGGCGCGAAGGACATCTCGGCCGAGGCCATGGTCACGCCGCGCGAGAGCGACGGCAAGAAGCACCTGGTGACCAACCAGGCCTGCTTCGGCTGCACCATCGCCTGCGGTCGCATCAGCAAGATGGACGAGGGCCACTTCACCGTGGCCAACAAGCCGCAGTACTGGGGCGCCAACGGCGGCCTGGAATACGAGGCGGCCTGGGCACTCGGTGCGGCCAACGGCGTGAACGACCTTGAAGCGCTGCAATACGCCAACCTGCTGTGCAACGAAGAGGGCTTCGACCCGATCAGCTTCGGCGCCACCGTGGGCGCGGTGATGGAGCTCTACGAGATGGGCGTGCTCACCAAGGAGCAGCTCGGCATCGACGCGAAGTTCGGCTCGGCGCAGGCGCTGGCCCACTTCGCCGAGATCACCGCCAAAGGCGAAGGCTTCGGCAAGGAAATCGGCATGGGCTCGGCCCGCCTGACGAAGAAGTACGGCTACCCGGACCTGTCCATGAGCGTCAAGGGCCAGGAATTCCCGGCCTACGACGGCCGCGCGATCCAGGGCATCGGCCTGGCCTATGCCACCAGCAACCGCGGCGCCTGCCACCTGCGTGGCTACACCATCGCCTCCGAGGTGCTGGGCATTCCGGTCAAGACCGATCCGGTCGAGAGCGAAGGCAAGCCGGAGCTGGTGAAGGCCTTCCAGGACGCCACCGCCGCGTTCGACTCTTCGGGCCTGTGCGTGTTCACCACCTTCGCCTGGGGCGTGGCCGATCTGGCACCGCAGCTGCAGGCCGCGTGCAACGAAGAGTTCACCACCGAAGAGCTGGAGAAGATCGGTGAGCGCATCTGGAACATGGAGCGCGAGTTCAACAACGCCGCCGGCTTCACGTCCAAGGACGATTCGCTGCCCAAGCGCCTGCTGACCGAAGCCGCCAAGACCGGTGCCTCCAAGGGCATGGTCAGCAAGCTGCCCGAGATGCTGCCCAAGTACTACGCCGTGCGCGGCTGGGACCCGGAAGGCCGCCCGACGGCCGCGACCAAGGCCCGCCTGAGCCTCTGAGGCCCGGACCCTTCCACGCCTTGGCCTGAAACCCAGGGGGCAGTCACCACGCTGCCCCCTTTCTTTTTTTCGAGGAGACCGACATGCACCACCTCATCCTGGGCGCCGGCCCCGCCGGCGTCATCGCGGCCGAGACCATCCGCAAGCACGCGCCCGCCGACACCATCACCCTGGTGGGCGACGAGGCCGAGCCGCCGTACTCGCGCATGGCCATTCCCTACCTGCTGATCGGCAACATCAAGGAAACAGGCACCTACCTGCGCAAGAGCCTCACGCACTACAGCGACCTGCGCATCGACCAGGTGGGCGGGCGCGCCACCGCGGTGGACGTGAAGGCCCGCACGGTCACGCTGGACAACGGCAGCGCGCTGAAATTCGACCGCCTGCTGATCGCCACCGGCTCGCACCCGGTGCGCCCGCCGATTCCCGGCATGGACTCGCCCGGTGTGCACCCGTGCTGGACGCTCGAGGACGCGCGAGCCATCGCGGCACTCGCCAAGCCGGGTGCGCGCGTGCTGCAGATGGGCGCGGGCTTCATCGGCTGCATCATCATGGAAGCCTTGGCCGCGCGCGGCGTGGAGCTCTCGGTGGTGGAGATGGGCGACCGCATGGTTCCGCGCATGATGGGGCCGACCGCGGGCACCATGATCCGCGAATGGTGCGAGAAGAAGGGCGTGAAGGTCTACACCGGCACCAAGGTCGAGGCGATTGAAGTGGCGGGCGACCACGGCGGTGGCGTGATCGGCAAGATCGCCAGCGCCATCGGCCTGGGCTCGTCCGAGCCGGCCGGCAAAGGCCTGCGCGTGAAACTCTCCGGCGGCCAGACGGTGGAGGCCGATCTCGTGATCAGCGCCACCGGCGTGCGCCCGGCCATCGGCTTCCTCAAGGACTCGGGCATCACCTGCCTGCTGGGCGTGCTGACCGACGAATACCTGCAGACCAACGTGTCCGGCATCTACGCCGCGGGCGACTGCGCCGAGGCCTTCGACAAGGTCAGTGGCAAGACCATCGTGAGCGCGATCCAGCCCAACGCCGCCGAGCAGGCGCGCGTGGCCGCGCTCAACATGGTGGGCCAGAAGGCCGACCTCAAGGGCGTGACGCAGATCAACGTGCTCGACACCCTGGGCCTGGTCTCCACCAGCTTTGGCAACTGGGAGGGCGTGCCCGGTGGCCAGCACGCCGAGCTGACCGACAAGGCCGGCGGACGCCACCTGAGCCTGCAGTTCCAGGGCGACGTCATGGTCGGCTGCAACTCGGTCGGCTGGACCGAGCACGTGGGCGTGATGCGCGGCCTTGTCGAAGGCCAGGTGCACCTGGGCGAATGGAAGGACCGGCTGCTGCACGACCCGACCAGACTCATGGACGCCTACCTCGCGAGCGCGCAGGGGCAGGGTCAATGGGCGGGTGCGGCCGACGCGCGCCGTCGTTGATCACAATGCCTCTCATGAACATCACCTTCAAGCTGTTTGCCACCCTCACCGACTACCTGCCCGCCGAGGCCCGCCGCAGCAACCAGGTGTCGCTCGACATCGACCCGGACACGCCCATCAGCCAGATCATCGAGCCCTTCGGCCTGCCGCCCAAGCTGGTGCACCTGGTGCTGGTCAACGGCAAGTACATCCAGCCGGAGGACCGCCTGTGCGCCACCCTGGTCGAGGGCGACGTGCTGGCCATCTGGCCGCCGATCGCCGGAGGCTGAGCGCAGTGCAGTCCAGTTACAGCGAGAGTTTCGAGCGCGACATGGGTTGCACCGAGGCCGAGTGGCTGGGCTGGTTGCCCGCGGCCATCGGTGCCTGCAGCTGGCGGCGCGAGGGCAGCCATGCGGTGGTCGAGGTGC
This sequence comes from Comamonadaceae bacterium, assembly GCA_003599455.1. Taxonomy (GTDB): domain Bacteria; phylum Pseudomonadota; class Gammaproteobacteria; order Burkholderiales; family Burkholderiaceae_C; genus Hydrogenophaga. Next base: position 50,716 of record QZKF01000041.1, read on the forward strand.
CGCCCGGGCGGCTCGCGCTTCGCTGGGCCGCCCAGCCGCCGCGGGTGATCGCGCTCATGCGCATGCCGGTGCTGCGCGTGCACTTCGCCTTCAGTGGCCTGGATGCGGCGCAGCGCTACGCCTTCATGCGGCGCTTCGACCTCTACATGCAGCGCGGCGGCGGCTGAGGCGGCTCAGAGCCGGTCGCTCTGGCGCGGCACTTCCACGGCGTAGCGCAGGCTCACGGTGCGGCCCTCCAGCACCTGCAGGCGCACGCTGGTGCGGCGGTACGACCACTGGCGGTCGATCGCCACCGTGAGCGCGTCCTTGCGGCTCTTGCTGCTCAGCTCCAGCCCGTAGCGGGCGCGCAGCGACGCCGTGAGGTTCTGGGCCACGTCGCGCGCCTGCTCGGCCGAGCCCGCGTCCGCCAGCAGCAGGACGCTGGCCAGCCGCTCGCGCTCGAACAGGAAGCTCACCGCGAAGTCGGCACCCGCGAGCTCGAAGCGCGGGATCGCCAGCAGGGCGCGGCCGTCGCGCGCCAGCAGCTCCGCCGGCGCGGGCAGCGCCTCGGGAATCAGGGCCTGCACCTCGGCCGGGCTGGCGCCCGCGGGCACACCGCGCCACAGCGCCTGGGCCGAGGCGAGGGCGCACACGCACAGCAGGGCGATGCCGATGAAGAAGCGTTTCATGTGGAGCGTTGGACAGCGGGCCCGCCACAAAGTTTTGAAGCGGGGGCTTCCCGCGGGCGTGGCCCCACTGTAAGCCAGCGCCCGCGCGGGGTGCGCTCGCGGCCTCAGCGGGCAGGGCCGGCATCGGTGGCCATGCGCCGGAAGCGCATCGTCCAGTTGGCTTCCCAGTGGGCGCCGCCGTCGGCCGAGAACGCCTGCTCCCAGCACGGCGAGGGCGTGCCGGTGTCGGTCCAGCGGAAGCGCACGCGGATCGCGCGGCCGTCGAGCACGTCGTCGGCGAAGAAGCTGCCCACGCCGTGCTCGAAGGCGCCGACCACGGGCACGTCGAGCCGGTGCGGGTGGCGGCCATCGAGCCACCAGATGGACCAGCGACCGGTCTGCGGGTCGTGGGTGCGCAGCGTGGCGGCGCGGTAGCTGCCGGCGGGCAGGTGCAGCAGGTTGTCGTCGACGTTGCCGCCGCCGCCCAGGATGGCCTGCGCGGAACAGCTGCCGTCGAAGCTCTGCCAGTCGGCGTTGCCGCACAGGCGCTCGCGCAGCCGCCGGTGGCTGACGTGCCAGTGGCCGTGCAGGAAATCGAAATCGTGTGCGCTGGAGGGGGTCATGCGGGGTCCTTTCGGGTGGGGGTGTCAGGCGTGCAGCGCCGAGCGCGGCGTGGGCACGAGTCGGTGGCTTTCGGTGGGGCCGGCCAGCCAGCGCGCCAGCGCGGGCTGCGCGTCGCGTGCCCAGGTGCCGCCGCGGGCGAAGGCCTCGACAGCGGCGGGGTCGTCGAACAGGGCCAGGCCCACCAGCACCTGCTCGCCCTCGCGCACCGGCAGGCGCGGGAAGGGGTTGGCGCCGGGTTCGGTGACATACCAGCCGAGCCGGCGCGCGCCGCCGCGCCGCAGCACGGGCGCCAGCACCTCGCGGCACAGCGTCAGGAGGTCGCCGCCGGCGGGTTCGCGCAGGGGAAAGATGCTGGCGTCGAGCAGGCCGGGCGGCGTGGTGCGAGCGCCCGGTGCGGCGCGCGTGCCTGCTTGCAGCGGGATGGCCGCGCCCGGCCAGGCCGGCCGCAGCAGCAGCACGTTGTCCGAGTCGAGCATGGTGGCGTTGGCGGCCTCGCGGTGCGCCTGCCAGACCGGGCCGCCGTAGAAGGCTTCGAGGCTGGCGCGCCGGCTCTCCATGTTGTCAAAACCGCGCAGCCAGACGAAACGCTGCCCGTCGTCCAGGTCGCGGAACTGGCCGAGCACGCGCATGCCGGCCGCTTCCTGCGTCTCGACGAACGCGCGCTCGAAGAGCTCGATCAGGGTGTCGCGCTGGCCGGGGTGCAGCGTGTACTGGCGCAGTTCGACGATGGCGCATTCGGTGGGGCTGGGGGTCATGGCGAGGAGGTCCTTTCAGGTGGTGCACCAATGATCCGCCGCCTAACACGACAGCTTGTGTCATGTTTAAATCGACGCCATGAAAGCCAGCCGGCTGCTCTCGATCCTGATGCTGCTGCAGGCGCGCGGCCGTTTGACGGCGGGCGCGCTGGCGCAGGCCATGGAGGTGTCGGAGCGCACCATCCTGCGCGACATCGACCAGCTCTCGGCCGCCGGTGTGCCTCTCTGGGGCGAGCGCGGGCGCCAGGGCGGCTTCCAGCTGCGAGAGGGCTGGAGCACGCAGCTCACCGGCATGACCGAACCCGAAGCCAACGCGCTGCTGCTCGCAGGCCTGCCGGGCCCCGCCACCGAGCTGGGCCTGGGGGCGGCCGCGACCTCGGCGCGCCTGAAGATGGTGGCCAGCCTGCCCAGCGGCTGGCGCGAGCAGGCCGACCGCGTGGGCGAGCGCCTGCACATCGACCCGGTGGACTGGTACCGCGCGCAGGACGCGCCGAGGTTCCTGCGCGAGGTGGCCGACGCGGTGTGGCGCGCGCGGCGCATCGAGGTGCACTACGAGAGCTGGCGCGGCGCGGCCTGGCGCTCGCTCGAGCCCCTGGGCCTGGTGCTCAAGGCGGGCGCGTGGTACCTGGTGGCCCGCGTGGCCGGCCAGCCGGATGTGCGCACCTGGCGGCTGGCGAGCCTGCTCGATCTCAAGGGCCAGGGCCCGGCGTTCAAGCGTCCGAAAGGGTTCACGCTGGAGCGCTTCTGGCGCGAATCGGCGACCCGTTTCGAGGCGGAGCTGCGGCCGGTCGAGGTGCGCGCCCGGGTATCGGCCCGCTGCCTGGTGTGGCTGCGCAACGCGCGCATCCCGCACGCGGAGGTGGCTGCATCGAATGCGCCCATGCCGGCGGGCTGGCACGGTGTGCGGCTGGCCGTCGAGTCGGTCGAGCAGGGTGCGCGCCACCTGCTGGGCTTCGCGGCCGAGATCGAGGTCCTGCAGCCGCTGGCGCTGCGCGCCGAGCTGGCGCGGCAGGCCGAACGCGTGGCGGCCCTGTACCGGGCGGGCGCCAGGACACGGCGCGGTGCTTGACCTGCGTCAAGCCGGCGCGAGGCCTTCTGTGCGAACGTGCAGGGGTGCAGAACGGCTGCACCTGCATACACCCCGCGAGAGCACCATGAGCGACAACGCCAGCGTCACCATCACCCGCCAGTCGGGCTATCAGTTTCTCGTGGATTTCGGTGCCGGCATCCCGCTGCTGCCGGTGGACGAGCCCGCGCCGCTGGGGCAGGGCGAGGGCCCCGCGCCCGATCAGCTGCTGCTGGCGGCGGTGGCCAACTGCCTGTGCGCCAGTCTGCTGTTTGCCCTGCAGAAATTCAAGCAGGACCCGGGCGTGCTCAAGGCCACGGCCACGGCCGAAGTCGGGCGCAACGAAGACAAGCGCCTGCGCATCACCGGGATCGCGGTGCAGCTGGAACTGGGGCGGGCGGCGGCGAACATCGAACACCTGGACCGCGTGCTCTCGCAATTCGAGGACTTCTGCACCGTGTCGATGAGCGTGCGGCAGGGCATCGCCATCCGGGTGCAGGTGGCGGACGGATCGGGCGCCCTGATCAAGGGCTGAACGGCCCGCCGCCGGGGCGGCGGCGACTCAGTTCGAGCCCAGCCACCACCCGGCCGTCTTCATGCCCGCCATCGTGAGCAGCAGCGAGCCGAACAGGTGCAGGCCGGCGGTGCCGACGGCCAGCAGCCAGCGGCCGTGCTGCAGCATGGACATGACCTCCACCGAGAAGGTCGAGAAGGTGGTGAGCGCGCCCAGGAAGCCGGTGATGATGGCCAGCCGCCAGGCCGGGTCGATCTGGGTCTGGCTCTGGAAGTACACCACCGCCAGGCCGATCACGTAGGCACCGATCCAGTTGGCCGCCAGCGTGCCCCAGGGCAGCAGGGCCGTGCCCTGGTTCAACCAGAGGCTCAGGCGCCAGCGCGCCAGCGCGCCGAGCACGGCACCGAGGGAGATGGCGATGACGCTGTGCACGACCCGTGAACCTCAGGGTGGATCAGAACGGCGGGCCGTCGTCGTCCGCGTCGGCGGTCACCGCTTCGCGTTCGGGTGACGTGGCGGTACCGTCGGCGGGCGCGGTCGCCGCGGCACCGAAGGCCATCTCGCCGCCGAGCGCCTCTACCAGCTCGGGCAGCAGCTTCTGCAGTTCACCGGTGGAGAGCGCCACGTCGGCGTCGAAACCGTTCTCACCCTCGTCGGGCCGGCCGTCGAACACGCCTTCGAGGAAGTTGATCTTTTTCAACTGCAGCGATTCGGTGAGCAGGAAGCCGATGCGGCCTTCCCAGCTCAGCGCCAGGCGCGTGGGCAGCTTGCCCTCGGTGATGTGCTTGCGCACCTCGTCGGTGGCGAGGTTGTGGCGCGTGAACTTCACCGACGACTTTTCCTCGTCGCCGGACTTGAGTTCGCACTCGCGCTCCACCGCGAAACCGCCCGGCCATTCGTCGGGCGTGGTGGCCGAGAGCCACTGCGTCATCGCGGTCTGCGGCGTCACGGCGGTCTGCAGCAGGGTGATGGCCAGGCCGTCGAAGGCGCGCACCAGCGCGGTCACCACCTCGTCGAGCTTGCCCTGGCTGCTGGCGTCGGTGACGAGCCAGCCGTTCTCGAGGTCGATCCAGACCCACACGTTCATCTGCCGCGCGAAGGCCTGCGGCAGCAGGGCCAGCAGCGCGTCCTCGCGCAGGGCTTTGGTTTCCTTCTTGCCGGGCTTGCGGCCGGTGGTGGCCTCGATGTGGTCGGCTTCTTCCTGCGCCTTCTTTTTCACCACCGAGCCGGGCACGCCCTTGGTCTCGATCTGCAGCTTGAGGATGCGCTGGCCGGCCACCGATTCCACCAGCGGGCCATGGGCCTCGCCGCGCGGCTCGACCCAGCCGACCGATTTGTCCTGCGTCGCGCCGCAGGGTTTGAATCTGGCTGCGTCGAGCGCGGCCTCCATGTCTTCCAGCGTCGCGGCCCAGCCGGGCGCGATGCGGTAGATCGTCACATTCTTGAACACGGGGATACCTTCAAAAAACAAGCCCTGCACCCGGGGCGGGTGCAGGGCCTGCATATCTTAGAGGATGGCCTTCTTCCGTCTGCTACATGCGCGAGGGCAGCCAGCTCACGATCTGGGGGAACCACCACAGCAACAGCAAGGCCAGCACCATGATGAAGAAGTAGGGCATGCAGACCCTGGCGATCCAGGTGATCTCTCGCTTGGTCATGCCCTGCAGCACGAACAGGTTGAAACCCACGGGCGGCGTGATCTGCGCCATTTCCACCACGACCACGATGAAGATGCCGAACCAGATCAGGTCGATGCCGGCGGCGGTGACCGTGGGCAGGATCACGCCCATGGTCAGCACGATCATGGAGATGCCGTCGAGGAAGCAGCCAAGCACGATGTAGAACAGCGCGATCGCGATCAGCAACACGGCGGGCGAGAGGTTCAGCCCGGTGACGAACTCGGCCAGGTGGCGCGGCAGGCCGATGTAACCCATGGACAGCGTGAGGAAGGCCGCGCCCGCGAGGATCAGCGCGATCATGCAGTACAGACGTGTGGCGCCCAGCAGCGAGTCTCGGAAGGTGGTCCAGTTCAGCGAACCCTGCGCGGCCGAGAGGATGAGTGCGCCCACCACGCCGACGGCGGCGGCCTCGGTGGCGGTGGCGATACCGGTGTAGATGGTGCCGATCACGCCGCCGATGAGCAGGACCACCGGGATCAGGTGGCGCGACTCGTTGAGCTTCTGCGCCAGCGTCATGCGGGTGTCGCTCAGGGGCACCTTGTCGGGGTTGAGCAGGGCCCACACCATCAGGTGGCCGCTGAACAGCGCGGCCAGCATCAGGCCGGGCAGCACACCGGCGACGAACAGCTTGGCGATCGACACCTCGGCCGCGACGCCGTAGACGATCATGATGATCGAGGGCGGGATCAGCAGGCCCAGCGTGCTGGCGCCACCGAGCGATCCCACGATTTTTTCGGGCGGGTAGCCGCGTTTCGTGAGCTCGGGAATGCTCATCTTGCCGATGGTGGCGCAGGTGGCGGCCGACGAGCCCGAGACCGCGGCAAAGATGGTGCTGCCCAGGATGTTGGTGTGCAGCAGGCGCCCGGGCAGGGCATTGACCCAGGGTGCGAGGCCTCGGAACATGCTTTCCGACAACTTGGTGCGGAACAGGATCTCGCCCATCCACACGAACAGCGGCAGGGCGGTCAGCGTCCAGCTGCTGGCCGCGCCCCAGATGGTGATGGCCATGGCGTCGCCCGCCGCGCGCGAGGAGAACAGCTCCATGCCGATCCAGGCCACGCCCGCGAGCGTGAGGCCGATCCAGACGCCGCTGCCGAGCAGGGCGAACAGCGAGACGATCAACAGCGTGGTGATGACGACATCATTCATGGCGGGTCTCCACGCTGCCATGCGAGCGTTTGCGCCGCAGCTCGAGCACCCATTCGTCGATGAAGGCAATCAGCAGCACCGTGGTGCCCAGGCCCATGAGGATCTGCGGAATCCACAGTGGCGTGGCGTCGGCGGCGGTGGAGATGTCGTGGAACTGGTGCGACTGCCAGGCCAGCCGCCAGGCGTAGGCCGCGAGCAGGCCGGCCAGCAGCACCGCCACCGACAGCGACCACAGCTCCAGCCCGCGCCGCGCGCCGCCCGTGAGCTTGCCGATCACCAGCGTGACGCGGATGTGCTCGCCGCTCTTGAGCGTGTGGGCCAGCGCCAGGAAGCCCGCGCCGGCCATGGCGTAGCCGGCGTAGGCGTCGGTGCCCGGTATGTAGAACTGGAACATGCGGCCCAGCATGGACAGCAGCACCATCACCAGCACACCGATCATGAACAGCGCGGCCAGCCAGGCCGCGCCGGTGTAGAGCGCGTCGAGCGATTTCCGCATTTACTTCCTGTACGCGTCGAGCATGGCCTGGCCTTCGGGCCCGGCCTTCTCCAGCCATTCCTTGACCATGGTCTCGCCGACCTTCTGCATGTCGGCCTTGAGCGCGGCCGAGGGCGGCTCGACCGCCATGCCGTTGGTCTTGAGGATGGCCAGCGTGTCGGTGTTGACCTTCTGCGAGGCGGCCCAGCCGCGCGTCTCGGCGTCGGCCGCGGCCTTGAGCAGGGCGTCCTGCGTGGGCTTGTCCAGCGCGTCGAAGGCCTTCTTGTTGACGATCACCGCGTTCTTGGGCAGCCAGGCCTGCACGTCGTAGTAGAACTTCAGGTGTTCGTAGAGCTTGCTGTCCACGCCGGTGGCGCCCGAGGTCATGTTGGCCTCGACCACGCCGGTGGCCAGGGCCTGCGAGAGCTCGGCGGCCTGCACGGTGACGGGCTGCGCGCCCACCAGCTCGGCGATGCGCGAGGTGGCCGGGCTGTAGGCGCGCCACTTGCTGCCCTTGAGGTCGGCCGCGCTGGCCAGGGCCTTCTTGCTGTAGATGCCCTGGGGCGGCCAGGCCACGGTGTAGAGCAGCTGCATGCCCTGCTCGGCGAGCTTCTTCTCCAGGATCGGCTTCTGGGCCTTGTACAGCTTCATCGAGTCGGCGTAGCTGGTGGCCAGGAAGGGCAGGCCGTCGGCGCCGAACATCTGCCACTCGTTCTGGTAGGCCGCGAGCAGGATCTCGCCGGCCTGGGCCTGGCCGCCCTGCACGGCGCGCTTGATTTCGGGCGCCTTGAACAGCGAGGCACCGGGGTGCACCGTGATCTTGAGCTTGCCCGCGGTGGCCTTGTCCACGTCGGCCGCGAAGCTGGCGAGGTTGACCGAGTGGAAGTTGGTGGCCGGGTAGGCCGCCGGCAGGTCCCATTTGGTCTGCGCGTGGGCGGTGGTGGCCAGTGCGAGGGCGGCGGCGATCATTCCAAAAGCGTGCTTCATGGTTTCTCCGGGACAATGGTGGGATGAAGAGGCTATCGAGCATAAATGCAAATACCGGGCCAGGCGCCAGGGTGTTTTCCCCGGGGGGTGCGGCATGAACCTGCGCTTCGTCGAGGCCTTCTACTGGGTGGCCTCGCTCAAGAGCGTCACGCGCGCGGCCGAGAAGCTCTTCCTCACGCAGTCGGCCATGTCCAGCCGCATCGCGGCACTGGAAGAGGAACTGGGCGTGCTGCTGCTGGACCGGCGCGACAAGCAGTTCCGCCTCACGGTGGCGGGCACGCGCTTCTTCACCTACGCGCAGCGCCTGCTGGAGCTGCAGCGCGAGGTGAAGGCCGAAATGGGCTCGGGCGCGCCGCTGGCGGTGTCGCTGCGCATCGGCGCCATCGAGTCGGTGCTGCATTCGTGGTTGATCCCGTGGATCGAGCAGCTGCGCGCCGAGCACCCGGCGCTGGCGCTGGAGCTCACGGTGGAAACCACGCCCATTCTGGTCGAGCAGGTGCAGCGCGGCACGCAGGACATCGTGTTCGCCGCGCTGCCGGCCGCGGCCGATGGCGTGCGCAGCCGCAGCCTGCCGCCAATGGCCATGGTGTTCATGGGGCATGCGCAGCTGCACCGCAAGCGCCGCTATGCGCTGGCCGACCTGGCCGCGCTGGAACTGCTGACCTTCCAGCGCGGTTCGCACCCGCACGTGGCGCTGCTCGACCTGTTCCGGCAGGAGGGCGTGGAGCCCGGCCGGGTGCACACCATCTCGTCGATCTCGGCCATGGTGCAGCTGGTGCAGGGTGGTTTTGGCGTGGCCACGTTGCCGCTGCATGCCGTGCAACGCATGCAGAACTACCCCGACCTGCGCGCACTCACCAGCGACGCCGCCCTGCAGCCGCTGCCGATCCACGCCAGCTACCGCAGCGACCCGAGCACCGACGCGGTCGAGACGGTGCTCAAGTCCGCCCTGGCGTTCGTGGACGCACAGCCGGGCATGAAAGGCCGCGCTGCCAGCGCACCATCCGGGCGCGTCGCGCCCCGTTCCAGAGCATCGAAAAAATCGATGAGCTAAGCGAAAAATTTTGAATTTGAACTGCCACTGATCGCGCTCCACAATCCGCCCACGGTCATCAGCTTGACATGTGGAACCAACAGGAGTCGCGGTGGAATCAGCTTCGGAATCGGCGGTGGTGGTGTTCGGGCAGGACGGCATGCAGAGCGCCTCGCATGTGCGCCGCCTGATCCGCCAGGGCCTGTGGACCTCGCACACCAGCGGCCTGGCCGACGAGCACGTGCAGGGCAACGTGGTCATCCTGCCGCAGTCGTTGGCAGGTGACTTTCTGCGCTACTGCCAGCGCAACCCCAAGCCCTGTCCGGTGCTCGCGGTGTCCGAGCCGGGCGAACGCCTGCTGCCCGCGCTGGGCGCCGACATCGACATCTGCACCGACGTGCCGCGCTACCGCGTCTGGCGCGATGGCGAGCTGGTGGACGAACCGACCGACATCGCCGCCCTGTGGCGCGACGACCTGGTGAGCTTCGTGATCGGTTGTTCCTTCTCGTTCGAGCAGGCCCTGATGGAAGCCGGCCTGCCGCTGCGCCACGTGGAGCAGGGGCGCAACGTGGCCATGTTCCGCACCAGCATCGCCACCGAGGCGGCAGGGCCGTTCAGCGGGCCGCTGGTGGTGACCATGCGGCCGCTGCGCGCGGCCGACGTGATCCGCGCGGTGCAGGTGACCTCACGCTTCCCCAACGTCCACGGCGCGCCGGTGCACATCGGCGACCCGTCCCTGATCGGCATACACGACCTCGCGCGGCCCGACTACGGCGACGCGGTGGACGTGATGCCCGATGAACTGCCGGTGTTCTGGGCCTGCGGCGTGACGCCGCAGGCCGCGATCCAGCAGGCCCGCCCCGCGTTCTGCATCACCCACGCCCCCGGCGCGATGCTGATCACCGACCTTCTCAACCACCAGCTGGCCAGTTTCTGAGCCGGTGCCCGCACCAGGAGCCTCCCGATGAAAAAGATGATGTTCTGCCTTTCCGCGATCGCCTTTGCCAGCCTGGCCTCGGCCCAGACCAAATGGGACCTGCCCACTGGCTACTCGGCCAACAGCTTCCAGACCCAGAACGTGCAGCAGTTCGCCAACGAGGTGGACCAGCTCACCGGCGGCAAGCTCAAGATCACGCTGCACCCCGGCGGCTCGCTGTACAAGGCCAACGAGATCAAGCGCGCGGTGCAGACCGGCCAGGTGCCGGCGGCCGAGTTCATCCTCTCGGGTTCGGCCAACGAGAACCCGCTGTTCGGCCTGGACTCGATCCCTTTCCTGGCCACCAGCTACACCGCCGCGAAACGCCTGTACGAGGCCGGCAAGCCGGCGCAGGACAGGCTGCTGGCCTCACAGGGCATGAAGGTGCTGTTCACCGTGCCGTGGCCGGGCCAGTCGCTGTACTCGATCAAGCCGGTGAACACGCCGGCCGACCTGGCGGGCACCAAGATGCGCGCCTACAACCCGGCCACCACGCGCATCGCGCAGCTGCTCAAGGCGCAGCCGGTGACGATCCAGCTGGCCGAGCTGCCGCAGGCCCTGGCCACCGGCGGCGTGCAGAACTTCCTGACCTCCAGCGCCAGCGGGGTCGAGAGCAAGCTGCATGAGCAGGTGAAGCACTTCTACCCGGTCAGCGCCTGGCTGCCGCGCAACGCCACCGTGGTGAACCAGAAGGCCTTCGACGCGCTCGACAAGCCCACGCAGGAGGCCGTGCTCAAGGCGGCCGCGGCGGCCGAGCAGCGCGGCTGGATCACCAGCGAACGGCTCGACGGCGAGTTCATCAAGGAACTCGGTGCCAAGGGCATGACGATTGCCGCACCGTCGGACAGCATCAGGAAGGAGCTCGCCGCCATCGGCGAGACCATGACGGCCGACTGGCTCAAGACCGCCGGTCCCGAAGGCCAGGCCGTGATCGACGCCTACCGCAGCCGCTAAGCCGCTGCCCCGCAGCGGGCCATGCCGGCCCGCTGCTCCCCTTTCGTTTCTTCAACCGAACCAGGAGCGTGCGGTGCTTCAACTCGTCTCGCGTTTTTACCAGGGGCTGCTGTTCCTGTCGTGCGTGTCCATGGTCGCGGCCTTCGGCGCGGTGCTGCTCGGGGTGGTGGCGCGGGAGGTGCAGTGGGACATTCCCGGCCTCGACGCCTACGCCGGCTACGCCATCGCCTGCGCCCTGTTCCTGGCATTGCCCGCCACGCTGCGCCACGGCGAGCACATCCGCGTGACCTTGCTGCTGGACCGCCTGCCAGCCGAGGTGCGCGGCGCGCTGGAATGGATCTGCCTCGCCATCGGGCTGGGCATCGCGCTGGCCATGGCCTGGTACGCGAGCCGGCTGGTCTGGGTGTCCTGGACCACGCACGACATCTCGCCGGGGGCGGACGCCACGCCGCTGTGGATTCCGCAGATCGGCATGGCCCTGGGTTGCGCCGGTTTTGCGCTGTCCTTTGCCCAGGCGCTGGTGATGCGCTGGCAGGGCAGCCACTTCATCGCCGTCAACGCCGACGCCGCCCGCACCGAATGAACCGACCACCACCGAAGGAATTGCCATGGATGTCTTGATCGCTGCAGGCCTGATGCTGTTGCTGCTCGCCCTGCTGGGTGGTGGCTTGTGGATCGGCCTCTCGCTGCTCGCGGTGGCGCTGATCGGCATGGAGTTGTTCACCGCGCGCCCGGTGGGCGACAGCATGATGCTGACCATCTGGGGGTCGACGTCGAGCTGGACGCTGACCGCGCTGCCGCTGTTCCTGTGGATGGGCGAGATCCTGTTCCGCAGCAAGCTCTCGGACGACATGTTCAAGGGCCTGGCGCCCTGGCTGGACCGCCTGCCGGGCCGGCTGCTGCACACCAATGTGGTGGGCTGCACCATCTTCGCGGCGATCTCCGGCTCGTCGGCCGCCACCTGCGCCACCATCGGCAAGATCACGCTGCCCGAGCTGAAGAAGCGCGGCTACCCCGACGACATCTCGATCGGCACGCTGGCCGGCGCGGGCACGCTGGGCCTGCTGATTCCGCCCTCGATCATCATGATCGTTTACGGCGTGGCCGCCAATGTGTCGATCGCCAAGCTGTTCCTGGCCGGCGTGATCCCGGGCCTGCTGCTGGCCGCGCTGTTCATGGGCTACATCATCGTCTGGGCGCTGCTGAACAAGGACAAGGTGCCGGCGGCCGACGCGGCCATGAGCTTCGGCCAGAAGATCCATGCCTCGCGCCATCTCATACCCGTGGTGTCATTGATTGCGCTGGTGCTGGGCGGCATCTACAGCGGCATCGCCACCGCCACCGAAGCGGCGGCGCTGGGCGTGGGCGGCGCGCTGCTGCTCGCGAAGATCGAAGGCTCGCTGGACTGGGCGCGCTTCAGGGAGGGCCTGGTCGCCGCCTGCCGCGTCTACTGCATGATCGGCCTGATCCTGGCGGGCGCCGCCTTCCTCACGCTGGCGATGGGCTTCATCGGCCTGCCGCGCCACCTGGCCGAGTTCATCGGCGGATTGAACCTCTCACCGTTCAACCTGATGCTGCTGCTCATCGTGTTCTTCATCGTGCTGGGCTGCTTTCTGGACGGCATCTCCATGGTGGTGCTGACCATCGCGGTGCTGCTGCCCACGGTGGAGGCCGCCGGCTTCGACCTGATCTGGTTCGGCATCTTCATCGTGCTGGTGGTCGAGATGGCGCAGATCACACCACCGGTGGGCTTCAACCTGTTCGTGATCCAGGGCCTGACGCGGCGCGAGGTCACCTGGATCGCACGCACTGCATTGCCGCTGTTCCTGCTGATGCTGGTGGCGGTGTTCCTGACCTATTTCGTGCCCGACGTGGTGCTGTGGCTGCCCCGGCAGATGCAGAACTGAGACCGCGTCACAACGCTGAGGGAGACCCCCATGAAGCTGTTCCTGCTGGTCGCGCTGGCCGCGGCCTCGGTGGCGCACGCCCAGACGCGCTGGCAACTGGCCACCGGCTACCGCACCGAGTCCTTCCACACGCAGAACATCGCGCAGTTCGCGAGCGAGGTGGAACAGGCCACGGCGGGCGCGCTGCGCATCGAGGTGCGCCCGAACAACACGCTGTTCAAGCTGGCCGAGATCCGCCAGGCGGTGCAGGACGGCAAGGCCGAGGCGGGCGAGACCATCATGACCAGCATGGTGGGCGAGATACCGATCGCGGGCGCCGACGCCGTGCCCTTCGTGGTGCACAGCTACCGCGACGCGCGCCGCCTGTGGGACCTGCAGCGCCCGTTGATCGACAAACACCTGGCGGCGCGCGGCCTGCAGGCGCTGTACGCCGTGCCCTGGCCGCCGCAGGGCCTGTTCACCAGCGCGCCGGTGCGCTCGGCCGCCGACTTCCAGGGCACGCGCATGCGCACCTACAACCAGTCCACCCAGCGCATCGCGCAGATGCTGGGCGCCACGCCGGTGGACGTGCCCATGGTCGAGGTCAACCAGGCGCTGGCCAGCCGCCGCATGGACAGCATGATCACCTCGGCCGTGACGGGGGTGGAGAACCGCGTGTGGGACCAGATCGGCTTCTACTACGGCATCAACGCCTGGTTCCCCAAGAACCTCGTGTTCGTGAACCGCCAGGCCTTCGAGGCCTTGCCGCCCACCGTGCGCGAGGCCGTGACCCGGGCAGCCGCGCGCGCCGAGGCGCGCGGCTGGGCCCTGAGCGAAGCCGTGGCGACCGAGTCCACCGGGGAGCTGCAGCGCCGCGGCATGAGGGTGGACCGCGTGCCCGCCACCTTCGAGGCCGAGCTCAAGCGCCTGGGCGAGAAGTTCTCGCGCGAGTGGGTGCAGGCTGTCGGCAACGAGGCCAACGTGATCTTTGTGCCCTATTACTTTCAACGCTAAAGTCCCACCACCATGCAAGACAACACCTCTCCCCTGGGCAGCCGCTGGCAATTCTGGATCGACCGTGGCGGCACCTTCACCGACATCGTGGCCAAGCGCCCCGACGGCTCGCTCATCACCCACAAGCTGCTGTCCGAAAACCCCGAGCAGTACCGCGACGCGGCGGTGGCGGGCATCCGCCACCTGCTGGGCCTGAAGACTGGCGAGCCGGTGACACCCGCGCAGGTGGAGTGCGTGAAGATGGGTACCACCGTGGCCACCAACGCGCTGCTGGAACGCAAGGGCGAGCCCACGCTGCTGGTGACCACGCGCGGCTTTCGCGACGCGCTGCGCATCGCGTACCAGAACCGCCCGCGCCTGTTCGATCGCCGCATCGTGCTGCCCGAACTGCTGTACAGCGAGGTGATCGAGGCGCAGGAACGGCTGAGCGCCCACGGCGACGTGCTGCAGCCGCTGAACGAGGCGGCGCTGCGCACCCAGCTGCTGGCGGCCCACGGGTGCGGCCTGCGCAGCGTGGCCATCGTGTTCATGCACGGCTACCGCTTCACCGCACACGAGCAGGCCGCGGCCCGCATCGCGCGCGAGCTGGGCTTCGCGCAGGTGAGCACCTCGCACGAAACCAGTCCGATGATGAAGTTCGTGAGCCGCGGCGACACCACGGTGGTCGATGCCTACCTCTCGCCCATCCTGCGCCGCTACGTGGAGCAGGTGGCCGGCGAGATGCCCGGCGTCAAGCTGTTCTTCATGCAGTCCTCCGGCGGCCTGACCGACGCGCGGGCCTTCCAGGGCAAGGACGCGATCCTCTCCGGCCCGGCCGGTGGCATCGTCGGCATGGCGCGCACCGCGGGCCTGGCCGGGCACGAGAAGGTGATCGGCTTCGACATGGGGGGCACCTCCACCGACGTGTCGCACTACGCGGGCGAATTCGAGCGCGAGTTCGAAACCCAGGTGGCGGGCGTGCGCATGCGCGCGCCCATGATGAGCATCCACACCGTGGCCGCGGGTGGGGGCTCCATCCTGTCGTTCGACGGCTCGCGTTTCCGCGTCGGCCCGGAGAGCGCCGGCGCCAACCCCGGCCCGGCGAGCTACCGCCGCGGCGGCCCGCTGGCGGTGACCGACGCCAACGTGATGACCGGCAAGATCCAGCCACGCCACTTCCCGAAGGTGTTCGGCCCCGGGGCCGACGAGGCGCTGAGCTTCGACGCGGTGCAGGCGCAATTCAGCGAGCTCGCGGCGCGGACCGGGCGCGCACCCGAGGAGGTGGCCGAGGGTTTCATCAACATCGCGGTGCAGCAGATGGCCAACGCGATCAAGAAGATTTCGGTCGCGCGCGGCTACGACGTCACGCGCTACACCCTGCAGTGCTTCGGCGGCGCCGGCGGGCAGCACGCCTGTCTGGTGGCCGATGCGCTGGGCATGTCGCGCGTGTTCGTGCACCCGCTCGCGGGCGTGCTCAGCGCCTACGGCATGGGGTTGGCCGACCAGAACGTGATCCGCGAGCAGGCGGTGGAGCTGCCGCTGGTGGCGGCCTCGCTGCCGCTGGTGGCGGAGAAGCTCGACGCGCTGGGCGCCGCGGCCCAGGCCGAGCTGCAACGCCAGCAGGTCAACGCCGGCGCGGTCGCGGTGCACCACCGGGTGCATGTGCGCTACGAGGGCAGCGATGCGGCGCTGGTGGTGCCGTTTGGCGACCTGGCGGCCATCCAGGCCGGCTTCGAGACCGCGTACCGCCAGCGTTTCGCCTTCCTGATGCAGGGCAAGCGCCTGGTGGTGGAGGCGGTGTCGGTGGAGGCGGTGGTGGCCGGCGACGCGCCCCACGAACCGCGCTTCGAGACGCACGAACCGCGCGAGGTGCCGCGCCGCGAGACGGTGCGCATGTATTCCGGTGGCCAGTGGTTCGACGCCGCGCTCGTGGTGCGCGAGGACCTGCGCCCGGGCGACGTGATCCCCGGCCCGGCCATCATTGCCGAGAAGAACGCCACCACGGTGGTGGAGCCCGGCTGGGAAGCCGTGCTGACCGCGCTCGACCACCTGGTGCTGGACCGCCGCGTGCCGCGCGCCACAGCCTACGCCATGGGCACCACGGTGGACCCGGTGCTGCTCGAGGTGTTCAACAACCTCTTCATGAACATCGCCGAGCAGATGGGTCTGCAGCTGCAGAACACCGCCTACTCAGTCAACATCAAGGAACGGCTCGACTTCTCGTGCGCGCTGTTCGACGCCGAGGGCAACCTGATCGCCAACGCGCCGCACATGCCGGTGCACCTGGGTTCCATGGGCGAGAGCATCAAGACCGTGATCCGCGAGAACGCCGGCCGCATGCAGCCCGGTGACGTGTACGCGCTCAACGACCCGTACCACGGCGGCACGCACCTGCCCGACGTGACCGTGATCACGCCGGTCTACCTGGGCAGCCAGCCGACCTTCTACGTGGGCTCGCGCGGCCACCACGCCGACATCGGTGGCACCACGCCGGGCTCCATGCCGCCGTTCTCCACGCGCATCGAGGAAGAGGGCGTGCAGATCAACAACGTGAAGCTGGTGGACCGCGGCGTGCTGCGCGAGGCCGAAATGGTGGCGCTGCTGCAGAGCGGCGAGTTCCCCAGCCGCAACCCGCAGCAGAACATGGCCGACCTCAAGGCACAGATCGCGGCCAACGAGAAGGGCGTGCAGGAACTGCGCAAGATGGTCGACCAGTTCGGCCTGGACGTGGTGCAGGCCTACATGCGCCATGTGCAGGACAACGCGGAGGAATCGGTGCGCCGGGTCATCACGCGCCTGAAGGACGGCGCGTTCACGCTGCCGCTGGACAACGGCGCGCAGATCCGGGTGGCGATCCGCGTGAATGCGCCGGCGCGCACGGCCGAGATCGACTTCACCGGCACCTCGGCCCAGCAGCCCAACAACTTCAACGCGCCCACGGCGGTGTGCATGGCGGCGGTGCTCTATGTGTTCCGCACGCTGGTGGACGACGACATTCCGCTCAACGCGGGCTGCCTCAAGCCGCTCAAGGTCATCATTCCGCCGGGCTCCATGCTCAACCCCAACCCGCCGGCCTCGGTGGTGGCGGGCAACGTGGAGACCTCCAGTTGCATCACCAACGCGCTGTACGGCGCGCTCGGCGTGATGGCGGCCAGCCAGTGCACCATGAACAACTTCACCTTCGGCAACGCGGCGCACCAGTACTACGAGACGATCTCGGGCGGCAGCGGCGCGGGCGAGGGCTTCGACGGCACGAGCGTGGTGCAGACGCACATGACCAACTCGCGCCTGACCGATCCCGAGGTGCTGGAGTTCCGTTTTCCGGTGCGGCTGGAAAGCTATGAGATCCGCGAAGGCTCGGGCGGCACCGGCCGCTGGCACGGCGGCCACGGCGGCGTGCGGCGCGTGCGTTTCCTGGAAGACATGACGGCCAGCATTTTGTCCAACGGCCGCCTGCATGGCGCCTTCGGCATGGCCGGAGGGCAGGCCGGGCAGGTCGGCATCAACCGCGTGGTGCGGGTGGACGGCTCACAGGAGGAGCTGGGCCACATCGGCCAGGCCGAGATGAAGCCGGGCGACATCTTCGAGATCCACACGCCGGGCGGCGGTGGCTACGGCAAACCGTAGCGCCTCACAACTCTTCGACCCGCCGCGCCGGGTAGCTGTCCCAGGCCTGGCAGCCGGGGCACTGCCAGAAGTGCTGGCGTGCCTCGAAGCCGCAGGCCGCGCAGCGGTAGCGGCGCAGCGGGGCACTGGCCTGCTCCAGGGCCTTCTGCACCCGGGCCTGCGCCGTGGCGCTGGAGAGGGTTTCACCCGCCAGCCACTGGGCGGTGATGACGAGTGAAGGTTCCCGCTCCAGATGGGCGAGGTAGTGGTTGCGCACCACCTCGTTGTCGGCGCTCAGGCTGGCGAGTGCTTCCGTGATGTCGATCGAAGGCGCCCGCTCATGGCTGGCCTGCAGCAGGGCCACGGCCTCGGCTTGCCGGCCGGTCTGCCGGGCCAGGTCGGCCATCGCGCGGGCCGCCAGCGGCAGGCCTTGTGGTGCGTGCTGGTTCAGGCGCAGCAACGCCTCGAAGGCTCCCACCGCGTCACCCGCCTGCGCCTTGTGGGCCGACAAGGCCATCCAGCCACGCGCCAGCTGCGGCGCGCGTTGCACGGCCTCTTCCAGCAGACGCAAGGCCTGCGCACTGTCGCCGTTGCGCTGGGCCAGCTCCGCCTCTTCGCAGAGGTAGTGGGCCAGCCGCGTGGCGAAGCTGCCTTGTTCCGCGTCTTCGAGGCGCTGCGCGATCTGCTTGGCCTGCGGCCAGTCGCGCGAGCGCTCGTAGATGCCCAGCAGGGCGAGCAGGGCCTCGCCCTCGAAGGCCGAGCCCTCGAGCTTGTGCAGTGCCGCCTCGGCGCGGTCGAGCAGGCCGGCCTTGAGGAAATCGAGCGCCAGCGCGTGCTGGGCGCGGTCGCGGTCCTTGCGTCCGAGGTCGGCGCGCGAGAGCAGGTGCTCGTGCACACGCACCGCGCGGTCGTAGTCGCCGCGGCGGCGGAACAGGTTGCCCAGCGCGAAGTGCAGTTCGGCGGTGTCGGGGTCGCCCTGCACCGCTTCGATGAAGGCGTCGATGGCCTGATCCTGCTGTTCGTTGAGCAGGTGGTTCAGGCCGCGGAAATAGGCCTTGGGCGCCTGGCGGCTTTCCATGCGCCACTGCCGCAGGTCGAGCCGGGACGCGCCCCAGCCCAGCGCGAAAGCCAGTGGCAGGCCCCAGAGCAGCCAGGTGAAATCAAAGTCCATGCCGGCGGTCGGTCGGGTCGGGGGGGAGCAGGGTGGTGTCGCCGTCAAACGCCGTGCTGGCCAGCACCGACACCGAAGCCTGGTGGCGGCGCGAACGCCGTGCGCGCAACCACAGCGGCAGCATCACGGCCACCCCGAGGAACACACCCAGCACGAGCGCGACCAGGATCACGAGCACCAGCGGGGCCTGCCAGCTCGCGCCGAAGAACAGGTTTAGCGTCACGCTGTCCTGGTTGTTCAGCGCGAAGGCGAACAGCACAAAAAAAATGGCTGCATTGAGCAGCCACATCAGGTATTTCACGTCGTCCCCTTTGTGGTGGGGCGATTGTAGCGAGCGGGCTCGCCGCTCAGGCGCGCTTCTGGGTCTCGCGGCCCAGAATCTCGGCGGTCTTCTTGTCCACTTCTTCGCGCAGGGCCTTGCCCGGCTTGAAGTGCGGCACGCGCTTTTCCGGAATCATCACGCTCTCGCCCGAACGCGGGTTGCGGCCGATGCGCGGTGAGCGGCGGTTGACGGAGAAGCTGCCAAAACCCCGGATCTCGATCCGGTGACCCTTGACCAGGGCGTCGCCCATCGCGTCCAGAATGGCCTTGACGGCGAACTCTGCATCGCGGTGGGTCAGCTGGCCAAAGCGGTTGGCCAAGGCTTCAACGAGGTCGCTGCGGGTCATGTCGGCTTGAGATGGGGCGTTGTGGGACCCGGCGCTCAGGCGAGAAGCCACCCTTGCGGGCAGGCGGCTCGCCTGGCGCCGAACCGGTTTCGCTTAGCTCTGGTTGTTGTCCAGCTTGGCGCGCAGCAGGGCGCCCAGGCTGGTGGTGCCGGCGTTTTCGCGGGAAGACTGCTGGCTCAGGCTGGCCATGGCTTCCTGCTGGTCGGCGGCATCCTTGGCCTTGATGGACAACTGGATGTTGCGCGTCTTGCGATCGATGTTGACCACCACGGTCGTGACTTCGTCGCCTTCCTTCAGCACGTTGCGCGCGTCTTCCACGCGGTCGCGGCTGATTTCGCTGGCGCGCAGGTAACCCAGCACGTCTTCACCCAGGTCGATCTCGGCACCCTTGGCGTCCACGGTCTTGACCTTGCCGGTCACGATGGAGCCCTTGTCGTTCACCGACACGAAGGTGGTGAACGGGTCGCCGTCGAGCTGCTTGATGCCCAGGGAGATGCGCTCGCGCTCCACGTCGATGGCCAGCACGATGGCTTCGACTTCCTGGCCCTTCTTGTAGTTGCGCACGGCGGCTTCGCCGGGCTCGTTCCACGACAGGTCGGACAGGTGCACCAGGCCGTCGATGCCGGCGGCCAGGCCGACGAACACGCCGAAGTCGGTGATCGACTTGATCGGGCCCTTGACGCGGTCACCGCGCTTGGTCTGCTCGGCGAACTCGTGCCAGGGGTTGGCGCGGCATTGCTTCATGCCCAGCGAGATGCGGCGCTTGTCTTCGTCGATGTCGAGCACCATGACTTCGACTTCGTCGCCCAGCGACACCAGCTTGGACGGGGCCACGTTCTTGTTGGTCCAGTCCATTTCGGAGACGTGCACCAGGCCTTCGATGCCGGGCTCGAGTTCCACGAACGCGCCGTAGTCGGCGATGTTGGTGATCTTGCCGAACATGCGGGTGCCTTGCGGGTAGCGGCGCGAAACGCCCATCCACGGGTCGTCGCCCATCTGCTTGAGGCCCAGCGAAACGCGGTGCTTCTCGGTGTCGAACTTGAGGATCTTGGCGGTGATTTCCTGACCGGCCGTGACCACTTCGCTCGGGTGGCGCACGCGGCGCCATGCCATGTCGGTGATGTGCAGCAGGCCGTCGATGCCGCCGAGGTCCACGAACGCACCGTATTCGGTGATGTTCTTGACCACGCCGTGCACGATGGCGCCTTCCTTGAGCGTGTCCATCAGCTTGGCGCGCTCTTCGCCCATGGAGGCTTCCACCACGGCGCGGCGGCTCAGCACCACGTTGTTGCGCTTGCGGTCGAGCTTGATGACCTTGAATTCCAGGGTCTTGTTTTCGTACGGGGTCAGGTCCTTGGTCGGACGGCTGTCGACCAGCGAGCCCGGCAGGAAGGCGCTGATGCCGTTGACCATGACCTTGAGGCCGCCCTTGACCTTGCTGGAGGTCGTGCCGGTCACGAATTCGCCCGACTCGAGCGCTTTTTCCAGCGACATCCAGGAAGCGAGGCGCTTGGCCTTGTCGCGCGACAGCAGGGTGTCGCCGAAGCCGTTTTCCACGGAGTCGATGGCGACGGAGACGAAGTCACCGACCTGCACCTCGAGTTCGCCCAGATCGTTCTTGAATTCGGCCAGCGGCACATAGGCTTCCGACTTCAGGCCGGCGTTGACCACCACGTGGCTGTGTTCGATGCGAACGACTTCAGCGGTGATGACTTCGCCCGAGCGCATTTCGGCGCGTTTCAGGGACTCTTCGAACAGGGCGGCAAAAGATTCAGACATTGAATTTCCTAAAACCACTCAGCGTCGGCGCGTTCAACCGGTGCGACTCGGTTTGCGCAGGGATCGACGTGTGGGCGGCGTTGACATTGCGGTGCGTGACACCGCGGGGTTAAGTGAAAAGAACCGTCGGGCCTGCGGGTTGTGAACACCCGGCTGTGCCGTCTGGGCCATCAAGGTGATGCTCTCAGTTGCCCGGGAACACCGTTTTGCCTTGCCACCATTTCAATACCTGCTGCACCGATTCTTCGATGTCCATGCCGGAGTTGTCCAGTTGCAAGGCGTCTTCGGCGGGCTTGAGCGGTGCGTGTGTGCGGGATGAGTCCCTCAAATCACGCGCTTGCAGGTCTGCCAAAAGACTGTCGATATTAGCAGCAAATCCCTTTGAAATCAACTGCTTATGGCGCCGCTGGGCGCGTTGCTCGGCGGTGGCCGTCAGGAACACCTTCAAAGTCGCGTCCGGGAAGATCACCGTGCCCATGTCGCGCCCGTCGGCCACGAGGCCGGGCAGGCGCCTGAAGCTCTGCTGCAGGGCGTGCAGGGCGGATCGAACGGCCAGGTGTTGCGACACCCTGGACGCCATGCCGCCGGTGGACTCCAGGCGCAGCGGATCGGTGATGTCTCGGCCCCCCAGAAACACCTTGTGGTCACGGAAAGCGAGTGGCAGTTGCGCGGCCAGGCGCGCCAGAGCGGGTTCGTCGTCAAGCGCCACACCCGCATCCTGCGCCGCGAGGGCCGTGGCCCGGTACAGGGCGCCAGAGTCGAGCAACTGGTAGCCCAGACGCTGCGCCAGTTCCGAGGCCAGGGTGCCCTTGCCCGAGGCCGTGGGCCCGTCGACGCAGATCACGGGAATGAGCGCGGCGGGGGTCGCGCAGACGTCGAACAGGGCTTCGAAGTAGTCCGGGAAGGTCTTGGCGACGCATTTCGGGTCTTCGATGCGCACCGGCAGGCGCGCCGGGTTGAACGCCGCGAGCGAGAAACACATCGCAATGCGGTGGTCGTCGTAGGTGTGGATGGACGCCGCCCGCCAGGCCTGCGCAGAGGCGGGCGGCGTGATGCGGATGCAGTCCGCGCCTTCTTCCACCGTGGCCCCGAGCTTGCGGCATTCGTTGGCCATGGCCGCGATGCGGTCGGTCTCCTTCACCCGCCAGCTGGCGATGTTGCGCAGGGTGGTGGTGCCGTCGGCGTAGAGCGCCATTACCGCCAGCGTCATCGCCGCATCGGGAATGTGGTTGCAGTCCAGGTCGATGGCCTTCAGCGGCCAGGATCCCCGCCGTATGTGCAGGCGGTTGGCTTCGCCCTCGACGTGTGCACCCATGAGCCGGGCGGCCTCGACGAAGTGGATGTCGCCCTGGATCGACGACAGGCCCACACCTTCGATGGTGATGCCGTCCGTGCCTGGCGTCGCGGGTGCGATCGCGCCCAGCGCGATGAAGTAGCTGGCCGAGGAGGCGTCACCCTCCACCGCGATCCGCCCTGGCGACCGGTACTGGCTGCCCGCCGGGATGGTGAAGCGCTGCCAGCCGTCGCGCCGCACGGCCACGCCGAAGCGCTCCAGCAGGTTCAGCGTGATCTCGATGTAGGGGCGCGAGATGAGTTCGCCCACGACCTCGATGACCACGTCCTGCGCCTGTGCGACCAGCGGCAGCGCGAGCAGCAGGGCGGTGAGGAACTGGCTGGAGACGTCGCCGCGCACGCGGATGGCCTTGTCCAGCTTCAGCGCGTGCGTCGACCCGTCGCCCAGCCTGAGCGGCGGGTAGCCTTCGCTGACCAGGCAGTGCACCGGACAGCCGAGCTGGCGCAGCGCGTCGACCAGGTCGCCGATGGGGCGCTCGTGCATGCGAGGGACGCCACCGAGTTCGAACGCGCCACCATGCCGCGCGGCGAGCAGCGCGAGCGATGCCGTCAGCGGCCGCATGGCGGTGCCGGCGTTGCCCAGGAACAGCTGGCCCTGCCGCACCGGCAGCTCGCCGCCCAGGCCGTGCACGCGCAGGGCACCGTCGGCTTGCGGTTCGATGCGGCAGCCCAGCCGGGCCAGGGCCTCGAGCATCACGCGCGTGTCGTCGGAGTCGAGCAGGTCGGTGATGTCGGTGTGGCCCAGGCTCAGGGCGGCGAGCAGCAGGACGCGGTTGGAAATGCTCTTGGAGCCGGGCAGGCGGACGGTGCCGCCCGCGCTGGTCAGCGGCGGAATGTCGAGGTGGGGAATGGCAAACATGCGCGAAGGGGGAGGAGCGTCGCCCGCGGCGGCGGCGCTCAGCTGCGGGGCTTGACGGCGGTCATGCGCCAGCGCGCGCGCGCGCTGCTGGCCTGCTCGATCAGGGCTTCCAGCGCGTCCGGGTTGCCGGCGTTGATGGCGGTTTCCAGTGCGTGCAGGGCGCGCTGGAAGTGCCTCGACTGGGCCAGCAGCTCCTCGCGGTTGGACATGAGGATGTCGCGCCACACCGCTGGGTCGCTGGCCGCGATGCGGGTGAAATCGCGAAAGCCCGGGCCGGCCAGCGAGAGAAAGTCCTGTCCATGGGCCTGGCCCTGGATCGCATTCATCAGCGCGAAGGAGACCATGTGCGGCAGGTGGCTGACGGCGGCGTAGGCCGCGTCGTGGGCTTCGGGCGACATCTGCTTCACCTGGCAACCCAGGGCTGTCCAGAGCTGGATCGCCTTCTCCAGTTGCGTGGTCAGCGTGCGTTCGATCGGCGTGACGATCACCTGCCGGCCGTGGTAGAGGTCGGCATCGGCGTGTTCGACACCAGCGACTTCCTTGCCCGCGATCGGGTGGGTCGGCACGAAGACGCCGACCTGGTCCTTCAGCACGCGGCGTGCGGCGTCGATCACCTCGCGCTTGGTCGAGCCCACGTCCATGATCAACACGTCGCCGCGCACCAGGTGGCGGATCGCCTTGAAAGTAGCCTCGGTGGCCGACACCGGCACGGCGAGCAGCACGAGATCAGCACCCGACACGGCCAGCAAAGCCGACGGCGCTTCCACGTCGATCACGCCGAGCTGGCGCGCCCGCTCGGTGGTGGAGGGCGACTTGCTGTAGCCCACGACGCGCTTGACCAGCCCGGCGCGCTTGAGGGCCAGTGCGAACGAGCCGCCCATCATGCCGCAGCCGATCAATCCCAATTGTTCAAACATCATTCATTCACCGGGTATGCGCCCAGCACCTTGTAGAAAGCGCACAGCCCCTGCAGTTCCTGCAATGCGGCGGCAACGTGGGGCTGTGACGGATGGCCGGCGATGTCGATGTAGAAGTAGTACTCCCACTGCCCGGACTTGGCCGGACGCGATTCGAAGCGCGTCATCGACACGCCGTTGTTCTTGAGCGGCACCAGCAGGTCGTGCACGGCACCTGGCCGGTTCGGCACCGAGACCACGAGGCTGGTGCAGTCGCGGCCGGAGGCGGGCGGCATGGCCAGCGTCTGGGGCAGCGTGATCACGGCGAAACGCGTGCGGTTGTAGGCCTCGTCCTGGATGGCGTGGGCCACGATGTGCAGGCCGAATTGCGCTGCGGCGCGTTCGCTGGCCAGACCGGCCCAGGCCGGGTTGGTCGCGGCGAGGCGGGCGCCTTCGGCGTTGCTGGAAACGGCGCGGCGTTCGGCGTTGGGCAGGTGCTGCGAGAGCCAGTTCTGGCACTGCGCCAGCGCCTGCGGGTGGGCCATCACGACCTCGATGCCCTCCAGGTGGTTCACCTGGCGCAGCAGGTTGTGGCGCACCAGCAGGCTGACCTCGCCGACCACGTGCACCGGCGAGCGCAGGAACAGGTCGAGCGAGCGGGCCACCACGCCTTCGGTGGAGTTTTCCATGCCGACCACGCCAAACTGGGCGGTGCCCGCGGCGGTGGCGTGGAACACCTCGTCGAAGTTGGCGCAGTAGATCAGGTTGGCGGCGCTGCCGAAGAACTCGATGGCGGCCTGCTCGCAGAACGTGCCCTGTGGCCCCAGCACGGCGACACGCTGCGGCGCTTCCAGCGCCAGGCAGGCCGACATGATTTCGCGCCAGATCGAGGCGACGTGCTGGTTGAGCAGCGGGCCCTGGTTGGCGCCCTGGATCTTTTCGATGACCTGGGCCACGCGGTCTGGTCGGAAAAACGGTGAGCCTTCGACGCGCTTGATGTCACCGACCTGCTCGGCCACGCGCGCGCGCTGGTTGAGCAGGGCGAGCAGTTGCTGGTCCAGCGCATCGATCTGCACGCGCAGGGCCGCCAGGGCATCGGACTGGGAGGGCTGGGTCATGGTGGTCAGGCTTGTGTTTGTTCGAACTGGCGCATGTACGCGACCAGGGCCTGCACACCTTCGATCGGCATGGCGTTGTAGATGCTCGCGCGCATGCCGCCGACGGACTTGTGGCCCTTGAGCTGCAGCAGGCTGGCGGCCTTGGCCCCCGCGAGGAAGGCGTCGTTGCGCGATTCGTCGCGCAGAAAGAAGGGCACGTTCATGCGCGAGCGGCAGTTCGCGGCCACCTTGTTGACGTAGAACGCCGACTGGTCGATGTAGCCATAGAGCAATTCAGCCTTGGCGATGTTGCGCGCCTCCATGGCCGCCACGCCGCGCAGCGCGCCATCGGTCTGGCGCTTGAGCCACTGGAAGGTCAGGCCCGCCATGTAGATCGCGTAGGTCGGTGGCGTGTTGTACATGGAGCGGTTGTCCGCCACGGTCTTGTAGTCGAACGCGCTGGGGCAGGCAGCCAGGGCATGCCCGAGCAGATCTTCGCGCACCACCACGAGCGTGAGTCCGGCGGGCCCCAGGTTCTTCTGGGCGCCACCAAAGGCCAGGCCGACGCGTGACCAATCCACCGGGCGCGATGCCACGTGGGACGAGAAATCGATCACCAGCGGCGCATCGGACCCGAGCGCTTTCAGGTCGGGCAACTCGTGCACTTCCACGCCATTGATGGTCTCGTTGCTGCACAGGTGCACGTATTGGGCATCGGCGCCGATGTGCCATGTGGCCGGCTCGGGGAGGCGGGTGTGGGCGTCCGTTTCGTTGCTCGCGGCCACGCGGGCGCCGCAGTAGCGTTGCGCTTCCTTGAGCGACTTCTGGCTCCAGCTGCCGGTGACGACGAAGTCCACCGCTTGGCCACGCGAGAGGTTCAACGGCACGATGGCGTTTTCGGCGAGGCCGCCGCCCTGCATGAACAGGACGCGAAAATGGGAAGGCACGGCCAGTAGTTCGCGCAGGTCGGCTTCGGCGGCTTCGAGGATCGTGCCGAAGTCCTGGCCGCGGTGGCTCATCTCCATCACGCTCATGCCGCTGCCGTGCCAGTCGAGCATTTCGGCCGCGGCCTGCTGCAGCACCTCGGCGGGCATGGCCGCGGGACCGGCGGAGAAGTTGTAGGGCCGCGCCATCACGGCTCGGTGCCCGGCTCGTCAGCGTCGTTGGCTTCGCCCGGTTCCGGCACGTTCGCGTCGTTCTCCACGATGCGCTGCAGGCCCGAGAGCTCAGCGCCTTCGTCCAGCGCAATGAGCGTGACGCCTTGCGTGGCCCGGCCCATTTCGCGGATCTCGGAGACGCGGGTGCGCACCAGCACACCCTTGTCGGTGATGAGCATGATCTCGTCGTCGGTGTGCACGAGCGTGGCCGCCACCACCTTGCCGTTGCGCTCGCTTTGCTGAATCGCGATCATGCCCTTGGTGCCGCGGCCATGGCGTGTGTATTCCGAGATCGGCGTGCGTTTGCCATAGCCGTTGATGGTCGCAGTCAGCACGCTCTGTGCTTCGTCCTCGGCCACCAGCATCGCGATCACGCTCTGGCTGTCCTCGATCGTCATGCCCCGCACGCCGCGGGTGTCGCGGCCCAGTGCGCGCACATCGTTCTCGTCGAACCGGACCGCCTTGCCGCCGTCGCTGAACAGCATCACATCGTGCTGTCCGTCGGTGATGGCCGCGCCGATCAGGAAATCGCCCTCGTCCAGCTTGATGGCGATGATGCCGATCTTGCGCGGGTTGCTGAACTCGGTCAGCGGCGTCTTCTTGACCGTGCCCATGCTGGTCGCCATGAACACATAGCGATCGGCCGGAAAGCTGCGGGTCTCGCCTGTCAACGGCAGCACCACGTTGATCTTCTCGCCTTCCTGCAGCGGGAACATGTTGACGATGGGGCGACCGCGCGAGCCGCGCGAACCCGCCGGCACTTCCCACACCTTGAGCCAGTAGAGCCGGCCGCGGTTGGAGAAGCACAGGATGTAGTCGTGCGTGTTGGCGATGAAGAGCTGGTCGATCCAGTCGTCTTCCTTGGTGGCCGTGGCCTGCTTGCCGCGCCCGCCGCGCTTCTGCGCGCGGTATTCGGACAGGGGCTGGCTCTTGATGTAGCCGCTGTGGCTGAGCGTGACCACCATGTCGGTCGGTGTGATGAGGTCCTCGGTCGCCAGGTCCTGTGCGTTGTGCTCGATCTCGCTGCGACGTGCGCCCAGCTTGGTCTGGCCGAACTCCTGCTTCACGATGTTGAGTTCGTCGCCGATGATGGTGGACACACGCTCGGGCTTGGCCAGGATGTCGAGCAGGTCGTCGATCTCGCCCATGACCTCCTTGTATTCGGCCACGATCTTGTCCTGCTCCAGGCCGGTCAGGCGCTGCAGACGCATCTGCAGGATTTCCTGCGCCTGCGTTTCGGACAGGCGGTACAGGCCATCGCTGCCCATGCCGAACGCCTTCTCCAGGCCGTCCGGTCGGTAGTCGTCGGCGTTGATCACGCCGCCATCGGCGCGTGTGCGGGTGAGCATCTCGCGCACCAGCTGGCTGTCCCATGGGCGGGCCATCAGCTCGGCCTTGGCCACCGGGGGGGTGGGCGACTCGCGGATGATGCGGATGAAGTCGTCGATGTTGGCCAGCGCGACGGCCAGGCCTTCCAGCACGTGACCGCGCTCGCGCGCCTTGCGCAGGTTGAACACGGTGCGGCGGGTCACCACCTCGCGGCGGTGCTCCAGGAACACCTGGATCAGGTCTTTCAAGTTGCACAGGCGGGGCTGGCCGTCCACCAGCGCCACCATGTTGATGCCGAAGGTGTCCTGCAGCTGGGTCTGCTTGTACAGGTTGTTGAGCACCACCTCGGGCACTTCGCCGCGCTTGAGTTCGATCACCAGGCGCATGCCCGACTTGTCCGACTCGTCCTGGATGTGGCTGATGCCCTCGATCTTCTTTTCGTGCACCAGTTCGGCGATGCGCTCCTGCAAGGTCTTCTTGTTGACCTGATAGGGCAACTCGTCAACGATGATGGCCTGGCGCTGGCCGCGGTCGATGTCCTCGAAGTGGCACTTGGCGCGCATCACCACGCGGCCGCGCCCGGTGCGGTAGCCATCCTTCACGCCGTTGATGCCGTAGATGATGCCGGCGGTGGGGAAGTCGGGCGCTGGGATGATCTCCATCAACTCGTCGATGGAAGCCTCGGGGCTCTTCAGCAGATGCAGGCAGGCGTCCACCACCTCATTGAGGTTGTGTGGCGGAATGTTGGTGGCCATGCCCACCGCGATGCCGGCCGAGCCGTTGACCAGCAGGTTGGGCAGGCGCGAAGGCAGCACCAGAGGCTCTTTTTCCGAGCCGTCGTAGTTGGGGCCGAAGTTGACAGTTTCTTTGTCGATGTCGGCCAGCATCTCGTGCGCGATCTTCGACAGGCGGATTTCGGTGTAGCGCATGGCCGCGGCGTTGTCGCCGTCGACCGAGCCGAAGTTGCCCTGGCCGTCGACCAGCATGTGACGCAGCGAAAAGTCCTGCGCCATCCGGACGATGGTGTCGTACACCGCGCTGTCACCGTGCGGGTGGTACTTGCCGATCACGTCGCCGACGATACGGGCCGACTTTTTGTAGGGTCGGTTCCAGTCGTTGTTGAGCTCGTGCATGGCGAACAACACACGCCGGTGAACCGGTTTGAGACCATCGCGCGCATCGGGCAGCGCACGACCCACGATCACGCTCATCGCGTAATCGAGGTAGCTTCGCCGCATTTCCTCTTCAAGACTGATGGGCAGGGTCTCTTTGGCGAACTGTGTCATGAGCGAGGGCTGAAGTGCGTAGATGGGCCTGAAGGCAACTCATGATTTTAAGGGGCGCATTCGCGCCGTCTTCTGTGGGTCATTTGTTGTACATCCACAACGAATGCGCGGAAGGGCTGTATGTGAGGACAGGCCAGCCCTGACCCGTCGGTCGACCATTCCACGCTTGTGGCACAATAAATTCCAGCGTTTTTAGTGGTGGTCACTTGAAGCGTCGTTCTTGTCACGCAGTCTGTCTGCGGCTTATATAGAGGAAAACCATGAAAAAACTTAACAAAGTGGCAATGCTGTTTGCAACCGCCGCCATGGCAACGGCCGCCGGCGCCCAAACCATTGACAACTGGCGCAACGGCACCAGCGAGATGGTCTGGAAAAACGGTACCAACGAACTCTGCTGGCGCGATGCCAACTGGACCCCCGCCACCGCCGCTCCTGGCTGCGACGGCGCGATCGTGCCGATGGCCGCTCCGGCTCCTGCACCTGCTGCGGCTCCGGCCCCCGCTCCTGCTGCCCGTCCGGCTCCCGCACCTGCTCCTGCCCCGGCTCCCGTCGCCTCGAAGGTGACGTACGCAGCTGACGCGTTCTTCGACTTCGACAAGGCCGTGCTCAAGCCTGAAGGCAAGGCCAAGCTTGACGATCTGGCTGGCAAGGTGTCCGGCATCGCCCTGGAAGTGGTGATCGCCGTCGGTCACACCGACTCCACCGGCGCTGCTGGCTACAACCAGGCGCTGTCGAACAAGCGCGCCGAAGCTGTCAAGGCTTACCTGGTGAGCAAGGGCATCGAAAGCAACCGCATCTACACCGAAGGCAAGGGTCTGAGCCAGCCTGTGGCTGACAACAAGACCAAAGAAGGCCGCGCCAAGAACCGTCGCGTGGAAGTCGAAGTGGTCGGCACTCGCAAGAACTGATCCCCTTCAGTTTCACGTTAAAAAACCGCGCTTCGGCGCGGTTTTTTCATTGTGCTGACGATAATCCACGCATGAATCCCAACGTCAATGCCGATCCGGCCGAACTGGCCAAAT
Organism: Comamonadaceae bacterium; assembly: GCA_003599455.1. Lineage (GTDB taxonomy): Bacteria > Pseudomonadota > Gammaproteobacteria > Burkholderiales > Burkholderiaceae_C > Hydrogenophaga. The sequence goes on from QZKF01000041.1 coordinate 80,677, forward strand.
TCTCCGACCTGGCCCATCGTTGGTGGGATCCTGAGAGCGAATTCCGCCCATTGCATCAAATCAACCCGCTGCGCCTGGGATGGATTGACGGATTGGTTGCGGGCCTCGCTGGAAAGACCGTGCTCGATATCGGTTGTGGTGGTGGCATTCTTTCCGACTCCATGGCACGAAAAGGCGCTCAGGTCACCGGCATTGATCTTTCCGTCAAGGCTTTGCGGGTCGCGCAGTTGCACGCGCTTGAAGCAGGCACCGTCAATGTCAGATACGAGGAGATCAGTGCCGAGGCGATAGCGCTGGAGCGGCCGGGTGAATTCGATGTGGTGACCTGCATGGAGATGCTCGAGCATGTGCCGGACCCCGCGTCGGTGGTCCAGGCCTGTGCGACGCTGGTCAAGCCGGGTGGATGGGTGTTCTTTTCCACGCTCAACCGAAACCCCAAATCCTTCCTGTTCGCCATTCTGGGGGCGGAGTACGTGTTGCAGCTGTTGCCCAAGGGCACGCATGAATACGCGAAGTTCATCCGCCCCAGTGAACTGGCCAGCTACAGCCGGTCTGCGAATCTCGATCTCGAGCAGACCCGTGGCATGGAATACAACCCTTTCACGCGCCGCTATTGGCTCAGCGGGGACACCAGCGTGAACTATCTGTTCGCCACCCGAAAACCATGACCCAGCCGGTTTTCCGGGGCATCCGGGCCGTGCTGTTTGATCTGGATGGCACCTTGATCGACAGCGCCCCCGATCTGGGCGCGGCAGTCGACGGCATGCGCGTCCGGCGCGGCTTGACGTCGCTTCCCCTGGCGCACTATCGGCCGCACACCGGTTCTGGCGCGCGCGGCATGTTGCGCGCGGCCTTCGACATCACGCCCGAGCACGAAGACTATCTGGCGTTGAAAGACGAGTTTTTCAGCGAATACGAGGGATGCCTCACCCAGCGCACGCGGGCCTTCGATGAGGTGACCGACTTGCTGTCCTTGCTCGTGAGCGGTGGACTGCGATGGGGCGTGGTCACGAACAAGTCGCAGCGCTTTACCACTCCCATCACGCAGGCGATGGGCTTCTTCAACACCGCTTCGGCGGTCATCAGCGGCGACACGACGGCCCATGCGAAGCCTCACCCCGAGCCTTTGCTGGAGGCCGCACGCCGGCTCTCGCTGCCCGCTGGACAATGCATCTATGTGGGTGATGACGAACGCGACATCCGCGCAGGGCGTGCAGCGGGCATGCCGACCGTTGCGGCCCTCTATGGGTACCTGGGGGCAGAAACCGACGTATCCACATGGGGTGCGGACGCCGAAGTTTCTTCGCCGCTTCAGGTCTTGAAATTGCTGGAACTGCCTTAAAATTGAAACCTTGGGGCTGCACTGGTTTCGACGTGGGTTCGGACGCGCGGCAGGGCATGTCGAGGTTCTGTCACCTCGTAAAGCAACAGAAAAAAACCAACTGCAAACGACGAACGTTTCGCACTCGCCGCTTAATCAGCGGTGAGCCTTGCAACAGCAGGCCGATGGGCTGGGCAAGGGGGTCGAAAGACCTCCCGGCTGCAAGGATAATTTCATCGGCTGGCTTTGCGTCGGGCACCTTGGCGCAGGGCGAGACTCAAGGATGCTGGCTTCCCGTTTAGCGTGCCACTGCGCGACTCGGGCGGCGAGACACAAATCAGACGGCTACACATGTAGAACTGCTCGAAGAAGGCTTGCGGACGGGGGTTCAATTCCCCCCAGCTCCACCATACTGACCGTCAAAGGCCGCCAGGAACACGTTCCTGGCGGCCTTTTTCTTGGGGTGCGATGCGCCGTGGCGCTTTTCAGCGCGCCGATGCGCGCCCGCGCAGCCTCTGCCTTCGCGTCCAGCGGGTTTTGAGCACCCACAGCCCACTGATCAGGACGTATACCGCGAGGCCGCTCGTGGTGGCCACGATGGCCAGGCCAATGGCCAGCGGCTTGCCCACGTCGCCCAGTCGCTGCATCCAGTGGGCGATGCGTTGGGTCGGCTTTTGCGCTGCAACGGTGTCGGCCGGGTCGTCTGCAAGCGTCTTCAAGGCGTCCGCGTCGCTGATCGTGGGTTCACCGAGTACCGCTTGACCCAGCCGGTACGCGCCGTAGTAGACCGGTCCAAAGGTGACCGGATTGGAGACGAGTGTGCTGGCCACCGCCATCGGGAGATTGGCCCTCAGGATCACAGCGAACAAGGCAGACGCAGGCATCTGTGCCACCGGAATCAGCAGGCCGAAAAAGATGCCCAGGGCGACACCGAGCGCGATGCCCTTGCGGCTGAAGTGCCACAACCTGGGGTCGGCGAGCACAGGCCCCATCCAGCGCAGCCAGCGGTTGCTGCGCAGGCTGTCCGGTGTGGGGAGCCATGACTTGATCCGGTTTTTCATTCGCTGCATGCGGAGGATAGGTTCTCATTTTCGTGCGGTCACTGCCTCGGCGTGTGACCGGCGACAATTCCCGCACGATGATGCAACTGCAGGACATACTTTTTTCCCAAGGATTTGGTACCCGCCGCATTTGCTGCGGCCTGGTGCAACAAGGCCTGGTCTCGGTGGGAGAAGACAAGGTGGTGTGCACCGACCCGACCACGGCGTTCGAGGAAGCGGGACTGGTGTTCCACGTGCAGGGGGAACGATGGCACTACCACGCGCTGGCCTACCTCCTCCTGCACAAACCGGCGGGCTTCGAGTGTTCGCAGAAGCCCAGCACCTACCCCAGCGTCTACACCCTGCTGCCGGGACCGCTGCGCCAGCGGGGCGGTGGAGCGGCGGCCGGTGTGCAGGCGGTCGGGCGGCTGGACCAGGACACCACCGGGCTGCTGCTGCTGTCGGACGACGGCAAGTTCATTCACCGCATGACTTCACCACGCCACCATGTGCCCAAGGTGTATGAAGCCCAGGTCAAGCATCCGCTGGATCAGCGGCAGGTGTCCCGTTTGCTGGAAGGGGTGGTGCTCGACGACGACCCGAAACCGGTGCGTGCCGAAGCTTGCGAGGCGGTCAGCGATCTCCATTTGCGGATGACGCTCACCGAAGGCAAATACCACCAGGTCAAACGCATGGTGGCCGCGGTGGGCAATCGGGTGGAGTCCTTGCACCGCTCAGCCATGGGCAGCCTGGTGCTGACGCCGGAGCTTGGGCCAGGTCAATGGCGCTGGCTTGCGACCGACGAAGTGCGTGCGTTGACGCAGAAGGTCCCCGGGGCCTCTTCGGCCTGACCAGCGGAGCTGTAGTGCAGGCTTAGAGCAGGTCGCCCTTGCGGCTGTCCAGCGGCATGAGGAAGGAGTTTTCCTGCCACTGCGAATTGAAGTCGCTGCGCGGTTCACCTGTCGTGCTGTTGGGCCAGGTCGACAGGGGGCTGAAATCGCTGCTGCGGTTGCTGCGCTGGCGGGTGAGCACGGTGCGCAGGTTGGCCTGCGCCGCGATGATGGCCCGTTCTTCCATTTCGCGTTCCCGCATGGACTGGTTCAGGGACGACTCACCCAGGAACTCGGCGCGGATTTCGGCCACGGTGGGCAGGCTGTTGGAACGCACCACCCAGTAGGGCAGCCCACATTGGGTCAGCAGGGAATGCTTGAGCGTGCGGGTGCTGCGTGGCAAGCCGGCGCTGCCGGGCACGTCCAGGCAGCCCAGCACCCGGCCGTCGGATCGGCAGACGGTGAAGGTGCAGTAGACACCGCCGAGCAGCTTGTACCAGTCCATGCCCTGTTCCCGGTCTCGCGGCAGGGTGAAGCGCGTGACGGGCAGCTTGATCATGATGTGGTGGTCGTAGAACGCCCGGGCCAGCCAATGCCAGACGCGTGCTTCCTCGCTGTTGGCCAGTGCGCGCGTGCTCAGGGGCCAATGCTTGGGAATGCGCCTGCGTTCCCGCGCCTGCTTGTCCACCCACAGGCGATGCAGGAACGCGCCCAGTGCCAGCAGAGCGGGCGCCAGCACGGCAAGCAGCCATGGGTTGGTCAATTGGTTCATGGTGGTGAGGTCAGGGACGTCTATTTGTATCAAAGTGTAGAGGCTTGTCAGAAAAACGGAGCACTCTGTGGTTTGTCCGCACGATGTTCGCGTGAATTCCTTGGGGTTTGAATGCCATTTGAGGGGGTTTTCCCGCTGGCAACAGCATGGGGCGGCCCTCTCGGGCCCCTAGGCCGCGCGTTTGGCCGTTCCTGCCAAGACCCCTGGTGTTGTGGCATTTGCCCGTGTAGCCGGGCGCAGGACGGGAATTCGTCCCGGATGGGCCAGCAGGGGATTGTGCCCAAGTGGCGCTTGGGCGCCTATCCCACAAACAAGGGAGTCAGGGGATGTGGGACAGGAAAGGCACCAGGGCGGCTGTCAGGGCGGCGGGCTGATCGCGATGGGGGCTGTGGCCGCATTCGGCCAGCTCCACACATTGCGCATGGGGTGCCGCCAGAACAATCTCCTTCAACTGTGCCAGCGTGCCATATTCGTCGCCCAGGCCCTGCACCAGCATCAGTGGCGCCGCAATGCGCCTGCACTCGGCGCGCATGTCGAAGTCCAGAAAGGCGCGACTGAGCCAGACGTCATTCCATTGCCAGAAGGCGTTGTCCACATCGGCGTGGTAACGTGCCAGGCGCTGGCGCAGGCCGCTGGACTCGTTCTCATAGAGGGCCCTGGCCTGCTCGATGGCACGCAGGGCGACTTCCTCGACCATGACGTGGGGGGCCATGGCAACACAGGCCGCCACCGGATACCGGCTGGCGTGCAGCAGGGCGATGGTAGCGCCGTCGGAGTGGCCGACGAGCACCGGATTCGACACCTTCAGGCTGTCCAGCAGGGCCGGCAGGACCTGCCAGGCCTCGTGGTGCATGTAGTCGGGCCCGTGGCGTCCGATGTGCCATCCGCCCTCCCAGCGAGGCGTGCCGCGCACATCGGCCACCGGGTCGGACTGGCCGTAGCCCCGGCGCGAATAAAGCCATCCTGCCCTGCCGGTTGCGGCGCACAGGTCGGTCGGCCAGTGTTGCCCCCGCTGCAGCCACATCGCCACACTGCCGAGGCCTTCGTGCAGGAAGACCAGGGGAGCGCGGTCTGATGGGCCGGGGATGTGGGCCACCTCCAGCCCGATGCCTGCGATATCGATGCGGTTCATGCGCCGATCCTATCGCTGCAGCGAATGCCCGCCAGCGCGAGTCCTGAGCGGGCAGGGCAGACATCGAATGGATGTATTCTTGCCGGCATGTCGCTGCTGTTCGATTCCTTCTGGCGTGCTGTCGCCTATTGCGTGCATCCCCGGGTGATCGCGCTGTCGTTTCTGCCTCTCATCCTGATGGTGGTGTTGTCGTTCGGTCTGGGCTATTTCTTCTGGGAAGGCGCGGTGGCTTCGGTGGCGTCATGGCTGGAGGCCTTCGACCTGGTGCAGATGTTTCTGGGCTGGCTGGAGCGGATGGGTGTGGGCTCGCTGCGCACGGTGTTCGCGCCGCTGCTGGTGCTGGTGATGGCCACTCCTCTGATCGTGCTGCTGTGCCTGTTGCTGGTGGCCATGTTCATGACACCGGCCATGGTCGATCTGGTGGGGCAGCGGCGCTTTCCGAGCCTGGAGCGCAAGCACGGCGGCTCGCTGGTGGTCAGTATCCTGTGGTCGCTGGGCTCCACGCTGCTGGCGGTGGTGGCGCTGGTGTTGTCCCTGCCGCTGTGGCTGGTACCGCCCCTGGTGCTGATCCTGCCCCCGCTGATCTGGGGCTGGCTCACCTACCGCGTGTTTGCCTTCGATGCGCTGGCCACGCACGCCAGCAGCGAAGAGCGCAAGGCGATCCTGAAACAACACCGGGGCAGTCTGCTGCTCATGGGGGTGCTCAGTGGCTACCTGGGCGCAGCACCCAGCCTGCTGTGGGCCTCCGGGGCCATGTTCATTGCGCTGGCGCCTTTGCTTGTCCCGATCGCGATCTGGATCTACACGCTGGTCTTTGCCTTTGCCTCGCTCTGGTTTGCCCACTTCTCGCTTGCGGTGCTGCAACGCATGCGCGCGCAGGCGGCCGTGGAAGTGCTCGACGCCGAGCCGCCGGCGGAGGTGGGCTCTGTCCGCCTGCCCGGACCCGACCCCTTGGTACCCCCGTTCAATCAGCCTCCCGCACACCCATGATCCCCTCGTTCGGCCTCATCATCGTCGGCGACGAGATCCTCTCCGGAAAGCGCAGCGACAAACACCTGCCCAAAGTGATCGAGCTGCTCGCCCAGCGGGGCCTGTCGCTGTCCTGGATGCGCCTGGTGGGCGACGACCGCGATCGCATCACGGCCGCCTTGCGAGAGGCCTTTGCGGGCGGCGACGTGGTGTTTTCCTGCGGTGGCATCGGAGCCACGCCGGACGACCATACCCGCCAGTGCGCCGCCGCTGCGTTGGGGGTGGATCTGGTGCTGCACCCCGAAGCCAGGCAGTTGATCGAAGCCCGCATGCGCGACCTCGCGGCCGAGCAGGGCCAAGTGTTCGATCCCGAGCGGCCCGACAACGTGCACCGCTACAACATGGGCGTGTTCCCCGCCGGCGCCCGCATCATCGCCAACCCGTACAACAAGATCCCCGGTTTCAGCTGCGAAGGCCCAGGCGGCGCCCGCGTGCATTTCTTGCCGGGATTCCCCGTCATGGCGTGGCCCATGATCGAAGGCGTGCTGGACACGCAGTACGCGCACCACCAGCGCCAGGGCGCGTGGCTGGAACGCTCGGTGATCGTATTCGGCGCGATGGAAGCGGCGCTCACGCCGCTGATGGAAGAGATCGAGCGGGTGCACCCGGTCAAGGTGTTCAGTCTGCCCAGCGTGGACCACCCTGAGTTCGGGCGGCACATCGAGCTGGGCGTCAAGGGCGCCTCGGCGGGGGTGGCTTCTGCCTATGCCGACCTGCTCGCAGGCCTGCAATCGCACGGCGCCAAGTTGGGCCCCGAAATGGTGCGCAACTGAAGTGCACCAAGACTGTGCGACGTCTGAAGCGCACCCAATGTGTGCAAATCACCCGTCGGTCGCCCGGCATCGTGCGGACGACCTCCAAAAGTGGTATCTGGTCGTGCGGGTTTGAACCTTTGTGGCGCATGGCCTGCGCCATAATCCCGGCAGCCCGCGAAGCCGGTGTCGTCGGTCCGGGGTCGTGACCCATTCCGTGGCACAAATTCTGCTTGTCAAGAGCGTCGTTTTCAATTTTTCACTCACCCAGCTACAGGAGTATTTGATGGCCAAGACCGTCGCAGACGTGATGCAAATGGTGAAAGACAACGAAGTGAAATTCGTTGACTTCCGCTTCACCGACACCCGGGGCAAAGAGCAGCACGTCACCGTGCCTGTGTCCCACTTCGACGAAGACAAATTCACCTCGGGCCATGCGTTCGACGGCTCGTCGGTGGCCGGCTGGAAGGGCATCGAAGCCTCGGACATGCAGCTCATGCCCGACGCCAACACCGCCAACATCGATCCCTTCTTTGAAGAGACCACGCTGTTCCTGCAGTGCGACGTGATCGAACCCGGCGACGGCAAGGCCTACGACCGCGATCCCCGTTCCATCGCCAAACGCGCCGAGGCCTACCTGAAAGCCTCTGGCCTGGGCGACACGGCCTACTTCGGACCGGAACCCGAATTCTTCATCTTCGACGGCGTGCGCTGGAGCAACGAACCCGGTCGCGTGATGTGCGAGATCGAGGAATACGAAGCGCCCTGGAACAGCGGCGCCAAACTCGAAGGCGGCAACCGCGGCCACCGTCCCACCGTCAAGGGCGGCTACTTCCCGGTGCCCCCGGTCGACAGCACGCAGGACATGCGCGCCGAGATGTCCCTGATTCTCGAATCGCTGGGCATCCCGGTTGAAGTGTTCCACCACGAAGTGGCGGGCGCTGGCCAGAACGAGATCGGCACCAAGTTCAGCACGCTGGTCGAGCGCGCCGACTGGACCCAGGTCCTCAAGTACGTGGTGTGGAACGTGGCCAATGCCTACGGCAAGACCGCGACCTTCATGCCCAAGCCCTACGCCGGCGACAACGGCAGCGGCATGCACGTGCACCAGTCCATCTGGAAAGACGGCAAGAACCTGTTCGCCGGTGACGGCTACGCCGGCCTGAGCGAATTCGCCCTGTACTACGTGGGCGGCATCATCAAGCACGCCCGTGCCCTGAATGCCATCACCAACCCCGGCACGAACTCGTACAAGCGCCTGGTGCCCGGCTTCGAAGCGCCGGTGAAGCTGGCCTACTCGGCCCGCAACCGCTCGGCCTCGATCCGCATTCCGTACGTGGCCAACCCCAAGGGTCGCCGCATCGAAGCGCGTTTCCCCGATCCTTCGGCCAACCCCTACCTGGCCTTCTCGGCCCTGATGATGGCCGGTCTGGATGGCGTGGAAAACAAGATCCACCCGGGCGAAGCCGCCACGAAAGACCTGTACCACCTGCCGCCGGAAGAGGACAAGCTGGTGCCCACCGTGTGCCACAGCCTCGACCAGGCGCTGGAGTACCTCGACAAGGGCCGCGGCTTCCTGACCAAGGGCGGCGTGTTCACCGACTCCATGCTGGATGCCTACATCGAACTGAAGATGGGCGAAGTCACGCGTTTCCGCATGGCGCCGCACCCGGTCGAATTCGACATGTACTACAGCCTGTGATGGCCCGCCCGGCTCCGCCGGGCTGTCTTGGCAAGGCCTCGAAGGGACCGCGAAAGCGGTCCCTTTTTTGTTGTTCGAGCAGCCAATTGCCACCGTTCAGGCGCTGGCGTGGCACTTTTGCGGGGGTTTTCGGTCATACTGAAACGATCACGTTGGCGTGCGAGCCGATACCGAAACCGCCTCTGGAGTTGATGTCACCTTGAACCCGATGCCATTTCTCACGATCCGCTCGCTGGCCGTTGCCACCGTGGCGCTGTGCGTTCTGCAGGCCCATGCGCAGGGCCGCATCTACCGCTGCGGCAACGAATACACCAACGACGCCCAGGTGGCGAAGTCCAAGGGTTGCAGTGTGATGGAGGGTGGCAACATCACCATCGTCGAGGGCACCAAGCCCACGCCGGCGCGCAGCACGAACAACAACACCGCCACACGCAGCGGCAGTGCCACGGAGCGCGTCGACGCGTCCGCGCAGCGCGCGCGCGACAGCGACGCGCGCGCCATCCTCGAAGCCGAGCTGCGCAAGGCCGAAGAGCGTCTGGCCGAAGCGCGCAAAGCCTACGCGAATGGCGAGCCCGAAAAGCAGGGCATCGAGTCGCGCAACTACCAGCGTTACCTGGACCGCGTGGCCGAGCTCAAGGCCGCGGTGGCCCGCGCCGAGAGCGACGTGGCCGGCCTGCAGCGCGAACTGGGCCGTCTCCCGGCGTCCGCCAACGCGGCGGGTTCTGCCGCAAAATGAGCGGCTTGAAAAAGCCCAACTTCCCCTCCTTCCTTCCTGCGTCCCAGCGCCGCGTCCCCACCGACCCGGATGGTCCTGTCGCGGGGCGCAAATCCGCCCCGGCGGCGTCGCGCTTCCAGTCGCTGGACTTGCTCGCCACCCTGGTCGCCGTGGTCGACCAGCACGGCGGCGTGCTCTACGCCAATGCGGCGCTGGAGGACGCGCTGGGCATGTCCCGCCGCAGCATCACGGGCGCCCTGTTGCAGGACTGCTTCACCGAACCCGCGCTGCTGGAGAACGCGCTGCAGGGCGCGAACGGCAACCAGTTCGCCGCGCTGCGCTACGACGCCTGGCTCAAGCGCCTGAACCACGACGCCTTGCCGGTGCACGTGGTGGTGGCGCAGACCGACAACCCGGGCGAGGTGGTGGTGGAGCTGCTGCCGCTGGAGCAGCAGGCGCGTCAGGAGCGCGAGGAGCGCCTGATCGACCAGGCCCAGGCCAACAAGGAACTCATCCGCAACCTCGCGCACGAAATCAAGAACCCGCTGGGGGGCATCCGCGGCGCGGCCCAGCTGCTGCAGATGGAGCTGGAAACCCGCGAGCTCATCGAGTACACGCAGGTCATCATTCACGAGGCCGACCGCCTGCAATCGCTGGTGGACCGCCTGCTCGCGCCGCACCGCCGGCCGCACGTGGTGGGCGATGTCAACATCCACGAGGTGTGCGAACGCGTGCGCTCGCTGATCCTGGCCGAGTTTCCCAAGGGCCTGAAGGTCGTGCGCGACTACGACACCTCCATCCCGGAGTTCCGTGGCGATCGTGAACAGCTCATCCAGGCGGTGCTCAACATCGCGCACAACGCGGCGCAGGCGCTGAGCGAACGCATTGCCGCCGGCGACGCGCGCATCGTCTTCAAGACCCGCGTGGGCCGACAAGTGACGTTTGGCAAGCAGCGCTACCGGCTGGCACTGGAATTGCATGTGATCGACAACGGGCCTGGCGTTCCAGACTCGATCAAGGACCGCATCTTTTTCCCGCTGGTGTCGGGGCGCGATGGCGGATCCGGCCTGGGGCTCACGCTGGCGCAGACCTTTGTCCAGCAGCACCATGGCCTGATCGAGTGTGAGAGCGTGCCGAGCGAGACGGACTTCAAGATCCTGATACCGCTGCCCTAGACGACAACCGACTGCCGAACGCCGCGCCACAAGAAGGGATGACAACTCAATGAAGCCGATCTGGATAGTGGACGACGATCAATCGATCCGCTTCGTGCTCGAAAAGGCGCTGTTGCGCGAGAACCTGCCCACGCGCAGCTTCACCAACCCGCAGGACGTGCTCAAGGCCCTGATCGACACGCCAGAGCAGGAAGGCCCGCAGATTCTGGTGAGCGACATCCGCATGCCCGGTGGCTCGGGGCTGGAACTGCTCGAAAAGGTCAAGGAAAAGCTGCCCGGCCTGCCGGTCATCATCATGACCGCGTTCTCCGACCTGGACAGTGCCGTGTCGGCCTTCCAGGGCGGCGCCTTCGAATACCTGCCCAAGCCCTTCGACCTGCCCAAGGCGGTCGAGCTGATCCACCGCGCGGTGGAAGAGAGCCAGCGCGAGGAGGTGGCCGAGGAGCGCATGACAGCCGCGCCCGAAATGCTCGGCCAGGCGCCCGCCATGCAGGACGTGTTCCGCGCCATCGGGCGCCTGAGCCAGAGCCAGGTCACGGTGCTGATCACTGGCGAATCGGGTTCGGGCAAGGAACTGGTGGCGCGCGCGCTGCACAAGCATTCGCCGCGCTCGGCCGGCCCGTTCGTGGCCATCAACACCGCCGCCATTCCGAAAGACCTGCTCGAGTCCGAACTGTTCGGCCACGAGCGCGGCGCCTTCACCGGCGCGCAGACCATGCGCCGCGGCCGCTTCGAGCAGGCCGATGGTGGCACGCTGTTCCTCGACGAGATCGGCGACATGCCGTTCGACCTGCAAACGCGGCTGCTGCGTGTGCTGTCCGATGGGCACTTCTACCGCGTGGGGGGCCACAGCGCGGTGCGCGCCAACGTACGCGTGATCGCCGCGACCCACCAGAACCTGGAGCAGCGCGTCAAGGAAGGTGTGTTCCGCGAGGATCTGTTCCACCGCCTCAACGTGATCCGCCTGCGCCTGCCCGCCTTGCGCGAGCGGCGCGAAGACGTGCCCATGCTCACGCGCTTCTTCCTGCAGCAAAGCGCCAAGCAGCTTGGCGTGGAGCCCAAGCGCATTTCCGAAGCGGCGCTCAAGCTGCTGGGCACCTTCGATTTCCCGGGCAACGTGCGCCAGCTGGAGAACGTGTGCCACTGGCTCACCGTGATGGCACCGGCGCAGGTGATCGAGCTCAAGGACCTGCCGCCTGAGGTGCTGGCCATGGCGGGCTCCTCGACCGCGGCCCTGGTGGCCTTGCCCGAAGCACTGGTAGCCCCCACCGCCCCGGCTGGTTTCACCGCGCCGCCGCCGATGGCGCTGTCGGAGGCCCTGCGCCCTGCCAGTGCCCCGGTGGCCGTCGGTACCGAGCCCCTGGCGCCGCTGGAGGGTGCTGCCACCCCGTCGCCGGGCCTGGCCTGGGAAGCCGGCCTTCAGGCCGAAGCCCTGGCCCTGCTGGAAGAGGGACGCACCGATGTGTGGGACGTGCTCACCCGCCGGTTTGAAACCCGCCTGATCCAGACCGCGCTGGCCAACACGCGCGGGCGTCGCATCGAGGCCGCGCACAAGCTCGGCATCGGGCGCAACACCATCACCCGCAAGATTCAGGAACTCAACCTGGAGTGAGGTTCAACCCAGCGTGAGCACCACCGGTGCGTGGTCGCTCGGCTGCGGGTTCTTGCGCGGCGCGCGGTCGATGTGACAGGCCTTCACGGCAGCGCGCAGCGCGTCGCTCACGAGGATGTGGTCGATGCGCAGCCCGCGGTTCTTCTGGAAGCCCAGCATGCGGTAGTCCCACCACGAGTAGCTCTTCTCGGGCTGCTCGAACATCCGGTAGGCATCCGTCAGGCCCAGCCCCAGCAGGTCCTGGAAATGCCTGCGTTCTTCCACCGTGTGGTGGATGGTGTCCTTCAAGCCCACCGGGTCGAACGAGTCTCGGTCTTCCGGCGCGACGTTGAAATCGCCCAGCAGCACCAGCCGCGCATGGGTTTTCATTTCTTCCTGCAACCAGTGGCGCAGCGCTTCCAGCCAGCGCATCTTGTAGGCGAACTTCTCGGTGCCCGGTGCCTGACCGTTGACGAAGTAGCAGTTCACCAGGCGCAGCGGGCCTTCAGGCGTGTCCAGCGTCGCGGCGATCACGCGCGACTGCTCGTCGGTGTGGCCGGGAATGTTGCGCACCACGTCGCGCAGCGGCGTGCGGCTGAGGATCGCGACGCCGTTGTAGGTTTTCTGGCCGAAGGCGGCCGCGTGGTAGCCCGCTTCCTTCAAGGCATCGAAGGGAAATTTTTCGTCCACCAGCTTGAGCTCCTGCAGCCCGAGTGCGTCGACCGGGTTGGCGGCCAGCCAGTCCAGCACCTGCGGTAGGCGCACGGCGAGGGAGTTGATGTTCCAGGTGGCGAGTCGCATGGTTCAGGGGTCGCGGGTGTAGGTGACGAAGGCGAACGGCAGGCCGCTGGCCGCTGTGTGGTGCTCGCGCGCGGTCTCCTGCCACTCGGGGCCGAACGCGGGTGCGAAGGCGTCGCCCTCGAAGTCGCGCGCGATTTCGGTGACCACGGCGGTGCACGCCAGTGGCAGGGCCGCCGCGTAAATTTGCGCGCCGCCAATCACCCAGGCTTGCGAGCCGGCGGGGCACAAGGCCACAGCCTCGGGCAGCGAGCCGGCGCGCGAGGCACCGTCGGCCCGCCAGGCCGCGTCGTGCGTGACCACGATGTTGAGCCGGCCCGGCAGCGGCCGGAACTTCGGCGGCAGCGAGTCCCAAGTCTTGCGGCCCATGATCACCGGGTTGCCCAGCGTGGTGCGCTTGAAGTGCGCCATGTCCTCCGGCAGGTGCCAGGGCAGGGCGTTGTCCTTGCCGATCACGCCATTGGCGGCGCGGGCGAGGATGAGGTGCAGTTGCGTGGGCTTGGAGGGCATGTCTGCTATTGTGCCGCCCGCCCGGGGCCCAGCGCTGGTGGCGGTGCGGGGCGCGTGGGCCAGAGCACGCTGGCGATGGCCATCATCACGAAGCCGATGGCGAACCAGTCCTGCCAGTGCGGCACCTCGCCCACGATGAAGGTGGCGCTGAGCGTGCCCACCAGCGGGATCGCCATCACGCTCATGGCGCTGGTGGCCGGTGGCAGGTCGCGCGCCATGCCGAACCAGATCAGCTGCGCGATGCCGTAGTTCACGAACACGCCGTAGGCCAGGCTGATCCACATGGCGATCGAGAAGGCCGATGGGCTGGGCACCGGTTCGATCGCGATGGCCAGCACCCACACCACGGCGCTGCCCAGCAGCAGCATCCAGACCGTCACCACCATGGGCGAGAGCGTGAGGTGCGCGCGGCGAAACAGCAGCGTGCCCAGGCCCCAGCAGAAGGCCGCCCCCAGCATCCAGGCGATGCCCTCGGGCCGCCCGCTCAGGCGCTGCAGCTCGTGCCACAGCAGCAGGCCGATGGCGATGCCCGCGCAGACGACGGCCAGGCGCACGCGCGGGGTGATGCGCTCACCGAAGAAAGCCGCGCCGATCAACACGGTGAAGATGGGCATGGTGAAGCCCAGGATGGCGGCGCGGCCCGAGGCGAGTTCCTGCACGCCGAAGATCGACAGCGTGTGCCAGCCCAGCACGTTGGGCAGGCCGAGCCAGGCGATGGTGATCCACTCGGCACGGCTGGGGCGCATGCGCTCGCCGCTGCGCGCCACGTACACGAACAGCCAGAGCGCCCCCAGCAGCATGGTGCTGGCACGGAAGTACAGCGGCGTCGTTTCCTGCAGCGAGAGCTTCATCATGGGCCAGTTCACGCCCCACATCAGCGTGAGGGCGAGCAGGGCCCAGAGTTGGCGGCGGGTGATCACGCGCGACGGGTCCGGCTGGGGATCAGACCGCCACCGGGGCCTTGATGGCGGCGTGGTGCTGGTAGTCCACGATCTCGAAGTCGTCGAGTTCGTAGTCGAAGATCGAGGGCGGGCGGCGCTTGATGCGCAGCGTGGGGTAGGGGTGCGGTGCGCGCGAGAGCTGCAGCTCCACCTGCTCGTGGTGGTTGCTGTAGATGTGGCAGTCACCACCGGTCCAGATGAACTCGCCGACTTCCAGATCGCACTGCTGTGCCAGCATGTGGGTGAGCAGCGCGTAGCTGGCGATGTTGAAGGGCACGCCCAGGAAGATATCGGCGCTGCGCTGGTAGAGCTGGCAGCTCAGTTTGCCGTCGGCCACGTAGAACTGGAAGAACGCATGGCATGGCATGAGCGCCATCTTGTTCAGGTCGGCCACGTTCCAGGCGCTCACGATGATGCGGCGCGAGTCCGGGTTGGTCTTGAGCTGCCTGACCACCTCGGTGATCTGGTCGATGTGGCCGCCGTCGGGTGTGGGCCAGTTGCGCCACTGCACGCCGTAGACGGGCCCCAGGTCGCCGTTTTCGCGGGCCCATTCGTCCCAGATGGTGCAGCCGCGTTCCTGCAGCCACTTCACGTTGCTGTCGCCGCGCAGGAACCACAGCAGCTCCACGATGATGGCCTTGGTGAAGACCTTCTTGGTCGTCACCAGCGGAAAGCCCTCGTTGAGGTCGAAGCGCATCTGGTGGCCGAACACGCTGGTGGTGCCGGTGCCGGTGCGGTCGGTTTTCTGCACGCCCGTGGTGTACACGTGGCGCATGAAGTCTTCGTACTGGGAACGGATGGGTCGGTCGGTCATGGTCAGGGCGGAGAGGGGGCGGCCAGTGGGCGGGCGTGGTGGGAATTGTGCCCGTTCCGGCCTGTCCGCGAGGAAGTGGTGGCATGCGCCCTTGCGCCACACGGGCATGCGCGCCGGGCCCGCAGCTGCGGCCCGCTGGCCGGCCGCTCAGGGGCGGGCGGCAGCGAGGCCGGGCAAGGCCTGCGACGGCGCGGTGACACGGGCGTCGAACGGGTGCTGCTGCAGCGCGTACACCTGCTGGATGCGCTTGATGTAGCCCTGCGTTTCCGGATACGGCGGCACGCCGCGGTAGCGGTCCACCGTGCCCTCGCCCGCGTTGTAGGCCGCGAGCACCAGCGGCACGTCGCCCTTGAAGTAGGCCAGCAGCCACTGCAGGTAGGACAGGCCGCCGCGGATGTTCTGCTCCGGGTCGAAAGGCTTGCGCACGCGAAAGCGCGCCGCGGTCTCGGGGATCAGCTGCATCAGGCCCTGCGCGTTCTTGTCCGAGATGGCGTGCACGTTGAAGTTGGACTCGGCGCGGATCACCGCGAACGCCAGACCGGGCTGGATGCCGAACTGTGGCGCGAGCTTGTAGACGATCTGCATGATGCGCCGCTCTTCCGGCGTGTCCACCAGCGCCTGGTAGCGCGTGGTGAGCGCCGCCGTGTCGGCGGCCAGGCGCTCCTGCTCGGCCTTCTGCTGCTCGGTGCGCTCGGCCTGCTGCACGCACTCGGGCTTGTCGGCCGGTGTGTCCAGGCGCTTGTGCATCTGCTCGGCCAGCGCATCGCCCAGCAGCGCGGCACGCGCGAACCAGTGCGAGGCGTAGCCGTCGTGGCGCGGCGTGCCGCGGCCGTTGGCGTAGATCCAGCCCAGGTTGTAGGCCGAGACCGCGTCGCCGGCGAGCGCGGCCCGGCAGTAGAGGGCGATCGCGGCGGCGGTGTCGCGCGCCACGCCTTCGCCATGTTCGTACCCCTGCGCCTGCTCGCGCCAGGCCTGGCGCTGCGCGGCATCGACCGCGTGCGCCTGTCCCGTGGCGGCCAGCGCGAGCGCCAGCGACAGACGGATGAGGGGGATCGGATTCATGGGGTGAGGACGCGGCCGGGGTTCATGAGGTGGTGGGGGTCGAGCGCCTGCTTGATGGCGCGCATCAGGCCCAGTGCGACCGGGTCCTTGTAGTGGGGCAGGTGGTCTGCCTTGAGGCTGCCCACGCCGTGCTCGGCGCTGATCGATCCATGGTAGCGCGCCACCGCGTCGAAAACCAGCGTGTTCACGCGCGTTTCCTGCTCATTCAGGAACTTTTTGGCATCCGCGCCCGCCGGCGCCTGCACGTTGTAGTGCAGGTTGCCGTCGCCCAGGTGACCGAAGTTCACCAGCCGCACGCCCGGGATCTCGCGCTGCAGCAAGGCATCGGTCTCGGCGCAGAAGGCCGGGATGCTGGACACGGGGATGCTGATGTCGTGCTTGATGTTCAGGCCTTCTTCGGCCTGCGCCAGCGGAATGCTCTCGCGGATGTGCCACAGCCCGTGCGCCTGCGCCAGGCTCCCGGCCACCACCGCGTCGCTCACCAGGCCCTGCTCGAACGCGGTCTCCAGCAGCCGCTCGAACTGCGCGCGCGCATGCGCCTCGGACTCGCTGTCGCTGTTCTCCAGCAACACGCAATAGGGGCTGTCCTGCCACAGCGGCACGCGCAACGCGGGGAAGTGTTTGTCCACCAGGCCCAGCGCGAACTGGCCCATGACCTCGAAGCCGGTCAGGCCGGCGCCCAGGTGCTGGTGCGCCAGGCCCAGCAGCGCCACCGCCGCGTCCAGCGTGGGCACGGCGGCCCAGGCCGTGAGCTGCGCCGCGGGCAGCGGGTAGAGCTTGAGCGTGGCCGCGGTGATGATGCCCAGCGTGCCCTCGCTGCCGATGAAGAGGTCGCGCAGGTCGTAGCCGGTGTTGTCCTTGCGCAGGCCGGTGAGGCCGTGCCACACCTCGCCCTGCGCGGTCACCACCTCCAGGCCCAGGCAGAGGTCGCGCGCGTTGCCGTAGCGCAGCACCTGCGTACCGCCGGCGTTGGTGGCCAGGTTGCCGCCGATGGTGCAACTGCCTTCGGCGGCCAGGCTCAGGGGAAACAGGAAACCCGCCTTTTCGGCGGTGTCCTGCAGGTTCTGCAGCACGCAGCCGGCTTCCACCGTCAGGGTGAGGTTGGCCGCGTCGAGCGCGCGCACCGCGCTCAACCGCGTGAGGCTGAGCACCACCTGCGTGCCTGTGTCGTCGGGCACCGAGCCGACCACCAGGCCGGTGTTGCCGCCCTGGGGCACGATGGCCGTGCCGGCGGCCGCGCAGGCGCGCACCACGGCGGCCACCTCGGCGGTGCTGCCCGGCCGCACCACGGCCAGGGCGCGGCCATGCGCGCGCTTGCGCCAGTCCTGTTCCCAGGCCGAGAGGTCGGCGCCTGGATCGTCGTGGGTCAGCACTTGCGCCGGCCCCACGGCCGCGCGCAGCGCCGCCACCAGGTCGGCGCTCATGGTCTGGAGGCGGCTGCCGCGGTGGCGCTGGCCACGTCGGCCGCCACGGCTTCCTTGCCCGCCGCGCGCAGGCGCATGCGCACGTGCAGCGCGCAGGCCACGAACAGCGCGATGCACAGCAGCACCTCCACCACGGCCAGCCACATCGAGATGCCCGACTCGCTGGTGGCGCGCACGGCGCCCTCGGTGAAGTACAGCCACACCAGCAGGCTGACCCAGCGGTAGGTGTACATGCGGTTCTTCAGCAGGCCGGCCAGCGGCACGGTGAGCGGCAGCACCTTGATGGCCCACCAGGAGCCGCCCTCACGCAGCGGTGCCAGCCAGAGTTCCCAGGCCAGGCCGAGCGCGATCAGGCCCAGCAGGCTGGCCACCGCGAGCCAGCGCGTGCCGCGCACGCCGAGCCAGCGGTCTGCGGCGTCGCCGGGGGTGGCGGCAGGGGAGAGTGGGGAGGAAGGATCGGTCATGTCGGAGGGCAAAGGTCAGATGGCATGATACCGGGATGAGCTTGAACGAGCGCCTGCGGGCCCTTGAATCCCTGGCGCGCGCGCTGTGGCGCGACGCCCTGAATTTCCCGTGGCGCAACACCGCGATCACCTTGCGCGAGCGCTTCCGGGAAGACCGCCTGGGCATCACCGCCAGCGCCCTGACCTTCACCACCACCATCTCGCTGGTGCCGCTGTTCACCGTGGCGCTGGCGATCTTCAGCGCGTTCCCGATGTTCGAGCGCCTGCAGCTCACCCTGCAGCGCTGGCTGGTGCAGAGCCTGGTGCCGCCCGACATCGCCAAGCAGGTGTTCAGCTACCTCAACCAGTTCGCCAGCAAGGCCGGCCAGATGGGCTGGGCCGGCGCGCTGGTGCTGCTCATCACGGCGCTGGCGCTCATCCTCACCATCGACCGCAAGCTCAACGACATCTGGCGCGTGCGCCAGCCGCGGTCGTTCACCCAGCGCGTGCTGGTCTACTGGGCGGTGCTCACGCTCGGGCCGCTGCTGCTGGCCGGCAGCCTGACGGTGACCACCTTCGCCGTCACGGTGTCGCGGGACGTGGTGTCCGGCCTGCCGGGCGGCGTGCGTTTCCTGCTCGGGGCGGTGCAGTTCGCGCTGCTCACCGGGGGCATTGCCGCGCTGTACCGCTACGTGCCCAACACCCGGGTGCGCTGGAGCCATGCGCTGCTGGGTGGCGTGTTCGTGGGAGCGGGGCTGGAGCTGGCGAAGAAGGTGCTGGCCTGGTACCTCGCGCAGGTGCCCACGTATTCCGTGGTTTACGGCACCTTCGCCACCGTGCCCATCCTGCTGGTGTGGTTCTACGTGGCCTGGGTGATCGTGCTGCTGGGTGCGGTCGTCGCGGCCTACCTGCCCAGCCTGCTCTCGGGCATTGCGCGGCGCGCCGATTCGCCGGGCTGGAGCTTCCAGCTGGCGCTGGAGGCGCTGGAGCAACTGCACACCGCGCGCGACACCGCGCCCAAGGGCTTGAGCCTGGAGGCGATGGCCCAGGTGCTGCGGGTCGACGCCCTGCAGCTGGAAGAGCCCGTGGCCGCGCTGGTGGCGCTGGACTGGCTGGGGCGGCTGGATGAGGACGGCGAGCGCTACGTGCTGCTGATCGACCCCACGGTCACGCCGATGGCGCCACTGGTGGAGCGCCTGCTGCTCGCGCGAGCGCCCAACACCGAGCGCTTCTGGTTCGAGAGCCATTGGGCGCGCCTGACGGTGGCACAGGCGCTGGCCGCCACGCCATCGCTGCCGGCCAGCGCCCACGATCCCCTGGTGGGGCCTTCGGCCGCCTCGGGTTGAGCGTCCGGCCGCTCAGCGCACGCTGAACGGCGCGTGCAGGAAGCCGCGGAAACGCGCACGGCCGCCGCGCACCGGCGCCGCGCTGAGCCGGTGGTCCGGAAAACGCTGCAGGAAACGGCCGATGGCGATGCGCCCCTCCAGCCGCGCCAGGCTCAGGCCCGCGCACTGGTGGATGCCGAAGCCGAACGCGAGGTGCTTGTTGCCCTCGCGCGTGAGGTCCAGCACCTCGGGGTGGGCAAACTGCGCCGGGTCGCGGTTGGCCGCGCCGATGCACAGCGTGACCAGCGTGCCGGCGGCCAGGTCCACGCCACCGACCTGCGTGTCCTTGAGTGCCCGCCGGTTGCCCAGCTGGTTGGACGACTCGAAACGCAGGAACTCGTCGACCGCGCGGCCGAGCACGGTCTCTTCGGCCATCGCGTCGCCGGCACAGTCGTGCAGCGCACGCTGCAGCCCCTCGCGCGCATCGGGAAACTCCTGCAGCGCGATCAGGCCGTTGCCGATCAGGTTGGTCGTGGTCTCGTGGCCGGCGTTGAGCAGGAAGATGCAGTTCTGCAGCAGTTCCACCTCGCTGAGCTGTTCGCCGCCGGCCTCGCCCTGGATCAGCCGCGTGAGCACGTCGCGCTCGGGGTCGCCCGGGCGCCGCCGGCGCGCGGCCACCAGGGTGCGCAGGTAGTCCAGCATCTCGGTCACGGCCTGGTTGCCCAGGGCCTGTTGCTGCGGCGTGAGGGTGGGCTCCAGCGCGCCGAGGATGGCGAGCGACCAGGCGCGCAGCGGGCCGCGGTCCTGGTGCGGCACGTCGAGCAGGTTGCCGATGATCTCCACCGGAATCGCCGAGGCGAAATCCTCGATCAGGTCGCCGCCGCCGCGCGCGTCCATGGCGTCGAGCAGCTCGTCCACGAGCGCGATCAGGCCGGGCTCCATCTCGGCGATGGCGCGGCGCGTGAGCGCGCCCATGATGAGCCGGCGCACCCGCGTGTGCAGCGGCGGGTCGTTGAACACCAGGCTGGTGGTGTGGTGCTCGAACAGCGGTGAGCCCATGCCGTACTTGGGCGCGAATTCGACCTGCTTGTCCGAGCTGAAGGTCTGCGCATCGCGGTACACCGCCATCAGGTCGGCGCAGCGCGTGAGGAACACCGAGCCGTCGGGCATGCGGCGCACCGGCTGGCTTTCGCGCAACGCCGCGTAGACCGGATAGGGGTTGGCCAGGAAGTCGGTCGGCAGGGCGCGCAGGTCGAACCCGGCGGCGATCTCTTGCGCGCGGGCCGCTGTCATGGGTGGGGTGATGGGTTTGTGCATCGTGTCCGCATTGTGGCAGTGCGCTGGGCGATGGCTGCTGGACGAAACGCGCTTGCAATCGCTGGCCGGCGGCGTAGCATGCCCCGACGCGGCGCTGTGTTTCGAAGCCCGGCGCCCAGGCCCCCCGTTGCACAAGGAGGTCCCATGTCCCAGCGTCCCTTGCGCGGCTTGCTGATCGCCGCCATCCTGTGCTTCTTGCTGGTTGTCGTGCTGCTGGCGGGCCTGCCCCTGCGGCCGGCCTCGGCGCAATCCCGCAACATCATGGCTGCGCCGGCCTGCCAGTGCTCCGCACCCACGGCGGTGGTCGAGGGCGGCACCCGCCTCGTGCACTGCGTGTGCGGCGGCATGTCCTGCGTGATCAGCCTGCCGCCCGGCATGGGCAAGGACGGTGGCCAGCAACTGCAGTGCGTGAAGTGAGGCGGCGGCTCGCGTTCAGCGCGCCAGGAAGTCGCGGATCGCGAACAGCGTTGCGTCGGGGGTCTCGGTCATCTGGTGGTGGCCCACCGGCAGGGTGGTGGTGCTCACCGCCTTGCCGGCCGCGCGCGCGGCCTGGATCAGGCCCTGCGCGGCCTTCGGCACCGTCATCTGGTCCTGCCCGCCGAGCACGAACAGCACGGGGCAGCTGATCCGCGCGATGGCGGCCTCGCCACCGGCGTAGCTGTCGCAGGCCACGAAACCCCTGTGGAACACATTGACCTTCGGGTTGCTGCGGATCACCCGGCGGCCCAGCGCCAGGCTGGCCCCATAGACCCAGGTGCCGGGCCCGAGCGAGGAGGGCGGCGCGGCCAGCGTGCTGCGCGAGAACACATTGATCATCTTCAGGCCCTTCTCGGGCTCGTTGAGCGCGGCGTCGATCAGCGCTGGCGAGACCTTCATCGGATAGGCCGTGCCCACCAGCACCAGGTGGCTCACGCGGTCCTGCAGGCGGGCTGCGGTCTCAAGCGCGATCAGCGAACCCCAGCTGTGGCCGACCAGCGCGGCCTTGTGCACGCCGGCGGCGTCGAGCAACGCGGCCACGAAGCTGGCGGCTTCTTCCACCGAGGCGGGTGCATCGCCCTCGCTTTTGCAGTGACCGGGCAGGTCGACCGCGAGCACGTTCCAGCCGTGGTTCGCCATGTAGCGGCTCTGCAGGGCCCAGACACTGTGGTCGTGCACCACGCCGTGGATGAACACCACGGTCGGCTTGGCGGCATCGAAAGGCTTGCCGCCGGTGTAGCAGTAGGTGCTGGCGCCGTTGACTTGCAGGACCATGTCAGGCTCCTGCTTTCTCGGCGACCTTGAGCGCGCGCTTCAGGTCGTCGATCAGGTCGTCCGCGTCTTCCAGGCCGATGGACAGGCGGATCGTGCCCGGGCCGATGCCGCCGGCGGCCAGCGCCTCGTCGCTCATGCGGAAGTGGGTGGTGGACGCGGGGTGGATCACCAGCGAGCGGCAGTCGCCCACGTTGGCCAGGTGGCTGAAGATCTTGAGTGCCTCGATGAAGGCCTTGCCTTGCGCGCGCGACCCCTGGATGTCGAAGCTGAACACCGAGCCCGCGCCCTTCGCGCCGAAGCGCAGCAGCTTTTCGGCCAGCGCGTGGCTGGGGTGGCTCTCCAGCAGCGGGTGGCCCACGCGCCCCACCAGCGGGTGGCTGGCGAGGAACTGCACCACTTTTTCGGTGTTGGCCATGTGGCGGTCCATGCGCAGCGAGAGCGTTTCGATGCCCTGCAGGATCAGCCAGGCGCTGTGCGGGCTCATGCAGGCGCCGAAGTCGCGCAGGCCCTCGCGGCGTGCGCGCAGCAGGAAGGCGCCCACCGTGCTTTCCTCGCTGAACACCATGTTGTGGAAGCCCTCGTAGGCTTCGGTGAGTTCGGGGAATCTGCCCGACTTCTCCCAGTCGAAACTGCCCGAGTCGACCACCACGCCGCCGATCACGGTGCCGTGGCCGCTCAGGAATTTGGTGGCCGAGTGGTAGACCAGATCGGCACCCAGCTCGAACGGCTTGACGAGGTAAGGCGTTGTCAGGGTCGAGTCCACCAGCAGCGGCACGCCGGCCTCGTGCGCGATCTGCGACACGGTGGGGATGTCGAGCACGTCCAGGCCCGGGTTGCCCACGGTCTCGCCGAAGAACAGCCGGGTGTTCGGCCGCACGGCGGCGCGCCAGCCGTCGATGTCGCCGGGTTTCACGAAGGTGGTGTCTATGCCGAAGCGGCGCATCGTGTAGTGCAGCAGGTTCTGGCTGCCACCGTAGAGCGCGGTGCTGGCCACGATGTGCGAACCCGCGCCCATGAGCGTGGCCACGGCCAGGTGCAGCGCGGCCTGGCCGCTGGCGGTGGCGATGGCGCCGATGCCGCCTTCGAGCGCGGCCATGCGCTGTTCGAACACCGCGTTGGTCGGGTTGCTGATGCGGCTGTACACGTGGCCCGCGCGTTCGAGGTTGAACAGCGCGGCCGCGTGGTCGCTCGACTCGAAGACGAAGGAGGTGGTGAGGTGGATCGGCACGGCCCGCGCGCCGGTGCCCGGGTCGGGCGTGGCGCCCGCGTGCAGGGCGAGCGTGTCGAAGCCGGGGTCGGCGTATCCGGGCATGAAGGTCTCCTCGGGATGTCGGGCTGCGTGGCCGCGGTGGGGCGCGCAGTGGTTTTGATCGGTATTGTGGGCTATATTGTCAGCACCCCCGCCCCCTGGGGGACACACCAAAACCGAGGAGAACGGTCATGAAGGTCAGCGACATCCTGCGTGTCAAGGGCGGCACGCTCTACACCGTCCAGCCCCAGGAATCGCTGGAGCGCGCGATCGAGACCATGTCGCAGTTCGACATCGGCTCGCTGGCCGTGATGGACCATGGCGAACTGGTGGGCATGCTGACCTTTCGCGAGGTCATCCACACCCTGGCCCGCAACGGCGGCTCGCTGGGCGGCAAGACGGTGCGCACCGTGATGGACGATCACCCCATGAGCTGCACGCCCGAGACCGAGCTCGACCAGGTGCGCCCCATGATGCTGGAGCGGCACACGCGCTACATGCCGGTGATGGACAACAAGATGCTGATGGGCGTGATCAGCTTCTACGACGTGGCCAAGGCGGTGGTCGACAGCCAGAACTTCGAGAACAAGATGCTCAAGGCCTACATCCGCGACTGGCCCGAAGAGGAAACCAGCAAGAACGAGCCGAACTTCCCCTGAGCGCCGAGCACACAAAGAGGAACGCCCCGCACGACGGGGCGTTTTTCATGGAGCATGCCATGGCGGCGTGTCTTCATCCAGAAACACCGCGGAACCGGCTGTGCCGGGCCGCAGGTGTTGCCCCCCTTGGGGGGTGGCGCGAAGCGACGCGGGGGGTTATTCCGATCCATGGATCATGTCGCGCACGCGCGGATAGATCTGCTGGTTCCAGCGCCGGCCACTGAACACGCCGTAGTGGCCCACGCCGGTCTGCACGTGGTGGGTCTTGAGGTAGGGGCGCACGCTGCTGCACAGGTCCTGCGCGGCGACGGTCTGGCCCACCGCGCAGATGTCGTCGCGCTCGCCCTCGACCGTCATCAGCGCGGTGCGGCGGATCGCGGCCGGGTTCACCGTGCGGCCGTTCCAGGTGAGCACGCCGCGCGGCAGGTCGTAGGTCTGGAACACCTTCTCCACCGTCTCCAGGTAGAACTCGGCCGGCAGGTCGTTGACGGCGAGGTATTCCTCGTAAAACTCCTGGATCACGCCGGCTTCTTCCGTGCGGCCCGCCAGCAGGTGGTCGTAGATGTTGCGGAACGACTGCTTGTGGCGGTCCGGGTTCATGCTCATGAAGGCGCTGAGCTGCACGAAACCGGGGTAGACGCGGCGCATCGCACCCGCGTGCGGCAGCGGCACGTGGCTGATCAGGTTTTTCTCGAACCACTCGATGGGCTTGCTGGTGGCGAGTTTGTTGACCTCGGTCGGGTTGACGCGGCAGTCCACCGGGCCAGCCATGAGGGTGAGGCTGCGCGGCTGGGCGGGGTTGTCGTCCTCTGCCATGACAGCGGTGGCGGCCAGCGCGGCCACGCAGGGCTGGCACACCGCCACCATGTGCGCACCCGGGCCCACGGCCTCGGTGAAGCGCATCAGGTAGGTGATGTAGTCGTCGAGCGAGAAGCCGCCGTGGCGCAGCGAGACGTCGCGCGCGTTGTGCCAGTCGGTGATGTAGACGTCGTGGTCCTGCAGCAGGGTGCGCGCGGTCTCACGCAGCAGGGTGGCGAAGTGACCCGACAGCGGCGCCACCAGCAGCACCTTGGGCTGGGGCTCGGTGCCCTCCTTGCGAAAGCGCAGCAGGGTGCCGAAGGGCAGGGTGAGCACGGCTTCCTCGGTCACGGCGACCTCGCGCCCGTCCACCGTCACCGAGTCGATTTTGTAGGGCGGGCGCGAATGGGTCAGGCGCATGCGCGAGATCACGTCGCACGCCGCCGCCACCTTGCGCACCAGGCTGCCTTCGGTCTGCTGCAGCCACAGCGAGGCGCTGAGGTGCTGGGCCATCAGGCGTAGGGGCGAGATCAGGTCGGACTGGAGTTGATAAGCCTGATACATCATGGTGTCTTTCCTGGGGAACGTGCTGTCCTGCAGGCAAGTAACGGGCCAGAGGGTGGGGCCCCGGCCGCACCGGCCCGGTGCACGGCGCGCGTGTTTTTGTGGCACAGCCCTTGCTCAGGCTTGTATCCAAGAGGAGCGTCCCATGGCCAAAACGGTACTCACGATCAGCAGCAAGAACTACGGTGCCTGGGCCTTGCGCGGCTGGCTCATGGCCCGCATGGCCAAGCTGGAGTTCACCGAGAAGGTGATCTCGCCCGACGACCCGGCGATGAAGGCCGAGATGCTGCTGCTCTCGGCGTCGATGCGGGTGCCGGCACTGGAGCACGACGGCATCCACGTGTGGGACACGCTGGCGATTGGCGAATACCTGAATGAAATCAAGCCCAAGGCCGGCCTGCTGCCGGCCGACCGGGCGGCCCGGGCCCACTGCCGCGCGATCTGCGGCGAGATGCACTCGGGTTTCAGCGCCCTGCGCTCGTCGCTGCCGATGAACATCAAGGCCTCGTTCCCGGGCTTCAAGCTCTGGTCGCGCGCCCAGACCGACATCGACCGCATCGAGGCGATCTGGACCGAGTGCCTGGAAACCTATGGCGGCCCCTACCTGTTCGGCGACAAGCCCTGCATGGCGGACGCCATGTTCGCGCCGGTGGTCACGCGCTTCATCACCTACGAGGTGGCGATCGACCCGGCCTGCGTGGCCTACTGCGACACCATCATGGCGCTGCCGGCCATGAAGGAATGGGTGGCGGCAGCGGAGGCGGAGCCGGACGACATCGACGAGCTGGACGCTGAGTTTTAGGCTTTCGGTGCCTTTCTCGGTGGTACCTCGCGGGATCGGGCACCCGGGCGCTCTGCTCCGCGACTGTGCCCCGGCGGCGGGAGGCCGCCTCCTCCTGATATTGTTCAAACCGCTCTCCTCGCGCCGAAGGGAGCCCGCTGCGTGACCCCGATCTCCTCCTGGGGAATTG
>QZKF01000031.1 GCA_003599455.1 Comamonadaceae bacterium
TGGGCCGACCTGGTGCTCGTGGGCGAGGGCACGGTGGCGGCGGACCGGCCGCTGCTGAACGGGCGGCTCGTGCCCGAGGAGGCCGACTGCCCCGCGGCCGAGCCGGTGGCCGGCTACGCCGACAGCGACCTGAGCTTCGCCGGCGACTGGGCGCAGGAGCGCTTCTTCGTCTTCACCGGCGCGGGCGCGCCGGCGGCCGCCCGGGAGCGGGTGGAGCAGGTCGGCGGCGTGGTGGTGTCGTGCGAGGAGCGCGAGGGACACGTCGCGCCCGAGTCGCTGCTGGCCGAGACGTTCCGGCGCGGCGGCTGGTGCGTGATGCTCGAGGGGGGGCCCACGCTCGCCGCGGCCTTCCTCGCGCGCGGCCTGGTCGACCGCTGGGTGCAGTACGTCGCGCCCGTCTTCGCGGGCGGCGGTGCGGCATGGCCCATGGCATTGGCCACCCCTTCGCACAGCGCCAGGAAGCCGGGGTGGGCCGCATCGCCGTCCCAGCCCATGAGCTCGGCGGTCTGCTTGCGGCGGAACTCCAGCGGCAGCTTGACGCTGTCGATCAGCGCCGGCACCAGCACGCCGCGCTCCGAGGCCACGGCGGCCTCGTTCTTCACCCATTCGGAGGCAGTGGAGTGCGCCGACCAGAGCACCACCACGCAGCGCGCCGATTCCAGCTCGCGCTCGATCGCCTGGTCAAAGGCCTGGCCCGCGATGATCTTGCGGTCCCACCACACGGACCAGCCCAGGCTGCCGAGCGCGCTGGCCAGCAGGCCGGCCTGCTCGCGGTCTTCGCTGGCGTAGCTCAGAAAGACATCGGTCATGGCTCACCTCCCTCGGTCCAGGGCCGGCTGCTGCCGCGCCTTCGCACACGTCCAGCCGGCATGCTAATCCGATCGGGGACGCGCGGGAAGCGGCCCGGCCCGGCGCTCGGCCGGTCCCCGGCTCAGAACTCGCCGTGCCGCCCCTGCCCGGCGGCGAAGCGCTGCGCGCCCGCGAGCGCGTCGGGGATGCGCGCCTTGCCGCGCTGCCATTCCTGCTGCAGCGCCTCGCCCAGCGGCAGGTCCCACTGGGCCAGCGCGCTCTCACGGTCGGCGCGCATCGTGGCCTGCGGGAAGGCCGCGAGCTGCCGCGCCAGCGCGATCGCTGCGTCGCGCGCCTGGCCGCGCGGCACCACGCGGTTGGCCAGGCCCATCTGCAGCGCTTCGGGCGCCTCGACCTTGCGGCCGGTGAGGATCAGGTCCATCGCGTGGCCCATGCCGACCAGGCGCGGCAGGCGCACCGTGCCGCCGTCGATCAGCGGCACGCCGAAGCGGCGGCAGTAGACGCCGAAGTAGGCGTCGTCTTCCATCACGCGCATGTCGCACCACAGCGCGAGTTCCATGCCGCCGGCCACGGCCGCGCCGCTCACCGCGGCGATCACCGGTTTCGAGAGCCGCAGGCGCGACGGGCCCATGGGGCCGAGGGCGCGCGGGTCGTCGCTGGCGAAGTCCAGGTCGAGGCCGCCGGTCTGGCCCGAGGTCGCGAGCCGTGCACCGTACTGCAGGTCCCACCCGGCGCAGAAATGGCCGTGCGCGCCGTGGAACACCGCCACGCGCGCGTCGGGGTCGTCCTCGAACGCCAGGAAGGCGGCGTGCAGCGCTTGCGCGGTGGGGCTGTCCACGGCATTGCGCACCTCGGGGCGGTCGAGGGTGACGACCCAGACCTCGCCTTGTTTGTCGGTGGTGACGGCGCTCATGGCCACCACCCCACGCGCGGCGCGTCCAACGCAGCGTTCAGTTCATCCTGTGTCACATCGATCTCCATGCGCAGCAAGGCCCCGGCCATGGCCTTGCCCAGGTTGTCCAGGCGCAGGTTGCGCGCGCCGCCGCCCTGCAGCGCGCCGCGCAATACGAACTTCAGCGCCAGGATGTTGGGCAGCGGCCAGGCGTCCACTTCGCCCGGCAGCCAGGGCGCGAAGTGGGCCTGCACGCGCGCCGCCGTGACCTCACGCTCGAGGATGGCGTAACCCGCCGCGTTCCATGCGAACAGGCCGAAGTCCACCCAGTCGGCCTTGTCGCCGCTGCGCGCGTGGGCGATGCGCACCAGGGGTAAACGGATCGTGCTCATGCGGCCTCCCCCAGAACGTCCATCTGCACGCCGGCCTCCACCGCCGCGCGCGGGATCAGCGTGGGCCAGATGCCCAGCAGCTCGCTGGTGTTGTGCAGCCCCGTGAAGCCGCAGGTGTAGGCCGGTCCGCTCAGGCCCATCCAGGGGAACAGGCGGCCAAAGCCGTCGGCCGCGGCCTTGTCGGGCGTGCGCAGCACCAGGCGCGTCCAGATTTCGTTGCTCTGGTTGAGCGCGTCGGCCTTGGGCAACGGTGCGAGCGCGCCGTGCGCGGAGTTCAGGCCCGGGTACTCCACGGACAACTCGTCGTGCGGGATGCGCTTGTCCTGCAGCAGCGTGCGGATGGTGGCCTGCGCGGCCTGTGCCTTGTCCCAGGCGTCGGGCCAGGAAAAACCCCAGGTCACCTCGGCCTTGTAGCCGTCGCGGAAACCCGCCACCACCTTGAGCGTGTCGGTCGGCGC
Source organism: Comamonadaceae bacterium (assembly GCA_003599455.1). Classification (GTDB taxonomy): domain Bacteria; phylum Pseudomonadota; class Gammaproteobacteria; order Burkholderiales; family Burkholderiaceae_C; genus Hydrogenophaga. Next base: position 2,553 of record QZKF01000031.1, read on the forward strand.
GCCGCCACGCGCACCGGTCAGGCGCACACGGTCGTCGCCCTCGTCTTTCAGCTGGATGCCGCCCATGTCGAGCACCACGTCGGGTGAGAAGTAGGCGTGCGGGTTGTGCACCTCGTACAGCAGCTGCTGGCGCACGGTGTCGAAGTTGATGCGCCCGCCGGTGCCGGGCGCCTTGGTGATGAGCGCGCTGCCGTCTTCCCACACCTCGGCGATGGGGTAGCCGATGTGCGCGAGATCGGGAATGGCCTGCCACGCGCCCTGGCTGCCGAAGTTGCCGCCGCTGCCCTGGCCCGAGCACTCCAGCAGGTGGCCCACGGTGAGGCCCTGCGCGAGGCGGTCCAGGTCCTGCGCGGCGCTGGCGCCGGTCAGCGTCCAGCCCAGTCCGTGCACCAGCGGGCCGAGGAACAGCGCGGCGTCGGCCACGCGGCCGGTGATCACGATGTCGGCGCCCGCGTCCAGCGCGGCCACGATGGGTTTCGCGCCGAGGTAGGCGTTGCCGAACACCAGGCGCTCGCGCACACCCGCCACCGGTGCGCCGGTGAAGAGGTGGGCGAAGGCGTCGGCCGGCGTGGCCTCGTCCAGCAGGCGCGGCAGCACGTCGTCGCCGCTCACCACCGCCACGCGCGCCTTCCAACCTTTGGCCTGGAAGGCCGCCAGCACCGCCTGCGCCGCGCCGCGCGGGTTCAGGCCGCCCGCATTGCATACAAAGCGCACGCCGCGCGCGCGCATCAGCGGCCACAGCTTCATGAGCAGGGGCACCACGTCGCGCGCGTAGCCCAGGCCCGGGTCGCGCTGCCGGTCTTTCTGCAGGATGGCGAGCGTGAGTTCGGCCAGGTGGTCGCTGGCGATGAACTGCACGCCGCCGCGTTCAATGCTCGCGGCCACGGGTTCCCAGTTGTCGCCGTAGAACCCGAGGCCGGCGCCGATGCGTATGGATTTCATGGTGCGTGTGATCTTGATGGCGCGTCGGCGACTCAGGATGGGGGACAACCCCTAGCGTCAGTCTCACGCAAGACAGCTATAAATTGCGCACACCGTCTGGGAGACCTGCCACAAGTTTTGCAGCACCGTCCCTCCGCCACGGCGTCCAGAACAACAAGGAGACATGCGTGCAATTGCTGCAACTGCTCATCAGCGGTGTGGCCCAGGGCTGTATCTATGGACTCATCGCCCTGGGTTTCGTGCTGATCTACAAGGCCACCGAAACGGTGAGCTTCGCCCAGGGCGACCTGATGATGGTGGGCGCCTTCGGCGGCCTGGCCGCCATGACCATGCTGGGCTTCCCGTTCTGGCTCTCGGTGCCGGCCGCGATCGTGGCCATGGGCCTGTTCGGCGTGGTGCTCGAGCGCGTGGTGATCCGCCCCATCCTGGGCCAGCCGGCCTTCTCCATCGTGATGCTCACCATCGGCGTGGGCTATGTGCTGCGTGGCCTCATCACCATGATCCCCGACATCGGCACCGACACCCACACCCTGCCCGTGCCCTACGCCAACGAGGTGCTGCGCATGGGCACGCTGGTGGTCTCGGCCGAGCAGATCGTGGTGATCGGCTCCACCGCCGTGCTGTGCGCCGGGCTGTTCGCGATGTTCCGCTACTCCAAGCTGGGCGTGGCCATGCAGGCCTCGTCGCAGAACCAGCTCGCCGCCTACTACATGGGCATTCCGGTCAAGCGGCTCAACGGCCTGGTGTGGGGTCTGGCGGCGGCGGTGGCGGCCATCGCCGGCCTGCTGCTCGCGCCCATCACCTTCGTGCACGCCAACATGGGCTTCATCGGCCTCAAGGCCTTCCCCGCCGCGGTGGTGGGCGGCTTCGGCAGCCTGCCCGGCGCCATCGTGGGCGGCCTGATCATCGGCATCGTCGAAGCCATGTCGGGCTTCTACCTGCCCGAGGGCTTCAAGGACGTGGCCCCCTACATCGTGGTGCTGATCATGCTGGTGCTCAAGCCCAACGGCCTGTTCGGCGAGAAGCTGCGTAAAAAAGTCTGAGGCCACATCGACATGCGTTTTCTCTTCAAGACCGACTACAACCAGGACATCCGCCTGGCCAAGCACGGCGGCCACACCTTCTGGTACAGCCTGCTGGGCCTGTTCCTGGTGACCGCGCCCTGGGTGATCCAGGAGTACTGGCTCGCCCAGCTCACCTTCGTGCTGATCTACTCCGTCGTCGGCCTCGGGCTGATGCTGCTGGCCGGCTTCACCGGGCTGTTCTCGCTCGGCCACGCGGCCTTCCTCGGCGTGGGCGCCTACACCCAGGCCATCATGGTCAACGCCGGTGTGCCCTTCCCCATCGCGCTGGCCTGTGCCGGCCTGCTCTCGGCCGCGGTGGGCATGGTGGTGGGCCTGCCGGCGCTGCGCGTCAAGGGCATCTACCTCGGCATGGCCACGCTGGCCTTCGGCTTCATCGTCGAAGAGGTCATGGCGCGCTGGGAGCACGTGACCGGCGGCAACTCCGGCCTGATGGTGAAGTACCCGGCCATCTTCGGCTGGGAGCTGGACTCCACCAACGAGTTCTACTTCCTGTGCCTGGTGGTCACGGTTCTGGCCACGCTGGCCATCGCCAACCTCATGCGCTCGTCCACCGGCCGCGCCTTCGTCGCCATCCGCGACTCGGAAATCTCGGCGCAGAGCATGGGCATCCACCTCGCGCGCTACAAGACGCTGTCGTTCGCGCTCTCGGCCGCGCTGGCCGGCATCGGCGGCGCGCTGTACGCGCACAAGATCCAGTTCCTCTCGCCCGAGCAGTTCAGCATCATCCAGTCGATCGACCTGCTGCTCATGGTGGTGATCGGCGGGCTGGGCTCGATCCACGGCGCCTTCCTCGGCGCGATCTTCCTGATCGTCATGCCGCAGCTCATTTCGCTGGGCAAGGACTTCCTGCCCGCGGCCATCGGCCAGGCCGCCGGCCTGCAGGGCACGGTCTACGGCCTCGTGCTGATCGCCTTCGTGCTGTTCGAGCCCATGGGCCTGTACGGCCGCTGGCTCAAGGTGCGCACCTGGTTCCAGCTGTTCCCGTTCTACCGCAAGGGCCTGTTCAAGCGCCAGAAGACCTTCCAGAAGTCGGACCGCCTCAAATGAACGAAGACATCCTCCTCTCGGCGAAGAACCTCAGCGTGCGCTTCGGCGGCGTGCTGGCCGTCAACAACGTGAGCTTCGACGTGAAGCGCGGCGAAGTCTTCACGCTGATCGGCCCCAACGGCGCGGGCAAGACCACGGTGTTCAACCTGATCAGCCGCATCTACACGCCCACCACCGGCACCATCGACTACGCCGGCCCCAACGGCGTGCTGCGCCTGACCGAGCAGGCGCCGCACCAGATCGCCCGGCTGGGCATCGCGCGCACCTTCCAGAACATCGAGCTGTTCGAGCACGCCACCGTGCTGCAGAACCTGCTGATCGGTCGCCACACGCACCGCAAGACCGGGCTGTGGAGCGAGCTCTTCTTCACCGGCAAGACGCGCGCGGCCGAGATCGAGGCGCGCGAGAAGGTCGAACAGGTCATCGACCTGCTCGACCTGCAGCATCACCGCGAGTCCATGGTGGCCGGCCTGCCGTATGGTGTGCGCAAGGTGGTCGAGCTGGCGCGCGCGCTGTGCACCGAACCGAAGCTGCTGCTGCTCGACGAGCCGTCCTCGGGCCTGAACGTGGAGGAAACCGAAGACATGGCGTTCTGGATCACCGACATCAAGGAAGAACTCGGCATCACGGTGCTGATGGTCGAGCACGACATGAGCCTGGTCTCCAAGGTGTCCGACCGCGTGCTGGCCATGAGCATGGGCACCGAGCTGGCCTCGGGCACGCCGGCCCAGGTGCAGGCCGACCCGGGCGTGATCGAGGCCTACCTCGGCTCGATGGACGACGTCTCCAGCCTGCGCCGCGAAAACCACAAGGTGACCGCATGAGCGTCGCCACCTCCGACACCCCCGTGCTCAAGCTGCTCAACGTCGAGAGCGCCTACGGCCCGATCAAGGCGATCCGCGGCGTGAGCCTGCAGGTGCGCCGCAGCGAGATCGCCACCGTGCTGGGCTCCAACGGCGCGGGCAAGACCACCATCCTCAAGACCATCAGCGGCATCATCGACCCGCGCAAGGGTTCGATCGAGTTCAAGGGCGAGAACATCACCGCGCAGGACCCGGCCCACATCGTGCAGCAGGGCCTCTCCCACGTGCCCGAGGGGCGCGAGGTGTTCCCGCTGCTCTCGGTGCGCGACAACCTGCTGATGGGCGCCTACACCCGCAAGGACCGCGACGGCGTGGCGCGCGACATGGAAGCGGTGTTCACCTACTTCCCCATCCTGCGCGAGCGCGCCGCGCAGGACGCCGGCCTGCTTTCGGGCGGGCAGCAGCAGATGCTGGCGATCAGCCGCGCGCTGATGGCCAACCCCGACCTGATCCTGCTCGACGAACCCAGCCTGGGCCTGAGCCCGAAGCTGACGAAGGAGATCTTCGAGATCGTGGTGCGCATCAACCGCGAGCGCGGCACCACCATCCTGCTGGTCGAGCAGAACGCCAACATGGCGCTCAACGCGTCCGACTACGGCTACGTGCTGGAGAACGGCCGCATCGTGATGGAAGACACCTGCGCCCACCTGCGCGAGAAGGACGACATCAAGGAGTTCTACCTCGGCATGAAGGAAGAAGGCGTGCGCGCCGACCGGCGCTGGAAAAAGAAGAAGAACTGGAGATAGAACATGAGCAATCTGTGGGACCTCTCCGGCATCCAGCCGCAACCCGACATCGTGCTGCAGGGCGAGACCATCCCGGCCCTGTTCTGGAACGGCGTGAAGGAACGCGGGCCCAAGGTGTGGATGCGCCAGAAGGACTTCGGCATCTGGCGCGCCTGGACCTGGAACCAGACCGCCGAGGCGGTGCGCGAGATCGCCCACGGCCTGATGGCGCTGGGCTTCGAGGCGCGCGAGACAGCGTCCATCCTGTCCAACACCACCATAGAGTGGGTGCTGTGCGACCTGGCCGTGCTCAGCGCGGGCGGCGTGTCCAACGGCATCTACCCCACCGACGCGGCCGAGCAGGTGCAGTACCTCTGTGCCGACTCGGGCACCACGGTGCTGTTCGTGGAAGACGACGAGCAGCTCGACAAGGCGCTGGAGGTGCGTGATCAGCTGCCGCGCCTGAAGAAGATCATCGTCTGCGACATGGACGGCCTGCGCGACCTGAAAGACCCGCAGGTGATCAGCCTGGACGCGCTGCGCGAAGTCGGCCGCGCCCACCTGGAGACACACCCCGGCCTGCTGGAAGCGCGCGTGGCCGCCGTGAAACCCGAAGACCTGGCCATCCTGGTCTACACCTCGGGCACCACCGGCCGGCCCAAGGGCGCCATGCACAGCCACAAGGGTCTGGTCTACACCCTGCATGGCTACAACACACTGATCGCGCGCAGCGAGAGCGACGAGTGCATGTGCTTCCTGCCGCTGTGCCACATCGCCGAGCGCATGGGCGGCGAGTATTTTTCGCTCTACACCGGCGCCAAGCTCAACTTCGTCGAGAACCCCGAAACCGTGCCGGAAAACGTGCGCGAGATCGCGCCCACGGTGTTCACCGCCGTGCCGCGCGTGTGGGAGAAGTTCTATTCGGGCGTGATGATCACGCTCAAGGAAGCCAGCAAGGCGCAGCAGGCCGCCTACGCCTGGGCCATCGGCGTGGGCCAGCAGGTGGCCGACCTGGTGATGGCCGGCCAGCCCGTGCCCGGCAACCTGCGCGTGCGCTTCACCGTGGCACGCCTGCTGGTGCTGGACAACGTGCGCAAGCTCATCGGCATCCACAAGGCGCGCTTCCTGGTCACCGGCGCGGCGCCGATCTCGCCCGAGCTGGTGCGTTGGTACCTCGCGCTGGGCGTGCCCATGCTGGAAGTGTGGGGCATGACGGAAACCTGCGGCGCGTCCACCGGCATACCGGCCAACCGCATCAAGCCCGGCAGCATCGGCCCGGCGGCGAGCTACAACGAGGTGAAGCTCGACCCGGTGACCAGCGAAATACTGGTGCGCGGGCCCAATGTGTTCATGGGCTACCTGAACCTGCCCGAGAAAACCGCCGAGACGATCGACGCCGACGGCTGGCTGCACACGGGCGACGTGGGCATGGTCGATGAGGAAGGGTTTTTCCGCATCACCGACCGCATGAAAGACATCATCATCACCGCAGGCGGCAAGAACATCACGCCGAGCGAACTCGAGAACGAATTGAAGTTCTCCCCCTACGTGACCGATGCCGTGGTGATTGGCGACAAGCGACCCTACCTCACCGTGATCATCATGATCGACCAGGAAAACGTGGAGAAGTATGCGCAGGACAACGACGTGCCTTTTTCCAACTACGCCAGCCTGACGCGAGCGCCCGAGGTGCAGGCGCTGATCCAGGCCGAGATCGACCGCGTGAACAAGAAGTTCGCCCGGGTCGAACAGATCAAGAAGTTCTTCCTGCTCGACACCCAGCTCAGCGCCGAGGACGAAGAACTGACCCCCACCATGAAACTCAAGCGCAAGCTGGTGCAGACGAAATACGAGCCGCAGATCGAGGCCATGTACCGCTAGACGCCGCCCCACTTCCCTTCCGTACCGTACCCGACCCACCACCCAAGGAGACAAGACACATGAACAGCAGCACCCGATTGACACTGATCGCCGCGTCGCTCGCGCTGGGCGCCAGCGCCGCGCTCGCGCAGACGCAGGGCGTGAGCAAGGACGAGATCGTGCTGGGCTCGATCCAGGACCTCTCGGGCCCCATCGCCGGCTTCGGCAAGCAGGTGCGCCTGGGCATGATGCTGCGCGTGGACGAGGTCAACGAGCAGGGCGGCATCAACGGCCGCAAGATCAAGCTGCTGGTGGAAGACTCTGCCTACGACCCGCGCCGCGCCGTGCTGGCCGCGCAGAAGCTCGTGAACCAGGACAAGATCTTCGCCATGGTGGGCCACATCGGCACCGCGCAGAACATGGCCGCGATGCCGGTGCAGTTCCAGAAGAACGTGATCAACTTCTTCCCGGTGACCGCCGCGCGCGAAATGTACGAACCCTTCCACAAGCTCAAGTACAGCTTCGCCGCCACCTACTACGACCAGATGAAGATCGCCGTGCCCAAGCTGGTGAAGGAAAAGGGCTCCAAGAAGGTCTGCACCATGTACCAGGACGACGAGTTCGGCCTGGAAGTGAAGCGCGGCGCCGAAGACGGCCTCAAGAGCATCGGCATGACGCTGGCCGAAGAGACCAGCTACAAGCGCGGCGCCACCGACTTCGCCTCGCAGATGCAGAAGCTGCAGGCCAGCGGCTGCGACATGGTGGTGCTCGGCACCATCATCCGCGAGACCATCGGCGGCATCGCCACGGCCAAGCGCCTGGGCTTCAACCCGACCTTCATCGGCTCCAGCGCGGCCTACACCGACCTGATCCACAAGCTCGGCGGCCCCGCCATGAACGGCCTGTACGCCACCATGACGGTGCAGAACCCCTACACCGACGAAGCCTCGCAGCCGATCCGCTTCTGGGCCAACAAGTACAAGACCAAGTTCAACGAAGACCCGACCGTGTTTTCGGTGTATGGCTACTCGCTGGTGGACACCTTCCTGCGCGCCGCTGGCAAGGCCGGCAACAACCTGACCACCGAGAGCTTCATCAAGGCCATGGACAACATGACCATCCCGCCCGACATCTTCGGCAGCGCCGAGATGACCTTCACCCCCACCAAGCGCCTGGGCAGCAACTCCACCCGCATGTCGCAACTGCAGGACAACCGCTGGAAAGTCGTCTCTGAATACATGAAGATCGACGCCGCCAAATAAGAACCGCTATGACGCCGCCTGCTTCGGCAGGCCATGCGTGCAACCGCCAGTGCCTTGTGTGCTGGCGGTTTTTTTACGAGACTGAGGGAGCCGCCAGTTCAGCAGGAATGTGGTTATACTGACTTTTATTTTTCTCAGTATAACCACCATGCTGTTCACCCCGCTCTCCACCGCAGCCCAGACCGCCTATGCCGCAGTGCGCAGCGCGAGCATGCTCGACGGCGTGCGGTCGGTGGCCTCGCTGCCGGGCAGCTTTTCACGCAAATCGGTGAAAGGCCATCACTACTGGTACTACCAGACGTCCGACCTGACGGGCAAACAGAAACAGATCTTCCTTGGCTCGGCCTCCGACGAGTTGACCCGGATGATCGACCTGCACCGCCAGGGCGATGAAATCAAAACGCACCTTCGCCAGTTGACGCGCCAGGCCATTGCAGCGGGCTGCCCTCCCATCGTTCCCTCGCACGCGAAGATCATCGAGCGGCTGGCAGATGCCGGCTTCTTCATGGCGGGCGGCATCCTGGTGGGCACACACGTCTACATGGCCTACCAGAACCACCTGGGTGTGCGCTGGCACTCGGGCGCGCAAACCATTGACCTGGACTTCGCCCATGCCGGGCGAAACGTCTCCGTGGCCATCCCTTCGGACGTGACCATGGACATGGGCAGCGAAATCGAGGCGCTCCAGATGGGCTTCGTGCCGGTGAGCAGCCTCACCACCTACATCAAGTCCGACGAGCAGGATCTGCAGATCGACTTCGTGACCTCGACACACCGGGGCGGCGATACCCCGGTGCTCATCAAAACCTTGAACGCCACCATGCAACCCTTGAAGTTCATGGAGTTTTCCATGGAGGCGCCGATTCAGGTGACCCTGCTGGCGCAGCGCGGCGCCATCACCGTCAACGCGCCGCCGCCCGAGAAATACGCCCTGCACAAACTGCTGGTGTACGGCGAGCGCCCACAGGACATGCGGGTGAAAGCCACCAAGGATCTCGACCAGGCGGCCTCGCTCATCGAGTACCTGGCCGAGAACGACGCCGAGCTGCTGCACGACACCTGGCTGGACTTGATCCAGCGGGGACCGGGCTGGCAGCGCCGGGCCATGGAAGGCCTGAAGGCGCTGCGCAAGCGCCACCCCGAGATCGACACGACGGCGCTGGGCTAGAAGAACATGACACCCACACCCACCCAGGCCATGTGGCTCGCCGACGCGATCCTGGCGCTGCACGTGGGCATCGTCGTCTTCGTGGTCGGCCTGCTGCCGCTGATCCTGGTGGGCGGCGCCCTGGGCTGGCGCTGGGTACGCCACTTCGGCCTGCGCCTGACCCACCTGGCCCTGATGGTCTTCATCGCCGCCCAGGCCTGGCTGGGCCAGCTGTGCCCCCTCACTGTGTGGGAACAGGAACTGCGCCGCACGGCAGGCCAGGGCAGCTACGGCGAGAGCTTCATCGAGCACTGGCTGTCACGGCTGCTGTACTGGGAGGCGCCCTGGTGGGTGTTTGTGGCGGGGTATACGGGGTTTGCGGTGGTGGTGGGGATGGCTTGGTGGGGGGTGAGGCCGAGGCGATGACATTGCTCCATTGAGTTTGTCGTTGGGCATCACCCCAACCTGGTACGATCAACCGCCTGGGTTGTCATGACCCCCTTCGATACCCAACAGGTGACCGCCTTGGTTGACGTCGTTCCTCCCGAAAAGCGCAGCGCCATGATGTCGGGAATACGGGGCAGCAACACCAAACCCGAGATGATCGTTCGCAAAGCACTTTTCGCGGCCGGGTACCGATACCGCCTGCAGCGAAAGGATCTGCCCGGAAGACCGGACGTGGCGATGCCGGGCAGAAGGGTTGCGATCTTCGTGCATGGATGCTTCTGGCATCAGCACCAGGACTGCCGGTTCGCAAAAGTCCCTGCCACCCGGTCTGACTTTTGGATAGAGAAGCTGAAGGCAAACACAGCGAGAGATGCACGATGCATTGCCGAGCTTCAGGACATGGGCTGGCGAGTGCTGCTGGTTTGGGAGTGCTTCTTGAGGACGACCAAATCCGCTCTGGATGTTCAGTCAGCACTGACTGACTGGATCGAATCTGACAAGCAGGCAGGTGAACTGCGCGAGCAGCTGGCACAACCAGCACGAACAAAGAGAAAAACTGATTGATGAACTACAAGATCGTGGATTTGTTTGCCGGTCCGGGAGGGCTGGGCGAGGGTTTCGCTTCCTACAAAGGTGATGCCAGCTTCGAGATAGCGGTGTCGGCCGAGATGGAGGAAAGCGCCCACAAGACACTGACCCTCAGAAGCTTTTTCAGGCACATCCAGGGAGATCAGAAGGCCCTGGCGGCGTACTACGACTTCTGTCACTCTGCCGACGCACCACATCCCGGGACGCTCGTGCCTGCCGCCTGGCGAGACGCTCAGACCGAAGCCAACCAGTTGACCCTGGGTGAGCCAGCGCACAACCATCGACTGGACGAGCTCATCGGCAAGGCCAGGCTCAAAGAAGACGAGACCGTGCTCATCGGTGGCCCGCCATGTCAGGCGTACTCGCTGGTGGGTCGCTCACGCAACCGAGGCAAGGAAGACTACGTCGCCGAGGACGACCACCGCCACTTCCTGTACCGGGAGTACCTGCGAATCCTGAACACGACTCGCCCGGCTGTCTTCGTGATGGAAAACGTGAAGGGAATCCTGTCGTCGAAGGTGAATGGCAAGCTGGTCTTCCACGACATCCTGCGGGATCTGGCGGAACCCGGCAAAGCGCTGGGCAAACCAGATGGCATCAGATACACGATCCACTCTCTGGTCAGTCCCGTGAACTTCAAGGCCGGCATGGAGCCGGATTTCATTGACGCAAACGCTTTCATCATCGAAGCGGAAGATCATGGAATCCCGCAGGCGAGACACCGCGTCATCCTGTTGGGCGTGCGTGAGGAATTGAACTATGACGGGCGTCAATTGTTGAGCAAAAGCGAGTCACTGACAGTTGATCAGGCCATCTTCTCGTTGCCGCAACTCAGAAGCCGGCTGAGTACGGAAGACACAGATGATCGATGGCGATCTGTGGTTCATGGGCTCGCGAAGCAACTTCAAGCCGATGCGGAGGCGAAAGGCCTGGACCAGCTCGCCTTTCGCCTTAGAGGCGAGGCTATCAAGCTCGGACTGACACTTGAGACGGGAGCGCTAAGGTATCAGCGAAAGAAGCTGCCAGAGCCCCCCTCGCGCTTTGTGGACTGGGTACAAGACGACCGGCTGGATGTCTGGCTGAACCACGAATCCAGGTCACATATGGCAAGTGATCTTGGCCGATACTTCTATGCAGCCGTATTCGGACTTCTTAACCAACGAACTCCGAAAGGACATCTGGACTTCCCATTGACGGGTCTGGCACCCGAGCACAAGAACTGGGAGTCAGGCAAGTTCATTGATCGATTCAGAGTGCAGCTGCACAACCTGCCAAGCACGACTGTGACAAGCCATATCGCCAAGGACGGGCATTACTTCATACACCCCGATCCGAGCCAGTGCCGCAGCTTGACGGTGCGTGAGGCGGCCAGGCTTCAAACCTTTCCCGACAACTACTTCTTTCAAGGCAATCGGACGCAGCAATACCATCAGGTAGGAAATGCGGTGCCAGCGCTTCTAGCGAACCAGATTGCAGGGATCGTCTCTGCGGTGCTGAGTCAAAAAAACAAGCCAATCGAACCTGTCTGAAGTGGCCTTTAGTGGTGGGCCACTGCTGCCCGCCTGAAATGCATCAGAATGTAAACAAACTTACAGACTAGGACGCAAGTGACGGGATCAAGAGACTACGGGGCCATAGAACTCATGCCACGCGCCTCGGTGATGATCGAAGCCATGCGCGACATCGGCTACTCCTTTGAGTCCGCAGTGGCCGACATCATTGACAACAGTATTGCCGCCGGGGCAAGGAATATTGATTTGCGTTTTGGCTGGGTGGCCGATCTTCCGTGGATTGCGGTTATCGACGACGGGTGCGGCATGTCGCGGGATGAACTGCTGGAGGCCATGAGGCCAGGATCAAAAGATCCCAGACATGAACGCGCTGCACACGATCTGGGGCGGTTTGGCTTGGGGCTTAAAACGGCCTCTTTCAGCCAATGCAGAGAGCTGACCGTGCTAACCAGAAGATCTGAAGAACTCAACGGAATGCGCTGGGATCTTGACCGGGTTTCAGTGACGAACAGATGGGAGATCACCGAAGTTCATCCGAGCGAAATGTCGGATATGCCTTGCTCGCTCCCACCAGACGAAAGCGGAACATTGGTCTTATGGCGGAAAATTGACCGCCTCGAGCTGGCAGGTATGGGCGAAGTCGGCCATGAAGCGGTCAATGAAATGATGTCAGCCATCCAGCGGCATCTGTCCAGAATCTTCCACCGCTTTCTTGCCGGTGAGCTTGGACTGAAGAGAGTTCGTATTTCCGTCAACGGTACGGACATAGAGCCTTATGACCCGTTTGCCGAACTAACCATCGCAACACAGAAGTTTCCGCTAGAGGTAGTGCGATTTAGGGACAGCGAGGTCAAGATACAGGCGTACGTGTTGCCACATCACTCCAAGGTGAGCGCGAAAGAATACGAACGCTTGGCTGGACCTGAAGGTTACCTCCGGAATCAAGGTTTCTACATATACCGGAACCGTCGACTGATCATATGGGGAAGCTGGTTCAGGTTGGCTAGGCAGGAAGAGCTCACAAAGCTCGCACGTGTTCGCATAGACATCCCCAACAATACAGATCACCACTGGGGCATCGATGTGCGGAAGGCTCGCGCGCACCCCCCGCTCATCGTCAAGAACCGGCTCAGACAGGTTATCGAGCAGATCCGGTCGGGTGCCAAGAGGCCCTACACGCAAAGAGGCAGAGTGGTAGTCGAGACGAATACCTCGCCAGTTTGGGTCCGCAAAGTTCACAACGACCGCATCGAGTACGCCATCAATGACGAACACCCGCTGCTGACCGGACTTCTCAACGACCTCCACGTGGGTGACCGACTGCGTCTGAGGCAAATGATCAAGATGTTCGGCCAGACGTTTCCCGCGGCCGCCTTCTTCAGCGACTATTCCAATACCCCCAAGCAGATTGAAACCGAGCAGCCAGACATGGATGTGATGCTCGCACTGGCCAAGATGCTCGTGCAGGCCAACCCCGATCTTGATCAGGCAGGGCTGACGACAGTTCTAGCCACCATGGAGCCCTTTAGCCGCCACCCAGACCAGATCGGGGTGATCGCCAGACGCGCCACCGCAGACTGATTTGCACCAAGGGAAAAAATGTCACTCCAAGATCTTCAGAACAATGCCATCGGGATACTCTCGAACATGCCCGCCCGCACTCCGGAGCAGGTCCGGCTGGTCCTAAGGACCGTGTTGCCGCTCTACCCGGATCTTTCGGCAACCATCAGCGAAGGTCAGATCGAGGAAGCTGCCCGCCAGATTGAGGCAAGTCTTTCGATCAGCATGAGCGACGCATCGACGATTCAGGTGAAATTCGAACAGTGGCTGCCTAGTCGGCGAGCAAGCCTGGTCCCGTACTACTACGACCGTTACCGCAGGCATCTGGCGAACCGAGGATTTGGATCGGCTGTGCTGGGTGTTCTTGACAAGGACACTGACAAGATCGTAGGCCTGATGCATGACCCTGAGAAACAGGGACGCTGGGCACGCCGAGGTCTGGTGGTTGGTCACGTGCAGTCTGGCAAGACCGCCAACTACACCGGCGTCATCTGCAAGGCAGCCGACTATGGATATAAGTTCATCGTGATCCTCACAGGGATTCAGGAGGATCTTCGCGTACAGACTCAGGAGCGCATCGAAGAGGGATTCACTGGCATCAGCTCGGAAGCGACTACTGGAAGAGACTCTGCGATTGGTGTTGGTCTCTATGGTCTGGAGAAGCGACCTATATGCCTGACCACCCGTGCCGACGACTTCAGGGCCACCACGCGAGATCTGGGCGTTTCATTGCAATCGCTCAGCGAACCCCTGGTTCTCGTCATGAAAAAGAACTCGCGCACCCTAGCCAACCTCATCGAATGGCTAGAGATCCGCAACCGGCAGGCGGGAGCACGCATCAGCAGTATCCCGATGCTGCTGATTGACGACGAGGCAGATAACGCCTCCGTCAACGTATCTAAAAATGATGACTCCCCATCTGCCATCAACGACAGGATTCGGCAACTCCTGGATTCATTCGACAAGAATGTCTATCTTGGGTACACGGCGACCCCGTTTGCAAATATTTTCATAGACCCGGTCAGCAAGGATGCGATGGAGCGCGAAGACCTCTTCCCGAGGGACTTCATCATCTCGCTAGATGCTCCCACCAACTATGTCGGAGCATCCCGAATATTCCCCGACTCTGGGGACCTCCACGACACCTTGACCACGGTAGACGACCACATAGATCTGCTGCCAGAAAAACACAAGATCTCCCATCCCCTGCTGCAGATTCCGGAAAGTCTCAAAGAGGCTGTTCGCACCTTTGTTCTGGCACGTGCAATCAGGCTATTGCGGGGTCAGGACAAGAGCCATTCATCGATGCTGATCAATGCATCACGGTTCAACGACGTCCAGACCAAGCTGACAGGTCTGGTTGCGGACCTGATGAGTACGATTCGCTCTGCCTGCATGGGCCATGCGGGACTGCCAGAGAAGGAGGCGCTCCGAGACCCCGAGATGAACAGGCTGCACGAGGCGTGGAGAAGTCAGTTCGAGGGACGGCTTCCTGAAACCTGGCTCGATGTTCAGGCGGTACTCGTCCGCGCAGCCGGGCCGATCGAAGTGAGAAAGGTGAACAGCAAATCGCCCGACAAGCTGGACTACAGGCGATACAAGAACGACGGCCTGCATGTCATTGCTATCGGTGGGTTTGCGCTTTCGCGTGGTTTCACCCTGGAAGGGCTGACGGTGAGCTACTTCCTGCGCAACTCGATGATGTACGACACGCTGCTGCAGATGGGTCGATGGTTTGGCTACCGCGACGGGTATGCAGATGTCTGCCGCATCTTCATGACAGAGGAAGCCATCGACTGGTATGCCCACATCTCGGAAGCCATTGATGAGCTGCGTGACGAGTTCAACCGGATGGAGAGAGCCGGAGCACAGCCTATCGATTTTGGCCTGAAGGTACGTGCGCACCCCGAGTCCCTGATCGTGACAGCCAGGAACAAGATGCGGTCCGGGCAGAAAGTCAATCACTCGGTTTCTCTGTCTGGAAAACTGATCGAGACGACCCGTCTGCGCACTGACGCTATAGCTGCCAACCGAAAAGTGCTGAGCAGCCTCCTGACCTCTCTATCCGGCTTGTGCCATCCCGACCAGTCCAACGAGTTCGGCTACCTCTGGACTGACATGCCCGTTGCCCCACTCGTCCGCAATTTTGTCAACAGCTTTCAAAATCATGATGACGTTGCCTTGATCACCCAAGCTGAGCCAGTGAATGCCTACATCAAGGCGCGCGAGTTCGACGAACTTGCGCGATGGGACATTTGTCTTTTCAGTCCATCAACCGGTGATAAGTCATCAACCTCGTTTGGTCCTTTCACACCTAAGCCCCAGTCTCGCTCGTCCATCTGGAAACGTAGCCCAGCGGGAATCGACTACATCGCTGTAAGTGGCAAGGCGCTCCGAGTGGGTGGTAGAGGACAGGTAAAGGCGGGCATGAGCACAGACGAGCGAAGCGCCGCTGAAAGGGCATGGGGTGCCGCTAGCGACATCCCTGACTGGCAGTACATCGGGCATCGCACACGGCCCTTGCTCATGCTCCATGTTCTCGACGTCTGGGACAAAGAAAAGGACAAGGAAAAAAGCAATTCTCCGGCCGAATCCAATGTGGTTGCATGGGGAATAGCCTTCCCGCAGTCAGACCACGAGACGACAGAAGTGACGTATGTCGTGAACACCACTTGGTGGGCCGAAAACTATGGCAGCCCGCAGGACGATGCAGATGAAGAATGAAAGCCCGTGGCAAGGCTTGATGACCCCGCAGGTCGGCGCACTGAGTGCGAGACGGGCCGACCCCGATCATCCATTCGACTTCTACTATGCGGTGAACGCCGAAAGCCAGCCAATGGTGGTGCTTCAGCTAGGCTCCGCAGTGCGTTGGGACCAGAATCTCCCGCGCCTAACGGGCTTAAGGGCTCTGTGGATAGACAAGACACACGAGCTGCATCTTGTGCTTGCCAAGACGCAGGATGTGGATCTCTTTGCCCTGCTCTGCAAGGATCTGATCACATTTACGTCAGGCGCCAAGTCCGACGCTCAATGCATTGAACTTCTAAGCGCACGACTCTTGAAATGGCAGCGCCTCCTCTCAAGAGGTGGCCCCCATCTCCTTGCGGAGCACGAGATTCGCGGCCTTTTTGCTGAGCTCAGTTTCTTTCAGCAGGAGCTTCTGCCAAGGTTCGGACCCGAAGCAGTTCAAGCATGGAAGGGACCTTCGGGGTTTCCTCAGGACTTTTCAGCAGACAACAAGGTCTTCGAAATCAAGTCACACCTTGTTGGATCACCCCAGTCTGTTCGTATCTCATCACCCTCCCAGCTATGGGTAGACAGCTCGAACCTATACCTGTGTGTTTACCACTTGGCGGTAGTTTCCGCTGGCGGGAAGAGTCTGGGTGCACTGGTTGACGAACTGACATCCGCCCTTTGCGCATCTGTATCCGCAACTGAAGAATACGAAGAGAAGCTGGGCAGCCTCGGATATCTGGACTTGCCTGAATATCGGGCTCAAGCGTTCGCGCTGGTGAAGAAAGACGCTTTCGCCGTGACTGACGGCTTTCCAAGGATCATCCCCTCGACATTGATGCCTGGCATCCAGGAGGTGACCTACGGAATTCAGCTTGCTGCACTGTCCCCCTTTGAGTCAACCATTCCATGGAGCGATGCTTGAATCATGACTGACGGTGAATTCTTGGCTGACCTGCTGCAGCAGGTCGCAGCCAGATCAGCTGCAACGTCCGACTTTTCCGAGACAGCCTTTGCATCTGTAGTGGCAGAAGCACTTGTGGACTCGGGAGCAGTACCAGGATTCGAGCCGGCCTTCTTCGTCCACAGAGGCATGAGGGTTGATGGCTACGCCTACACCGAAGATGAAGCCACGCTTGACTTGTTTCAGGTCGACTTCCACGGTGAGCCTGAAGTTCAGAGCCTGACAAAAACCAGTCTGGATACATGTCTAAAGCGCGCGGAAGCCTTTTTCGAACGCGCTGTAGAAGGTGACCTCTCCTTCGAAGTCGACGTGGGGAGCAGCGTATGGAGTCTCGCCAGACAGCTTGCCCAGATGGGGCATTCGGTTGTCCGCATCCGCCTCAACATCCTTTCAGATGCGAAGCTTTCGAGCGCAGTCAAGGTCTTGCCGAAATGGAAAAAGGATGAGAGGGAGTGGGCCGTCAGGATCTGGGATCTGGTGGCGATCGGCCGACTCCTGTCAACTGGCGAGCCGGAACCGATCGTCATCGACTTTGTGAAGATGTTTGGCAAAGGACTTCCCTGTCTTCCGGCCAACGCCGGGGGAGCTGAACTCGACTCCTACCTGACGGTAATCCCGGGCGACTGGTTGGCCGAGATATACGACCTGTACGGCGGCCGCCTTCTTGAACAGAACGTTAGGACCTTTCTCCAGGCAACAAAGGGGGTCAACAAGGGAATACGCAAGACCATTCTCGAAGAACCCCAAATGTTCTTCGCCTACAACAATGGAATCTCTGCGACCGCTGCAAAGGCCGAATTCGACCCGGATGGAAACCAGGTTCTTGTGAACCGGATCGAGAACCTGCAGATCGTCAACGGAGGTCAGACCACCGCCTCGATCTTCAACGTGATGAAAAGGGACAAGGCTGAAAACCTGGACAAAGTAAGAGTGCAGATGAAACTATCAGTCGTTCGGTCCGACCTAGTGAATGAGATCGTTCCCAGGATCTCCCTGTACGCGAACAGTCAGAACAAGGTCAGCGATGCTGATTTCTTCTCCAACCATCCGTTCCACAGACGCATAGAGAACTTCTCGCGGAACGTTTGGGCTCCCGCAGCAGAGGGGTCCCAGCAGATGACCCACTGGTTCTACGAACGGGCAAGGGGCCAGTACGCCAACGCATCGGCATACCTGACTCCTGCGAAGAATAGGGAATTCGAGGTTCAGAACCCGCGCAAGCAGCTGATACAGAAAACCGACATTGCAAAAGTTCTCGTCACGATCATGTGCATGCCAAATGTGGTCAGTCAGGGCGCACAGAAAAGTTTCAAATTCTTTGCAGAAAACGTTACGGGGCACTGGGGAGAGGAGGGCGTTGCATTCGGTGAAGACTGGTTCAGGGGGATCATCGGCGCCACGATCGTCTTCCGTACGCTAGAACGGCTCGTAGGGGGAGCAGAGTGGTACGCACAGGGCTACAGGGCCAATACAGTGACCTACTCCATCGCTCTGCTGATAAGTACCCTTAAAGGCCGAAAGCAGGACATTGATTTCCTGAAAGTATGGAACAGGCAGGCAACGTCCATCTCGCTGAACGAAGCTCTGCTGCACATTGCCAAGCAGGTGCAGGCAAGGATCATCTCGTCGGCCGAAGCGTACAAGGTCGCCAACGTCACCGAATGGTGCAAGCGTGAAAAATGCTGGGACGACCTCCTGCAATCCGTGAATGTCAGGCTTGGGGGCGATCTGGAGAAGGACCTGATCGATGCAGAAGAGAAAGATGGGGTAAAACGCGCGGCCCGCCGGGAGCAGAAGGTGCTGAACGACATTGAGGCTCAGACTTATGTCGTCGGCAGAGGGGCAGCGTACTGGTCAAAACTGCACAAGTGGGCCAGCGAGGGCTTAGCCATGACCCCTAGTGAAATGGATTTCCTCAGCGTTGCTGCCAGTATGTCAAGCAGGAAAATTCCTTCTGGCCCTCAGAGCCAGAGGGTGATAGCAGCAGAGAAGAAGGCCCGAGTGGAGGGCTTCAAGGAATGATGCCCCGCCTGTCTGCATGCAGACCTTAGCCCGCAATGTCGAAATTGTGGAAGATGTTAGGTTCTTCCCAAAAGTACGCGACACCCTCAAGACACGATGTAAGCCCCGCCCCGGTGTACAACAACTTCCCGTCCGACCCCTGTAACTCCATACGCGTGCTCGCCACGCGCGAGCCCAGGCGCAGGACTTCGGCGTGCAGGCCAAGCTACCCCCTTGTCCGATATCACCCCGCCTGCCCCACCACCACCTCACTGATCTGCATCACCGGCGCGATGTCGGTGTAGTTCGGGATGTCGGCCATGATCTCCTTCGCGTGGGGGCCGAAGCCGGCCTGGAAGGTTTCCACCGAGTCGCAGTACAGGTGGCACATGCCCACATAGGTGGCCGGTGCGCCGGGTGCGCCGCCGGCCAGGCCCTTGTCCACTGTGTAGAACTTGAGCGCCGCACCCAGTTTGGCCTGGACCATGGGCATGTGCTTGTCGCGGTAGTACTCGTGGTTGAAACGCGCGCCCGGGGTGTTGGGGTACATCACGCTGACTTTGATCATGGCTTGTCTCCAGGGGTTGGGGGTGGGTGAGTGAATCGGTGATTGAGTGAATGGGCGGGTGTGGTGACTCAGGAAACGATATACGCCCCCGCCCCCGTGGACAGCAGCTTGCCGTCTGCTCCCAGAAACTCCATGCGTGTGCTGGCCACGCGCGAGCCCAGGCGCATGACTTCCGCACGCAATTCGAAGTGATCGCCGATGGCGGGGCGCAGGTAGTCCACGCGCAGGTCGATGGTGCCGAGCTTGGCGAAGCGGTGCAGGCGTTGCAACGGAGCCTCGTCCATGTGGCGGGCGCCGATGGCGGCCATGCAGGCGAGGCCGGCCATGGCGTCCAGCCCCGCGCTCACCACACCGCCGTGAATGCGGTTGTGCACGAAGCTGCCCATCAACTCGGGCTTCATGTCGATGCGGGCGGTGACCATCTCGGGGCGGATGCTCGTGATCTTGAGGCCCAGCACCTGGTTGAAGACGATCTTTTCCTCGAACATCTGCGTCAGGGCTTCCAGGAATTCGGGTTCGAATTCAACAGGCTTGGCGGGGGTGGTGGTGGTGTGCTTGCTCATATTGCCCATTGTCGTGCGGCGAGTTCCTTCATGATCTCTTCGGCGCCGCCGCCGATCATCATGACCTTCACCTCGCGGTAGACGCGCTCGCTCACGGTGCCGCGCATGAAGCCCATGCCGCCGAGGATCTGCACCGCGGCGTCGGCGCAGAACTGCATGGTCTGCGTGGCGTGGTTCTTGAGCAGGCAGACGTTCGCCACCCAGTCGGCGCCGGCGTCGCCGCCGTCCACGCGCGCACCGAGCGCGTCCACCCAGGCCTGGGTGGACTGGATGCGCATCTGCATGTCCATGAGTTTGTGGCGGATCACCTGGCGCTCGATCAGCGGCGCGCCAAAGGTGCTGCGCTGGCGCGCCCAGGCCAGGGCTTCGTCGTAACAGGCTTCGGCAAAACCCAGCGCCATGGCGGACATGGCCATGCGCTCGCCGTTGAAGTTGCCCATGATCATGCGAAAGCCCGCGCCCTCGGCGCCCAGCCGGTAGCGCGCGGGCACGCGCACGCCGTCGAAGCGCAGGTGCGCGGTGTCGGAACAGAGCCAGCCCATCTTGTCCAACCGGCTGCGCGAAACGCCGGGCGCGTCGCACGGCACGACGACCATGCTGATGCCGCCGGCGCCCTTGCTGTTCACGTCGGTGCGCACGGCCAGCGTGATCCAGTCGCAGCGCATGCCCGAGGTGATGAACACCTTCTCGCCGTCGATGACGTAGTCGCTTCCTTCCAGCCGCGCGGTGGTGCGCAGCGCGGCCACGTCGGAGCCGCCGCCGGGCTCGGTGATGCCCAGCGCCGCGATCTTCTCGCCGCGCAGCACGGGCGGAATGATTTCGGCCTGCTGCTCGGGCGTGCCGTGCACCAGCACCGGCGGCAGGCCGATGTTGTGCGTGAACAGGCTGGCCATCACGCCGCCGCTGCCGCCAAAACGCGCCAGCGTTTGCGACATGGCGTTGCGCGCGCGCCAGGGCGCGGGCGTGCCGCCCAGGTGCTCGGGGTAGCCCAGGCCCAGCAGGCCGAGCTCGGCCGCCTGGTGGTAGAGGCCGCGCGGGAACTCGCCGGCGGCGTCCCACGCGCCCACGTGGGGCGCGATGGCCTGGGTGGCGAAGCGCTGCACGGTATCCACCAGGGACGTGCGGTCTTCGGCGGTGAAACCGGTGTCGGTGTGCGTCGTGTTCATGCGCTGGCCGCTGCGGCAAAGGTGATGAGCAACTGCCCCGGCGCCACCTGCTGGCCCGCGGCCACCGAGAGGCCTTCCACGGTGAGGTCGCGTGGCGCGGCCAGGGTGTGTTCGAGCTTCATGGATTCGATCACCAGCAGCGGCTCGCCTCTGGCGATGCTGGCGCCGGGCACCGCGTGCACCACGATGAGCTTGCCGTTGAAGGGGGCGCGCAGCTCGCGCGCGGCCGATGCACCGCCGGCGCGCTCGCGCGGCGCCAGGCTGAGGTCGGTGAGTTCAATGGTGTGCGCGCCGGCCTGCACCTGCCAGCGGCCCGCGCCCAGCGACGCGGCGGTAACCGGCCAGGTGGCGCCGGCTATGCGCACGCGGCCCGGGGCCACCTCCGCCTCCACGCTGCGCTCGCCGAGCAGCACGCGCAGCGCGCCCTGCCCGGTTTCCTGCACCGCCATGTCCAGCACCTGCGCGCCGTGTTGCCAGCGCAGCGGGCGCGGAAACGGGCACGGAAGCGCATCGGCGGGCGCCTTTGCGCTAAACGCGGCGGCGAGCACGCCGGCCAGCACCGCGTCGGCCGGTGGCTGCAGCGCCGTGCGGATCGCATCGCCGTGTTCGGCCAGAAAGGGGATCAGCGCCCCGCCCTCGCCAAACACCGGGTGGCGCAGGCAGGCGGCGAGAAAGGCGCGGTTGCTCGGCAGGCCCAGCAGATGCGTGCCGTCGAGCGCGTGCGCGAGCCGGGAAATGGCCTCGGCGCGCGTGGGCGCGTGGGCGATCAGCTTGCCCAGCATGGCGTCGTAGTGCGGCGAGACCTCGCCGCCGGTTTCCAGCGCGTGGTCAAAGCGCAGGCCGGGCGCCATGGGCGGCTCGGCGAAGTGCAGCACGCGGCCGGTGTGCGGCGTGTGGTGCGCGTCTTCGGCGCACAGGCGCACCTCGATGGCGTGGCCGCTGAAGCCGATCTGCTCTTGCGTGAGCGGCAGCGGCTCGCCACGCGCCACGCGCAGCTGCCATTCCACCAGGTCGAGCCCGGTGAGCGCTTCCGTCACCGGGTGTTCCACCTGCAGGCGGGTGTTCATCTCCATCAGATAGAAGTCACTCCCCTCCAGCAGAAACTCCACCGTGCCCGCCCCCACATAGCCTGCCGCCTGCGCCAGCGCCACGGCGCAGCGACCCAGCTCTTCGCGCAGCGCGGGCGACACCGCCGGGCTCGGCGCCTCTTCCACGATCTTCTGGTGCCGGCGCTGCACCGAGCAGTCGCGCTCGCCCAGGTGCACGCAGCGGCCCAGCGCGTCGGCGAACACCTGCACCTCCACATGCCGCGGGCGCAGCAGGGCGCGCTCGATCAGCAGGTCGCCGTTCGCAAAACCCGCCAGCGCCTCGGAGCGCGCGCCTTTCAGCGCGGGCAGCAGTTGCGCGGCCTCGTGCACCAGGCGCATGCCGCGCCCGCCGCCGCCGGCCACGGCCTTCACCATGAGCGGAAAGCCGACGCGCTGCGCCTCGGCCACGAAGGTCTGCTCGCGCTGGTCGTCACCGAAGTAGCCCGGCAGGCAGGGTACGCCGTGCGCCTGGGCCAGCGCCTTCGCGGCCGACTTGCTGCCCAGCGCACGGATCGCCGCTGGCGGTGGGCCGACCCAGGTGAGGCCGGCATCGATCACGGCCTGCGCGAAGTCGGCGTTCTCGCTCAGGAAGCCATAGCCGGGGTGCACCGCGTCGGCGCCGGTGGCGCGCGCGGCGTCCAGCAGGCGGTCCACACGCAGGTAGGAATCGGCCGAGGCCGCGCCCCCGAGCGCGAACGCGGTGCCGGCTTCGCGCACGTGCAGCGCGTTCGCATCGGGTTCGGAAAACACGGCCACGGTCTGGATACCCATGGCGTGCGCGGTGCGGATGATGCGGCGGGCGATTTCGCCGCGGTTGGCGATCAGCAGTCTTTTCATGGCTTGTCCACCCAGGGCGCGGGCTGCTTCTTCGCGAACGCGGCCAGGCCGGCCGCGGCCTCGGGGCCGCGCAGCGCGCTGGCGAAAGCAATGGCCGCTTCGCTGCGCAGGTCGGGCAGGTCGCCGCGCAGGCGCTGCAGCAGGCGCTTGGTGCTGGCCACGGCACCGGGCGCGGCGCGCTTCATGGCCTGCACGCGGTCGCGCAGCGCGGCCTCGAGCGCATCGTCGGCCACCAGCTCGTCGACCAGGCCGAGCGCTTTCGCGTCGGCGCCCCGGTAGCTGCGGCCCTGCAGCAGGCACTGGCGCGCGGCGGCATCGCCCAGGCGCTGCCACACAAAGGGTGCGATCTGCGCGGGTGGCAGGCCGAGCGTCACTTCCGGCGTGGCAAAGCTCGAACGCTGCGTGGCGATCACATGGTCGGCGCAGCACACCAGGCCGAAGCCGCCGCCCATGGCCGCGCCGTCCACCGCACACACCAGCAGCTGCGGCAGCGCGCAGAGCGCGTGCAGCACGTCGCCAAAGCCGCGGTTCAGGGTGATCAGCGGATCGTCGTCGCCCGGCTGCAGCGGCTGGCCGATGGCGCTGGCGAAACTGCCCAGGCTGCCGCCCGCGCTGAAGGCGCCGGGTGCGCCGGTGAGGATGATCACGCGAAGGCTGTCGTCTTTCTGCGCGCGCAGCGCGGCCTCGTACAGGCCGAGCACCATGGCGTCGCTCAGGGCGTTGCGCGTGGTGGGGTCGTTGAGGGTCCAGCGCTCGGTGTCGCCCCAGCGTTCGACCAGGAAGGCACTTGCGCTCACTTCACCGGCCTCTTCGCAATGCCCATGATCTTGCTCAGGATGCCCAGCATCACCTCGTCCGCCCCACCACCGATGGACGCCAGCCGGCCGTCGCGGTACATGCGCGAGACCTTGTTCTCCCAGGTGAAGCCCATGCCGCCCCAGAACTGCAGGCAGGTGTCGGGCACGATGCGGTTCAGGCGGCCGGCCTTGAGCTTGGCCATGGTCGCCCACTCGGTCACGTCTTCACCGGCCACGTAGCGCTCCACCGCCTGGTAGGTCAGCGCGCGCAGGCTCTCCACCTCGGTCTTGAGCTCGGCCAGCTTGAACTGCACCCACTGCTGGTCGGCCAGACTGGCGCCGAACAGCTTGCGGTCCTGCGCCCACTCCACCGTCCAGGCGATGCAGTTGGTGAGCGCTTCCAGCGTGCTGGCCGCGCACCACAGGCGCTCTTCCTGGAACTGCTGCATCTGGTAGATGAAGCCCGAGCCTTCGGTGCCGATCAGGTAACGCTGCGGCACGCGCACCTCGTCGAAATAGATCAGGCCGGTGTCGCTGCTGTTCATGCCGATCTTGCGGATCTTCTGCGCCACCTCGATGCCCTTGACCAGCTTGCCCTTCTCGCGCATGGGCACCATCACCAGGCTCTTGTTCTTGTGCGCCGGGCCGTCGCTGGTGTTGACCAGCATGCACATCCAGTCGGCCTGCAGGCTGTTGGTGATCCACATCTTCTGGCCGCTGATGAGGTAGTCGTCGCCGTCCTTGCGCGCCACGCTCTTGATGGCGGCCACGTCGCTGCCGGCGCCGGGCTCGCTCACGCCGATGCAGCCCACCATGTCACCCGCGATCGCGGGCGCTAGAAACTGGCGCTTGAGTTCCTCGCTGCCAAAGCGCGCGAGCGCGGGCGTGGCCATGTCGGTCTGCACGCCGATGGCCATGGGCACACCGCCGCAGTGGATGTGGCCCAGCGTCTCGGCCATGGCCATGCCGTAGGAATAGTCCAGCCCCGCGCCGCCATGGGCCTCGGGCTTGGTCAGGCCGAGCAGGCCGAGCTTGCCCAGGCCTTTGAAGATCTCGTGCGCGGGCATCATCTCGGCCGCTTCCCACTCGTCCACGTGCGGGTTGATGTGCTCGTCGATGTAGCGCTTGAGCGTCTTCTGGATCTCGCGGTGCTCGTGGGTGAATTGCATGTCTTGTCTCCGGTCTGTTTTGATGGAAGGAATCGGGGCGGGCGTGCGCTACATGCGCGCCACGCCGAACTGCATGGGCCGCGGTTCGCGCGCGGCGGCCTCGGCGCAGGTGGCCAGGCAGAAGGCCAGCGTGGCGCGGGTGTCACGCGGGTCGATCACGCCGTCGTCGAGCACCAGGCCGCTGGTGTAGAAGGCGTCGGCCTGGCTTTCGAACACGTTCACGATCTGGTCGAACTGCGCCTGCATCTGCGCCGGGTCGGGCGTGATGCCCTTGCGCGCCATGCCGGCCTCGGCCACGATCTGCATGGTGCGCGCGGCCTGCTCGCCGCCCATCACCGCGGTTTTCGCCTGCGGCCAGCTGAACAGGAAGCGCGGTGAATAACCGCGCCCGCACATGCCGTAGTTGCCGGCGCCGAACGAGGCGCCGCACTGGATGGTGATCTGCGGCACGGTGGCGTTGGTCACCGCCTGGATCATCTTGCTGCCGTGCTTGATCATCCCGCCCTGCTCGCTGTCCTTGCCCACCATGTAGCCGGTGGTGTTCTGCAGGTAGACGATCGGGTGGCCGAGCTGGCACATCCACTGGATGAAGTGCGTGGCCTTGTTCGCGCCGGCCACGTCGATCGGGCCGTTGTTGCTGACGATGCCCACCGCATGGCCATGGATGCGGGCCTGCACGCACAAGGTGGCCGCGCCGTAGAGGGCCTTGAATTCAAGCAGCTCCGAGCTGTCGACGATGCGGGCGATGACCTCGCGCATGTCGACCGGCTCGCGGTGGTGCGGGGGCATGAGGGCGAGGAGTTCGTCGGGGTGGAACACCGGTTCGGGGCCTTGTACGCGCTGCGCCGGGGCACCTTGCCAGCCGATGCGCTGCACCACGTCACGTGCCATCCCCAACGCCTGCCGGTCGTCTTCCGCCAGGTACTCCCCCAGCCCCGACACCCCGGTGTGCATTTCCGCCCCACCCAGTTCCTCTTCCGTCGCCACCTCCCCCGTGGCGGCCATCAGCAGCGGCGGCCCGGCGAGGAAGGCGCGCGAACGGCCGCGCACCATGATCACGATGTCGCTCAGGCCCGGCATGTAGGCGCCGCCCGCCGTGCCCGAGCCGTGCTGCACCGTGATCACCGGGATGCCCGCGGCCGAGAGGCGCGCCAGGTTGCGGAACAGCGAGCCGCCATGCACGAAGCCCTCGACCTTGTACTTGGTGAGGTTGGCGCCCGCGCTCTCCACCAGGTGCACGAAGGGCAGCTTGTTTTCCAGCGCGATCTCCTGCACGCGCAGGATCTTTTCCAGCCCGCGCGCCTGGATCGCACCGGCGTCGATGCCCGAGTCGCTCGCCACCACCATGCAGCGCACACCGGCGATGAAGCCCATGCCCGCCACCATGCCGCCACCGGGCACCGACTTCTCGGGGTCCTTCGTGTCCTGCAGGTAACCGGCCAGCGAGCACAGCGGCACATAGGGCGCGCCCGGGTCCAGCAGCAGGGCCACGCGCTCGCGCGGCAGCAGCTGGCCGCGCTTGTCGAACACGGCTTTCGATTTCGCGGAGGTGGTGGCCGTGCGGTCTTCGAGCGCGCGCAGCTGCGCGATGCGCGCCAGCATGGCCTCGCGCCGCTGCTGCGCCTGCGCGCTCTGGGGGTTGAAGCTCGATTCAAACATCCTGGAATACCTTGGGCGTGACGTAGCGGTGGAAGCCATCGAAGGGTTTCACCGCGTCGCGGGTCTGCGCCTCCGCCGGCGCGGCGACCTGGCCCCAGCCCATGCGCACCTGCGGGCGCGCGCCGTCCACGCGCAGCACGCTGCCGCTGATGAAGCTGGCCGCCGGGCTGAGCAGGAAAACGATGGCGGCCGAGGTTTCGGCCTCGTTGCCGAAGCGCCCGGCCGGCACCGTCTCGCGCATCTCGCGCAGCATGGGGCCGGCCTCGGGCGGGTAGTGGTCCATGCCGCTGGAGGCGATGTAGCCCGGCGCCACCGCGTTCACGCGCACGCCGCTCTTGGCCCATTCCAGCGCCGCCGTCTCGGTGAAGTTCACCATGCCCGCGCGCGCCGCGCCGCTGTGGCCCATGCCGGGCATGGAGCCCCACATGTCGGCCACGATGTTGACGATGGAGCCGCCCCACGCCTGCATGCTCTGCACATAACACTCGCGCGCCATCAGGAAACCGCCGGTGAGGTTGGTGTCGATCACCGCCTGCCAGCCCTTGGCGCTGATGTTCTCCAGCGGCGTGATGTACTGGCCGCCCGCGTTGTTCACCAGCCCGTCGATGCGGCCGTGCGCGCCGACGATGGCGGTGACCACGGTGCGCACCACGTCTTCCTGGCGGATGTCACAGGCGTGAAAACTCGCGCGCCCGCCGTCGGCCACGATCTCGCCCGCCGTGTCCTGCAGCTTGGCCAGGTTGCGGCCGATCAGCACCACGTGCGCGCCCAGGCTGGCGAGTTCGTGCGCGGTGCAGCGGCCGATGCCCGAGCCGCCGCCGGTGACCACGACGATGCGGCCGTGCAGCAGGCCGGGCGCGAAGGCCGAGCGGTAGTGGGAGGTGGTCATGTCGGCTCCTTCAGAAACAGTTGCAAGGCCGAGGTGGTGAGTTCGTCGAGCGAGGCGCGCGCGCGCGACCTGGCGCTGCGGCCCGAGGGCGGCACGTACCACTGGGCCGACCAGTTGAGCGCGCCGAAGATCATGAGCCGCGCGAGCACCGGGTCACTGCCGAGCTGGCCCTGCGCGTGCAATGCCGCGAGCACCGGCACCCAGTCGGCCTCGTACTGGTCTTTCAGCCGGTTGACCTCGCTGCGCTGCGTGGCGTTGAGCGAGCGCCACTCGTACAGCATCACGGGAATGAAGTCGCTGTCGGGGCCGAGCAGCGCATCGAAGTGGTTGCGCACCAGCACGCGCAGGCGCTCGCGCGCCGAGGCACCGGGTGGCAGCAGCGCCAGCGCCGCGTGCTGCCGGCGCAGCGCGCCCTGCATGCCTTCGAGCATCACGGCGCCGAGCAGCGCCTCCTTGCTTTCGAAGTGGTAGAACGGCGAGCCCGAGCGCATGCCCACCGCGGCGGCGATGTCGCGTGTGGTGGTGGCGGCAAAGCCCTGCAGGCGGAACAGGCGCGCCGCGCCCGAGATCAGCTCCTGGCGGCGGTTGCCGTCGTCGCGTTCACCGGCGGTCTTGCGCGGGCGGCCGCGCGCGCGGCGCGGGACTTCGGCGGCGCTGTCCGCGCTCGGGGTGTCGGGGCTGTCCAGGTTCATGGACAAGCACCTTAGCAGCGCGGCTTAATTTCAGCAAGCGATTGCTTTGTAAAAATAGAAGCGGGTTGTCACCGGCTGGACAGGCGCGGGCGACTGGCCGGTTGCCGCGGCGGTGCGGGGCAACGCGCTACACCCACAAGCCCGCGGCCAGCGACCCCCATGCGAGGCCGAGGCCCAGCCCCGCCAGCACGTCGGACGGGAAGTGCGCGCCGGCGTACACCCTGGCCCAGGCCGTGGCCAGGGCCATGGCGCCAATCACCGCCAGCAGCGGATCGGCCGGCGCGGCCAGCGCCATGAAGCCGGCGACGCTGCCCATCACCACCGCGTGCGTGCTCGGGAAGCCCGCGCGCGCGCCGTGGTGGAGGTGGTTGGGGCTCAGGCCGAGCGCGAACGGGCGCGGTGCCGCCCAGCGCCGGGCGAACCGCTTGCACGCCACCTGGGCCAAGCCAGCGGCGCCCACGCACGACAGCACCAGGTGCACACCGTGGTCGAGCCGCCAGGCCATGGCGCACAGCGCCGCGAACAGCGGCAACCAGCCCCAGTGCGACAGGCCCTTGGCCGCGCGCAGCAGCCAGGGCCGGGCGCGGTGGCCGGCGCGCATCCAGCGAAAGAGTTGCACGTCGCGCTGTCGCCAGCCCCAGGGGATGTCGAGCGCCTCGGCGGCAGGGTGGGTGGTGTGCATGCGGGGTGCCTGTCGGCGTCATTTCAAAGGGGAACCGGCATGCCGCAAGGCCGGGCCCGTGCCGCGCACGTCGTCGGCCTCGCGCAGGATGCCGTCGAGGATCTGCGGGATCTCGAACAGCGCGCGGTTGTCGACCCGGCGCACGCTGGCGCGGTAGCCGTCCAGGTCGGCCAGCAGCTGCGCCACCGCGTGCCCGATGGTGCGGAAGCTGCGCTGCACGATGCCCAGCCGGTTGTCGCGCACCCAGTGCGCGTTGTAGCGCTCCTGCGGCATGGTCCAGGCGTTGTCCACCACGATCACCGGCAGGCCCTGCTGCACCGCCTCGCTCAGGCTGCCCGGGCCGGGTTTGCCGATGAAAAAATCGGCTAGCTGCATGTAGCGCTGCACCTCGGCGCTGAAGCCCACCACCACCCGCGGCGCGCCGCGCGGCAAGGCCTGCAGCCGCGCGGCCAGTGCCTTGTTGTGGCCGCAGATCAGGATCAGCTGCGTCGTCTCCGCCAGCCGCTCGGCAATGCCCAGCATGGCCTTGGAGCCGTGGCCGCCGAACATCACGATGCCGGTGGGCCGCGTGGGGTCCAGCCCGAGGCGGCGCTGTTCCTGCGCGCGGTCCTGCGCGACCGGCTGGTAGAACTCGGGCCGGATGATCATGCCGCTGGTGGCGTGCACGCGCTCGGGCGCGTGGCCCAGCGCCAGCGCCTGCTCGACCGCGCGCGGCGTGCCGCAGATGAAGTGCTGCGCCTGCTCGCGCTCGATCCAGAAATGCGGCGGCACGTCGGCCAGGTCGGTGAGCACGGTGGCGTAGGGCACACCGGGCAGCGCCGAGGCCAGGCTGTGGAACATGGCGCGGTTGAAGTTGGGCACCAGCGAGACCACCAGGTCGGGCTCGGTGCGCAGCCAGTGCTGCTGCAGCTGGCGCAGCAGCATGGGGTGCGCCAGGCGGATCAGGCCCTGCAGCAGCTTGAGTTCCTGCGCCATGCCGATGGTCCAGCCGCGCGCGAGGCGGCGGTTGTACCAGTCTTCCGGCGCGCTGCCGGTCATCTGCTGGAACCTGGCCTGGGGGTCGATCACCTCGAACAGGTTGACCAGCCGCACGTTCCACGGCCGTTCCTGCGCGCGCAGCACGGCCTGCAGCGCGAGCGCCGAGGCACGGTGCCCGCCCCCGGCGTTGAAATAGATGAGGTCAACCGTCTTCATGGGGCCGATTGGATAGACCCCATGTGTCAGGCGTGTTGCAGGCGCGGCGCGCCCCGCCCGATCGGCCGGCATGCCCTGCCGTGCGGCCTGGCATCCAACTTGCATGAGAACTTGTATCCAAGATGGAATGCCTGAACATGGTGCAAGACACGCTCCCCCCGCCCGAGGCCGCCGCGCCGGCTGCGCGGGCGGCTGTGTCCCTGGCGTCCGAGGCCTGGATTTACCGCCCGGCGCAGGCGCTGGCCGGGGCATCGGCGGGGCCGCTCGCGGGCCTGCGCTTCGCCGTCAAGGACAACATCGACGTCGGCGCCTGGCCCACCACCGCCGCCTGCCCCGCCTTCGCCTACACCGCCGCCGCGCACGCCAGCGTGGTGCAGACCCTGCTCGACGCTGGTGCGTCGTTGCACGGCAAGACCAACCTGGACCAGTTCGCCTGCGGTCTGAACGGCACGCGCTCGCCCTACGGCGCGGTGCCCAACGCGATCAACCCCCTGTATGTGTCGGGCGGCTCCAGCTCGGGTTCGGCCTATGTGGTGGCCACCGGCCAGGTGGACTTCGCGCTCGGCACCGACACCGCCGGCTCGGGCCGTGTGCCCGCGGGGCTGAACAACATCGTGGGCCTCAAGCCCTCGCGCGGCCTGATCAGCGCGCGCGGCGTGGTGCCGGCCGCGCAGGCGGTGGACTGCGTCTCCATCTTCGCCACCACCGTGGCCGGCGCGGCGCGCGTGCTGGCCGCGGCCATCGGCCACGACGCGGCCGACCCGTACTCGCGCACGCTGGACCTGGCGGGCACGCCGTTCGGCCCGCGCTTTGCTTTCGGCGTGCCGGCGCAGCCCGAGTTCTTCGGCGACGCCGCCGCGCGCGCCGCCTTCGGTGACGCGCTCGCGCAGCTCATCGACATGGGTGGCGAGGCCGTGCCGCTGGACTTCGCACCCTTCTCCACCATCGCCGAGATGCTCTACGGCAGCGCCCTGGTGGCGCAGCGCTACGAGGCCATCCGCGGCTTCTTTGACGCGCACGAGGACCAGGTGATGGAGCCGGTGCGCGGCATCATCGCCGCCGGACGGGGCTACAGCGCGGCCGACCTGGTGGCCGCGCAGACGAAGCTGGCCGCGCTGGCGCAGCAGGCGCAGGCGCTCTGGGCCGGCATGGACTTTCTCGTGGTGCCGACCGCGCCCACACACCACACCATCGCGCGCATGCGGGCCGACCCGGTGGTGCTCAACCGCCAGCTCGGCGCCTACACCAACTTCGTCAACCTGCTCGACTACGCCGCGCTCTCGGTGCCCGCCAGCCTGCGCGCCGACGGCCTGCCCTTCGGCATCACGCTGATCGGCCGCTGCGGCTCGGACTGGCAGCTCGCCGAGCTCGGCCAGCGCTTCCACCACGCCACCGGCCTGCCCCAGGGCGCCACCGGCCTGCCCCTGCCCGCGATGCAGGCCATCCCCGGCCTCGACCACACCCCTTCCCTTTCCCAACCGTTCAGGAGCCCCGCATGAAGCACACCCCCGCCGCCTCTTTCTCTTCCGCCTCCGCGCGCCGCCGCCAGGTGCTGCAGCTCGGCGTGGCCGGCGCTGCCATGGGCGTGCTGGGCGCGCCCGCCGTGCTGCGCGCGCAGACCGGGCCGAAGATCCGCATCGGCTACTGGCCGATCGCGGCGGGCCTGCCGTTCTACTCGGCCATCGAGCTGGGTTACTTCAAGGAAGCCGGCCTGGACGTGGAAGCCCTCAAGTTTGCGGGCGCGCAGCAGGTGATGGAGGCGGTGCTCTCGGGCCGCGCCGACGGCACCTCCAACGGCACCGGCTCGGCCAACATCGCGATCGGCGAGATCGCCCAGCCCGGCACCTTCAAGATCTTCTGCTCCAACCCGAGCAACGTGAAGAACGTGCTCGACGAGGTCATCGTGCCGGTGGCCAGCCCCGCCAAGGTGATGGCCGACCTCAAGGGCAAGCGCATCGGCTCGGGCCCCGGCATCCAGAACGTGACGCTGGCCAAGACCGTGCTGGAGCGCGGCGGTGCCACCGGCGCCACCGTGGTCGAGCTGCCGATCGGCCAGCACGTGGCCGCCCTCGCCGCGGGCCAGATCGACGGCGCCTACACGCTGGAGCCCACGGGCACCATCGGCCGCATGAACGGCACCACCAGGGTGCTCGAAGCCGGCGTGATCGCGCGCTACGTGCTGGGCGACCCGATGGCGCCGTGGTTCGGCGGCTCGGCATCACTCTCGTCCGACTTCATCAAGAAGAACCCCGACGCGGCGAAGAAGTTCGTCGCCGCCTATGGCAAGGGCGTGGCCTATGTGCGCAGCAAGTCGGTCGAGGCACGCCAGTACCTCAAGGGCTACACCGCCATCGAGGGCGCGCTCACCGCCGAGGTGCCGCTGGCCGCGTACACCATGTACAACGAGTTCACCCCGGCCGACGTGGCGCACTTCCAGAAGTTCTTCGACCTGTTCAGCGAGAAGGGCATCTTCAGCTCGCGCCTGATGGTCGACTCCATGCTCTACAAGGGCTGAATGCCATGGACGCCATCACGCCCGTGCCGACGGCCGAGGCCGGCAAGCCCTGGACGCCGCCGGCCGCCAACGCAGCCCCGGTGGCGCCGCGCAGGACCGACTGGGCCAGGGCCCTGCCCTTCGTGGGCCCGGTGGTGCTCTTCATCATCTGGGACCTGGCCGTGCGCCTGGGCTTCATCAAGCCCATCCTGCTGCCGCCTCCCCTCGACGCGCTGGGCGCGCTGATCGGCGGCCTCGCCGGTGGCCCGCTGATGACCGATTTCGCGGTCACCGTGTGGCGCACGGTGCAGGCCTTCCTGATCGCCGCCGTGGTCGGCATGCCGCTGGGCGTGCTGCTCGGCAGCAACGAGAAGGCCTACCGCAGCGTGGAGTTCCTGATCGACTTCTTCCGCTCCACGCCCTCGTCCGCGCTGATCCCGCTGTTCCTCATGATCTTCGGCGTGTCCGACATCAACAAGGTCGCCATCGCCGCCTTCGGTGCGCTGCTGATCGTGGTGTTCAACAGCGCCTACGGCGTGATCAACGCGCGCAAGCAGCGCGTGATGGCGGCGCGGGTGATGGGCGCCACGCGCTGGCAGGTGTTCAAGGACGTGCTGATCTGGGAGAGCCTGCAGCCCAGCTTCGTGGGCCTGCGTTCGGCCGTGTCCATGGCGCTGGTGATCGTGATCGTGGCCGAGATGTTCATCGGCGCCGACAGCGGCCTGGGCAACCGCATCATCAATTCGCAGCAGGTGATGAACGTGAAGGACATGTACGCCTCCATCCTCGCCGCGGGCGCGCTGGGCTATGCGTTGAACGTGCTCTTTCTTGTCGTCGAACGCCGCATCGTGCACTGGAGTGGAAGATGAACGCTGTCCTCAATGCCCCCGTGTTCGCCGACGTGCCGGTGCCCGCCTTCCAGCCCGGGCCGGCCGGCACGCACATCACCATCCGCGGCCTCACCAAGTACTTCGCGGGCTGGCCGCTATACGAGAACTTCGACCTCGACATCCCCAAGCACAAGATCGTCTCGGTGTTCGGGCCCAACGGCTGCGGCAAGAGCACGCTGATCAACATGATCGCGGGCCTGGTGCCGATCGACAGCGGCGAGATCCTGTTCGACGGCAAGAGCCTCAAGGACACCAAGATCGGCTACGTGTTCCAGAACTACCGCGAGGCGATGTTCCCCTGGATGCGCACCATCGACAACATCGCCTACCCGCTCAAGCTCGAAGGCAAGAGCAAGGCCGAGGTGGACCGCCGCATGGCCGAGCTGGTGGCCTCGTTCGACGTGCAGTTCGACCTCCACCGCTACCCCTACGAGCTCTCGGGCGGGCAGCAGCAGACGGCGTCCATCATGCGGGCGCTGGCGCCCAACCCCGAGGTGCTGTTCCTCGACGAGCCTTTCTCCGCGCTGGACTTCGAGATGACGCTGTTCATCCGCGAGAAGCTGCAGGAGGTCTTCATGCAGACCGGCACCACCATGATGCTGGTCTCGCACGACCTGGAAGAAGCGGTGTACCTGGCCGACCAGGTGCTGCTGCTGACCAAGCGGCCCACCAAGGTGGCCGAGATCCTGCCCTACGACGACGCGCGCCCGCGCACCACGGCCACGCTGTCCGAGGCGAGCTTCATCAATGCCAAGAAGCGCAGCCTGGAGATCTTCCAGCGCGAGGTGCGCCGATGACCGACGAGCAGACCCTGGCCTACGTGCAGGCCGCCGCCGTGGCGGTGGGCCTGCCGCTGGACGCGGCGCAGACCGCGCGCGTGGCGGTGCACCTGCAGCGCACCGCCGGCATGGCCGCGCTGCTCGACGCGGTGCCGCTGCACGACGCCGACGAGCCGGCCGAGATCTACTGCCCGGCGCCCTACGGCCTGGCCGCGCACTGAGATGGCAGCCGCCCCGACCCTGAGCCAGACCGCGCACGCGGTCAGCAGCGGCCAGCTCAGCGCGGCCGAGGCGCTGGACGCCTGCATCGCACGCATCGAAGCCACCGAGGCGCGCGTGAACGCCTTCACCGGCACGCGCTTCGAGGCCGCGCGCGCCCAGGCCGCGCGGGTCGATGCGATGCGCGCACGCGGCGAGCCGCTGGGCCCGCTGGCCGGCGTGCCGTTCGCGGTGAAGAACCTGTTCGACATCGCGGGCGAAGTCACGCTGGCGGGTTCGAAGGTGAACCGCACGAACCCACCCGCCAGCGCCGACGCGGTGCTGGTGCAGCGCCTGGAGGCCGCGGGCGCGGTGCTGGTGGGTTCGCTCAACATGGACGAGTACGCCTACGGCTTCACCACCGAGAACAGCCACTACGGCCCCACGCACAACCCGCACAAGCTGGGCCATGTGGCCGGCGGCTCGTCGGGTGGCTCGGGCGCGGCGGTGGCGGCGCGCCAGGTGCCGCTCACGCTGGGCTCGGACACCAACGGTTCGATCCGCGTGCCCTCGTCGTTCTGCGGCGTGTGGGGGCTCAAGCCCACCTTCGGCCGGCTGTCGCGGCGCGGCAGTTTTCCGTTCGTGGCCAGCATCGACCACCTCGGCCCCTTCGCCGACGACGTGGCCGGCCTGGCCCTGGCCTACGACGCCCTGCAGGGCCCCGACCCGCTGGACCCGGGCTGCTTCGCCACCAGCGTGCAGCCGGTGACGCGCTCGCTCGGCCTGGGCGTGCAGGGTCTGCGCGTGGGCCTGCTCGGCGGCTACTTCGTGGAACACGCCAGCCCGCCGGCGCGCAACGCGGTGGCCACCGCCGCCGCCGCGCTGGGCGCGAGCGCCACGGTGGAATGGCCCGACGCGGCGCAGGCCCGCGCGGCGGCCTTCATCACCAGCGCGAGCGAAGGCGGCGCCCTGCACCTTCAGCGCCTGCGCACGCAG
This sequence comes from Comamonadaceae bacterium, assembly GCA_003599455.1. Classification (GTDB taxonomy): domain Bacteria; phylum Pseudomonadota; class Gammaproteobacteria; order Burkholderiales; family Burkholderiaceae_C; genus Hydrogenophaga. The sequence continues at coordinate 37,949 of QZKF01000031.1, forward strand.
GCGGCCGACTTCGAGCCGCTCTCGGTGGACCGCTTCATCTCGGGCGCGCTGCAGCCCGCGGCCTGGTACCTGCGCGCGCAGCGCTTCCGCCGGGTCTACCGCGACAGGGTCAACGCCCTGTTCCGCGACTGGGACGTGCTGATCGCGCCGGCCACGCCGGTGGCCGCGCCCGCCATCGGCACCGAATGGATCGACATCAACGGCCAGCACTTTCCCTGCCGCCCCTCTATCGGCCTGCTCACGCAGCCCATCTCGTTCGCCGGCTGCCCGGTGGTGGCCGCGCCGCTGTGGCCCTCGGGCACCGGCGGCCTGCCCATCGGCGTGCAGCTCATCGCCGCGCCCTGGCGCGAAGACCTCGCGCTGCGCGCGGGCTGGGCGCTGGCCCAGGCCGGCGTGGCCCATACCCGGGAACCCGCGCTGTGATCGAGATCAACAACCCCGAGGTGCTGGCCGACGTGACGGCCGCGTTCGAACGCTACGAGGTGGCGCTGGTCACCAACGACGTGGCCGTGCTCGACGAGCTGTTCTGGAACAGCCCGCACACCCTGCGCTTTGGTGCCACCGAGAACCTCTATGGCTTCGAGGCCATCCGCGCCTTTCGCGCCGGCCGCCCCGCGGCCGGGCTGGCGCGCACGCTGGGCAAGACCGTCATCACCAGCTACGGCCGCGACTTCGCGACCGCCAATACCGAGTTCCACCGCAGCGGCAGCGACCGCACCGGCCGCCAGAGCCAGACCTGGCTGCGCACGCCCGAGGGCTGGCGCGTGGTCGCGGCCCACGTGAGCCTGCTGGCCTGAACCCTTTCACCCCCGCCCCCTCCACCCAACCCCCAGGAGCGTTCACCATGAGCCACCCACTGCCCAACCGCCGCGATTCGATCAAGACCCTGGCTGCACTCGGCGCGGCCGCCTCCAGCCCCTTCGCGTTCGCGCAGGCCAAGCCCGTCACCGTCGGCGTGATCTACGTCGGCCCGCGCGACGACTACGGCTACAACCAGGCGCACGCCGAAGCCGCCGCCATGCTCAAGAAGATGCCGGGTGTGAAGGTGGTGGAAGAGGAGAACGTGCCCGAAACCGCCGCGGTGCAGCGCACCATGACCGGCATGATCGCGCAGGACGGCGCGCAGCTCGTGTTCCCGACCTCGTTCGGCTACTTCGACCCGCACATGCTGGCCGTGGCCGGCAAGTTCGCCGACGCGCGCTTCGCCCACTGCGGCGGCATGTGGACCGAGGGCAAGCACCCGAAGAACACCGCGAGCTTCTTCGGCTACATCGACGAGTGCCAGTACCTCAACGGCGTGATCGCCGGTCACATGAGCAAGAGCGGCAAGATCGGCTTCATCGCCGCCAAGCCGATCCCCCAGGTGCTGCGCAACATCAACGCCTTCACCATGGGCGCGCGCTCGGTCAAGCCCGGCATCACGACCAACGTGATCTTCACCGGCGACTGGTCGATGCCGGTCAAGGAAGCCGAAGCGACCAACAGCATGGCCGACCAGGGCGTGGACGTGTTCACCATGCACGTGGACGGCCCCAAGGTGATCGTGGAGACCGCGGCCAAGCGCGGCAAGATGGTCTGCGGTTACCACGCCAGCCAGGCCAAGCTCGCGCCCAACGCCTACCTGACTGGCGCCGAGTGGAACTGGCTCACCGCCTACACCGCCTTCGTCGACGCGGTGCGCAGCGGCAAGCCGCACCCCAACTTCGTGCGCGGCGGCCTGAAGGAAGGCTTCGTCAAGCCCTCGGCCTACGGCCCCATGGTGACCGACGCGGCGAAGAAGCAGGCCGACGGCATCAAGGCGCAGATGGTGGCCGGCAGCTTCGACATCTTCAAGGGCCCGCTCAAGGACAACAAGGGCGGCACCATCATCCCGGCCGGCAAGGCGTTCAAGCAGACCGACCTGGAGCTGGAGAAGATGAACTACCTGGTCGAAGGCGTGAACGGCTCGGTCTGACCCCGCTTCGGCCATGCGCAACATCCTCCTGCCCGTCGGCGCCATCCTGGCGGCCCTGCTGCTGTTCGGGCTGTTCGTCTCGTTCGCGGGCGTGGACCCGGTGGAGGTGTGGCTGCTGCTGTTCAAGGGCGCCTTCGGCGACTGGTATTCGTGGCAGAACACGCTGCAGCGCGCCGCGCCGCTGATGCTCACCGCGCTGTGCGTGGCGATCCCCGCGCGCGCCGGCCTGGTGGTGATCGGCGGTGAAGGTGCGCTGGTGCTCGGTGGCCTGGCCTGCGCCGCGCTCGCGCAGGGCGTGGCGCTGCCGGCCAACGCGTTCGGCACGCTGCTGGTGTGCATCGCGGGCGCCGTGGCCGGCGCGCTTTGGATCGCGCTGGCCGGCTGGCTGCGCCAGTTCCGCGGCATCAACGAAACCATCAGCAGCCTGCTGCTGGCCTATGTGGCGATCGGCCTGTTCAAGCACCTGGTGGAAGGCCCGCTGCGCGACCCGGCCAGCCTGAACAAGCCTTCCACCTACGCGCTCGACGAAGGCATGTTGATCACCGGCATCGCCGGCTCGGACGTGCACTGGGGCCTGGTGATCGGCGTGGTGGTGTGCCTGCTGGCCGGCCTGTGGCTGCGCATCACGCCCTCGGGCTTCGCGGTGCAGGTGGTGGGCGGCAACCCGCGCGCGGCGCAGCTGGTGGGCCTGCCGGCCTCGCGCCTGATCGTCATCGCCTGCGCGCTCGGCGGCGCGGCGGCCGGCCTGGCCGGTGCGATCGAGGTGGCCGCGGTGCACACCAGCGCCAACGCGGCGCTGATCGCGGGCTACGGCTACGCCGGCATCCTGGTCTCGTTCATCGCGCGGCATCACCCGATCGCGGTGATCCCGGTGGCCATCGTGTTCGGCGGCTTCGGCGCGGCCGGCAGCCTGCTGCAGCGCCGGCTGGGCCTGCCCGACGCTTCGGTGCTGGTGCTGCAGGGCATTGCCTTCGTGCTGATCCTGGCCAGCGAGGCGCTGCGCGACATGGACTGGAAAAACTTCTTCGCGCGCTTCGGCCAGTTCGGGCCGTCGGAGCCGGTGCCCATCGTGATGCCGACGCCCGACGCGGTGAAGGGAGAGAAATCATGACCGCCGACCAGTTGCTGATCTTCCTCGCCGGCATCGTCGGCGGCGCGCTGCGCGTGGGCGTGCCCTTCCTGTTCGTGAGCCTGGGCGAATGCCTCACCGAGAAGTCGGGCCGCATCAACCTCGGCCTGGAAGGCGTGCTGGTGCTCTCGGCCATGACGGCCTTCGGCGCCTCGTACCTGAGCGGCTCGCCCTGGATCGGCGTGCTCGCCGGCGCCCTCTCGGGCGCGCTGCTGGCCACGCTGCACGGCGTGCTGTGCTCGCTGCCGCGCGTCAACGACGTGGCCACCGGCATCGCGCTGATGCTGCTGGGCTCGGGGCTGGCGTTCTACCTCGGCAAGCCGCTGATCCAGCCGCAGGCGGCGCAACTGCCCGCGATCGCGCTGGGCAACTGGAGCGACTCGGCCGCGGTGCGCTCGGCGCTGCAGGTCAATGCGCTGCTGCCGATCGGCCTGGTGCTGGCGGCGGCCATGTGGTGGGCCTTCGCGCGCACGCGCGCCGGCCTGTTGGTGCGCATGGCCGGCGACTCGGCCAACGCCACGCGCGCGCTGGGCTACTCGGTCTCGGGCATCCGCATCGCCGCCACGGCGGCCGGCGGCTTCATCGCGGGTCTGGGCGGCGCCTCGCTCACGTTGTTCTACCCCGGTAGCTGGAACGAAGGCATCTCCAGCGGCCAGGGCCTGATCGCGGTGGCGCTGGTGATCTTTGCGCGCTGGAGCCCGCTGCGCTGCGTGGGCGCGGCCCTGCTGTTCGGCGGCGCCGGCGCGATCGGCCCGGCGCTGCAGTCCGTCGGCATCGGCTGGGGCTACCACCTGTTCAACATCGTTCCCTATGTGCTCACCCTGCTGATCCTGGTGCTCACCTGCCGCCCCGGCACGGTGGTGCCGGGCAGCCCGGGCGAACTGTCATCGACACGCTAGGAGGAAAACATGAGCGGACTCGGCGGACTCAACAAATCGAAGCACGGCGTGGTCGTGGGCCTGGTGCAGCTGCAGCTGCCGGTGGTCGAGACGCCGGCGCAGCTCGCGGCACAGACGCGGCGCATCTGCGACCTGGTGGGCAAGGCGCGGCGCAACCAGGGCGGCATGGACCTGGTGGTGTTCCCCGAGTACGCGCTGCACGGCCTGTCGATGAGCACCGCGCCCGAGCTCATGGTCTCGCTCGACGGGCCCGAGGTCGCGGCCTTCAAGCAGGCCTGTGTGGAGCACCGCATCTGGGGCTGCTTCTCCATCATGGAGGCCAACCCCGGCGGCAACCCCTACAACAGCGGCCTGATCATCGACGACACCGGCGCGATCCGGCTCTACTACCGCAAGCTGCACCCCTGGGTGCCGGTGGAGCCCTGGGAGCCCGGCAACCTGGGCGTGCCGGTGTGCGATGGCCCCAACGGCAGCAAGCTCTCGCTGATCATCTGCCACGACGGCATGTTCCCCGAGATGGCGCGCGAGGCGGCCTACAAGGGCGCCGAGATCATCCTGCGCACGGCCGGCTACACGGCGCCGATCCGCCACGCCTGGAAGATCACCAACCAGGCCAACGCCTTCACCAACCTGGCCATCACCGCCAGCGTGTGCCTGTGCGGCAGCGACGGCAGCTTCGACTCCATGGGCGAGGGCATGTTCTGCAGCTTCGACGGCACGGTGATCGCCGAGGGCGGCGGCCGCGTCGACGAGATCATCACCGCCGAGCTGCGGCCCGACCTGGTGCGCGAGGCGCGCCAGGGCTGGGGCGTGGAGAACAACATCTACCAGCTCTACCACCGCGGCTATGTGGCGGTGAAGGGCGGCGCGCAGGACTGCCCCTACACCTACATGCACGACATGGCCGCCGGCACCTACCAGCTGCCCTGGCCGGTGGACGTGACCGACGGCACGCCCTGCGGCTTCGCCGCGCCCACGCGCAGCTACAAAGGCCCCGAGGCGCACCCGCTGGTGCCCGACGCGGCCGTGGTGCCCATCAAGAAGGCAGCCTGACGCCATGGAACGCTTCATCGACGCCCACCCCTACGCCTGGCCGTACAACGGCGACCTGCGGCCGAACAACACGGCGCTGGTGGTGATCGACATGCAGACCGACTTCTGCGGCGTGGGCGGCTACGTGGACAAGATGGGCTACGACATCTCGCTCACGCGCGCGCCGATCGCGCCGCTGCAGTCGCTGATGGCCGGCATGCGCGCGGCGGGTTACCACCTGATCCACACGCGCGAAGGCCACCGGCCCGACCTGTCGGACCTGCCGGCCAACAAGCGCTGGCGCTCGCGCCAGATCGGCACCGGTGGCGTGGGCATCGGCGACGACGGGCCCTGCGGCCGCATCCTGGTGCGCGGCGAGCCGGGCTGGGAGATCATCCCCGAGCTCGCGCCGCTGCCGGGCGAGGCCGTGATCGACAAACCCGGCAAGGGCTCGTTCTACGCCACCGACCTGGAGCTGCTTCTGCGCACGCGCGGCATCGTCAACCTCATCCTCACCGGCATCACCACCGACGTGTGCGTGCACACCACCATGCGCGACGCCAACGACCGCGGCTTCGAATGCCTGCTGCTGTCGGACTGCACCGCCGCCACCGACCGCGGCAACCACGAGGCCGCGCTCAAGATGATCACCATGCAGGGCGGTGTGTTCGGCGCGCACGCCACGTCCACCGCAGTCCTGGAGGCGATCGCATGACCGACACCACGGCCCCCATCGGCGGCCTGCCGCTGGCCACCGGCGCGCTCGCGCTCGACACCTACGACATGGGCATGCAGTTCGGCAGCTTCAAGGCGCTCGAAGGCGTGAGCATGAAGGTGGCACCGGGCACGGTGCACGCGCTGCTGGGCGAGAACGGCGCCGGCAAGAGCACGCTGGTGAAGTGCGTGGCGGGCTTCCAGCGGCCCACGGCCGGCAGCATCCTGATCGACGGGCGCGAGCAGGCGATTCCCAACCCGGTGGTGGCGCGCGCGCTGGGCATCGGCATGGTCTACCAGCACTTCACGCTCGCCCCCGGCATGACGGTGGCCGAGAACCTGCTGCTGGCGGGCGGCAAGACGCCGGCCTTCATCGACTGGAAGCAGCAGCGCGCCGACCTGCAGCGTTTCCTCGCCTCCACGCCGTTCCAGCTCGACCTGGACGCGCGCCCGCAGGAACTGGCCGCGGGCGAAAAGCAGAAGCTCGAACTGCTCAAGCAGCTCTACCTGAAGCCGCGCCTGCTGATCCTGGACGAGCCGACCTCGGTGCTCACGCCGCAGGAGGCCGACGAGGTGCTGGGCCATGTGCGGCAGTTCGCGCGCAGCGGCCTGTGCACGGTGCTGATCATCACGCACAAGTTCCGCGAGGTGATGGCCTACGCTGACGACGTGACCGTGCTGCGCCGGGGCAAGGCGGTGCACCACTGCGCCGTGCCCGACACCAGCCCGGCCCTGCTGGCGCAGGCCATGGTGGGCGAATCGGGCGCGGCGGCGCCCGAGCGCCACGCCACCCGCGCCGCCCTGCCCTCGGCGGTGCCGAACGCGCCCGCCTCGCTGGCGGTGAGCGGCCTGCAGGTGATGGGCGACCGCGGCACGCTCGCGGTGCAGGACCTGAGCCTGGCGGTCACCGCGGGCGAGATCCTCGGCATCGCCGGTGTGTCGGGCAACGGCCAGCGCGAGCTGGTGGAAGCGCTGGTGGGCCAGCGCCCGCGCGCGGCCGGCGCGGTGACGGTGCAGGGCCAGCCCTACGCCGCGCGGCGCGAGGAGAACCACCGCCTGAAGGTGCGCAGCCTGCCCGAGGAGCCGCTGCGCAACGCCTGCGTGGGCGAGCTCTCGGTGGCGGAGAACATGGCGCTGCGCGACTTCGACCGCCCGCCCTTGTGCAGCGGTGGCCGCCTGCGCTTCGGCCACTGGCGCAGCCGCGCGCGCGAGTGGATCGCCAGCTACGGCATCAAGACCCAGGGCGAGGGCGCGCCGATCCGCAGCCTCTCGGGCGGCAACGTGCAGCGCGCGGTGCTGGCGCGCGAGCTCAATGGCGAGATCAACGTGCTGATCGCGGCCAACCCGGTGTTCGGCCTGGACTTCGCGGCGGTGAAGGAGATCCACGCGCGACTGCGCGGCGTGCGCGACCAGGGCGGCGCCGTGCTGCTGATCAGCGAAGACCTGGACGAGCTGCTGGAGCTGGCCGACCGCATCGTGGTCATGAGCGAAGGCCGCATCGTGTTCGAGACAGCGGGCGCCACGGCCAACCGGCAGACCCTGGGCGCCCACATGGGCGGAGGACATTGAGCATGCAGATCCCCGCGCTTCCTTTTCCGTACGAGTTCGACGTCGCGCACACGGCGCTGGTCATCATCGACATGCAGCGCGACTTCATCGAGCCCGGCGGCTTCGGTGAAACCCTGGGCAACGACGTGGCCCTGCTCGCGGCCATCGTGCCGGCCTGCCAGGCCGTGCTGGCCGCCTGGCGCCAGGCCGGTGGCCTGGTGGTGCACACGCGCGAGGCGCACGCGAGCGACCTCTCGGACTGCCCGCCGGCCAAGCGCCTGCGCGGCAACCCCAGCCTGCGCATTGGCGACGAAGGGCCGATGGGCCGCATCCTGGTGGCCGGCGAGCCGGGCAACCAGATCATTCCCGCGCTCGCGCCGGTGGCGGGCGAGACCGTGATCGACAAGCCGGGCAAGGGCGCCTTTTACGCCACGCCGCTGCATGAACAACTGCAGCAGGCCGGCATCACCCACCTGCTGTTCATGGGCGTGACGACCGAGGTGTGCGTGCAGACCAGCATGCGCGAGGCCAACGACCGTGGCTACGACTGCCTGCTGCTGGAAGACTGCACCGAGAGCTACTTCCCGCACTTCAAGGCCGCGGCGGTGGAGATGATGCGGGCGCAAGGCGCCATCGTCGGCTGGACCGCCACCAGCCAGCAGCTGATCACGACACTGAAAACGGCCTGATAGAGTTTCCCCGTGTCCACCACCACTTCGCCCACCCCCCGCCGCCCCGCGCCGCTGGCGCCCGCCCACCGCACACGCGCCAGCGAGGTCTATGAGCAGCTCAAGCGCGACATCGCCGACTTCCGCATGGTGCCCGGCGACCGCTTCAGCGAGCACGAGCTGTGCGCGCGACTGGAGGTCTCGCGCACGCCAGTGCGCCAGGCGCTGTTTCGCCTGCAGCAGGAAGGTCTGGTGGAGGTGATGTTCCGCAGCGGCTGGCGCGTGCTCCCGTTCGACTTCGACAAGTTCGACCAGCTCTACGACCTGCGCATGGTGCTGGAGACCACGGCCGTGCAGCGCCTGTGCCTGCAGGAAGTGGCCACGTCGGAGCCGCTGCTGCAGAGCCTGAAGGACCGCTGGCTGGTGCCGCTGGCCGAGCGCAGCAGCGACGCCACGCAGGTGGCCGAATGGGACGAGGCCTTTCACGAGACCCTGGTGAGCGCGGCCGGCAACGCCGAACTGGCGCGCGTGCACCACGAGGTGACCGAGCGCATCCGCATCATCCGCCGGCTCGACTTCTTGAAGCAGATGCGCATCGACGCCACCTACGACGAACACGCCAAGATCCTGCGCGCCATCCTCGCGCGCAAGGCCGACCGCGCCGACCTGCTGCTGCGCGCCCACATCCAGGCCAGCCAGGTCGAGGTCCGCAAGATCACGCTGCACCAGGTGTTTCTGGCGCAGCAGGTCGCGCCGGTGGCTTAGTCTGCTAGCGCCGGCTGGGTCGCGAGCGCGGCATCTTTGGCAGGTCCAGCGCCGCCAGGTTCGCCTTCGCCCGTGCGGCCAGGCGGTCCATCAGCTGGTCGAGCTGCTCGATCTCTTCGGGCCCGAGTTCCAGCAGCAACTGGCGATTGAGTTCCACCACCACCGGCAGAAATTCGTCGTACAGGGCGCGGCCCTTTTCAGTGAGCGACACCCTCGCCTGCCGGCGGTCGCTGGGAATCACCTCGCGAGACAGCAGCTTCATGTCTGCGAGCGCTGTGACGACGCGCGAGGTCCGCGCGCGGTCCAGTTGCGCCTGGTCCGCCAGCTCGGATGACAGCATCGGCCCATGTCGGGCCAGCACCACGATCAGCCGCCATTCCCGCCGCGAGATGCCGTAGCGGTCCTGGCTCAACCGCCCCACTGGTGCCACCGCGACCGCCTGCAGGCGGCTCAGGCGGTAGAGAAAAAGCTCATCCATGTTTTCGGGCCGGGTTGGCCGGGGTTAGGACACGGGCACATCGCCTCCACTGCGTGAATACCCTGAGCATAGTTGTATTGGTCAATCAAACACGACGGGCATAGATTCCGTGAAAGCCATCCGGCACACACAGGAGACCCCCATGCCACGCACCAGTTCCCCCACCACAGTCTCCCGCGCCGCCAGCAACTTCCTGCTGGCGGCCGCGGCCACCTTCGCGATGGCCAACGCGCATGCGCAGGCCTGGCCCACCAAGCCGGTCACGCTGGTCGTGGGCACGCCGGCGGGTGGCTCGGTCGACGCCTACGGTCGCGCGCTGGCCGACCAGCTGGCACGGCAGACCGGCGGCAACTTTGTGGTGGAGAACAAGGGTGGCGCCAACGGCAACCTGAGCGCGGAACAGGTGCGCAACGCGGCGGCCGACGGCCACACGCTGTGGATCAGCACACAGGCCATGTTCACGATCAACCCGTCGGTGTACCCGGCCATGCGCTGGAAGCAGTCGGACTTCAAGCCCATCGCCAAGGGCATCGAGAGCCCGCTGGTGCTGGTGACCCACCCGTCCGTGCCGGCGAAGACGCTGCCCGACCTCGTGAAATGGGTGTCGGCCAACCCGGGCAGGATCACCTACGCCTCGTTCAGTCCCGGCACGCCATCGCATTTCCTCGGCTTTCAGCTCAACGAGCGCTTCAAGCTCGACATGGTGCACGTGGCCTACAAGGGCAGCGCGCCGCAGATCACCGACCTGCTCGGCGGGCAGGTGCTGCTGGGCTTCACGCAACTCCAGGCCGCGTTGCCGCATGTGCAGAGCGGCAAGCTCAACGCGATCGCGGTCACCTCGAAAGACCGCACCCGGTTCATGCCCCAGGTGCCGAGCCTGGCCGAGCTGGGCCACCCGGACCTCAGCGCCACGGTGTGGTTCGGGCTCATGGCGCCCTCGGCCACGCCCAAGGCGGTGCTTGACCAGGTCCAGGCCGCCACCGTGAAGGCGCAGGCCCAGGCGGACTACAAGGCCAGGCTCGAGGCACAGGGATTTGACGTACCGCAGGAACACGGGGACGCGTTCGCTGCCACCATCGCGGCCGAAACAGCCCGCTGGGCGCAGGTGGTCAAAGCCACCGGTTTCCGCGCCAACGACTGAACGAGGAACCCGGCATGCCCCATCCCGCCGCACCGCCGCTGGCGTTCTTCGCCACGCTGTCGATCCAGGTCGCGCCCGCCCATGAAATCGGTCAGACGCCTGCCGGCAACCGGCGCGTCATCCCCATCCTCGGCGGCCGCGTGCAGGGCGATGGCTGGGCCGCGCGGGTGGTGCCCGGCGGCGCGGACTTCCAGGCCATCGTGACGCCCACCCTCGCCCGGCTCGATGCGCGCTACGTGCTGGAGACCGAGGCCGGTGAACTGATCTACGTGTGCAACCGGGCGATCCGGGTGGCGTCGCGGGAGGTCACGGCGCGGCTGGTGCGCGCAGAGCCGGTGGACCCGGCGCTGGTGTACTTCCGGTGCGCGCCGACCTTCGAGACCGCCGCGCCCTCGCTGGCCTGGATCAACGAACGCCTGTTCGTGGGCTCGGGCGTTCGCCTGCCCGATCGGGTGGACATCGACTGCTTCACCGTGCTGTAGTTCCAGACGACGGCGTTGCGCGTGCCGGAGTTCCGGGTTATCCGCGCTTCGGCGTCTCGCTCGTCAGCGCATACGCGCTCGCGCGCACATGCTCCAGCGGCCGGATCTCGTACTCGAGGCCGCAGGCCAGGCAGGGGTTGCCGGCGGCGATGCGCGCGGCTTCGTCCAGGCTGTGTGCGCGCAGAAACCAGTAGCCGCCCACCACTTCCTTGGCCTCGGCGAACGGGCCGTCGACGATGCGATCGCGCGTGACCAGACGGCTCTCGCGCGCCAGGCGCTGGCCGGAGCGCATCGTGCCCGCTTCGACCAGCTGGGCGTGCCAGGCGTAGAAGCGGTCGATCGCGGCCTGGATCTCTTCGGGCGACTTGTCGGCGTCCCACTGGCCGCGCGAGATGACGAGGTATTCCTCGGGTGTCGTGTCGTCCGCACTCATGTGGCGGCTCCCGGGGGTGGCTGGGGCGTGCGTTGCGCCGGGTCGTAGAAGAACTGTTCGGCCACGATGCGCTCGCCCTCCCAGCGCTGGTAAGCCAGCTCTTCCATCTCGGTGACCGAGTCGTCCTGCCAGACGAAGCGGAACACCCAGCGGATCACCACGTGGTCGCCGTTGACGAACACGGGCCGCACGCAGCGCGATGCGATGGTGGTCGCGCGCGCCATCACCTTGCGCTCGCCGGCCATCAGCTGGTCGCGGCCCACGCGGGGCGCGGCCTGGTTCTCCTGCATGGTGGCGTGCGGTGCGTAAAAATCTTCGATCGCCTGGTCGTGGGCGTTGCTCTCCACCAGGGCGATGAATCGTTCGAGGGTGTCGGCGCTGGGCATGGGGCGAGGCTCCTTCAGGCGGGATCGGTGAACACGGTGAGCGAGGCAAAACCCAGGTGGTGCATGGCCTCGCGCAGGATCAGCACGTGCGCGGTGAACGCGGCCTGCGGCGGCAGGCCCGAGGAAGCGACCGGCCGCCCTTGCGACACCGCCGCGAGCTGGTTGAACACGCGCTCGACATCGTCGATCGACAGGTGCCCCTCGCCGCCGCCATGCACCAGGCGCCGCAGTTGCCGCGTGGCGGCGTCGCGCGTTTCCAACGGCGTGTCACGCGGCAGCTGCCTGAGCAGCGGCATGACCGCTTCCTCGACCTGCTCGATCGCGTGCTCGATCTCCAGCGGCGAGGGCGGTTCGTGCCGGAACGGGCCGCAGCCCAGGGCCTGCGTGCCGATGGGCAGCACCCATTCGGTGGACGCGCCCTGCGCGGGTACGGTCACGATGCGGGTCTCGCGCTCGCCGATCGCGAGGCGCGTGCGCCCGGCGGGTTTCACGGTGTCAGCCGGCATGCGGGCTCCCGGTGCCCACGTCCTGGCAGGCGGCGATGCGCTGCGCCACGCCGGGCGCCTGGCCGGCGATCGAGCGCAGCAGGCCACCGGACTGGCGCACGTCGAAGCCGACGAAGTGCAGGCCCTCCAGCGCGCCCTGCCCACTCACCTCGGTCGGCATGCCGCGCTCGTCCAGCGGCAGCGGGGTGTGGGGGAACAGCTCGCGCAGCGCGGGGTCGTAGCCGGTGGCCAGCAGCACGGTGTCGAACGGGTGTTCGCTGCCGTCGGTGAAGCGCACGCCGCCGGCTGTGAGGGTTTCGATGCCGGGGTAGATCTGGATGTCGCCGGCCTTGATGCGCTGCACGGTGCCGATGTCGATCATCGGCGTCTTGCCTTCCTCGCGCAGCTGGCGCAGCGGCGAGATGGCGGCGGTGTGCAGGCCGTAGCGGCTGAGGTCGCCCACGCTGAGGTCGCGAAACAGGGTGGCCAGCGCGTCGCCCCAGGCGGTGGGCAGCCTGGCCAGCATGATGCTGGAGAGCTGGGTGGGCCGGCCCAGCACGTCGCGCCGCACGATGTTGACCGGCGAGCGCACCGAAAGCGCGGCGCGCACACCGTGCTCGGCGAGATCGAGCGCGATCTCGGCGCCGGTGTTGCCCATGCCCACCACCAGCACGCGCTGGCCCGCAAAGGGCGCGGCGTTGCGGTAGCCGCGGCTGTGCAGCACGCGGCCTTCAAACCGGTCCTGGCCGGGCAGCGCGGGCGCGTGCGGCAGCCGGTTGGCGCCGGTGGCCACCACCACGTGGCGCGACACGATCTGCCGCCCGCCCGCGAAGCTGGTGCACCAGCGCCCCCCCAGGCCGCGCGGCGCGGGCTGGATGCCCAGCACCTCCTGCCCCAGCTCGGGCTGGATGCCGTGCTGCCGCGCGTAGGCCGCGAGGTAGTCCACCACGCCCTGGCGCGGCACGTAGCGCGGTGCGTCGGCCGGGAACGGCAGGCCCGGCAGGGCCGAGTGGGTCTTGACGGTGTGCAGGTGCAGGCGCTCGTAGTGGTGGCGCCAGGACGAAGCCACCTCCTGCGCCTTGTCCACCACCAGCGGCAGCGCCTGCCCGCGTTGCAGCAGGCAGGCCGCCACGGCCAGGCCGGCCGGGCCGGCGCCGATGACCAGGGTGTCGGTGGAGGTGTGGGCGTGGGGTTGGGGAGGTGTATGAGACGTGGTGTCCATGGTGGCCCGTGGCTGTGTGCGGCCAGTGTGGCCGGCACGCGCACGGCGCGCCATGGGGGCTTTCACCCGGGGCGGGCAGGCCGCCCCCGCTGTCAACGCTCCCCGTTGGCGATGTACTCGACGTCGGACACCACACCAGCCGCGTCGAAGGACACGATGAGGGAGTGGTTGAAGAACTTCATGTTGAAGACGCTGCCCTTGGCGTGCGCATAGCTGTACATGGCGGCCGTCTCGCCCCGGGTCTTGATGAACGGATACACGCCGCTGCCATTGGGTCGACCCAGGAGGGCCAGCACCTCGGCGCGGGTTGTCTTGCCCTTGACGATGTTGCGCACCCTGGATTCGTCGAAGTCGGTCGCATCGGTCGGGAACGAGCTGACGAACTCCTCGGCCACCAGCAGGTCGTTGTGGGTCAGGAACACCATGGCGCGGGCCGGCACGACGCCCGGGTACTTGCCGGTGCCGGCGCCCTCGGCATACACATAGCGGGACATCTTGAGCTTCTCGCCGTTGCGCAACGACTCGCCCGTCTGCTCCGGCGGGCCCATGACCTGGTTGACCTGCGCCAGCGTGGATTTTCCGACCTGCAGTGCACCGGCGTCGGGGCGTTTGAAGTTGGTCCCCGCGCAGCCGCTCAGGACGGCGACGGTGGCGACAGTGGCAAGGAACTTGAAGAGCGGGATGGATGTCATGTGTCGAGGTCGGTTCAAGGCAGCGGCAGGGAGGAACGCACGCGCCAGGATGGCCACCGGAACACCCAGGCGTGGCGGCATTCTGTCCGATGACCCGGAAAAGGCCAGAGGCTTCAGTCAAGCCGGCGACTCCCATGTCAAGGCTGCAGGCCGGCCGCCCGCGCCATCAGGAAGGCCTTCTCGCGCTCGTTGCCCGCAAGGCCCGCCGCGCGCTCGAATTCGGCGCGCGCCTCGCCGTCGCGGCCCAGCCTGGCCAGCAGGTCGCCGCGCACGCTGGGCAGCCAGTGGTACTGGCGCAGGGCCTTGTTCTTGAGCAGGGCATCGACCAGCACCAGGCCCGCGGCCGGGCCGGCGTGCATGGAGACGGCCACGGCGCGGTTGAGCTCGACCACCGGCGACGGGGCCACGCGGGCGAGCTCGCCGTACAGCGCGGCGATGCGCGCCCAGTCGGTGTCGGCGGCCCGCGGCGCGCGCCCATGGCAGGCCGCGATCGCACCCTGCAGGTGGTAGGGGCCGGGCGCGGCCGTCAGCAGGTCGGCGCGAGCGAGCGCGTCCAGCCCGCGCCGGATCAGCAGGTGGTCCCAGCGGCTGCGGTCCTGGTCGTTCAGCAACACCGGGCGGCCCTGGGCGTCGGTGCGCGCCGCGGTACGCGAGGCCTGGATCTCCATCAGCGCGAGCAGGCCGTGCACCTCGGGCTGCTGTGGCGCGATGCCGGCCAGCATGCGGCCCAGGCGCAGCGCCTCGTCGCACAGGGCCGGGCGCATCCAGTCGCCGCCGCTGGTGGCGGTGTAGCCCTCGTTGAAGACCAGGTACACCACCTCGAGCACCGAGGCCAGTCGCTCGCCCAGCGCCGGGCCGCGCGGCACCTCGTAGGGCACACCGGCGTCGCTGAGCGTGCGCTTGGCGCGCACGATGCGCTGCGCGATCGTGGCCTCGGGCACCAGGAAGGCGCGCGCGATCTCGTGCGTGGTGAGGCCGCCGAGCAGCTTGAGCGTGAGGGCCACGCGCGCGTCGGTCGAGAGCACGGGGTGGCAGGCGGTGAAGACCAGGCGCAGCAGGTCGTCGCCGATGTCGTCCTGGCGGGCCTCGTCGAGCGCGTCCACGAAGTCGGGCACGTGCGTCGCGCCCAGCGCCTCCAGGTCGGCGGCGATGTCCTCGTGCCGCGCATCGGCCATCTGGCGGTGGCGCAGGTGGTCGAGGGCGCGGCGCTTGGCGGTGGTCATCAGCCAGGCGGCGGGGTTGTCGGGTACGCCGTCCCTGGGCCAGTGTTCCAGCGCGGCCACCAGCGCGTCCTGCGCGAGTTCCTCGGCCACGCCGATGTCGCGCACCACGCGCGCCACGGACGCGGTGATGCGCGCCGACTCGAGGCGCCAGACGGTGGCAATGGCCTGGTGGACACCGGAATGCATGGGCCGAATTTACATCGTCACATCTGCGCGGGGGCGGCGCTCTCGTCCATCCAGAACACCTCCCACTGGTGGCCGTCGAGGTCGGCAAAGCCGTGCTGGACCATGAAGCCGTGGTCCTGCGGCGCGTTGGGCGTGGTGGCCCCGGCCGCGACGGCTTTGGCCACCAGCTCGTCCACCTCGGCGCGGCTGTCGCACGAGAGCGCGATCAGCACCTCGGTGGCCTTCTTCGCGTCGGAGATCGGCAGTTTGGTGAAACCCTGGAAGAAGGGCTCGACCAGCAGCATGGCGTAGATGTTCTCCGCGATTTCCAGGCAGGCGCCCTGCGCGTTGGTGAACCGCGGGTTGAAGTTCAGGCCCAGGGCCTTGAAGAAGGCCTGCGAGCGGGCCATGTCCTTGATGGGCAGATTGACGAAGATCTGGCGCAGCATGGGGTTCTCCTTGCGGTGTTTCAGTGGGTGCTTTCGCACAGGGTCTTGAGGCGTTCCAGGGCGAGCGGCCAGGTTCTGGCCATCATGTCTTCGTACTCGCCAAACACCTCCGCCGACACCCGCACGCGGGTGCCGCCACGCTCGTCGCTGAACGTGTAGTTCTCGTAACAGGGCGCCCAGGCCCGCACCGCGTCGCTGGTCGTGTCCTCCTGTCCGTTCTCGATCATGCCAAGGTGGCGGATGGACACGAACTCGGCGGGGCGGTGTTCGGCGATTTCGGACACCATGCCGTTGCCGGCCGGGTCCAGGAAACGGATCGCCTCGCCCGCGTTCCAGGAGCCCTCGAACCGCGAGCCTTCGCAGAAAGCGCTGGTCCACTGCTCGTAGGTGGGCGACTGCAGCATGGTGGCCCACACGCGTTCGCGCGGCGCCTGGATGAAGATGTCGAAGTGTTGCGTCTTCATGGTGCGTCTCCTCAGCGCTTGTTGCCCTGCATGGCATCGAGCTTCTTGAAATCCTCCAGCGGCTCGCTGGGCGGGAAGTCTTCCAGCTCGTAGAGCTGGCGCAGTTCGATCACGGCGTCCTTGCCACGGCCGGCCGGGTTGGGGAAACGCCGGCTCCATTCCAGGGCCTCCTCGCGCGAGCGCACCTGGATCAGGGTGTAGCCGGCGATGAGTTCCTTGGCTTCGGCGAAGGGGCCATCGACGACACGCTTCCTGCCGTCGGCGCTGTAGTGCACGCGCCAGCCCTTGCGGCTGGGGTGCAGGCCCGAGCCGTCGAGCAGCACGCCGGCCTGGGCCAGTTCCTCGTGGTAGCGGACCATCTCCGCCATCAGCGCCTCGTCGGGCGCGGGGGTGGTCTCGGCTTCGAATTCGTCGCAGGACTTGACGATGATCATGAATCGCATGGGGTTCTCCTTGGCGGGTGGTGTTCAGGGGTGGTCGAAGGCGTGTTGAAGCGCGGCGATGTCGAGCTTGCCCATGCCCAGCAGCGCCACGGTCACGCTCTGGCGGCGCTCGGCGTCGGGGTGCTGCAGCATCTGCATGAGCTGCTCGGGCACGATCTGCCAGGAGACGCCATAGCGGTCCTGCAGCCAGCCGCAGCGCTCCTGCTCGGGCACGGCCGAGAGCTGCGTCCAGTAGTGATCCACCTCCTGCTGCGTCGTGCAGCGCACCACGAAGGAGATGGCGGGGGAAAACTGGAAATGCGGCCCGCCGTTGAGTGCGGTGTGGTGCTGACCGTCGAGTTCGAAGTCGATCGTGAGCACGGTGCCTTCGGGCAGGCTCGCACGGGGGCCGTAATGGGTGATCGCGCCGATGCGCGAGTTCGGGAACACCGACACGTAGAACCGGGCGGCTTCTTCGGCCTGGTGGTCGAACCACAGGCAGGGCTGGGTGCGGGGCAAGGTCTTCATCGAAAACTCCTGTTGAAGCGGGATTCAACCGGTACGACGAAGCAGGGGCGCGGTTTTCGACAGACCACGCCCGATTCGGGGAAAACCCGGGGTCAGCCCCGGCTGTCGTCGTAGCACGGGCCCAGCGCCCGCACCTCCACGGTGGCCCATTCAGCCGCCGGGCATTCGTGGGCGATCGCCACGGCCTCGGCCATGCTGTCGCAGTCGAGCAGGAAGAAGCCACCGATCATTTCCTTGGCCTCGGCAAACGGGCCATCCACCACCTGGGGCTTGCCGCCCCCGGTGTGCACGCGCACCGCCTGCGACTGCGAGGCCAGTGATTCGACCGCCAGCAGCTTGCCGCGCGCCTTGAGCGACTCGCCAAACCGCTGCATCCGGGCGTACACCTCGCGGCCTTGCGCCTCGGTGCGGGTGCCGCGCTGGTCGGTGGGTTCGACGATCAGGAGCATGTGGGACATGGTGTGCCTTTCTCTGAACAGAAGGCCGCCATGCTACCGCTTGACCGCGCCGCACAAACACCCACAATGTCAGGCCATGAACATCTCCAACTTCGAAGCCTTTCGTCTCCAGGCCCTGACCGAGGGCTATGACGAAGCGCTCGAACGCGAATGGGCACCCCTGACCCTGCTGGACATGCATACCCACCCCTTCGCCGCGAAGGCGGTGGTCACGCGCGGCGAAATGTGGCTCACCGTGGGCGACCTCACGCGCCAGCTGCGCCCGGGCGACACCTTCGAGATCGAGCGCGACGAGCCGCACGCCGAGCGCTATGGCAGCGAAGGCGCGGCCTACTGGGTGGCGCGGCGCAACGACTGAGGCCACCGCCTCCCACGCCCGGGGGATGCGGGGCGCGGTCTAGTGGCCCGCCGCCGGCTCCAGCAGCACATACAGCCCCATCACCGGCTTCTGCTGGTCTTCGCGCAGCGGCGCCTGCCAGGTCTGGCGCACCTGAAAACCGTGCGCCTTCGCCAGACGCTCGACATACGGTAGCGAATGCGCGTAGCGCAGGCTGGGCCGCAGCTGCGGTTCCAGGCCTTCGATGGCCAGCTCGACCGAGAAGGCGAAGCAGCCCCCGGGCCTCAGGCGCTGGCGCACGGCGGCAAACACCGCGTCGAGCGCACCCACGTAGATGAACACGTCGGCCGCGATCACCAGGTCGGCGGACTCGGTCTGCGCCTGCAGGAAGCCCAGCAGGTCGCCCTGCTCCACGCGCCGGTAGGCGCCGCTGGCGCGCGAACGCTCGACCATGGCCTGCGCCAGGTCCACGCCGTCCACCGCGTCGGCATGGTCGCGGATGCGCTGGCCGCACAGGCCGGTGCCGCAACCCAGGTCGAGCACCAGCGGGTAGCGCTGGCCACCGGTGCACAGCGGCGCGAGCAGGGTCTCGTGCGCCTGGTACTTCAGGTGCTGGACCAGGTGGGTCTGGAAATCGTCGGCGTAGTCGTCGAACAGCGCCTCCACATACACGCGCGGCGGCTGGGCGGGCGCGGCCTCGCCGCTGAGCACCGAGGCGAGGTAGAAGCGGTGCAGGGTTTCGTCGCCGCCATGGGCGAGGGCCTGCTCGAAGCAGCGCGCGGCCTCGGCATGTCGACCGGCCTCGCGCAGCACGCTGCCGCGCTGGCTCCAGGCCTCGGCCAGCGTGGGCTCGAGCGCCAGCGCATGGTCCAGCGCACGCAGGGCATCGGCGGGTTGCCGTTCAAGACGCAACAGGCACAGGGCAAGCGAGAGCCAGAGCTGGGCGGTGGACGCGCCGAGCCGGATGCCCTCCTGCAAGGCCTGCGCGGCAGGGGCCCAGTTCGACAGCGCCTCGTGCGACAGGCCCAGCGCGACCCAGGCGTCGCGGTGCGTCGGGTCGGCCTTCGTGGCCTGCGTCAGCGTGGCCACCGCGGCGGCCCACTGGCCGAGCCGGCACTGCGTGACACCCAGGTTGGCCAGGATGGAAGGGCGCCCCGGCACGAGCGCGAGCGCGGCCTGGTAGCGGGCCGCGGCGTCGTCCAGCTGGCCGGCCTCGAAGAGCGCGTTACCTGCGAAGAAATGGGCTTTGGCTTGTTCTATGGGGTCGGTCATGGCGGCGTACCTTACACCAGCGGCTTGACCGGCGCCCATGCGTATTCGCGTGTGAGTTGATGGAACGGCCGCGAATGCCGACACTCCGTGCTTCAGGAGGCACCCCATGACCAGCAAGAACACGATCTGCATCTGGTACGAGCGCGACGCGCTGGACGCCGCGCACTTCTATGCCGCCACGTTCCCCGACAGCGCGGTCGGCACCATCCTCCATGCACCGGGGGACTACCCCGATGGCAAGCAGGACGATGTGCTGACGGTCGAGTTCACCGTCGCCGGCATCCCCTGCCTCGGGCTCAACGGCGGCCCGCACTTCAAGCACAGCGAAGCCTTCTCGTTCCAGATCGCCACCGACGACCAGGCCGAAACCGACCGCTTGTGGAACGCGGTGGTGGGCAACGGCGGACAGGAGAGCGCGTGCGGCTGGTGCAAGGACCGCTGGGGACTGTCGTGGCAGATCACCCCGCGCGCCCTCACCGAGGCGCTGGCCGACCACGATCGCGCGGCGGCGAAACGCGCGTTCGAAGCCATGATGTCCATGGGCAAGATCGACATCGCCGCGATCGAGGCAGCGCGGCGGGGCTGAAGTGCCTCCCTCACCAGCGTATCTTGAAGGAGTGCACCTTGAATGTTTCCTCCACGTTTCTCGCCACGGACGGCGACGGATACGAGCTCAACATGGGCCGATGGAGCAAGCTGCTGGCGCGCCCCTTTCTTGATTTCGTCGGCAGCGCGCCCCGCGAGCGCGTTCTCGATGTGGGCTGCGGCACCGGCCACCTGGCATCGGCGGTGATCGAGCGTGCTGATCCGCTCGCAGTGTGCGGCATCGATCTGTCACCCGCCTATATCGAGCACGCCAAGGCGCACACATCAGACCCCCGACTGGATTTTCAGGTCGGCGACGCCTGTGCACTGCCCTACCCCGAGAGCAGCTTCGACCGGGTGCTGTCGCTGCTGGTGCTTCACTTCGTCCCGCGGGCACACGACGCCATCGTGGAAATGCGCCGGGTGGCCCGGCCGGGTGCGGTGGTCGGCGCGGCCGTGTGGGATGCGCGCGGCGGATTTGTCGCCAACCGGCTGTTCTTCGACACCGCCGCAGCCCTGGACCCGAAGGCCTCTGAACGGCGCGCGAAGAACTATTCCAGGCCGATGACACGCCCCGGCGAACTGGCGGCGGCGTGGCGCAGCGCGGGCTTCGTGGAGGTGCGTGAAGCGCAGATCGGCATCCGGATGGACTACCCCTCGTTCGCCGACTACTGGGCCCCTTACCTCGGGAAAGACGGCCCGGGCGCCGAGTACGTGGGCACGCTGACGGCAGCGGAGCGCCAGCGGCTGGAGGCGGCCGTGAGAGCCGCGTACCTGGACGGCGAGGCCGATGGACCCCGCTCCTACGCGGCGCTGGCCTGGGCCGTCACGGGAACCAGGCCGCATTGACCGCCTGGAAGATCCGCCTCGACAGATCAGAGCTTCGAAAAATCCGGTTTCCTGCGTTCCATGAACGCACCGAACGCCTCCTTCGCCGCGGGCTCACCGAGCATGCGGCCAAAGCTCACGCCTTCTTCGGCCATCGCCTCCATCACCGGCTTGAGCTGGCCCTTTTTCATCAGGCGTTTGGTCTCGATCAACGAGCTGATGGGCTTGGCGGCCATCTTGCGGGCCACGGCCTGCGCGTAGCCGGCCACCTCCAGCGGCGGCAACACGCGGTTGACCAGGCCCACTTCGAGTGCGGCCTCGGCCATGAAGGGTTCACCCAGCAGCAGCGCCTCGGCCGCGCGGTGGTAGCCCAGCATCTGCGGCACCAGGAGGCTCGATGCGGCTTCGGGGCACAGGCCGAGGTTCACGAAGGGCATGGAGAAGGCGGCGTTGTCGCCGGCGTAGACCAGGTCGCAGTGGAACAGCATCGTCGTGCCCACGCCCACGGCCGGGCCGCAGACGGCGGCGATCAGCGGCTTGGGAAACTGCGCGATGCCGCGCAGGAAGCGGAACACCGGCGATTCGGTGGTGGCGGGCGGGTTGTTCAGGAAGTCGGCGATGTCGTTGCCGGCGCTGAAGATGGCCTCGTTGCCCTGGAACACGACGCAGCGCACGCCGGCATCGTCCTGCGCGGCCTGCAGCGCGTCGGCGAGCGCGCCGTACATGGCGGCGGTGATGGAGTTCTTCTTGTCCGGGCGGTTGAACGTGAGGGTGCAGACGCCGGCTTCGGTGTGGACGAGGATGTCGCTCATGGGGTGTCTCTCGGTGGGCAGAAGGGAAGCCGCAAATTACCACGAACGGGCGTGCTTTTCTGGGTCGCGCTCACCAGGCCTGACCGGTGCGTGACAGCGTGTTTCAGGCCCCGTGATCCACGCAGGCGCCGCCTACACTTGCCGCTTCCGCGCGCCCAGGCGCCGCCGCTGTCCACAGGTGTTGTCCATGCTGTCCCGATCCGCCCCTTCGTTCGCCCACGGCCTGGCCGCTGCGCTGGCCGCGCTGCTGATGCTGTGCGCGCCGGCCGCCGCACAGACCCCGCCGGCCCCGCAGCAGCAGGCCGGTGAGCGCCCGCGCGTGGCGCTGGTGCTCTCGGGCGGCGGCGCGCGCGGCTTTGCGCATGTGGGCGTGCTCAAGGCGCTGGAGGCCGCGCGCGTGCCGGTGGACATGGTGGTCGGCACCTCCATGGGCGCGATCATCGGTGGGCTGTACGCCAGCGGCATGACGGCCGAGGAGCTCGAGCGCGAGATCCTCGGCGTGGAATGGGGCAACCTGTTCAACACGCGCGAGCCGCGCCAGCTGCTGTCGCAGCGCCGCAAGGAAGAAGACTTCGAGCTCTCGCCGGTGCTGCAGCTGGGTTTTCGCGACGGTGAGTTCCGCCTGCCCACGGGCGCGGTGTCGAGCCGCTCGCTGGAAATGCTGCTGCGCCGCTACACACTCGCCACCCGGCACCTGGCCTCGTTCGACCAGCTGCCCACGCCGTTTCGCGCCGTGGCCACCGACATGGAAACCGGCCAGGCGGTGGTGATGGACCGGGGCGACCTGGCCGCGGCGCTGCGCGCCAGCATGTCGGTGCCCGGCGTGTTCTCGCCGCTGGCGATCGACGACCGCATCCTGGGCGACGGTGGGCTGGTGAACAACCTGCCGGTGGACGTGGCGCGCGCCATGGGCGCCGAGGTGGTGATCGCGGTGAACATCGGCACGCCGCTGGCTGGGCGCGACACGCTGGGCACGGTGCTGGGCGTGACGACGCAGATGGTCAACATCCTGACCGAGCAGAACGTGCAGGCCAGCATCGCCCTGCTCACGCCGAAGGACCTGCTGCTCGCGCCGCAGCTCGGCAAGCTGTCGTCCAGCGACTTCGACAAGGCGGTCGAGCTGGTCAAGATCGGCAACGACTACGCGGACACGGTGCGCCAGGCGCTGGAGCGTTTTGCGGTGGACGGCCCGCGCTACGCAGGCTGGGTGAAATCGCGCAGCGCGCAGGCCCTGGCCAACGCCGACCGGGTCGGCCGCGTCGGCGCCATCCGCTTTGAAGGCGTGAGCGACGAGCGCGCCGGGCGCCTGGCCAGGGCGCTTGACACCGAGCCCGGCCAGCGCATGGATGTGCCCAGGCTGGAGGCCGATCTGCAGAAGCTCGCGGCCAGCGGCGACTACGAACGCATCGACTACACCCTGAGCCGGCGCGAAGACAACGGCACCGAAGACCTGACCATCCAGCTGCGCGAAAACGCCTGGGGCCCGAACTACCTGCGTGTGGGCCTGGACCTGCGCACCGACTTCCAGGGCGAAGGCGCGTTCAACCTGCGCATCAGCCACAACCGCCACTGGCTCAACGAGAGCGGCGCCGAGTGGCGCAACCGGGTGCAGCTCGGTGAGACCGTGGGCCTGTTCTCCGAGATCTACCAGCCGCTGGGGGGCAACAGCGAGCGCTTCGTGGCGGCCTATGCGGACGGCAGCGTCAACAAGGTCGAGCTGTTCAGCGACAACGGGGATGCGCTCGCGCTGGTGCAGCGCCAGGGCGTCAAGGTCGGTGCCGACGTGGGCTGGCCGATCGGCCTGCGCGGCACCGTGGGTGAGGCGCGGCTGGGCGTGGTGGCCAGTGCGCGGCGGGCCCAGCCCGAGCTGATCTCGTTTGCGCTGCCCGTCACCGCGCAGACGGTGCGCTGGACCGAGCGTGGCCTGCGCGCGGCCGTCATGGCCGACCAGCTCGACTTCGCCAACTTCCCCTCGCGCGGTTACCGCGGGCAGGCCGAGCTCTCGTGGGGACGGCGCCAGGTGGACGGCGGCGACACCAGCGACTTCACCCGGCTGGAGAGTTCGTTCACCGCGGTGAAGAGCTGGGGGGTGCACAGCTTCAATGTCGGCGGGCGGCTGGCCTACACCAACCAGATCCCGCTGGCCGCCATCGACGAGTATTCGCTCGGCGGTTTCCAGAACCTCTCGGGTTACCGCACGGCGCAGGTGGCGGGCAACTACCTGCTGTTCGGCCGCCTCACCTACTACCAGCGCCTGCCCTACTCGGTGGGTGTGGCGCGCGCCCTGTTCGTGGGCGGATCGCTCGAAGCCGGCAACGCCTGGACCGAACGCAGCGACATCACGCTGCGACAGCTGCGCGGCGCCGGCAGCCTGTTCGTCGGCGCGGACACCGGCATCGGGCCGCTGTACCTGAGCATCGTGAGCGCGCCCAAGGGCTACACCGGGCTCTACCTGTTCCTCGGCCGGCCCTGATGCACGGCGCTCATTCCTTGTAGTAGACGACCTGGTGCGTGGTGGCCAGCAGCGCGCCGGCCTGGTTCCAGACCTGCGCGGCCTGGTCGAAGAAGCCGTTGCGGAAACCCTGGGCCTGGGCCTGACCCAGCAGCCAGCCGGTGCCCGTGTCGGCCAGTTGCGCCGCGCCGGCGTGGAAGTACACCGTCATCGACACCGTGCCGGCCGGCACGCGCGTGGCGCGGCGCAACCACACGCGCGGGAAGAACACGTCGGCCATGGCGGTGAGGCTGGCGAAGTCGAGCGCTCGCGCGGGCTCTTCGCGCACCCAGAGCGTGGTGCGACTGGCGTCGCCACCGCCGTCCCACGCGGTGGGGATGGCGCCTTCGGCGATGCGGATGTCGTAGCGCCTGACCCATTCCACCAGCGCGACCATGTTGGGCCGGCCCACGGCCTCGGGCGCGGGCACGGCGGGCATGGTGGCGTCGTCGGTGCCCCAGGTCTCGCGGCGCGCGGCGGTCACGGCGGTGGCGGTGAGCACGGCGGCCTCGGCGCCCTGCGCGTCGGGCTGGGTGATCTCCATCACCCAGTGCTGGGTGGAGCGGTTGGTGCGCACCGGCCGCGCCGTCACGGTGAAGGGCCCGTCGGCCAGCGCGGCGGCGAAGTTCACCGTGAGCGCGACTGGCTCGCCCAGCAGCGCGGGGTGCTGCAGCACCGCGTTGAGCGCCGTGGCCGCGGTCACGCCGCCGAACGGGCCCACCATGTTGGCGTAGGCCGGTGAGGTGGTGCCACGGTAGCGGCCTTCGCCCAGGGTTTGCAGCGCGATGGCTTGATCAAAAACGTGAGCCGTCATGGCGACGTGTCTCCTTCCGGTGGCGCCGCGGGGGAAGCGTGCTTACACGCGTTCGAAGATGCCGGCGGCGCCCTGACCCATGCCGACGCACATGGTCACCATGCCGTACTTCTTGTTGTGCCGCCTGAGCGCGTGCACCACGGTGGCCGCGCGGATGGCACCGGTGGCGCCCAGCGGATGGCCCAGCGCGATCGCGCCGCCCATGGGGTTGACCTTGCTCGGGTCCAGGCCCAGCGTGTTGATGACGGCGAGCGACTGCGCGGCAAAGGCCTCGTTGAGTTCGAACCAGTCGATGTCGTCCTGCTTGAGGCCGGCGTAGCGCAACGCGGCGGGAATGGCCTCGATCGGGCCGATGCCCATGATGTGCGGCGGCACGCCGCGCGAGGCGTAGCTCACGAAGCGCGCCAGCGGCGTGAGGCCGAAGCGCTTCACGGCCGCCTCACTCGCCAGGATCAGCGCGCCCGCGCCGTCGCTGGTCTGCGAGCTGTTGCCGGCGGTGACCGAACCGCGCGCGGCGAACACCGTGCGCAGCCTGGCCAGGCCTTCCAGCGAGGTGTCGGGCCGCGCGCCTTCGTCCAGGCTCACGGTGCGCTGGGTGGTGCTGACTTCAGCGGTCTCCAGATCGACGCTGCGCTCGGTCACCTCCACCGGCGTGATCTCGTCGGTGAACTCGCCGTTCTTCATGGCCAGCACGGCGCGCTGGTGCGACTGCACCGCGAACGCGTCCTGCGCGTCGCGCGACACCTTCCACTGCTGCGCCACCTTCTCGGCCGTGAGCCCCATGCCGTAGGCAATGCCGTAGCTCTCCACATCGTCGGTGTTGCTGAAGATGCTGGGCGAGAGGCTGGGCGAGTTGCCCATCATGGGCACCATGCTCATGCTCTCGGTGCCGGCGGCGATCATCACGTCGGCCTCGCCCACACGGATGCGGTCGGCCGCCATCTGCACGGCCGACAGGCCGGACGCGCAGAAGCGGTTGACCGTGATGCCGCCCACGCTGTGGGGCAGGCCGGCCAGGATGGCGCCGATGCGCGCCACGTTCAGGCCCTGCTGCGCCTCGGGGATCGCGCAGCCGCAGATGATGTCCTCGATCGCCTTGGGGTCGAGTGTGGGCACCTGCGACAGCGCCGAGCGCAGCGCGAGGGCGAGCAGGTCGTCCGGGCGCAGGTGCTTGAACGAACCTTTGTGCGAACGGCCAATGGGGGTGCGGGTGGCGGCAACGATGTAGGCGTCCTGGATCTGTTTCATGTGTGTGTCCTTAGTTGCGGACGGGCTTGCCCGTGTTGAGCATGCCGAGGATGCGTTCTTGTGTCTTGGGATGCACGATCAGCGAGCAGAAGGCCTGGCGCTCCAGCGTCATCAGGTAGTCCTCGTTCACCAGCGTGCCGGGCTCCACGTCGCCACCGGTCACCACGTTCGCGATCAGGCGGGCGATGTGGAAGTCGTGCTGGCTGATGAAGCCGCCGTCGCGCATGTTGACCAGGCTGCCCAGGATGGTGGCCTTGCCGTCGCGGCCGGCCACGGGGAACAGGCGCTTGTGCGGTGCGCGGTAGCCGCCGTTGAACAGGCCCTTGGCCTCGTTGATGGCGACGTACAGCAACTCATCTTTGTGCGGCACGATCACGTCGGAGTGCAGCACGTAGCCGAGCTGGCGCGACTCCAGCGCGCTGGTGCCGACCTTGGCCATCGCCGCGGCGGTGAAGCCTTCGGTGAGGAAGGGCAGCAGGTCCTTGCCCGTGGAGGTTTCGGCGTTCTCGGCCGCGCGGCGGGCAATGTAGGTCAGGCCGCCGGCGCCGGGCACCAGGCCCACGCCGACTTCCACCAGGCCGATGTAGCTTTCCATGTGCACCACGCGGCGCGCGCTGTACACCGCCAGCTCGCAACCACCGCCCAGCGCCAGGCCGCGCACGGCACTGACCACCGGCACGTTGGCATAACGCAGGCGCAGCATGGTCTGCTGCATGAAGCCCTCGGCGTCTTCGATCGCGCTCACGCCCACCGCCATGAAGGCCGGCAGCATGGCCTGCAGGTCGGCGCCCGCGCTGAAGGGTTCGTCGCCCGACCAGATCACCAGGCCCTGGTATTCGCGCTCGGCCAGGTCCACCGCGGCCATCAGGCCTTCGCAGACCTCGGGGCTGATGGCGTGCATCTTGGTCTTGATGCTGGCGATCAGCACCTGCTCGTCCAATGTCCAGATGCGGATGGCATCGTTCTCTTCGATGGTGGTGCCCGCGGTCTCGAACTTCGGCCCGGCTTCGCCCAGCAACAGCTCGGGGAAGTGCTGGCGCTGGTAGACCGGCAGCTGCCGGCGCGCATCGAAGGTGCCGGTGGTCGGGTTCCACGAACCCTGCGCGGTGTGCACACCACCGGCCTCGGCCACCGGGCCCTTGAACACCCAGGCGGGCAGCGGCGCGCTGCTCAGCGCCTTGCCGGCGTCGATGTCTTCCTGGACCATCTTCGCCACGTCCAGCCAGCCCGCCTCCTGCCAGAGCTCGAACGGGCCCTGCTTCATGCCGAAGCCCCAGCGCATGGCCTGGTCCACGTCGCGCGCGGTCTCGGCGATGGTGGCCAGGTGCACGGCGGCGTAGTGGAAGCTGTTGCGCAGGATGGCCCACAGGAACTGGCCCTGCGGGCCTTCGGCGTTGCGCAGCAGCTTCAGGCGCTCGGCGGCCGGGCGCTTGAGCATGCGGCCGTAGACCTCGTCAGCCTTCTCGCCAGCGGGCACGTAGTCCTCGCTGTCCAGATCGAAGCGCAGGATGTCACGACCGACCTTCTTGAAGAAGCCGGCCTTGGCCTTCTGGCCCAGGTTGCCGAGCTCGATGAGCTTCTTCAGCACGGGTGGCGTGCCGAAGCTGCCATAGAACGGGTCGGACTCCAGGCTCAGGTTGTCCTGCAGGGTCTTGACCACATGGGCCATGGTGTCCAGGCCCACCACGTCGGCGGTGCGGAAGGTGCCGCTGCTGGCGCGACCCAGGCGCTTGCCGGTGAGGTCGTCGACCACGTCGTAGGTGAGGCCGAAGTTCTCCACCTCTTTCATCGTGGCCAGCATACCGGCGATGCCGATGCGGTTGGCGACGAAGTTGGGCGTGTCCTTGGCGCGCACCACGCCCTTGCCCAGACCACTGGTGACGAAGCTTTCCAGGTCGTTGAGGATCTGCGGTCCGGTGGTGGGCGTGGCGATGAGTTCCACCAGCGTCATGTAGCGCGGCGGGTTGAAGAAGTGGATGCCGCAGAAGCGCGGCTTGATCGCTTCGGGCAGCACCTCGGAGAGCTTGGTGATCGACAGGCCCGAGGTGTTGGACGCGACGATGGCGTGCGGCGCGATGAAGGGTGCGATCTTCGTGTACAGGTCGAGCTTCCAGTCCATGCGCTCGGCGATGGCCTCGATGATCAGGTCGCAGTCTTTCAACTGCTCCATGTGCTCTTCGTAGTTGGCCTGACCAATCAGGTCGGCATCAGACGCCACGCCCAGCGGCGAGGGCTTGAGCTTCTTGAGGTTCTCGATCGCGCGGCTGACGATGCCGTTCTTCGGGCCTTCCTTCGCGGGCAGGTCGAACAGCACCACCGGTACCTTGACGTTGACCAGGTGCGCGGCGATCTGCGCGCCCATCACGCCCGCGCCGAGCACGGCGACTTTCTTCACTTGAAATCGGTTCATTGGTTTTCCATGAAAGGGAAAGGACGCGCGCGCTTCACTCGACGCGGATCCAGACCTGGGTGCGGTAGAACGGGCCGATGTAGCCGCGCATTTCCAGCTTTTTGCCATCTTCGACCGGCTTGAGGCGCGTGCGGTAGACCTTGCCGTTGTTCGGGTCGACGATGTCGCCACCGTCGTACACGGCCTTGTCGTCGGCGTTCTGCTTGAGGTTGCGCAGGATGGTCATGCCCAGCACAGGCTTGTCCTTGCGGTCGTCGGTGCACTTGTCGCACACCGAATCGGGTTTGGTGGCCGGATCGAGGAATTTCTCGATGGTGCCGCTGAAGACACCGTTGTTTTCCTTGATGCGCACCAGGGACTTCTCTTTCTTCGAGTCGTCGTCGATCGTCTTCCACAGGCCCACCGGCGACATCTGCGCGAACGCGGACAGCGAAGCCAGCGACAGGGCGAGGGTGCACACAACGGTCTTGATCATGGAAGTCTCCTGGTGGTTATGGGAAAGCGCGTGTTTACGCCAGCGCGGCGTCGGTGTCCATCAGCACCTTGCTGCCGGTGCGCGCGGTGCGCATCAGCGTCGCGGTCTCGGGGAACAGCTTGGCGAAGTAGAAGCGCGCGGTCTGCAGCTTGGCCACGTAGAACGGGTCGGTGTTGCCGGCGGCGATTTCGCGCAGCGCCACCTGCGCCATGCGGGCCCAGAAATAGCCGAACACCAGGTGGCCGGCCACGCGCAGGTAGTCGACCGCGGCGGCGCCCACTTCGTCGGCGTTCTGCAGGCCCTTGAAGCCGATCTCGGTGGTGAACTTGGTGATCTGCTCACCCAGCACGGCCAGCGGGTTGATGAACTCGGCCATCTTCTCGTTGACGCCCTCTTCCATCACCAGCGCGCCCACCAGCTTGCCGAACTTCTTCAGCGTGGCGCCGTTGTTGCCCAGCACCTTGCGGCCCAGCAGGTCCAGGCTCTGGATGGTGTTGGTGCCTTCGTAGATCATGTTGATGCGGGCATCGCGCACGAACTGCTCCATGCCCCATTCCTTGATGTAGCCGTGGCCACCGAAGACCTGCTGGCACTGGGTGGCGGCGTTGTAGCCGTTGTCGGTCAGGAAGGCTTTGGTGATGGGGGTGAGCAGCGAGAGCATCTCGTCGCTGTCCTTGCGCACCTTCTCGTCGGGGTGGTTGTGCGCCTTCTCCAGCAGCACCGAGCAGAACATGGCCAGCGCGCGGCCACCTTCGGCATAGGCCTTGGCGGTGAGCAGCATGCGGCGCACGTCGGGGTGCACGATGATCGGGTCGGCCGGCTTGTCCTTGGCCTTGGGGCCGGTCAGGCTGCGCATCTGGATGCGGTCCTTCGCATAGGCCAGCGCGTTCTGGTAGGCCACTTCGGTCAGGCCCAGCGACTGGTTGCCCACGCCCAGGCGGGCGGCGTTCATCATCACGAACATGGCCTGCATGCCCTTGTTGGGCTGGCCCACCATCGTGCCGATGGCGCCGTCGATCACGATCTGCGCAGTGGCGTTGCCGTGGATGCCCATCTTGTGTTCCAGGCCGCCGCAGTAGATGCCGTTGCGCTCGCCGACCGAGCCGTCGGCCTTCGCGTGGAACTTGGGCACGATGAACAGGCTCACGCCCTTGATGCCGGGGGGCGCGTCGGGCAGGCGGGCCAGCACCAGGTGGATGATGTTGTCGGCCATGTCGTGTTCACCGGCGCTGATGAAGATCTTGTTGCCGGTGATCTTGTAGGTGCCGTCGGGCAGGGGCTCGGCCTTGGTGCGCATCAGGCCCAGGTCGGTGCCGCAGTGCGGCTCGGTCAGGCACATGGTGCCGGTCCATTCGCCGCTGGTCATCTTGGGCAGGTAGGTCTTCTTCTGCTCGTCGGTGCCGTAGGTGTGCAGCGCGGCGTAGGCGCCGTGCGTGAGACCGGGGTACATGGTCCAGGCCTGGTTGGCCGAGTTCATCATCTCGTACACGCACTGGTTCACCACCAGCGGCAGGCCCTGGCCACCGAACGCGGGGTCGCACGAGAGCGCCGCCCAGCCGCCTTCCACGTAGGTCTTGTAGGCTGCCTTGAAGCCGGTCGGGGTCTTGACCTCGTGCGTGGCCTGGTCGAGCTTGCAGCCCTCGGTGTCGCCGCTGATGTTGAGCGGGAAGATCACCTGCGAGGCGAACTTGCCGGCTTCTTCCAGCACCGCGTTGATGGTGTCGGCGTCGACCTCGGCGTGCTGCGGCATGGCCTTGAAGTCGTCGGTGACCTTGAGCAGCTCGTGCATCACGAACTGCATGTCTCGCAGGGGTGGGTTGTAGACGGGCATGGAAACTCCTGTGCTGGTTTGCGAAAAGAATGAAGGGGAATCAGCCCTGCGACTTGCGCGCAGCGGCTGGGGATGTGCGGTTGCGCGCGGGCGCGACAGGCGCACGGCTGTAACGCTCGACGATGCCCTCGAAGGCCTGCAGCGCGCGGCGCACCGAGTCGGGGCTGCGCAGGAAGCGCGCCTCGTAGTGCAGGGCCAGGATCTGCGCATGGATTTCAAACGCCATCTGCGCCGCGTCGGTACCGGCGGCGAGATGGCCTTCTTCAATCGCGATCTCGACCGCGCGGCGCATGGCGCTGAGCCAGGTGTTGACCGAGCTGGCCAGCGCGTCCCGCACCGGGCCGGGTCGGTCGTCGAACTCGACCGCGCCGCTGATGTAGATGCAGCCCGAGTCGATCTCGACCGAGGTGCGCTTCATCCAGTTGTCGAACAGCGCGCGAAGGCGCGGCAGGCCGCGCGGCGCGCCCATGGCGGGGTAGAACACCTCTTCCTCGAAACGCGTGTGGTACTCGCGCACCACCGAGATCTGCAGCTCCTCGCGCGAGCCGAAGTGCGCGAACACGCCCGACTTGCTCATCTGCATCACCTCGGCCAGCGCACCGATCGACAGGCCTTCGAGACCGATCTGCGTGGCCAGGCCGAGCGCGGCGTCCACGATCGCGGCCTTGGTCTGCTGGCCCTTCTGCAAAGGCTTGGCCGTCGCGGCATCGGATCGCGGGCGGCGGGCGGTGGGGGTCACGCTCATGCGGTTCGGTCCTGGGTTGGAAGGGCTCAAAAGGAAACGACCGCCGAATAATCGAACGGTCGTTCTATTTTTACCGCAAAACCGCCTCCGCGCACGAACGGGTCGCGCTTTGGGCGATTTTGTTTAGGGGCTGCGCCCTAAAAGTCACACCCGGGCCGCGCGCCCCGGCGAACGGCGCTGGCGGTCAGAGGCGCCCGTCGGGCAGCAGCAGGTTGAGGCTGTGCTCCAGGCTCTCGCCGGGGGAGCGCTTGAAGCCGCTGCGCGCGAAGCGCTGCAGGCGCCCGACGCAGAACGCGGTGATCACCGAGGCATCGGCCTGGGCGTCCACCGTGGGCGTGGCCACACCGGCCACCACCGCCGTTTCGCGCAGGTTCTGCCGCAGCGCCGATTCGATCTTGTCGAAGAACAGGTTCATGCGCTGCTGCAGGCGCTCGTTCTCGAACACCAGCGCATCGCCGACCATCACGCGCGTCATGCCGGGGTTCTTTTCGCCGAACTGCAGCAGCAGCGTGACCAGCTTGCGCGAGCGCGCGTTGGCGTCGGGCTCGCGCTCGCCAAGCTGGTTGATCAGGCCGAACACCGACTGCTCGATGAACTCGATCAGGCCTTCGAACATCTGGGCCTTGCTGGCGAAATGGCGGTACAGGGCGGCCTCGCTCACGTCCAGCCGCGCAGCCAGGGCCGCGGTGGTGATGCGCTCGGCGCCGGGCTGCTCGAGCATGGTGGCCAGGGCCTCCAGGATCTGCACCCGCCGCTCGCCGGGCTTGGGCCGCTTGCGCCCGCCACCGTCTGCGTGTGCCGCCGCCTCAATGGCCTGGGCGGCTTCGAGCGCGGCGTCGTCGGCCGGGGATGGAGACTCTGGGACGTTGGAGGTCATGGGCGAGCGGTCCGTGTGGTGTGAGCTGCTGGACCGCGTTGCCGGTCCTGGTCGGTCTTCCCTTCGGCGATTCTCGCACAGGGCCGGCCTGCCCTGCATCCAGCGCGGCGGGCGCGTGCGGGGTCAGTGAGTGACCGCCTCGAAGGTCACCCGCACGCGCAGGCCACGGCCCTGCGCGCCGCTGTCGAGCAGCAGCTGCGTGCGGTGCGCGCGCGCGATTTCATCGGCGATCGCCAGGCCCAGGCCGTTGCCCTCGCCGGCGGTGCCGGGCACGCGGTAGAAACGCTGCAGCACCCGCGCATGCTCCTCGGCGGCGATACCGGGGCCGTCGTCTTCCACCTCCACCCAGGCGCGCGGCGCGTCGGTGGGGCCGTCGTGTCCGCAGCGCAGCGTGATGCGCCCGCCCGGCGGCGTGTACTTGACCGCGTTGTCCACCAGGTTGAGCAGCAGTTCGCGCAGCAGCCAGGCGTGGCCCAGTGTCTGCGCGGGCCGGGCCTCCAGGCCGAGGTCGATGCGCTTGCTGCCGGCGGCGTCGAGGTAGAGCGCGAGCATGTTCTCGCACAGCTCCATCAGGTCCACCCGCTGCAGCGGCTGCGTGTCGGCGCTGACGGCGTCGGCGCGAGAGAGCGCGAGCAGCTGGTTGGCCAGCTGGGAGGTGCGCCGCGTGGCGTCGCGCAGGCGCAGCACCTGGTCGGCCCGCAGGCTGAGCAGGTCGCCGCCGCCCATGCTGCGCGCGGCCTGGGCCCAGGCCTCCACCTGGGCCTGCAGGCCGGCCAGCGGTGTGCGCAGCTGGTGCGCGGCATCGGCCACGAAGCGGCGCTGCGCTTCGGTCTGGGCATTGACGAGCTGGAACAGGCGGTTGAGCGAGGCCACCAGGGGCCGCACCTCGCCCGGGACGCTGTCGGTGTCGATCGCGCTCAGGTCGCGCGGCGAGCGGTTCTCCACCGCTTCCTTGAGGTCGATCAGCGGCCGCAGCGCGCGCGCCACGCCCCAGGTGACCACCGCCGCGGCGACGGCGAACAGCAGCAGGTTGGGCAGCAGCACGCGCATCAGCACGGTGCTGAACCACTGCTGGCGCGCGTCGGAGCCGTCGGCCAGCATGACGATGACTTCCCCCATGTCCGAGGACACGCGCTGGGCCACCACGCGGTAGGTGACACCGGCCTCGACCACGCTGAGGAACTCGGCGTCGCCGGTGGCCGGCAGGGTGGTCGGCAACCAGCGATCGCCCAGCATCTGGCCGCCCTGGGCGTTGAAAACGCCGAAGGCGGACAGGCCGCGCCGCTCCGACAGGAACTCTTCCACCGGGGGCGCGAGCAGCATGGCCATGCCGGGTGTGGAGACGATCTCGGACAGGCCCAGCATCTGTTCCTCGAGGGCCATCGCGTCGCGGCCGGCCAGGCGGCTCACCACCACCGAGTCCGCCAGCAGCGGCACCAGCTTGAGCAGGCGCTGGTCCTGCTGCAGCGCGGCGGTGCCCGCGCTCTGGTAGTGGAAGAAGACGCTGACCGTGCCGATCAGGCCGATGGTGATGAGCAGCAGCACCAGCAGGCGGCGCTGCAGGCCCCAGATCATGCCGCGCGACGCGCTGGCCTCAGCTGCTCGTGGCATGACCGGGGTGGTCGGCCAGTTCGAGCCGGTAGCCGAACCCCCGGATTGCGCGCAGGCACACACCCGCCGGTTCGAGCTTGCCGCGCAGGCGCGACACATAGACCTCGATCGCGTTGGGCGTGATTTCCTTGTCCCAGCCGGTCAGCGCCTGCAGCAGCTTGTCTTTCGCGGCCGGCTTGGGCACCTGCAGCAGCAGGTACTCGAGCACCGTCCATTCGCGCGGGCCGAGTTCCATGGGCTGGCCCGCCAGGGTGACGCGGCGGTGCGCGGTGTCCATCTCCAGGGGGCCGAAACCCAGCACCGCCGAGGTGGCGGCCTGCGAGCGCCGCAGCAGGGCGCGCAGCCGGGCCAGCAGTTCGGGCAGCTCGAAGGGCTTGACCATGTAGTCGTCGGCACCGAGGTCCAGGCCCTGCACGCGGTCGTGCAGCGCGTCGCGCGCGGTCAGGATCAGCACCGGCATCTCCAGCCCGCCGGTGCGCAGCTGGCGCGTCAGCTCCAGGCCATCCATGCTGGGCAGGCCGATGTCCACGATGGCGAGGTCGAAGCTGTCGCTCTCCAGCGCCTGCAGCGCGCGCTCGGCGCTGCCCACCCAGTCCACCGTGTAGCCCGCGTTGCACAACCCCAGCTTGATGCCGCTGGCGACCATCACGTCGTCTTCAACCAGGAGCAGGCGCATGGTTCAGGGCAAGGGTTTCGCCGTCGGGCCGCCCCAAGGCGAAACGCAGCCCTTCGGGGGGGCAGCGACCCGCGAGGCGGCGGAGCGTGGGGGCCAACATTTCAGTGCGACCGGATCATGGTGCCGAAGGGCTGGTTGCCCAGCACCTCCAGCAGCAGGGCATGCGGCACGCGGCCATCGATGATGTGCACCGCGTTGACGCCGCTCTTGGCCGCGTCCAGCGCACCCGCGATCTTGGGCAGCATGCCGCCGGAGATGGTGCCGTCTTCCACCAGCTCGTCGATGCGGCGTGGCGTGAGCTCGGTGAGCAACTGGCCATTCTTGTCGAGCACACCGGGGATGTTGGTGAGCATCAGCAGCTTCTCGGCCTGCAGCACGGTGGCGAGCTTGGCGGCCACCACGTCGGCGTTGATGTTGTAGCTCTCGTTGTTCTCACCGAAGCCGATCGGGCTGACCACCGGAATGAAGGCATCGTCCTGCAGGGCCTTGACCACGCTCGGGTCGATGCTCACGATGTCGCCCACCTGGCCCACGTCGTGTTCGAGGTTGGGGTCCTTCTGGTCGGTCATGCGCAGCTTCTGCGCGCGGATCATGGCGCCGTCGCGCCCGGTCAGGCCCACCGCCTTGCCGCCGGCCTGGTTGATCAGGCCCACGATGTCCTGCTGCACCTCGCCGGCCAGGACCCACTCCACCACCTCCATGGTCTCGGGGTCGGTCACGCGCATGCCCTGGATGAACTGGCCCTGCTTGCCCAGGCGCTTGAGCAGCGTCTCGATCTGCGGGCCACCGCCGTGCACCACCACCGGGTTGATGCCCACCAGCTTGAGCAGCACCACGTCTTCGGCGAAGTCGGCCTGCAGGGCCGGGTCGGTCATGGCATTGCCGCCGTACTTGATGACCATGGTCTTGCCGTGGTACTTGCGGATGTAGGGCAGTGCCTGCGCGAGGATTTCGGCCTTGTCGCGCGGGGCGATGCTGGAGATGTCGGTGGGGGTCGTCATGGGGGGCGGCTCGGTCGGAAGGGGTGCCGAAATTGTAGGGCCCGGGGCGCGGCCCGCCCCGCCCTAGCCTTCCAGCGCCACCCGGGCCGACGCCACGTACAGCCGCTCCATCGCGTCCAGCGGCTCCATCGAGGCCGCCCGGTCGAGCAGCCGGTTCGCTTCGGGCAGCCGGTCCGCGCCTTCGAGCATCACCAGCCCGTTGGCGTACTCGGTCAGCGTCACGGCCGAGTCGGGGTTCAGGGCCATGGCTTTCTGGTACAGGGCCAGCCCCTGCGCCTTGTTCGCGCCATAGGTCATGCCGCCCACCATGCTGCCCACCTTGTCGATCACCTCGGCGTGGAACGCGGCCAGCGCCAGGTGCGCATCGGCGTGCTGCGGGCAGCGCGCGATCGCGGTTTCCAGCGCGCCCTTGATGCGCACGCCCAGCCCCTGCGTCAGGGCCTTGGCCACGCTGATGCCCTGGCTGTAGCGGCCCAGGGCATAGGCCTGCCAGTACCAGGCACCGGTGTTGTCGGGGTGCCGGCGCTGCAGCGATTCGGCGCGCGACGCCGCTTCCAGCAGCAGGTCCTGGCGGGTCTTCTCGCGCGGCTCGAGGTAGTTGGCGTAGATGCAGGTGGCCTTGTTGGCCACGTTGAGGCCGGCGTCGCCGATCGCCAGGCCCGCTTCGGCTGCGCGCTGGAACTCGCCGTTGTGGAACAGCGCCCAGGTCTGCACCACCGCCGGGTCTTCCGGCCAGGGCTCGGCGTCGCCCATGTGCAGGCGGCTCCAGAGCGTCTTGAGGCGCGCGGCGTCGAACCGGTCGTGGCCGGCGGAGGGGAAGGGGGTCCATTCGGCCATGGTGCGTTCTCGCGGTGGGTGCTCAGGACTGCGGTCCGTAGGCGCTGGTGAGCGTCATCAGGTGCTGCCGTTGCGAGGTTTCGAGGTAGGGCGCGAGCAGGTTGAGCACGTGGCTGGCGCCCCGCAGCAAGGCCTGCTGCGCGTTGTCGGGCTCGAGCGCGTGGCGTGGGTCGCGCACGTACTCGAAGCTCAGCCAGTAGGTCAGCACCACCACCATGCTGGTGGCGGTGGGTTCGGTTTCGCGCGCGTCGATGTTCACCGCGCCGTGGCGGCTCATGCCGGCGAGCAGGTTGCGGATCGCGCGCGACTTGTTCTTCAGCACGGTCTGGAAACGCGTCTCGAGCAAGCGGTTCTTCGACAGCAGGTCGTTGAGATCGCGGTAGAGGAAGCGGTACTCCCAGATGATCTCGAACAGCGAGTGCAGGAAGAACCAGGCGTCTTCCACGTTGCGCACGCCTTCGCTGGCACCCAGCAGCTCGCCGAGCGCGCGCTCGTAGCGCTCGAACAGCGAGTTGATGAGCTCGTCCTTGGCCGGGTAGTGGTAATACAGGTTGCCCGGGCTGATGCCGAGCTCGGCCGAGATCAGCGTGGTGGACACGTTGGGCTCACCGAAGCGGTTGAACAGCTCGAGCGTCACCTCGAGGATGCGCTCGGCGGTGCGGCGCGGGGCTTTCTTGGCCATGGCGCGGCGCTCAGCGGCCGTGGGCCGGCGCGGCGGGGCGGTCGAGTTGCCGCTGCAGTTCGTCGAGCGTGGCGTGCAGGCGCGCGCCCAGGGTGGTGCGGGCCGCGGAGGCGTGCGAGCCGAGCAGGTGCCGGCCCGGGTCGCGCAGCGCGCGCAGGTCGAGCGCGATGCCGTGGCGCGCGAGCTGCGGCGTGAGCACGGCCTGGCGGTCGAGCAGCATGCGGCGCGTCTGCTGGTAGGCGTGCTCGGCGATCTCGCGGCGCTGGCGGTAGCTGAAGGTGTTGGCGAAGAAAAGCGTGGCGTCGCGCTGGTCGGGCTCGAACAGCACGATGTCGCTGTCCGGGTAGGCGCGCTCGTAGTGCTTGAGGCCGAGCTCCAGCCGCGAATGGATCATCGAACGGAAGGTCTGGCTCATCACGGCCGGCAGGCCGCCTTCGACCAGCGAGGGGATGCGCCGGCCGTCCTGCAGGCTGGGGTTGGTGTGGAACGGCACCAGCGGGTTCAGGCACACTAGCAGGTCGGCGCCTTCGTCCAGCGCCACCGTGGCGTGCAGGGTCTTCTTGAGCGCGCCGTCCACATAGTGCTGGCCGCCGATCTCCACTGGCGGGAACAGGCCGGGCAGGGCCGCGCTGGCCTGGATGGCGCGCGAGATCGGCACGTGGTCCCAGCCCGGGCGGCCGAAGGGCGCGGCCTCGCCGGTGTCGAGTTGCGTGGCCACCAGGGTCAGGCGCGCGCGCAGCTCGCGGAAATCGTTGCTGCGACCGGGCTGGCTGAACAGGCGCTCGATCTGGAGGTGGATGCCTTCGTTGTCGAGCACGCCGGTGGGCAGCGCCGCGCCCATGCGCTCGAAGGCGTTGGTGAAGCCCTTGCCCTGCGCACCCCAGGCCCACAGCGCGCCAGCGAGCAAGCGCGGCAGGCGCTGCAGCCGGTCACCGAATTCGCTCCACGCCGGCTTGAGCAGCCAGGAGGGATCGAAGTTGTCGGCGCTCGGCCGGTCTTCGATGAAGGCTTCGCAGAGCTGGCGCGGACGGATGCCGTTGGCCAGGCCGGCGGCGATGAAGCCGCCCGCCGACACGCCCACGTAGTGGTCGCAGCCGTTGAGGTCCAGGCCCTGCAGGCCTTCGTCGAGCGCGCACAGCGCGCCGATTTCATAGATGGCACCGAGCGGCCCGCCACCGGCGAGCGCCAGCGCGATGCGGGGACGGCGTGGCTTCGTTCTGGCGGGGCTGTGGGGGACTTTGCGGGACGTCGTCATGCGTTTGAGTGTAGACCGCGAGGGCGGATGAACGTGCTGCGTTGCAGCATCCGGCGCGGGCGCAAAAAAGGGGCGTCAAGCGCCCCTGTGTCCGGCATGCCGTTGCCGGCCCGCATGGGGCTCAGGCGGCCTTGCTGCGGCGCGTGGTCTTGCGGGCGGCGGTCTTCGCGGGCGCGGCCTTTTTGGCCGGTGCGGCCTTGCGAGCGGCGGTCTTCGCCGGGGCCATGCCGCCCATGCGCATCACGTGCTGGTTCAGCGCGTCGATGCGCTCGATCAGGGCGTCCACGTCGCGCGCCGAGGGCACGCCCAGCTTGTTCAGCGCCTTGGCCACGCGCTCTTCGAAGATGTTCTCGAGCTTGTCCCACTGGCCCGCGGCCTTGGACGAGATGTCGGTGGCCATGGTGCTCACGCGGCTGGTGGCTTCGGAAATGCGCTCTTCGGCCACGGCCTGGGTCTTGCGCTGGATCGACAGGCCTTCCTTGACCAACGATTCAAACGCCTTGCCGCCTTCTTCCTGGGCCTTGGAAAACGCGCCCAGGCCGGCCAGCCAGATCTGCTGCGCGGAATCCTTGATGGCGCCGGACAGGGGCGAGTTGGGTCCCGCGGATGCGGCCTTGGTGTCGCTGCCGGATTTCTGGATTTTCTTGACCATGGGGAGGCTCCTGGTGTGGATGAGGAAGTGGGGGTGGCGGGACGGTGCCGACCACGGCGTGCAGCCACTGTACGGCCCGCGCGCCGTGGCTGTGTAGGGGCGCACGACTAAACGGCCCGCGCTGTGGGCCATGCCTCACGCGGGTTTTTGCGGAATGCGACGAGCGCCGTCCTGGTCAAGAATGGCAGGCGATCAACGCGCTCCCATTTTCAATAGCAGGCACTTCAGGAGAACCTCATGCACTATTTCGTCACCGGCGCGACCGGCTTCATTGGCAAACGCCTGGTGGCCAAGCTGCTGCAGCGCAAGGGGTCGGTGGTGCATTTCCTGATCCGCAAGGAGAGCGAGGGCAAGGTGGCGGGTCTGCGCGAGTACTGGGGCGTGGGCGCGGCGCGCGCGGTGCCGGTGTTCGGCGACCTCACCTCGAAGAAGCTGGGCGTGTCGGCCGATGACGTGAAAGCGCTCAAGGGCCAGATCGACCACTTCCACCACCTGGCCGCGGTGTACGACCTCGAGGCCGACGAAGAGAGCCAGATCGCGGTGAACGTGGACGGCACGCGCAACACGGTGGAGTTCGCCAAGGCCATCGGCGCCGGCCATTTCCACCACGTGTCGTCGATCGCCGCGGCCGGCCTTTACGAAGGCGTGTTCCGCGAAGACATGTTCGACGAGGCCGAGAACTACGAGCACCCGTACTTCATGACCAAGCACGAAAGCGAGAAGATCGTGCGCGAGGAATGCAAGGTGCCGTGGAGCGTGTACCGCCCGGCCGCCGTGGTGGGCGACTCGCGCACCGGCGAGATGGACAAGATCGACGGGCCCTACTACTTCTTCAAGCTGATCCAGCGCATGCGCCAGATCCTGCCGCCCTGGATGCCCAGCGTCGGCCTGGAGGGCGGGCGCATCAACATCGTGCCGGTCGACTTCGTGGTCGACGCGCTCGACCACATCAGCCACCAGAAGCGCAGCAGCGGCGCGTGCTTCCACCTGGTGGACCCCATCGGCTACCGCGTCGGCGACGTGCTCGACATCCTCAGCAAGGCGGCTCACGCGCCCAAGATGAACCTGTTCATCAACGCCGCGCTGATGGGTTTCATTCCCAAGAGCGTGAAGAAGGGCCTGATGGCGCTGGCACCGGTGCGCCGCGTCTACAAGGCCATCATGCAGGACCTCGGGCTGCCCGAGGACATGATGACCTTCGTCAACTACCCGACGCGCTTCGACTGCCGCGAGACGCTGGCCGCGCTCAAGGGCAGCGGCATCGCATGCCCCAACCTGAAGGA
Source organism: Comamonadaceae bacterium (assembly GCA_003599455.1). Classification (GTDB taxonomy): domain Bacteria; phylum Pseudomonadota; class Gammaproteobacteria; order Burkholderiales; family Burkholderiaceae_C; genus Hydrogenophaga. The sequence goes on from QZKF01000031.1 coordinate 78,408, forward strand.
CTACGCGTGGCGGCTGTGGGACTACTGGGAGCGCCACCTCGATCCCGACCTGCACATCGACCGCAGCCTCAAGGGCACGGTGGCGGGCAAGGTGGTGCTGGTCACCGGCGGCAGCTCGGGCATCGGCCTGGCGGCGGCGCACAAGTTTGCCGAGGCCGGCGCCGTGACGATCATCTGCGGACGCGACCAGGACAAGCTCGATGAAGCCTGCAAGGAGGCGAAGGACAAGGGCTACGCGTTCATTGCCTACCCGGCCGACATCGCCGACATGGCGGATGCCGACCGCTTCGTGCAACTGCTGATCGCCAACCACGGTGGCGTGGACTTCCTGATCAACAACGCCGGCCGCTCGATCCGCCGCGCGATCGAGGGCAGCTACGACCGTTTCCACGACTTCGAGCGCACCATGCAGCTCAACTACTTCGGCTGCCTGCGCGTGACCATGGGCCTGCTGCCCGGCATGGTGGCCAAGCGCAAGGGCCATGTGGTGAACATCAGCTCGATCGGCGTGCTGACCAACGCGCCGCGCTTCTCCGCCTATGTTGCTAGCAAGGCCGCGCTGGACGCCTGGACACGCTGCGCGAGCAGCGAGTTTGCCGACCAGGGCATCAGCTTCACCACCATCAACATGCCGCTGGTGCGCACGCCCATGATCGCGCCGACCCAGATCTACAAGAACGTGCCCACGCTGGCGCCCGAAGAGGCGGCCGACATGATCGCGCAGGCCTGCATCTTCAAGCCGGTGCGCATCGCCACGCGCCTGGGCGTGACCGGCCAGATGATGCACGCGATGGTGCCGCGCGTGGCGCAGATCGTGATGAACACCAGCTTCCGCATGTTCCCCGACTCTTCAGCCGCCAAGGGCGAGAAGGGTGCCAAGCCGCAGCTCTCGGCCGAGGCGGTGGCGATGCAGCAGATGATGCGCGGCATCCACTTCTGAACGCGCCGAGCGCGCCGCCTCAGGCCGGGGCAGCCAGCCCGTCGACGGCCTGGAACAGGGCTTGGCGCGCCTGCACCACGATCTGCGCCTTCCAGGCGTCGGTGTCGACGTAGAACGCCGCCAGCATGCGCGCCTGGATCGCGGCGCGCAACCCGGCCGGCGCCTCGGGGTGCTGGTGCAGCCAGTGGTCACCGCGCAAGGCGTTGATGACCTCGGTGATCGGCACCGTGCCGTACTCCATCGCAATGCCGGTGTATTCCGCCTGCGGGCATTCCTCGTAGGCGGCACACCACATCAGGCCGGTCAGCAGGGCCGAGGTGGAGGAGCCGTCGTAGATCGAGGTCACCGGCGTCTGGCCACCGCCGCCCCACCAGGCGCGCGCGCGCTGCAGCGCCACCGCGTCGTCGCGGCAGGCACAGATGCGCTCGCCGACGCCACTCTCGCCCAGGCCGGTGTGCAGGTCGATCCACGCGAGCCGGCGGGCCCGCTGCCCATGCCGGCGCAGCACCTGGCGCAGCGTGACATTGCTCCAGGTGGGCGCGGTGCCGCCGAAGAACAGGCCGTCGGCAAAGGCGTGCTGGCCTTGTGAAACGGCGGCCTGGTAGCGCGCCAGGCCATGGGTCTGGATGTAGGCGTGGATCGCGGCTTCGTTCTCCGGGCCCGGCGGCCACTGGCGTGGCAGCAGCAGGTCGTGCAGATCGGCATAGGCCCGGTTGACCGGCAGCGGCTGGCTGAAGTCCTGGAAGTTGCGGTTGAGGTCCACGTTTTCGTGGGTCACCCGGCGCACCCACGAGAAGCCGTGCGGGTTGAGCGCGTGGATGTAGAGCACGGCCACCCCGGCGGCGCGCGCGTGTGCGCGCCATTCGGCGTCGTGCGCGGCAAACACCTGCACGCCCGAGCCGCAATACCCTTCCGCCCCGTGGCAGGCGCTGCTGACGATCAGCAGGCGTTCGGCATCGGGCGCGCCGTCGAGCGCCACGTCCATCGCCAGGGTCTCGCCGTCGCGGCCGGGCAGCGGGTGGTTGTGGCTGCTGATCGACATGCCGGCGGCCGCGGCGCCTTCGAGGAAGCGCACGCGGGCGCGGGCATAGGAGGGGGAAAAGGCGTCCTGCGGCGTGATCACAGGACAACCTTCGTGCTGCGCACTGCGGTGCGAGCTCGCTTGGGGCGGCCCGGCGCTGCGCTCAAGCCGCACCCCCGGTGCGTGGCTGGCCCAGCCATTTTTCGGCCAGCCGCACCCAGAAGGTTGCCCCCAGCGGGATCAGGTCGTCGTTGAAGTCGTAGCTCGGGTTGTGCAGCATGCAGGGGCCGCCACCGTGGCCCATCTCGCGGTGCGCGCCGTCGCCGTTGGCGATGAAGGCGTAGCAGCCCGGCCGCGCCTGCAGCATGTAGGCGAAGTCTTCCGCGCCCATGGTGGGTTCCTGGTCCACCACATGGTCGGCGCCCACGATCTCGGCCATCACCTCGCGCGCGAACGCGGTCTCGGCGGCGTGGTTGATGGTGGGCGGGTAGTTGCGGTGGAACTCGAACTCCACCGTGGCGCCAAAGGCCGCGCAGGTGTGTTCGGCAATCTCCTGCATGCGGCGCTCGATCATGTCGAGCACCTCGTAGGTGAAGGTGCGCACCGTGCCCTGGATCTCGCAGCTGTCGGGCACCACGTTGGTGGCCTCGCCGGTGTGGATCATGGTGACCGAGATCACGCCGGCATCCACCGGCTTCTTGTTGCGCGAGATGATGGTCTGGAACGCCATCACCATCTGGCAGGCCACCGGCACCGGGTCGATGCCGTTGTGCGGCAGCGCGGCGTGCGCGCCCTTGCCGCGGATGACGATGCGGAACTCGTTGCTCGAGGCCATCACCGGGCCGGCGCTCGCGGCGAAGGTGCCCACCGCCATGCCGGGCCAGTTGTGCATGCCGAACACGGACTCCACCGGGAACTGCTCGAACAGGCCGTCCTTGATCATCTCGCGCGCACCGCCACCGCCCTCCTCGGCCGGCTGGAAGATCAGGTAGACCGTGCCGTCGAAGTTGCGGTGTTTCGCGAAGTGCTGACCCGCCGCGAGCAGCATGGCGGTGTGGCCATCGTGGCCGCAGGCGTGCATCTTGCCGGTGTGCTGGCTCGCATGGGCGAAGGTGTTGTGCTCCTGCATGGGCAGGGCGTCCATGTCGGCGCGAAGGCCGATGGCACGGCCGCTCTTGCCACCGTCGCGGCCGTGCACGATGCCCACCACGCCGGTCGTGCCCATGCCGCGGTGCACCGGGATGCCCCAGTCGGTCAGCTTCTGCGCCACCACGTCGGCGGTGCGCACTTCCTGGAAACAGAGTTCGGGGTGGGCGTGGATGTCACGCCGCACGGCGGCGATGCTGGCCGCCTGCGTGAGGATGGAGTCGATGAGTTTCATGGTGTTCTCTCGGTGTCCGGCGGGGGCACCGCATGCAAAGCGACCATGGTATCGAACGTGGCCGCCAGCGACCGCCCCGCGGGCGACAACCGACCGTCTTCCGGGGATACCCCGGCAAGCTCAGCGGCGGATGCGGCCGTCTTCGGTGAGCAGCGTCAGTTCGACGAACTTGGAGCCGGTGTGCTTGTTCGGCGCGAAGTCCACCGGGAAACCGCCCAGGTCCAGGTTGCGCATGCCCTGGATGGCACTGATGAAGGTGTCGCGCGTGAGGTTGCGGCCGGCCCGGTTGACCGCCTCGGTGAACACCTTGGCCGCCACGAAGCCCTCGATCCCCGAGTAGTTGGCCGCCCGGCCCTGCTTGGCCTTGACCGCGTTGAGGTACTCGCCCGAGATGCCGGTGACCGGGGTGTAGGGGAACGGCATCACCTGGCTCACCACCACGCCCTTGGCGTCGGGTCCGAGTTCGTCGAGCAGGGCCTGCGTGCCCACGAAGGACACGTTGTAGAAGTTGCCGACGAAGCCGCGCTTGCGCGCTTCGCGGATGAAGGCCGCGCACGACTTGTAGGCGCTGATCTGCACGATGGCCTCGGGCTTCTGGGCCATGATGTCGGCCAGCGCCTTGCTCACGTCGACCGTATTGCGCTCCACCGTGCCCAGCGACGCAGGCTCCAGGTTGAGGGCCTTGAGCGCGCGCGTGACCCCCTCCAGACCGGCCTTGCCATAAGCATCGTTCTGGTAGAACACCGAGATCTTCTTGATGCCGGTGCCGGTGATCTGGCGCACGATCGCCGCGGTCTCGTCGAAGTACGAGGCGCGCACGTGGATGGCATAGCGGTTGAACGGTTCGCGCAGCACCTGGGCCCCGGTGAAGGGCGCGAAGAAGGGCACCTTGGCCTCGGTGGCCAGCGGCAGGGCCACGACGCTGGTGGGTGTGCCGATGTAGCCAAACAGGGCAAATACCCCATCGCTGATCAGCTGGCGTGTGTTCGCCGCGCAACGCTCAGGCTCGTAACCGTCGTCGAGGCGGGTGAGTTCGATGCGCCGGCCGTTGACACCGCCCTTCTGGTTCAGGGCCTCGAAGTACAGCTGGGCGCCCAGGTGGAACTGCAGCCCCAGTTGTTCCGCCGCGCCGCTGAACGGGGCCGACTGCCCCAGCAGGATGCGGTTGTCGCTCACGCCCACCGACTGGGCATGGGCCGTCATCGCCACGCCACCCAACGCCTGCAAACCGGCCACACGGCCCGCATAACCCAGGATTTCTCTGCGTCGCATGGTCAAAGTACCCCCGTACCGTAATGAGATGACCAGCAGCGTATGCGATTTCCCACATACGGGTAAAGGGATTTATTCCCTAACCCGACCCTGGCTGTCGATCAAGCTGAGGTCCACCATGCGCGAGCCGACGCGCTCGCCACCGAAATGGACGCGCACACCGCCCACGTCCACGTTGTTCATGCCCTCGATGGCCTTTCGCAACCCGGCGCTGGTCAGCGGCGGCGTGCGCAGCGCCACCCGCAGGGCCTCGGCCAGGCTGCGCGCGGCCAGGTAGCCCTCCAGCATGTAGACGTTGGGCTTGAGCCGTGCCGCCGTGGCGTCGGCCACGAACTCGCGCACCAGCGGGGTCCGGGCGCTGTCCGGCTTGGGCGTCACGCGCACCACCACCACGCCGGCACCCACCGGCCCGAGCTGCTCGGCCAGCAGGCTCTCTCCCGTGTTGGAAAAGCCATAAATCGGACCGCGGAATCCCTGGACCCTGAGGTCGCGGATGCCCTGCCCCGCGGCGGCGGCGTCGCCCAGCACCAGAACGGCCTGGGGCTTTTTCTCCAGGGCCTGGGCCACCTGCGCCACCGGCAGGCTGGCCAGCAGGTTGGCCCCGATCGCGGTGGTGGTGCGCTGGGCCGAATCGAGCGCGAACAGCGATTCGCTGTCGGGGCCGTACAGGATGACCAGGCGCCGGGTGCCGAGCATGTCCGCGTGCCGGGTCACGGCGGCGGCTTCCTCGGAAAAGCCCGGGCGCATGCTGTAGACGTTGGGATACACCGGGCCGCGCAACTCGTCCGCCGAGGCCATGGGTGCAAAGAGGATCAGGTCACGGTCCTTGAAGGCGGGGTAGGCGGCGATCACCTGGGGTGAGCCGTAGTAGCCGAACAGCGCCAGCACGCCCTGGTCGAGCAGGCGGGTGGTGTTGGCCAGCGTGCGCGCGGGCTCGCCGGCGTCGTCCAGGGTCACGAGGTCGATGCGCTGCCCGTCGAGCCCGCCGGCGCCGTTGAAGCGGGCGAAGTAGAGCCGGGCGCCCTCGGCGAAGGGCCGCGCCATGGGCGCGCTCGATCCACTGAGCGCCACGCTCTGCCCCAGCGCGATGGGGGGCTTGCCCACCACCGGCTGCGCCATGGCCCCCAGGCACCCAAGGGCAAGGCACGCGAATATCATGAACGGCTTCCGACGGATCAACTCCATGACGCACCCATTTGAACACAATGGCCCGCCACGATAGGTGCCCCGCATGACCATCCACTCAGGGCAATCCCTGAAGCCCGACGCCGCCGTCAGCGCTTTGCAAGTTCTGCAGGTGCGCGGCGCCTGCCCCCACGACTGCCCCGACACCTGTGCCCTGGTCACCACGGTGGACCAGGGCGTGGCCGTGCGCGTGACGGGCAACCCCGACCACCGCCACACCGACGGCGCGCTGTGCACCAAGGTCTCGCGCTATGCCGAGCGCAGCTACCACCCCGATCGGCTGCTCGCGCCGCTCAAGCGCAGCGGTCCCAAGGGCAGCGGCCGCTTCGAACCGGTGGGCTGGGACGAGGCGCTCGACGACATCGCGGCCCGCCTGCGCGGTATCGCCGCGCGCGACCCGCAGGCCATCCTGCCCTACAGCTACGCCGGCACCATGGGCCAGGTGCAGGGCGAGGCCATGGCCGCGCGCTTCTTCCACCGCCTCGGCGCCTCGCTGCTGGACCGCACCATCTGCGCCTCGGCCGGTGGCGAGGGCCTGGTGCAGACGCTGGGCGGCAAGGTCGGCATGAAGGTGGAGCACTTTGCCCGCTCGAAGCTGATCCTGATCTGGGGCAGCAACTCGATCGGCAGCAACCTGCATTTCTGGCGCCTGGCGCAACAGGCCAAGCGCGACGGCGCGCGCCTGGTCTGCATCGACCCGCGCCGCACCGAGACGGCCGACAAGTGCCACGAGCACATCGCGCTACGCCCGGGCACCGACGCGGCGCTGGCCTTCGCGCTGATGCACCAGCTCATCGTGAACAACTGGCTGGACCACGACTACATCGAGCGCCACACCCTGGGCTGGGACGGCCTGCGCGAGCGCGCGCTGCAGTGGCCGCCCGAGCGCGCGGCCGAGGTCTGTGGCGTGCCGGTGCAGCAGATCGTCGACCTCGCGCGCGCCTACGGCACCACGAAGCCCGCCGCGATCCGCCTGAACTACGGCATGCAGCGCGTGCGCGGTGGCGGCAACGCGGTGCGCGCGATCGCCAGCCTGCCGGCGCTGGTGGGCGCCTGGCGCGAGCCGGCCGGCGGACTGCTGCTCTCGGCTTCGGGCCAGTTCCCGGTGAACCGCGCGGCGCTGCAGCGGCCCGACCTGCTGGCCGGCCGCACCCCGCGCACCCTCAACATGAGCACCATCGGCGACGACCTGCTGCGCGAGAGCTCGCCCGCATTCGGGCCGAAGGTCGAGGCGCTGATCGTCTACAACAGCAACCCGGTGGCGGTGGCGCCCGAGTCGGGCAAGGTGGTGCAGGGTTTCGCGCGCGAGGACCTGTTCACCGTGGTGCTCGAACACTTCCAGACCGACACCGCCGACCACGCCGACTACATCCTGCCGGCCACCACGCAGCTGGAGCACTGGGACATCCACACCAGCTACGGCCACACCGACGTGCTGCTCAACCGCCCGGCCATCGCCCCCGTGGGCCAGGCCCGCACCAACACCGACATCTTCCGCGCGCTGGCCGCGCGCCTGGGTTTCGACGACCCCTGCTTCGCCGACGACGACCTCACGCTGTGTCGAACGGCCTTTGGCGAGCTGGTGGATTTTCAGCAGCTGCTCGACCAGGGCTACGCCACGCTGCCGGTGCCCGAAGCCCCCTTTGCCCACGGCAACTTCCCCACCGCCTCGGGCCGCTGCGAGTTCTTCAGCGCGCGGCTGGCGGCGCAGGGCCTGGACGGCCTGCCCGATCACCTGCCCAATTTCGAGCTGGCCGGCAGCTCGGCGCAGTTTCCGCTGGCCATGATCTCGCCGCCCGCGCGCAACTTCCTCAACTCCAGCTTCGTCAACGTGACCAGCCTGCGCGACATCGAGGGCGAGCCGCTGCTGGAGATCCACGCCGACGACGCCGCCGCGCGCGGCATCGCCAGCGGCCAGATGGTGCGTGTCTTCAACCAGCGCGGCGAGTACCGCTGCAAGGCCAGCGTGTCGAAACGTGCACGCCCCGGCGTGGTCAACGGGCTGGGCATCTGGTGGCGCAAGATGGGGCCGTTCGGCACCAACGTCAACGAAGTCACCAGCCAGCGCCTGACCGACCTGGGCGGCGGCCCGGTGTTCTACGACTGCCTGGTCGAAGTGGCCGCGCTGCCCGAAGGCACCTGATGCGTCGCTGGACCGCGCTCGCGGCACTGGCCTTGCTCGGCACGGGCTGCGCCAGCACCACGGGCGTGGGCTACTACTGGCAGTCGGTCACCGGCCACCTGCGCCTGATGCAGGCGGCGCGCCCGGTGGACGACTGGCTGGCCGATGCGCAGACCCCGGCCGCGCTGAAAGAACGGCTCGCGCTGGCGCGCCGCATCCGCGCCTTTGCCGTGGCCGAGCTGGCCCTGCCCGACAACGCGAGCTACCACCGCTACGCCGACCTGCAGCGCCGCGCTGCCGTCTACAACGTGGTCGCAGCGCCCGCGCTTTCGCTCACGCTGCAGACCTGGTGCTTTCCGGTGGCGGGCTGCGTGGGCTACCGCGGCTATTTCGCCGAAGCCGATGCCCGGGCCTTCGCCAGCGGCCTGGACCGATCGCTCGAAGTGGCCGTCTACCCTGTGCCCGCCTACTCCACGCTGGGCTGGATGAACTGGGCCGGCGGCGACCCGCTGCTCAACACCTTCATCGCCTACCCCGAAGGCGAACTCGCGCGCATCGTGTTCCACGAGCTCGCGCACCAGGTGGCCTACGCCGCGGGCGACACGGCGTTCAACGAATCGTTCGCCACCGCGGTCGAGCGCCTGGGCGGTGCGCGCTGGCTCAACACCCAGGCCGGCGACAAGGCCCGCACCGACTACGCCACGTTCGACGGCCGGCGCCGCACCTTCCGCGCCCTCACGCTCTCGACGCGCCTGCGCCTGGACGCCATTTACCAGGACGCCGCTCTCGACGATGGCGAGAAGACCCGGCGCAAGGCCGCCGCCATGGCCGACTTCCACCGCGCCTACCAGGACCTCAAGCGCGGCTGGGGTGGCTACGCGGGCTACGACCCCTTCGTGGCCCAGGCCAACAACGCCAGCTTTGGCGCGCAGGCAGCCTATGACGAGCTGGTGCCGGCGTTCGAAGCCCTGTTCGAGCGCGAGGGCCGCGATTTTGCGCGGTTCTATGATGCGGTTCGCGCGCTGGCGGCGCAGCCCCGGGACGAGCGGCTGGCCAGCCTGCGCCGCCTGGCGCCCGCCACCACCACGGTAGCCGCCACCGACGACAGCGCACGACCCTGACCACCACACACGAGGCAAGCCATGGCAGACATCCACATCGAACGCGATCACACCCTGGGCCTGGCCGGCGCGCGCAAGCTGGCCTGGCGCTGGGCCGAGCAGGCCGAGAGCGAGTTCGACATGAGCTGCACCTACGAAGAAGGCGAGGGCTGCGACGAAGTGCAGTTCACCCGCTCGGGCGTGAACGGCACACTGAAGGTGTCTGCCGAAAAGTTTGAACTCGATGCGCGCCTGGGTTTCCTGCTCGGTGCCTTCAAGGACCGCATCGAGAGCGAGATCGTGAAGAACCTCGACGAACTGCTGGCGGCGAAGAAGCCCGCCGCCAAAAAGAAGAAAGCCGGCTGAGCCGGCTGTCGCTATTTTTCCAGGGCACCCGCGGAACCGGCTTTGCCGGGCCGCCAGGTGCGCCCCCTTTGGGGGGTGACGCCGAAGGCGGCGCGGGGGGTCAACTCAGGGACTCGATCAGGTCGATGTACTGCTGCATCGCGTCGTCGCTGCCGGTGCCCTTGCAAGCGTTCCACGCATCCCACTTGGCGCGGCCGACCATGTCACCGAAACCGGGCTTCTTCTCGGTGTTGTCACCGGTGGTGGCCTGCTTGTACAGCGCGTAGATCTTCAGCAGCGTGGCGTTGTCGGGGCGCTCGCTGAGGTTCTTGGAGTTCGCCACAGCGGCTTCGAAACGGGACTTGAGATCGGCCATGAATGCATGCTCCTGGTTGTGAACGCGATGCCCGGCCCGCAACGGCCGGGCTTAGGGGTGTCCCGCTATCTTACGGTGTGGTCCGTCTGCACAATAGGGCCACAACCCCAAGACAAGCGGTACCGAATGGTCGTCCACCGACCCCGCGGCCCGCGCACCCGAGGAGCATCCATGGTCCAACGCGTTGCCGCCCGCACCGCCCCCCCTGCAGCGCCTGTCCGCGCACCCGCCGCCAGGAAGTCGCCCGCGGCGCTGGTCAACGGTGCGCGCACCTCGGTCGCGCAGGCCCTGGCGAGCACGCTGGGCATGCAGGGCGAGCGCATGAGCAAGGTGGACACCGCCTGGCTGCGCATGGACTCGCCGTCGAACCTGATGATGATCGTGGGCGTCTGGATCCTGCGCCCCGGCATCACCCACGCGGCCTTGAGCGAGCGTGTGCGCGAGCGCCTGCTGCCCTACCGCCGCTTCGTGCAGCTGGCCCGCGAAGACGCCGCCGGCGCGCACTGGGTGGACGACGCCGATTTCCAGCTGGAGCGCCATGTGGTCACCCACAAGCTGACGCGCCACCGCGGCCAAAGCGAACAGGCAGCGCTGCAGGCGCGCGTGGCCGACCTCGCCATGCAGCCACTGGACCAAGAGCACCCGCTCTGGCGCTTCGAGCTGATCGAGCAGTATGGCGGTGGATCGGCCCTGATCGCGCGCATCCACCACTGCATCGCCGACGGCATTGCGCTCATCAGCGTGATGATGAGCCTGGTCGACGGGGGTGGCCCGCCGCCCGAGCGCAAGAGCCGCAAGCCGGCCAAGGCGGGCCTCGATGGCGCGGAAGACTGGTTGGCCGACACGCTGATCCGCCCGTTCGGCGACATCACGGCCAAGGCCCTGGAAGCCGCGGGCGGCAGCGCCGCCCGATCGTTCTCCATGCTCGCGGCGCCGCAGCAAAGCCTGAGCGACACGCTGGGCCAGGCGGTCGACCTGGCGCGCATGGGCGGCCAGCTCGCCAGCGACCTGGCCGCACTCGCGCTGATGCCCGACGACTCGCCCACCCGCCTCAAGGGGCAGCCCGGCCACACCAAGCGCGTGGCCTGGTGCGAGCCGATCCCGCTCGACGAGGTCAAGGCGATCGGCAAGGCGCTGAACTGCTCGGTCAACGACGTGCTGCTCGGCTGCGTGGCCGGCGCCATCGGCGCCTACCTGCGCGACCTGGGCGACGACACGCAGGGCAAGGAGATCCGCGCCATGGTGCCGATCAACCTGCGGCCGATGGAGGACGCCTGGAAGCTGGGCAACCGCTTCGGCCTGGTGCCCCTGGTGCTGCCGATCGGCGTGGACAACCCGGTCGAGCGGGTGTTCACCGTGCGCTCGCGCATGAACAACCTCAAGGGCAGCCTGCAGCCCCTGCTCACCTTCGGCCTGCTCTCGGTGGCGGGGCTGCTGATCAAACCCGCGCAGGACGCCATGCTCAGCCTGTTCGGCCGCAAGACCACGGCGGTCATGACCAACGTGCCCGGGCCGGCGACCAAGCTCAAGGTGTGCGGGTCCACGCTGGAGCAGACCATGTTCTGGGTGCCGCAGACCGGCACGGTGGGCCTGGGCGTGTCGATCCTGAGTTACGGCGGCGGGGTGCAGTTCGGCGTGATCGCCGACACCACGTTGTGCCCGGACCCGCAGCGCATCATCGACCAGTTCGAGCCGGAGTTCGCGCGCCTGTTGACGCTGACCCTGATGCTGCCCTGGGGCGAAGCAAAGGGCTGATCAGGCCATCGCGAGACGGCGGTCGGCGATCTCCAGCAGGCCATCGAAGATCAGGCTCTCCACCAGCTCCACCTGCAGGGACATGCTGGGCGCCATCTTCCAGCCCGCGCCGCCGGTCATGAAACACACCGGCTCCTCGCCGCAGTGGCGGCGCAGGTTTTCCACCATGCGCTGCACCGCACCGGCAATGGCGAAGGTGCCGCCGCTGGTGAGCGCATCGCTGGTGTTGGTGGGAAAGTCGCAGACCTCGCCGGTGGGCACGTGCAGGCCGGCCGTGCCCGACTCGAGCGCGCGCAGCATGATGCCGTGGCCGGGCAGGATGATGCCGCCCAGAAAGCGGCCCTCGGTGTCGATGGCCTCGACCGTGACGGCGGTGCCCACCATCACCACCACGCACGGCCGTTTCAGGCCACGCGCGAGCAGCCGCTGGCGCGCACCGATCATGGCGACCCAGCGGTCCGAGCCGAGCCGGGCCGGGTGGTCATAGCCGTTGGTGAGTCCCGCCTCGCCGGTGCTGGAGACAACCCACTGCGGCGTCACGTCCCAGAGCTCGAGCTGTTCCTCCACCCGCCGCTTGACCGCGTCGCCGGCCACCACGCAGCCAAGCACCCAGCGTGGCGAAGGCAGGTCGCGCCAGTCGCCTTCTTCCAGGGTTTCGATGTTTTCGAGAAACTGTGCCCCGCTCGCCAACAGCTTGGCCCCCACGCGCGGCGCGTCGTACAGGGCCCACTTCAGGCGGGTGTTCCCTACGTCCAGGGCCAGAAAAGTCATGCGCGGATTATGACCAAGCGGTCTGGATGGAATTGCCGCAGCGCAGCATCGGCGCGGCCCGCGGCCTCAAATCAGGCCGATCCAGCAGGCGCGTTGCACCGCCGCGAGTTTGTTGTCGGTCTGCAGCTTGGCCATGGCGTTGGCCAGGTGGTAGTTCACCGTGCGCTCCGAGCAGTCCATGCGCAACGCGGTCTCGCGCGCGGTGAGGCCCTCGAACGCGAGGTTGAGGCTCTCGAGCTCGCGCGGGCTCAGGCCCACGCGCTGCTCGGCGATCGTGCGGCGCAACATCGGCCACACATTGAAGGCCGACCAGGCCAGCACCGCGGCTTCGGAGCGGTCGGCAAAAGCGCGCGGGCTGAACATGAAACATTCGAAGGCCCGGCCCGCAGGCAGGCTGAACGCCACGCGCACCAGCGTCTGGTAGCCGTGCGCCAGCCACAGGCGACGCCAGCGGCTTGATTGTTCGAACGCGGATTTGGAGATGTCCTGCCAGGCCACGAGCGGCGCGTCGCTGTCGCGCCAGCCGGCACCGAAATCGCGGCTCTCGGCCAGCGCCTCGGCCGGGCCGAGCAGGCGCGGCGGGTGGATCGCCAGCACCTCGCGCTGGTCGCGCCCACCCAGGGGATTGGGGCCCAGCACCAGCACGGCTTCCACGCCCTGATCGCGCAGCGCGCACACCCAGTCGGCCAGGATGCCGTCCAGTCCCACACTGTCAAAGTTGACAGGCAGGGTCATGGTTTGCAACACCCTGTTGCATACACAATGCCTATTGGATCAGGATAGGGGGCAAACGCGGCGGGTGTTGGTCGATCGAAGGAGTGCATATTGTCTTTGGACCGGTTGTGGATGCTCAGCGCCAAGGCCCGACTCTGGCGGTGGTTGCTGGACGAGGTGGTCCACGCGCCCGTAGAGCCTATTTTGCACCCATCCCGGTACCGCCTGTTGTGGATCGGCGCTTTCACCTTCGTGGGTCACCTCGTGATCTACGGCATCTGGGGCCATCTGGTTCCACAACCCTACGAGAACGTGTGGGCCCGCCTCGTCATGGCGTTCCTGGCCCTGATCTACGTGCTGCCCCGGATTTCCCGGGATCCGTCGTCCACCGAGAGCGGTCGCCTGTTCAGCATCGCCACCTGGATCCAGCTGCCCTGGTTCTTCACCTGGATGTACTGGATGAACGGCGGCAACGCCGCGTGGCTGGGCAGTGTGGCCGCCATGATCCTCATCTACTACCACGCCACCGACTGGCGGATCGCCACCCTGGGACTGATCACGGGCGGTCTGGCGGGGTGGGCCAGCGCCGAGCTGTACCGGCCAGACATGCACCCGTTCCAGGAGCCCATGGCCAACGTCGTCGTCATCACCTTTGCCTGGCTCATGGGCCTGATGCTGGGGTTCTCCGGCGCCAACCTGCGCCGCGCCCGCTTGCTCAACACGCTGAGCACCATGGGCGTGATGGCACACGAACTGCGCACACCGCTGGCCACCGTCAACCTGATGGGCGACGTGCTGCGCAACCTGGTGCAGCACGACGTGCCCGAGGCCAAGCGCAAGAAGCTCGACGAGCTGGCCACGCGATTGCAGAACCTCGTGCGCAGCATGAACCGCCAGATCGACACCCAGATCTCCAACGCGCAGCTGATGCGCCTGCCGCGCGAGCAGTCGGCCATCATGGCGGCCGAGCTGGTGCAGGAGGTGGTGAGCCAGTACCCCTACCGGTCCTCGCGCGAGCGCGACTGCGTGCAGGTGCACATCCAGAACGATTTCTGCTTCGTCGCCTCGCGCCCGCTGTTCGCCCAGGTGCTGACCAACCTGATCAAGAACGCATTGCACGCGCTGGCCGCCGCCAGCACCGCGCCCAGCCCGGGCGACCTGCGGGTGGACGTGGGCACGCACCATGGCAAGGGCCGCATCGCCGTCTCGGACGACGGCATCGGCATCACCCACGAGCAGCAGCAGCGCATCTTCGAACCCTTCTTCTCGACCCAGACCGGTGCCGGCAACGGCCTGGGCCTGACGTTCTGCAAGAACGTGGTGGAAGCCGCCCATGGACGGCTGAGCGTGCATTCCCAACCCGGACTCGGTGCGGTCTTCATGATCGACCTGCCCCTCCATACACACGCGGCCCTGTCACAGGCTGCTCCAGGCTGACGACACGATGGCTCTCACGATCTCCCTCTTCCACCGTCCCGGCAGCGTGCTGTTCCTGGACGACGACACCGACTACCTTGAAATGCTGGGCATGGTCATCCCGGCGCACTGGCAGGTCGAGCTGTATTCCCGCCCCTCGGGCTTTGCCGCCCGCATGCAGAACGAGCCCGCGCGCTGGGAAGCCGACGCGATGGCGCAGCTGCAGATGATCGAGCGCTGGCGCCAGGGCCAGCCGCTGCTGCCGCAGGTGCTGCGCTACTGGGCCATCAGTGCCTCGCGCTACGAGCTGGCGCAGATCTGCGTGGTGGACTACGCCATGCCCGGCACCGACGGGCTCAAGGTGCTCAACACCCTGCTCGACTGGCCGGGCTCGCGCGTGCTGCTCACCGGCCAGGCCGACGAACAGATCGCCATCCAGGCGTTCAACAACGGCCTGATCGACCAGTTCGTGCCCAAGCAGACCACCGACATCACGCGCCACCTGCTCGGCGTGCTGCGCAAGCTGTCGCAAACGCCGCATCCGCGCCTCAACACCCTCTGGCGCGCCGCCCTGCGGCCGGCCCAGCAGTCCATGCTGCAGATCCCTTCGGTGGCGCAGGCCCTGCGCACCTACACCGAGCAGCACTGGGTGGAGTACGTGGTGCTGGGCGAGCCGTTCGGGCTGATCGGGCTCGACGCGGCCGGCCAATGCCACTGGCTCCAGCTCGAACCCACGGCCAGCCTGCCCGATCTGGCCGAGCTCGCGGGCTCGGCCGGGCTGGGGTTTGACGCCGTGCGCGCGGTGCAGTCCGGCCAGCGGCTGGCCGCCGTGGAGTTGCACCAGCAGATGGGGTTGCGCGGCCCGGTGCGCACGGCGCCCGCCTTTCCCCTGGGCGACGACGGCGTGCTGTCCGCCGCGGTGTTCACCCTGCAGCCCGCCGACCTGCCCCAGCCCATCTATGCCTACCGGCATTTCCTGGAAGCGCAGGGCGGGCGCAGCGTTCAGGACACTTAGGTCAGGCCTCCAGCGCGCCGGCCTGCGCGCGCGCGCGGCGGGCGCAAGGCCAGTCCCAGGGCTTGACGATGGGCGCGATCTCGCGCGCCACCGCCTCCAGGTGCTCCAGCTCGGCCTCGGTCAGCGCCGCATTGAGCGTGAGCCGCACCAGCGCGCGCTTGCTGCTGGTGGCGGGGGCACAAAAGATCGCACCGAACACGCCGCGGGTTTCCAGCTCGTCGCGCAGGCGCATGGTGTCCGGCTCGGTGCCGGCTTCCAGCGCGATGATCTGCTCCGTGCCGTGGTGGAGCGGGTAGCCCAGGCCGCCGAGGGTGTCGCGCACCCGCTGCGTGATGGCTTTGAGGCGATCGCGCTCCGCGTCGGCCTTCTGCAGCACGCCGACGGTGGCCTTGAGGCCCGCCACCTCATGCGGCAGCAGGCACGAGCTGAAGATGTTGGGGAAACTCGAGCTCAGGATGTAGTAACGCATGCTGGCCGGCGCGGTGAAGAAGCCGGCGCGGCCCGCCACCGATTTGGCCAGGCTGGCCGAAATGAAATGCACGCGGTCCGTCAAACCCAGCTCGGCGCACAGCCCGGCGCCGCCCGGGCCGTGGGTACCGAGCGAATGCGATTCGTCGACCAGGATCATGCTGCCGTGCTTCTCCACCACCTCGATCATGTCCGCCAGCGGGCACACCGAGCCGGTGGTGCTGTAGACCGAGTCCACCACCACCACACCCGGGCCGTTCTTGGCCATCATCTTGTCCAGATGGGCCGCGTCGTTGTGGCGGAAGGCGTAGGCCGGCGCGCGCGCGGCATGGGCGCCTTCCCACAGCGAGGCGTGGGCCTGGGTGTCCAGGTACACCGGCGTGTGGGCGTCGGCGATCGACTGCAGCAGGCCGACGTTGGCCGAATACCCCGACTGACAGACGAAGGCGTCCTCCTTGCCGACCCAGTCCGCCAGCGCCATCTCCAGCGCGCGCGTGGGGTGCTGCTGCAACAGGAACACGCCGGACTGGACCACGAACTCGCTGGTCTTGGTGATGGCCTCGACCTGCGCGGCCACGATGTCCGGGTGCCCGGTGACGCCGAGGTAGTCGTTGCCGTCCAGACGCACAGCATTGGGGCCTGGCTGGGACCCGTGAAGCACAAATTTGCCGCCCCAGGGCCCCTCCCATCGCGGTTTGAAGTCCCGTTCGATGCGCTGGACGAGGTTCGCCGACAATGGCGGGTTCCGAAAGACGGCAGCGGGGGCTCGTTCCAGCGTTTCCATGGAGTTCTCCTTTGCGGATAGAAAACCCCATTGAAAAAAGAAATCCGTGAAAAATCACACGAACCCTGTCAGGTCTGACAGGGGTTGTGACGCTTTCTACTCAAGTTTCGGTCGTTTGGACCGACAAGCGGCGATGCAGCCGTGCAACAGCGACCGTCGCCCGACGCTTCAGTTCTGGCGCCAGGGCAGTCCGCGGTACCGCCAACCACCTTTGTGGCCCCGGTGGGCATCGCCATCGGGATCGCCCTCGAAGCCTTCAAGAATGTTGTAGGCCTCGATGCCCAGTTCGGTGGCGCGCTTGGCGGCCGCGATGGAACGCACGCCGCTGCGGCACAGCAAAACCACCCGTTTGCCACCAGCCGCCTCCCGGACCTGCTGGTCAAAGGCGGGGTTCATGGCCATGCCGGGCCATTGCTTCCAGGCCACCGGCACCGCCCCGGGCACGAACCCCACCCACTCGCGCTCGGCATCGGTGCGCACGTCCACCAGCACCGCCTCGCCGGATTGCGTCCACCGCCAGGCCAGTTCGGGCGACACGTCGCCGGCGTAGCTGCCCTGGTGCGCCCCCGCCGCGGGCAGCGGGCGCATCTGCAGCGCACCGTCGGCGTCGTGCCGCAGGCCCGAACTCAGGTTGGCCGGCACGGCCTCGTCGATGCGCTTGGGTCGGGGCAGGTTGAGCGAGCCCATCAGCGCGACGAACTCGGCCTCGGTCTTGCCCGCCACGCGCGTGTTGGTGGTTTTCTCGCGGCCGATGCTGGAGCAGCTGCGACCCTGGTAGTCGTGGCCGGGCCAGACAATGGTGTCGTCCGGCAAGGCGAACAGCACCTGCGTGATGCTGTGGTACAGCGCTTCGGCGCTGCCCGACTGGAAGTCGGTGCGGCCGCAGCCGTTGATGAGCAGCGTGTCGCCGGTGAACACGTGGTCGCGCCAGACGAAGCTCATGCTGCCGGCCGTGTGGCCGGGCGTGTGCAGGGCCGTCATCACCTCATCGCCGAACTTCAGCGTGTCGCCGTGCTGGAGTTGCACGCCCGCCGTGCCGATGCCGCAACCCTGGGGCGCCGCGGTCCTGGCCCCCGCCAGTTCGGCCAGGCGGCCCGCGCTGGTGATGTGGTCGGCGTGGGCGTGGGTTTCCACCGTCCAGACCAGCTTCAGGCCGTACTCCCGCAAAGTCGCCAGATCGCGATCGATCTGCTCGTCGACCGGATCGATGATGAGGGCCTCACGGCTGAGCTGATCGAACAGCACATACGTAAAGGTGCTGGAGGCGGGGTCAAACAACTGGATCGGTTTCATGGGCATCCCTCGGCAAGCGCGTGCTCGGAACCGTCGCGCAGGACAGTCGTCTCGCTTCGGCCTCCATCATGCCCCAGCCCGAATGGCCCGCCGGCCTGGCCGGCCGCGACCGCGACAGCAGGAAGGCCTCAGGGCGCTCCATACAAATTTTCAATACCAGGTAGAGAATTTTTCACGCCCTCCATTTGGCGGCGCATCCAAGGGAAAACAAGCACTTGCGGCCCCCGCATGGTGCGTGGTCGGTGAAAACCCTGCGCAGGCCGCCCACACCTTGGGCGCATCATCAGCGGCTTATCAACCCGACTGGAGACACCAGATGACCGACAAGAAAACCGCCACGTCGCGCCGAGGCATGCTCAAGGGCGCAGCCGTCGCAGCGGGCGCCATGTCCGTGCCCATGATTGCCACGGCACAGACCACCACCCTGCGTTTCCAGAGCACCTGGCCTTCGAAGGACATCTTCCACGAGTACGCCCAGGACTTCGCCAAGAAGGTCAACGACATGGCCGGCGGCCGTCTGAAGATCGAAGTGCTGCCCTCGGGCGCGGTGGTGCCGGCCTTCCAGCTGCTCGAAGCCGTGGCCAAGGGCACGCTCGACGGCGGCCATGGTGTGGTGGCCTACCACTACGGCAAGAACTCGGCCCTGGCCCTGTGGGGCTCGGGCCCGGCCTATGGCATGGACCCCAACATGGTGCTGGCCTGGCACAACTACGGCGGCGGCAAGGCCCTGCTGGAAGAGATCTACACCAGCCTGAACCTGGACGTGACCTCGTACCTCTACGGCCCCATGCCCACGCAGCCGCTGGGCTGGTTCAAGAAGCCGGTGGCCAAGGTCGCCGACATGAAGGGCCTGAAGTTCCGCACCGTGGGCCTGGCGGTGGACGTGTTCACCAAGATGGGCACCGCGGTGAACCCGCTGCCCGGTGGCGAGATCGTGCCCGCGCTGGACCGTGGCCTGATCGACGCGGCCGAGTTCAACAACGCGACCAGCGACCGCCTGCTGGGCTTCCCCGACGTGGTGAAGAACTGCATGCTGCAGAGCTTCCACCAGAGCGGCGAGCAGTTCGAGATCCTGTTCAACAAGACCAAGCTCAACGCCCTGCCGGCCGAGGTCAAGGCCATCGTCGACTACGCGGTGCAGGCCGCCAGCGCCGACATGAGCTGGAAGGCCATCCAGCGCAACTCGCAAGACTACATCGAGCTGAAGAAGGCCGGCGTGAAGTTCTACAAGACGCCCGATCCGATCCTGCGCGCCCAGCTCACCGCCTGGGACGAGACCATCGCCGAGAAGGCCAAGACCAACCCGATCTTCCAGAAAGTGCTGGACTCGCAGAAGGCATTCGCCCAGCGCGCTGGCCAATGGCAGAACGACTACATGGTCGACTTCAAGATGGCGTACAACCACTACTTCGGCAAAGGCGCCAAGAAGAGCTGAAGCTCGGGGCGCTGCAAGGGGGGCGCCGCGGGCGCCCCTTTCTGTTTCTGGAAATTCACATGCAAAAACTACTACTGGCCGTTGACAGGCTGTCGACCTGGTTCGGCAAGGCCTGCGCCTGGAGCGTCATCGCGCTCACGCTGCTGATCAGCTGGGAGGTGTTCTCCCGGTACGTGCTCAACACCCCCCACGCCTGGGTGCTCGATGCCCAGATCATGCTGTACGGCGTGCTGTTCATGACCGCAGGCGCCTACACCCTGGCCAAGAGCGGCCACGTGCGCGGTGACGTGCTCTACGGCTTCTTCCAGCCGCGCACCCAGGCCGCCATCGACCTCACCCTGTACATCCTCTTTTTCCTGCCCGGCATCGTGGCCCTCACCTACGCAGGCTGGTTTTTCGCCAACGAATCGCTGGCCATCCGCGAGCAGACCTTCAACGCCGACCCGTTGCCGGTGTACCCGTTCAAGTTCGTGGTGCCGATCGCCGGCGCGGTCCTGCTGCTGCAGGGTCTGGTGGAAATCATCCGCTGCGTCATGTGCCTGCAGACCGGCGAATGGCCTTCGCGCGAAGTCGACGTGGAAGAAGTGGACGTGGACAAACTCAAGGAAATGGTGAACGTGAAAGATGCCGACATTGAAGCGCTGGACAGCCTCGTGATGAAGAAAGGCGGCCAGTGATGCGCATACGCAAGGAACTCTGGTTCGGCTTCTCGCTGATGGCCCTCATCGGCGCGGCGGCCCTCACGATGGTGTTCAGCGTGGACACCATGACCAACGGCCACTACGGCCTGCTCATGCTCTCGCTGGTGGTCGTGGCCATCATGCTGGGCTTTCCCACCGCCTTCACCCTCATGGGCATGGGCATGATGTTCGCGTTCTTCGCTTACCACTCGGGCGACCAGAGCGCGGCAGGCGCCATGAAGCAGACGCTGGACCTGATGGTGCAGCGCGCGTTCTCGGTGATGGGCAACGACGTGCTGATCTCGATCCCGCTGTTCGTGTTCATGGGTTACCTCGTGGAACGCGCCAACCTGATCGACAAGCTGTTCCGCAGCCTGCACCTGGCCCTGGCCCGCGTGCCGGGTTCGCTGGGCGTGGCCACGCTGGTGACCTGCGCGGTGTTCGCCACCGCCACCGGCATCGTGGGCGCGGTCGTCACGCTGATGGGCCTGCTGGCCTTGCCGCAGATGCTGCGCGCGGGCTACGACGTGCGACTGTCCGCCGGTGTCATCACGGCCGGCGGCTGCCTGGGTATCCTGATCCCGCCCTCGGTGCTGCTGATCGTGTACGGCGCCACCGCCGGCGTGTCGGTGGTGCAGCTGTACGCGGGTGCGTTCTTCCCCGGCATCATGCTGGCCGGCCTGTACATCCTGTACGTGATCATCATGGCCAAGGTCAAGCCGGCCTGGGCACCGCCGCTGACCGCCGCGCAGCGTTTCGTGCCCCTGCCGGCACCGCTGACCGCCATCGGCGCCACCGGTGATGGCTGGGCCGTGTCCAAACTGATCAAGGCCCTGAACGGCAAGCGCAACCAGGACGTGTCCACCCGATACCTGCTGGGCCAGCTCGGCATCGCGCTGCTGCCGGCGATCCTGTTCGCCGCGGTCGCCTTTGCCAGCTACCAGAGCGCCACCACGGTGGTGCCGGTGGAGACCTACGAAGAGTTGCAGCCCATGGGTGCCGGCTCCACCGTCGACGAGAACACCAACGAAGGCGGACTCGCCGAGCCCGAAGCAGAAGCCGAAGAGGGCGGCCTGGCCGAACCACCGTCCGATGACGCCGTGGCCGAACCACCGGATGCCAAGGCAGACGCTGTGGCCGAGCCCCCCGGCGCCGAGCCCGCGGCCCCTGCAGCCGCCAGCGCGGCCGTGGCTGAACCACCGGCGGCAGCCGCCCCCGCGGGCGAGGCCGCCGAGCCCGCAGCCACCACCAAGCCCGCCTCCACGGGCTTCTGGATCGGCCTGGCCGTGGGCCTGCTGGCCATGGTGATCTTCTACGCCATCCTGAGCTTCACGCGGCTGGAAGTCTTCAAGATGCTGCTCTCCAGCTTCTTCCCGTTGCTGGTGCTGATCCTGGCGGTGCTGGGTTCGATCGTCTTCGGCCTGGCCACCCCCACCGAAGCCGCTGCGGTCGGCGCCTTCGGGGGTTTCATTCTCGCTGCGGCCTACCGCCAGCTCACCTTCAATGTGGTGAAGGAAAGCGTGTTCCTCACCGCCAAGACCAGCGCCATGGTGTGCTGGCTGTTCGTGGGCTCGGCGATCTTCTCGGCGGCGTTCGCATTGCTGGGCGGGCAGGAGCTGGTGGAGACCTGGGTGCTGAGCATGAACCTGTCCAAGACCGAGTTCCTGATCCTCTCGCAGGCGCTGATCTTCGTGCTGGGCTGGCCGCTGGAGTGGACCGAGATCATCGTGATCTTCATGCCCATCTTCATTCCGCTGCTCGACAACTTCGGCGTGGACCCGCTGTTCTTCGGCCTGCTCGTGGCGCTGAACCTGCAGACCGCCTTCCTCAGCCCACCGGTGGCCATGGCCGCGTTCTACCTGAAGGGCGTCTCGCCCAAGCATGTGACGCTGAACCAGATCTTTGCCGGCATGCTGCCGTTCATGGGCATCCAGATCCTGGCCATCGTGTTGCTGTACCAGTTCCCGGCCATCGGCCTCTGGCTGCCGCAGGTGCTGTACCGCTGATCCGGGGGCCCCGACCGACACCTTCCCCAGGGGCGCTTCGGCGCCCCTTTTTCTGGCGAATCGGGTTAACATTACGTTTACGTAAACGTCAACTGAACGGATGCGCGAAGAATCGCACCAGCGAACCGCCCGGAGACCCGCATGCCACGTCCGAAAATTGCCCCCCTGCCCTTCCCGCCCGCGGCCATCCGCGCGGGCCAGCGCAGCGCATGGCGCGGCTGGCAGATCGAGCCGTCGGACGCAGCCTCGCCCACTCGCAAGGTGTCGCTCAAGCCACTCAAGCCCGACGCCAAACCCTTTTCCAGCGGCGACAAGGCGGCGGACCAGGCCACCGTGCAGACCATCGCCGCAGAGCTCGACGGCCTGCAGGACATGTTCTACGCCGACGCCCGCTTCAAGCTGCTGGTGGTGCTGCAAGGCACCGACACCTCGGGCAAGGACGGCACGGTGCGTGGCGTGTTCGCGCGCACCAGCCCGCTGGGCGTGCACACCGTGGGCTGGAAAGCGCCCACCGAAGCCGAGCGCGACCACGACTACCTCTGGCGCATCCACCAGAAGATGCCCGGCGCGGGCGAGATCATGGTGTTCAACCGCAGCCACTACGAAGACGTGCTGGTGCCGGTGGTCAACGGCTGGATCACGCCGCAGCAGACCCGCCAGCGCTACCAGCACATCAACGATTTCGAGCGCCTGCTGGCCGAGACCGGCACCGTGATCCTGAAGTTCATGCTGCACATCGGCCTGGAGGAGCAGGGCAAGCGGCTGCAGGAGCGCATCGACGACCCGGGCAAGCACTGGAAATTCAGCCTGGGCGACCTCGAGGTGCGCAAGCAATGGGCCGACTACCAGCGTGCCTACGAAGCGCTGCTGGGCGCGACCAGCACCCCCTGGGCACCCTGGACCGTGGTGCCCGCCGACTCCAAGACCCACCGCAACCTGATGATCGCCACCATCGTGCGCGACACGCTCAAGGCGCTGGGCCTGCGCTACCCACCCGAAGACCCCGCGCTGGCCGGCCTGCGCATCGACCAGGCCACCCCCGGCAAACGACCCCGACAGAGAGAGACACCATGAGCAACCTCGCCGCCGAATTCCAGGCCCTGGCCAACTACCGCCCCACGCACAAGGTGCGTTTCGTCACCGCCGCCAGCCTGTTCGACGGGCACGACGCGGCCATCAACATCATGCGGCGCATCCTGCAGGGCATGGGCGCCGAGGTGATCCACCTGGGCCACAACCGCTCGGTGGACGAGGTGGTCACCGCCGCGCTGCAGGAAGACGCGCAGGGCATCGCGATCAGCTCGTACCAGGGCGGCCACGTGGAGTACTTCAAGTACATGGTGGACCTGCTCAAGAGCCGCGGCGGCGAGCACATCCAGGTGTTCGGCGGCGGCGGCGGCGTGATCGTGCCGGCCGAGATCCGCGAACTGCAGGACTACGGCGTGACCCGCATCTACAGCCCGGAAGACGGGCAGAAGATGGGCCTGGCCGGCATGATCGGCGAGATGGTGATGCGCTGCGACCGCGACCTCAGTCCCTACGCACCCAGGGCGCTGAAGGCCATTGAAGGCCAGGGCGAGATGAACTGGCGCGCGCTGGCGCAACTCATCACCGTGCTGGAGAACGGCAATGCAGATCCAGCGATCGTCAACGCGCTGCGCGAGCAAGCCAGCACGAAGAAGGTGCCCGTGCTCGGCATCACCGGAACCGGCGGCGCGGGCAAGTCCTCGCTCACCGACGAACTGATCCGCCGCCTGCGCCTGGACCAGGACGACCGCCTGCGCGTGGCGGTGATCTCCATCGACCCCTCGCGCCGCAAGAGCGGCGGCGCGCTGCTGGGCGACCGCATCCGCATGAACGCGATCAACCCCTGGCGCGACGGCCAGCGCGTCTACATGCGCTCGCTCGCCACACGCGACTTCGGCAGCGAGATCAGCGCCGCCCTGCCCGACGTGATCGCGGCCTGCAAATGCGCCGGCTTCGACCTGATCGTGGTCGAGACCTCGGGCATCGGCCAGGGCGACGCCGCCATCGTGCCGCACGTGGATGTGCCCATGTACGTGATGACGCCCGAGTTCGGCGCAGCCAGCCAGCTCGAGAAGATCGACATGCTGGACTTCGCCGCCTTCGTCGCCATCAACAAGTTCGACCGCAAGGGTTCGCTCGACGCCCTGCGCGATGTGTCCAAGCAGGTGCAGCGCAACCAGGAAGCCTGGAGCACGCCGCCCGACCAGATGCCGGTGTTCGGCACCATGGCCGCGCGCTTCAACGACGACGGCGTGACCGCGCTCTACCAGGCCCTCAAGACGAAACTGGGCGAACTCGGCCTGCCGCTGAAGGAAGGCCGACTGCCGCGCGTGGCCGTGCGCCACAGCACCAACCAGACCCCCATCGTGCCGCCCGCGCGCACGCGCTACCTGGCCGACATCAGCGACACCGTGCGCAGCTACAAGCGCAAGGCCATCGAGCAGGCGCGCCTGGCGCGCGAGATCCAGCAGCTCAACGCCAGCGCGGCGATGTTGCGCGTGGAGAAGCCCGAACGCTCGCGCGCCGCCGAGGCCGTGATCGACCTGGCCCAGGTGCGCGAGCTCGACCAGGACCCGGCCGCGCGCAAGCTGCTCACGCAATGGCCCGACATGCAGAAGGCCTACGCGGGCGACGAGTACGTGGTGAAGATCCGCGACAAGGAGATCCGCACCGCGCTCACCACCAAAAGCCTTTCGGGCACCACGATCCGCAAGGTCGCGCTGCCGAAGTACGAAGACCACGGCGAGATCCTGAAGTGGCTGATGCTGGACAACGTGCCCGGCAGCTTCCCGTACACCGCCGGCACCTTCGCCTTCAAGCGCGAAGGCGAGGACCCCACGCGCATGTTCGCCGGCGAGGGCGACGCCTTCCGCACCAACCGCCGCTTCAAGCTGCTGAGCGCGGGCACGCCGGCCAAGCGCCTGTCCACCGCCTTCGACTCGGTCACGCTCTACGGCAACGACCCCGACCCGCGCCCCGACATCTACGGCAAGGTCGGCAACTCGGGCGTCTCCATCGCCACACTGGACGACATGAAGGTGCTCTACGGTGGCTTCGACCTGTGCCACCCGGCCACGTCTGTTTCGATGACCATCAACGGCCCGGCGCCCAGCATCCTCGCGATGTTCATGAACACCGCGATCGACCAGAACCTCGAGAAGTTCCAGACCGAGAACGGGCGTGAACCCACCGCCACCGAAGCCGCCAAGATCCGCGAATGGGTGCTGGCCAATGTGCGCGGTACGGTGCAGGCCGACATCCTGAAGGAAGACCAGGGCCAGAACACCTGCATCTTCTCCACCGAGTTCTCGCTCAAGGTGATGGGCGACATCGCGGAGTATTTCGTGCACCACGACGTGCGCAACTTCTACTCGGTGTCCATCAGCGGGTACCACATCGCCGAGGCCGGCGCCAACCCGATCAGCCAGCTCGCGTTCACGCTGTCGAACGGCTTCACCTTTGTCGAAGCGTATCTGGCGCGCGGCATGCACATCGACGACTTCGCGCCCAACCTGTCGTTCTTCTTCAGCAACGGCATGGACCCGGAGTACACCGTGCTGGGCCGCGTGGCGCGGCGCATCTGGGCCGTGGCCCTGCGCGACCGCTATGGCGCCAACGAACGCAGCCAGAAGCTCAAGTACCACGTGCAGACCAGCGGCCGCAGCCTGCACGCGCAGGAGATCCAGTTCAACGACATCCGCACCACGCTGCAGGCGCTGATCGCGATCTACGACAACTGCAACAGCCTGCACACCAACGCCTTCGATGAGGCCATCACCACGCCCACCGAAGACTCGGTGCGCCGCGCGATGGCGATCCAGCTCATCATCAACCGCGAGTGGGGCCTGGCGAAGAACGAGAACCCCAACCAGGGCGCCTTCATCATCGACGAGCTCACCGAGCTGGTCGAAGAAGCGGTGCTGCAGGAGTTCGAGAAGATCGCCGAGCGCGGCGGCGTGCTGGGTGCGATGGAAACCGGCTACCAGCGCGGCAAGATCCAGGACGAGTCCATGCACTACGAGATGCTCAAGCACACGGGCGAATACCCCATCGTGGGCGTGAACACCTTCCGCAACCCGCACGGCGACCTCACGCCCGAGACGCTGGAACTGGCCCGTTCGACCGATGACGAGAAGCAGAACCAGCTGCAGCGCCTGGCCGACTTCCACACCCGCCACGCGGCCGAATCGCCCGCCATGCTGCAACGCCTGCGCCAGGCCGTGATCGAGAACGGCAACGTGTTCGAGGTGCTGATGGACGCGGTGCGCGTGTGCTCGCTCGGCCAGATCACCAACGCGCTGTTCGAGGTGGGCGGGCAGTACCGCCGCAACATGTAAGACGGGCCTCGCGGCCCGAGCTTCACATCGGGTTTGCCAGCGGCAGGTTCAGCAGCAGGTTCTGCGGCTTCAGTTTGAGCAGGCCATCGGCGCCCATGGCCAGGCCGAGGTAGACCGGCTTGCCGCGCACATCGGCGCGCATGTGCTGCGGGTCGGTGAAGGTCAGCCGGAACAGGCTGATCAGCCGCTGCTGGCGCTCGGGCTCGACCTCGCGCCCCAGGTAGAGGTCGTTGAGCAGGGCTGTGGACTCCACGTCCAGCCCCACATGCCAGCGCCACGACGGGTCTTCCACGCGCGATTCGGGCTGGATCTTCACCTCCACGCCGTGGAAGTGCCGCACCCATTTTTCCAGCACGGCGGCCAGGGCCTTCAGGCCCGACTGTGCCCGCGTCATGGTGAGCGTGAGGCCATGCGGCAGCTCGTTCTGGATCTCATGGGTGAGGTCGAGCACGAAGTTGAAGCGGCCGTTGCCCGCGCGGCTGCGCAGGTAGCGCTGCGCGTTGTCGTCACCCAGCACCTCGATCTGCGTCTCGGGCAGGGTTGCACCGCTTTGCATCAGCAGGCGCCCCACGGCACCCAGGCCGCCGGTTTCGTTGAGCAGGTCCAGCACCTCGCTGTCGCCGCTGAGCACGCGGCCTTCCTGCACGCGCACGCGCTGGCGGCGAAACAGTGTCTCGGCCGCGCGCCACTGCCATGCATCGGTCTCGCCGTCGAGCAGGCGGCACACCAGCGCCTGCACCACCAGGTCGAGAAACAGCGGCGGGATCTGGATGGCGCCGGCCTTGAAGAACCCGGCGTAGGCCGCTTCGAGCGAACCGGCGGCGATCACCGCGTCGCGAAAGCCCAGGAACAGGCGGTGGTTGGCGCGTGCGTCGGCGTCCTCGAAGGCCTCGAGCTCGGCGGGTGCGACCGCCCGCGTGGGCGTTTCCATGAGCGCGCCGTGCAGGGCCTGTTCGGCCGCGCAGGATTCTTCGACCAACGCGAGTTCGGGGCGCTGCAGCCACAGCCGCCAGTAGGCATCGGTCGGGCTCAGCCAGCCACGGGCGTTGCGGGCGAGTTGGTCGTGGCCGCAGGACGACCAGAAAGAAGGCGTGTGGGATTCGGACATGTGCAGACCAGGTTCGCCCGGATTGTCGTTCACCCGCGGGCCAGCCCCATCCCGCAAAAGAAACAGCCCCTCACGCGGCAGCGTGAGGGGCTGTTGTTCAGGCCGGTCCGCGCAGAACTTACTTGGGGATGATCGCGAACTGCGGGGCGTAGCGGAACTCGT
>QZKF01000003.1 GCA_003599455.1 Comamonadaceae bacterium
GCCAGCCGCGCGACGAGGCGGTGTCCACCGCCGTCGCGAGCACGCCCGGCGTGGCGCGGCCGCTGCGCAGCAGCACGCCCGCGGCCACCAGTTGCGACAGCGGGTCCTTCATGGCGGCCACGGCCGCATCGGGTGCGGCGTTGCCACCCACCAGGCCGCGGTGCGCCTCGGGCAGCAGCGCCGCGTCGGCGGGCTGCGCGGTGCCCATCAGGTAGCGCGCATAGGCCTGCTCGGCCGGGGCCGCGTCGGGCGCCAGCGCGTCGAAGCCGGCGCAGGCTTCGAACACCAGCGAGGCCACGCGCGTGGCGCAGCGCAGGAGTTCGGCGCGCGCCAGCAGGTCGACCCGGCCGGTGCTGGAGAGTTCGCGCCGCGTGCGCGCGAACTCCGCCGCCTCGATGCGCGCATCGCCCACCAGCCAGGCCTCGGCCGCGCGCTCGGCGCTGCCCTTGGCGTTCAGTTGCCACTCGGGCGCGGGGGGTGCGCTGGAACACGCGGCCAGGACAAAGATTGCCACGACAGAGATCACGCCAGTCCAGAAACACCGCGCAACCGGCTCTGCCGGGGCGCAGGGTGTTGCCCCCTTGAGGGGGGATGCGGCTACGCGCAGCGAGCAAGCGACGGGGGTGGGCCTCTTCATGGCAACTTGATCTCGGTATCGCGGGCGAAGGGCCACTTGCGGTTGATGTCGTTGATCATGGCGTCCACCTTGCGCAGACTGGACTCGACCTCGCCGCGCAGGTAACCCAGGTCGCTCGTGGCCTCGCGCGTGTTGCCCGCGATGCCCTGCACCTCGACCAGCACCGCGTCCACCTTCTGCAAACTGGTGCGCGCCTCGGCGAGCAGGCCATTGAGCTGCTGCACGGTGACCCGCGCATCGCCCACCAGACCGCCCTGCCCCGGCGCGGCGCCCTGGCCGAACACCTGGCGGTCGGCGTTGGCGGCCAGGCTGTCGAGCCGCTTCGCGAGCGCGTCGGCGCGCAGCAGCAGCACGTTGGTGCGCTCGATGGTGATCACGAGCTTCTTCGCGTCCTCGTCGTTGCCCATCAACACACCCATCGCACCCTGCGGGCCCTTCAGGCGTTCGGTGGCGCCCTGCACGTTGGTGAGTGTGCCGGCCAGCGCGCCGTCGGCCTTGGTGAGCGCGGCGAGGTTCTCCAGCACCTCGCGCATGCTGGCCGCGAGCTTGGGGATCTCGGCCGCGGTGTCGCCGCGCAGCACCGTGCGCTCAGCGCCGTCTTCCAGCGGCGGGTCCTCGAGCACGCCGCTGTAGGCACGGATGCGCGTGCCGCCCACCAGGCCGCGCTCCATGGTGAAGATGCTGGAGGTGCGCAGCCATTTCGCGTCGTGGCTCGGCACGTCGATCAGGATGCGGGCGTTGCCGTCCGGCGCCAGCTCGATGCGCGCCACGCGCCCGATGGCAAAGCCGGAGAAGGTCATGTCCATGCCGACCACCACGCCCTCGGAATCGTCCGAGATCAGCACCAGCCGCTGCGTGTCCTCGAACATGCCGCGCGCGAACATCACGTAGACGGCCGAACCGATCACCAGCAGCAGCATCGCCGCCAGCAGCAGCGCGGCCTTGAACTCCAGGTTCTTCACCGGCGGCGGCTCGTTGGGCGGAAGGGCGGGGGGCGTGGGGTTCATGGGGCTTCAATAGTAGTTGCCGACCAGCGACACCACCTCGATGAGCAGCACCACCGAGAACAAGCGCGCGAACTCCGAGATGTCGCTGCGCCGCGCGAAGCGACCCTCGGCGTCGGCCTGCGCGCTGGCCGCGAGCGGCACCACCGCCACGGCCAGGCTGAAGAACAGGGTCTTGAGCGCGAAGATCAGCGTGACCGCGGGCGTGAACACCTGGCCCACGCCGCGCGTGTAGCCGGGCAGGCCCCAGGGCGAAAAACCGTAGACGGTGAAGTAGGTCAGCACCAGCGCCACCACGCCGCTGAGCGACGCAAGCATGAGCACCGAAAACACCGCGGCCAGCGCGCGCGGCAGCAGGGTGGTGACCAGCAGCACGCCCGGCACCGACACCACGCCCTCGCGCTGCTGCGCCGAGAGCCGCCGGCGCACCGCCTGCGCGCCAGGCATGGCATAGCGCACCGCCACGAACATCGCCGCGTACAGCGGGATGAGTTCGAGCACCAGGGTGCGCACCAGCACCTCCAGCGCGTACTGAGAGAGGCCATAGCTGTAGGCGGTGGCCACCACGATGCGGATCAGCACCAGGCTGACCAGCGCGGACAGGATGAGGAACCAGGTCAGCAGCGGCGCGGTCGCGGTGTAGACCTGCAGCAGCACCGACTGGCGCTGCGGCCCACGGGCATAGCTGGAGGGCGTGAGCGCCAGCACCAGGATCTGCGCGCCCATCATGACGACCTGCCACCACGCGAGCCAGCTCGCCCGGGCCTGGCGGCCCCAGCGGCTGAACAGGTTGTGGCTGGCGTTGAGGGGAAACATGCGGCCATGATAGCCCCCGGTTCGAAAGGGAAAATCGGCTCAAGGGTGTGCAAACGTGACAGCGGGCTGGTGTAAATGCCCATGGCAAGCGGGCCGGTTTCGCTTTCAATCGGAGCGCAGCAACCCACTTCAGTCCATCCCCTCAGGAGCCCATGCATGTCCCCGTCCATCCACCCCGTCGTGCGCCGCCAGACCATCGCCGACGCCCTGCGCCGCACCGCGCTGCGCCTGCCCGCCAAGATGGCCATCGTCTGCGGCACCACGCGCTGGACCTATGCCGAGTTCGACGCGCTGGTGAGCCGGCTGGCCGCCGGGCTGGCGCGCATGGGCGTGGCCCAGGGTGACAAGGTGGCCGTGCTCGCGCGCAATTCGCACGGTTTTGCCGCGCTGCGCTTCGCGCTGGCGCGCCGCGGCGCGGTGATGGTGCCGATCAACTTCATGCTCAAGGCCGACGAGGTGGCCTACATCCTGCGCCATGCGGGCGCCCGCACGCTGGCCACCGACAGCGGCCTGGCCGAGCTGGCCCGCGCGGCGTCCGCGCTGGACACGCAGGTGGCGCAGTTCATCTGGCTGCCGTCCGAAGACCCGAGCGAGCCGGTGGCCGGCATGCAGCGCTTCGACGAGCTGGCCGCCTGCACCGACGCGCTGCCCGACGTGACGCTGGGCAGCTTCGACCTGGCGCAGATCGTCTACACCAGCGGCACCGAGTCCACGCCCAAGGGCGCCATGCTCACGCACGACGCGGTGCTGTGGCAGTACGTGAGCTGCGTGATCAACGCCGAGATCGCCGAGGAGGACCGCGCGCTGCACGCGCTGCCGCTCTACCACTGCGCCCAGCTCGACGTGTTCTTCGGCCCGGCGATCTACATCGGCAGCAGCAACGTGATCACGTCCAAGCCGGTGCCCGACAACCTGCTCGCGCTGATCGAGCAGCTGCAGATCACCAGCTTCTTCGCGCCGCCCACGGTGTGGATCGCGCTGCTGCGTTCCCCCTTGTTCGACGCCACTAAGCTGAAAAGCCTGGTCAAGGGCTACTACGGCGCGTCCATCATGCCGGTGGAAGTGCTGAAGGAACTGGCGGCGCGCCTGCCGGCGGTGCGCCTGTGGAACCTGTACGGCCAGACCGAGATCGCGCCGCTGGCCACCATGCTCGGCCCGCAGGACCAGCTGCGCAAACCCGGCTCCTGCGGCAAGGCCGTGCTCAACGTGGAGACGCGCGTGGTCAACGACGCCATGCAGGACGTGGCGGTGGGCGAGGTCGGCGAGATCGTGCACCGCTCGCCGCACCTGATGCTGGGCTACTTCAACGACCCCGAGCGCACGAAGGCCTCGTTCGAGGGCGACTGGTTCCACAGCGGCGACCTCGCGGTGATCGACGACGAGGGCTTCATCACGGTGGTGGACCGCAAGAAGGACATGATCAAGACCGGTGGCGAGAACGTGGCCAGCCGCGAGGTGGAGGAAATGGTCTATCGCCTGCCGGCCGTTAGCGAGGTGGCGGTGATCGGCCTGCCCGATGCGAAGTGGGTCGAGGCGGTGACGGCGGTGATCGTGGTCAAGACCGGGCAGCAGCTCACCGAGGACGAGGTGATCGCGCACTGCAACCAGCACATGGCCACCTTCAAGAGCCCGAAGCGCGTGGTGTTCACCGACAGCCTGCCCAAGAACCCCAGCGGCAAGCTGCTCAAGCGCGAGCTGCGCCAGCGCTACACCTAAGCCCAGTCGCTGCCCGTGATCAGGCGCCAGGCGTTTTCGAACGCCAGCTTGCGCTGGGTTGCAGGCGTGAACGCCGCAAGGATCTCCTGGCGTTGGTGCCCGATCTGATGCGGGTAGTTCTTCTCGACCGCGGGGCGGTAGTCGCTGGCGGCCAGAAATCGCCGTGGGTGCTCCTCGATCAGCTGGCGCCACCCCTCGGCCACCCGGCCACCCGCATCGAACAAGGTGGAGTCGCGCGCGCCTGAAGGCTTGTAGACAAAGCTCGCGCGCGCCACGGCCAGATCAAAGTGCAGGTGTTCAAAACGCTCGATGAGGCCACGCACGTACGCCGGCCCGTAGCGCGTGTTGCGCTCGGGGTAACGCACCTGCCCGAGGTGGCACCAGATCACGCGCGCCTGCGGGTGGGCCTGCAGCATCGCTTCCAGCGGCGGCAGCAGCTTGTCCTCGATTTCGTAGTGGATCTGGAACGCCATGCCGGTGCGTGCACTCAATTCGAACAGCGCCTTGCCGCCCGGGCCCTGGATGTCCACCGTGATGTCGCGCGCGGTCTGGCCGGCAGCGGCTTGCTCGGGCGAAGGGTAGTGGCGGAACTCGTGCTCACCCATGAAGTAGTAGGCGCCGGTCTGCAGGTCGGCCGCCGACTGGCGAACGAAGGCCACGGGGTCGTTCCACCAGCGCGCAAATTCGCCGCTGTTGGTGGTGGGGATGAAACGGTCCGGGTGCTCGCGGTGCAGCGCCAGCGAAGGCTCACCCGATGGCGCGAAGGCGGGCGCGAACGCCAGCAAGGCGATGTCGAGCTCGTCCATCCAGCGCACCATCTGGGCCACATCGGTGGCCTTGCCACCGGTGCGGACGATCCCCGGGTTGGCCTGCACCGACGCCTCACTGATGTAGGTGGCCTGCAGGTCGATGAGGGGCAGGCGGCCGCGGTCGAGCATGGCCTGCACCCGGCGGCGCCAGGCGGACACGGTCGACAGGCGCGCGTCTTGAGCCCTGGCGACACCGTGCGCCAGCAGCCAGGGGGTGGCCATTGCAGCCAGACATGCGGTTCGACGGTCCATCGGGTTTGCTCCTTCAGGCCTGCGCCAGCGCCCAGGCCACGTGTTCGCGCACCAGTGCGCCGGGGTGCTCCGCGCGAGTGTGCAACGCCTGCGCGATCGCGGCATCGGGGCCTTCCCGCAGGGCGTTGCCCAGCGCCACCGCAATGTTGCGCAACCAGCGCTCGTGCCCGATGCGCCGGATCGGGCTGCCCTCGGTGCGCTGCAGGAATTCGGTTTCGCTCCAGGCGAACAGCTCGACCAGCGTCGCACCACTCAGGCCTTCGCGTTCATCGAAGTCGGGCAAGGGGCTGCGCTGCGCGAACTTGTTCCAGGGGCAGACCAGCTGGCAGTCGTCGCAGCCGTAGATGCGGTTGCCCATGAGCGGGCGCAGGTCTTCGGGAATGGCGCCCGCGTGTTCGATCGTGAGGTAGCTGATGCAGCGGCGCGCGTCGAGCCGATGCGGCGCGGTGATGGCCTGCGTGGGGCAGATGTCGATGCAGGCGCTGCAGGCGCCGCAGTGCTCGCTGACCGCCTCGGTGGCCGGCAGTGCGAGGTCGACGTAGATCTCGCCCAGGAAGAACATCGAACCGGCCTCGCGGTGCAGCAACAGCGTGTGCTTGCCGCGCCAGCCCTGGCCGCTGCGCTGCGCCAGTTCGGCCTCGAGCACGGGGGCCGAGTCGGTGAACACGCGGTGGCCCAGCGGCCCCACCGCCGCCTGGATGCGTTCGCTCAGGGTCTGCAGCCGGTTGCGCAGCACCTTGTGGTAGTCCCGCCCCCGGGCATACAGCGACACCACGGCCTCGCCCGGACGCTCCAGGCGCTGCAGCTCCAGCGCCTGCCAGCCCTCGGGCGTGGCGCGCGGCAGGTAGTCCATGCGCGCGGTGATCACGCTCAGCGTGCCCGGCACCAGCTCGGCCGGGCGCGCGCGTTTCATGCCGTGCGCGGCCATGTAGGCCATGTCACCGTGACATCCAGCCGACAACCAGGCCTGCAGACCCGGCTCGGCGGCCGACAAATCCACACCGGCCACGCCAATTTGGGAAAATGCAAGCTCCTGGCCCCAGGCCTGTATCTGCGAGACGAGTTGAGCGGCATCCAAAGCGACATTCATGGCAAGCCCATTGTAGGAACCGTCCCGGCTCCTGCGGGCTCGGTGTCCGCGCCCGTTCGCTGGCAGGGGCGCTGGACCACCGAGGAAGACACGCAGGCCTTCGCCCGCCAGCTCGCCACCTGCCCCGCCATCGCCCACGCCACCCTCACGCTGCAGGGCGACCTGGGCGCGGGCAAGACCACCCTGGTGCGCCACCTGCTGCGCGCGCTCGGCGTGCGCGGGCGCATCAAGAGCCCCACCTACGCGGTGGTGGAACCGCACAGCACGATCGACTGCGCGGTGATGCCGGCGGGCGAGCCGCTGCTGATCTGGCACTTCGACTTCTACCGCTTCAACGACCCGCGCGAGTGGGAAGACGCGGGTTTCCGCGAACTTTTCGCCAGCCCCGGTCTCAAGCTGGTGGAGTGGCCCGAACGCGCCGGCGATTTTCTGCCCCCGGTCGATCTGCGGATCGACATCGAACCCGACGAGATGACACCCCACGCCCACATCGACCTGGACCAGGACACCCACCGCAAGGTCAGCGCCACCGCGCTGACCCCCACCGGCCGCCTGCTGCTGGAGGCCCTCGCATGAGCGACGGGGGCCGCTTCAGCCGCCGCACCCTGCTG
Organism: Comamonadaceae bacterium; assembly: GCA_003599455.1. Taxonomy (GTDB): domain Bacteria; phylum Pseudomonadota; class Gammaproteobacteria; order Burkholderiales; family Burkholderiaceae_C; genus Hydrogenophaga. Next base: position 6,936 of record QZKF01000003.1, read on the forward strand.
CGCACCGGATCGCTGGTGCTGCTGCTCGGCGCGCAGCAGATCGCGCGCGGCGCCAACGTGGTGGCGGTGCGCATCTGGCCGGCCGAGGACTACACCCGCGTGACCATCGAGTCCGACGGCGCGCTGCTGGCCAGGCAGTTCTTCGTGACCGAGCCACCACGCCTGGCGGTGGACATCGAGGGCATCGACCTGCTGCCCGGCCTGCGCGAGCTGGTGGGCAAGCTCAAGTCGGACGACCCCAACATCGCCGGCATCCGCGCCGCGCAGAACGCGCCCAACGTGGTGCGCCTGGTGATCGACCTCAAGAAGCCGATCAAGCCGCAGGTGTTCAACCTCGAACCGGTGGCGGCCTACCAGCACCGGCTGGTGTTCGACCTCTACCCGGTGAACCCGCCCGACCCGCTGGCGCAGCTGATCGCCCAGCGCATGAAGGACATGGACGCGGCCAGCGAGCGCGCCGCCCGCCTGCTGGGCCTGGAAGCCGACAAGGTCACCAGGCCGGCGACGCCGGCGGACGACCCGCTGGGCGACCTCATTGCGGGCCGCGAGCGGCCAAAGATCCCCGTCAATCCCGATCAGACGCCCAGCCCGACCATGCCCAGGCCCTCGGGCAACGAAAGCACGGCCGTGGCCGGCGCGAAGCCGGACAAGGGCAGCACCGCCAGACAGCCGCCCGGCGGCAAGGGCAAGACCGAGCGCCTCATCATCGTCGCGCTGGACCCCGGCCACGGTGGCGAAGACCCGGGTGCCATCGGCCCCAATGGCACGCACGAGAAGAAGGTGGTGCTGCAGATCGCGCAGAAACTGCGCGACCGCATCAACGAGACGCGCGTCAACGGCAGCCCCATGCGCGCCTACATGACGCGCGACAAGGACTTCTTCGTGCCTCTGCAGGTGCGCGTGCAGAAGGCCCAGCGCGTGCAGGCCGACCTGTTCATCAGCCTGCACGCCGACGCCTTTCTCACGCCGCGCCCGCAAGGCGCCAGCGTGTACGCGCTGAGCACGCGCGGCGCCAGCAGCGCGGCCGCGCGCTGGATGGCCAACAAGGAAAATGCCGCCGACCTCGTGGGCGGCCTGAACGTGAAGGCGGCCGACGCCAATGTGCGCCGCGCCTTGCTCGACATGAGCACCACCGCGCAGATCAACGACAGCCTCAAGCTGGGCAGCGCCATGCTGGGTCACGTGAAGAAGATCGGCAAGCTGCACAAGCCGCGCGTGGAACAGGCCAACTTCGCGGTGCTGCGCGCGCCCGACATCCCCAGCGTGCTGGTGGAAACCGCCTTCATCAGCAACCCCGACGAAGAGCGCCGCCTGAACGACCCGAAGTACCAGGACGACCTCGCCGACGCCTTGGTGCGCGGCATCGTCGCCTACTTCTCGAAGAACCCGCCGCTGGCAAAGAACAGAGGTGTGTAGACTTTAAAAAGGTACTTATGTAGTACATAATTGATTTCATGATAGCCTTTAAGTGATACAAACATCACGGGGAGGTTTCATGAATCGTTCTGCAGCGACTCTGCACAAAGCACTCAAACGCAGCTACTTTTGCCGGGCCTTTTTGCTCATGGTGTGGTCGGCGTTCCTAGTCACCACACCGGCGTTCGCGCAAAAGTTCACTTGCAACGACTATTTCCTGGAGGACACGGGCCAAGAACTTCCCGAGTCCATGTGGCGCGACATCGGCTACCACTTGACGATCGATATGAGCGTTCGAGCGGGGACGAGAGATGCCGTGTGCGCAATGTCGGGCGACTCGGTCAAACGCGGAGCGCCCTACCAAGCCAAGCACTTTTGCTACGTGGGTTGCAACCCGTTGAGCGTTTGGGAAGAGGGTCCCTTTTACTACTGTGAAAAACTCTGGGACGCTACTGCGTACTATGCCCAGTACCACTACAGGAACATTGGCCTGGGCGCGAAACACCGATGCGCAGAAACCACGGCACAACTGAGCGGGCCCAAACGCATACCAAGCGATCTTGAAGGTTTGGAACAAGGCATAGACCTGAAGCTTCGGCTCTCAGATCATGCAAGGTATTTCTCTTCGTTGAGTTTTCTCGTTGACACGGCAAAACTCGTCATCAGCAGTGATCGCCCAGGCGCAGACAACCGGTTGTCCGACTACAAACTCGACTACCTGTCGTTTCCACCCCCAATAGGTGGCTGGTACCGAGTAGACGACAACGGCGAGTTCAATTTCAAACTCCTGCCACAGAAATACTTCCTGTCCCGCCCCGTCAAGCGCCAGACCATCACTGTCAAGGCTACCTGCAGCTGGTGCCAGAACATCGCCACCTGGGACATTCAAGTCGGTCCACCCGACATCGTCATCGGCTTCTTCAACGGGGTGGCGAACACGCGAGACGCAGCTCAGAGCAGCATAGACCGACTCGAAGTCGAATTCGGCCCGCAGTACAAGGACGCCCCACTCAAGTACGAATGGTTCTACAACCAGACCGCCTGCGGCGAGGGCATTTTGGGAAAGCCGTCCTGCCTCGAAGACGTGGCCGAGGTGTTCGATCAGCGCACCCGAGAACTTGGTGGCGTGTTCGCCACGCGATGGGAAACCTTCTGGGACATCCTGGCAGGTCGCCACCAGCAAGAGACGTCCTTGACCGGGCGCCTGGTCGACCTGCTGGGCAACGGTGGCAATGCGCTCCTGCAGTGGCTGGACACGGGCGTCAACGCGATGTTGAACCAGATCGTGCGCGACTCACTCAAGCTGATCACCCTGTTCAAGGACTCTCCCACCTACGAGAACCGGGCCAATCACATGGAACGCCTGTGGCAACATGCCGATGAAAACAGCGGCATGGTGCTCGTGGCCCACTCTCAAGGCAACTTGTTCGTCAACAGCGCCTATGACGCACTAAAGACCGTCAAACCCAACGCACAGGCAAAGGTTGTACACGTTGCCCCGGCCTCTCCCACGCTGCGCGGCGAATACGTGCTCGCCAACATCGATCTGGTCATCAATGCGCTGCGAGTCACCGGTCTCAACAGCGTGCCGGATGTCAATATCAGCTTGCCCCTGAGCAAGATCGATCCCAGCGGTCACGGTTTCGAGCCCACCTATCTCGACACGACCCGTTCAGCCTACGCGCGCACCCGAAGCCTGATCGTCCAGTCACTGGACGCCCTAGTCGACTGAATCCAGGAGAGCACCATGAAACGACACTCCCTCTTTGTTCTATTTCCGCTGGCACTCACCGGCTGGCTATCCGCCTGCGGTGGTGGCACATCACCCAACAATTCGGGATTGCAAGGGACCACGCTAGCCGAGCAGATCAAGGCATTGGAAGACAGCGGTCAACTACCAAAGCTGGACCGCTCCAGAGACATCAAGGGAATAGACGCGGACAACAACGGTATCCGCGACGATATAGACGTCTGGATTGCCGCCCAGCCCTTCTCCGACGCGCAGAAGAACGCGGCGCGCCAATCTGCTCGTGTGCGCCAAGCGGAACTATTGGCTGATCTAACCGACAAGTCTGAACTGGACAGGCTCGGCAATTTGTCAATGGCTAGTGTGAAATGCCTGCGACTATCGTTCATGCCCGACTATCAACAGGGCTACGACCTCAGCGGCAAAATCGTTGCCCTTACCGCCAACACAAAGCAACGCGCCAAGCAATACCTTGCCTACAACCGTGCCGTCTCCGGCAGTTCCGGACGCTTACCTGAAGGCAACACGTGCGAGCCATGATCTGCCGCTTCTTGCCGTTCTGGAAATGCCCTGCGTTCGGCGCCATGATCTCTACCTCAGTGACCTGTGCCGGCGGCACATCGCCCAGTGAAATGAGCAAGAAGCGGCCCCTCAATCTGAACAGGTGAGATACAGCAGACGCCGGGCAAACAGCCAGTCCGCGCGAGGGGGAGTGCGCCACTGGGCGGCGTCCATGGGCTGACATGCGGGTCGCCCAGCGCCGCCGAGGCCCCCGGGGCTCCGCAAACGGCGCGGGCAGTCTCAGCCTTGCAGTCGCAGCAACACCCGCCCACCCTCGATGCGCACCGGGTGGCAGCGAATGGCCTCGGTCACTGGCGCGCAGGTGGCGCTGCCGTCGCGAATGTCGAACCGGCCCTGGTGCAACGGGCACTCGATCTCATGCCCCTCCAGAAAGCCATCGCACAGGCGCGCCTGGCCGTGGGTGCAGGTGTTGTCGGTGGCGAACACGCTGCCGTCCACCTTGTAGAGCGCAATGTCGTGGCCGGCGACCTGCACCCCGATCACGTCGTCGTCGGGCACGTCGGCTTCATCGCTGGCGTCGATCCATCCGGTGTCGTTGTTCATGGTGTGTGTCAGATCGGGTAGATGATGGAATTCGGGATCATTTCGCTGTCGTACACGCACAGGCGCGACGCGAACTTCAGCCCCTCGGGGGTGCGCACGATCACGTCGATGTAGCGACCGACGTTGAACACGGTGGACTCGCGCGAGAGCTTGGTGCGAAAGACCGCGTAGTTGGCCTCCACCTCGAAGCGGTCGGCTTCGGCCTTGTGCACCAGCGGGGCGCCCACCACGTGGCGCTGGTAGTACGGGTCGTGGAACAGCGTCTCCTTGATCCCGTAGGCGCGGTCCTTGAGCATGCCCTTGCTCTCGAACGACAGCGTGGCCAGCGGGAAGCCGCGCTCGTGGTTCTCGCGCGGGATCAGTTTGTAGACGCAATCGTCGATGAAGAACTCGGGCCAGAGGTCCCAGTCGCCGGAGTCGACCGCCTGGGCATAGTCGGCGTACAGCCGCGAGATCGCCAGGTGGTCCTCGAAGCGGATGGCCGGTGCGGTGCTCACTGGAGTACCTTCGCCCTGCGGGCTGCGGTGCGAGCTTGCTTGGGAACGGCCCGGCGCGGCGCTCATGCCAGGTCCTCCATCACTTCGCGCCAGTACTGGTACATGCCGCGGATCAGGGTCTCGGTGACCATGTGATCGGTGTCGCCGACCTCGCGCCCGCCCAGCTCGGCCAGGGCGCGGTGGTAAGGCTTCTGCTCGAAGCCTTGCTGCGAGAACTCGATCACCTCGCCGTCGTCCGCCGAGACGAATCCCGCCGGGCCGAACAGGTTGGCCTGCCGCAGGCGGCGCTGGGTCATCTCGGCGCTGTCGTCTTCATAACCGAAGTGCGTCCAGACGAAATCGAACGCGCCATGGCCGTCGGGCTGGATGTGGCGCGTCGACACGCTGTTGACCTGCTGCTGCAGGATGACGCTGGGGAAGAGCGTCATCATCACCGCCGTCGGGCCGTCCCACCAGGGCTCGGGCACGATGTCCAGGAAACGCGGGTCGTGCAACTGCATGCTCTCCTTGAAACTGGAGACCTGGGTCACCTGCTCGGCCTTGCCCGACTGGCCGCGCGTGGAGATCATGGCCGCGTGGCGATGCCGGGCGTCCATCTTCAGTTCGCTCTTGTTGTCCGCGCGCCAGAGGCCGAAGGTGACGAACCAGGTGTGCAGCAGGCCCGGGTGGTAGGGGTCCTTGATGTTCTCCTGCATCAGCTTCCAGTTGCCCGGAATGCGCTGGCGGTTGTAGCCCAGGATGGTGAGCTTGCGGCCGTTGAACAGCCGGTCGAAGTAGCCCAGGATGGTCGGGCCGAGGAATTCCTCCAGCGACTCGATGCCGTGGTCGAAGCTGGCAAACACCACGCCGCCGCGCGTGGCCACCTTGAGCTGGTTCAGGCCGTGGTCGCTGGTCTTGAAATCGGCCGGCATGCCGCCATTGACCTTGCCGTCCTGCTTCACGCCGCGGCGAAACGGCACACCCTGGAGGTCGCCCTTGAGCGTGTAGCTCCACTGGTGGTACGGGCAGACGAACTCCTTCTTGTTGCCGTGCCGCTCGCGGCAGAACTGCATGCCGCGGTGGGCGCACACGTTCTCCACCACGCTGATGCCACCCTCGGCATCGCGCACCATGATGACCGAGCGCTCCCCCACCACCGTGCGCTTGTAGTCGCCCGCGTTCGGTACCTCGGCCTCCAGGCCGACGTAGTTCCAGTGCTTCGTGTAGAAGAAGCGCTCGAGCTCTTTCCTGTGTTGTGCGGCGTCGGTGTAGGCCATGAAGGGAATGCGGCTCGTGCCTTCGGATTCCCAGTGGATGCGCTGCGGGAACGTGCTTTCGGCGGCGGGTGATGTGCTCATGGGTGTGGTCTCCTTCTGAAAGCTTCTAGGTACCGCTGGCGTAGAACGCGTCGGCGTAAATCTGCTCGGGCAACACGCCCATGCGCTGAACAAGCCGCGACGCGGCCTCCACCATGGGTGGCGCGCCGCAGAGGTAGGCGCGAAAGCCTTGCAGGTCGGGCCAGTCCTGCTCGATCGCGTCGGTGACCAGCCCGGTGCGGCAGCCCGGCGCGCGGCCCGAGGCAATCACCGTGTGCACCTGCAGCCTGGGATACCGCTGCTGCAGTTCGGCCAGCCAGTCCAGCCCGTACACGTCGCGTTCCGAACGCACACCGAAGTAGAGGTGGATGGGGTTGTGCATGCCCGATGCGACCACGCCGCGCACGATGGACAGGATGGGCGCCAGGCCGGTGCCGCCGGCCACGCAGAGCATGGGCCCGGTGTGTTTGCGGCGCAGGTAGGCCGAGCCCAGCGGGCCGGTCACGCGCACCGCATCGCCCACCTTGAGTTCGCGCTCGATGTAGCCCGTCACGCGGCCGTCGGGCACGCGCCGCACATGGAACTCGAGCTCGCCATCGGTGCACAGGCCGGCCATGGAATAGGGGCGGATGTGGTCGGGCGTGAACTGCAGCTGCACATACTGCCCCGGCGAAAACTCCAGCGGCTTGGCGGGCTTGCGCCGCAGGCGCTGGATGTCGTGCGTGGGCGACTCGATCGCGACCACGGTGGCCTTGATGATGCGCGCGGGGTGCACCACCACCTCGTCGGGTTCGGGAATCTCGACCGTGCAGGGTTCGGTGAGGAAGGTCTGGCAGGCGAGCACGCTGGTCGCGTCTTCCAGCGCCTGCGGTGGCCGCTGTTCGCGCCCCGATTCCAGCACATGCCCCGAAGTCACCTTGCAGCGGCAGGTGCCGCAGCGGCCCGCCAGGCAGCTGTACGACACCGGGATGTCGTGGGCGCGCAGCGCTTCCAGCAGGTTCGCGCCCGCGTCGACACGCAGCGTGCGCTGCAGCGGGCGTACTTGAATGTCCATCGGGGTGTGCCTCGGGTCTTTTCGTGGGAACGGAGGCCATGATCACGGTCGCATGAAAATCAGTCAATGCAATGAAATCGATTGACACTATCATTCACATCAATATCAAAGAACCCTCCGCACGAGGCTCCCCATGAAGCTCGAAGAGATCGACCTGAACCTGCTCGTCGTGTTCAACCAGTTGCTGACCGAACGCAAGGTCTCCCGGGTGGCCGAGAACCTGGGCCTGGGGCAACCCGCGGTGAGCAACGCGCTGGCGCGGCTGCGCAAGCTGTTCGACGACGAGCTGTTTCTGCGCACCGCCCACGGCATGCAGCCCACCCCCTATGCCGAGCAGCTGGCCGAATCGATCGGTTATGCGCTGGGCATGATCCACAGCGCCGTGAACGCGCGCAGCTCTTTCGATCCGGCCACCAGCCAGCGCAGCTTCACCGTGGGCATGACCGACATCGGCGAGATCTATTTCCTGCCGCTGCTGATGCAGCGCATCCAGCAACTGGCGCCCGCGGTGACCATCAGCACGGTGCGCAACACCTCGCTGCACCTGCGCGACGCGATGGAAGCCGGCCAGGTCGATCTGGCCATTGGCCTGCTGCCGCAGCTCAAGGCCGGCTTCTTTCAGCGGCGCCTGTTCGAGCAGCGCTACGTGTGCCTGTTCCGGCAGGGGCACCCGCTCGATCTGAAACGCATGAAGGCGGCCGATTTTTTTGCCGCCGAACATGTGGCCGTGGTCTCGGCCGGCACCGGGCATGGGCAGGTGGACGAGATTCTCGACAACCACTCACCGCAGCGCCGCGTGAAGCTGAAAGTGCCGCACTTCGTGGCCATTGGTCACATCCTGCAGTCCACCGACCTGATCGCCACCGTGCCCGAGCGCCTGGCCGAGCGCATGGTGCAGCCCTTCGGCCTGAAGCAGCTGCCGCACCCGGTGGACCTGCCGAGGATCGCCATCAACGTGTTCTGGCACGCGAAGTACCACAAGGACCCGGCCAGCCAGTGGCTGCGCAAGCTGGTGATCGATCTGCACGCCGACGACCAGGGCGCACCGGCGCGCTCATGATGAGCGCCGCCGTGCGCGGGCTCAGGCGGGGTTGCGCTTGGCCTCGCGGCTGGCCTTCCAGCCCCCGTAGAGGGCGATCAGGCCGGGGATGATGATCATGGCCCAGATGATCTTGCTCAGGTTCTGCTGCACCCAGGGCAGGTTGCCGAACCAGTAGCCCGCGGCGGTGAGGCCCACCACCCAGATCAGCGCGCCCACCACGTTGTAGGCGGTGAACTTGGTGCGCGTCATCTCGGCCACCCCGGCCACGAAGGGCGCGAAGGTGCGGATGAAGGGCATGAAGCGCGCGAGGATGATGGTGATGCCGCCATAGCGCTCGTAGAACGCATGCGCCTGGTTGAAGGCGTTGCGGTTGAACAGCTTCGAGTTCTCCCACTGGAACACCTTGGGGCCGAAGTAGCGGCCGATCGAATAGTTCACCTGGTCGCCGAGCACCGCGGCCAGCACCAGCAGGCCCATGGCCAGCGGCAGGCTCATCAGGCCAGCGCCGCACAGCGTGCCCACCACGAACAGCAGCGAGTCGCCCGGCAGGAAGGGCATGACCACCACACCGGTCTCGGTGAAGATGATCAGGAACAGCAGGGCATAGACCCAGGCGCCGTAGTTCTGCACGAAGGTCTGCAGGTGCTGGTCCACGTGCAGGATGAAGTCGATGAGGAAGGCGATGAATTCCATGGAGGGGCATTATCCCTGCGCCCTACAATTTGTTCGTGACAACCCCACCCAGCACCCTCCAGCCCCCCCGCCGCCCCATCCGCGAACTGCCCGACGAGCTGATCAGCCAGATCGCCGCGGGCGAGGTGGTCGAGCGGCCGGCCTCGGTGGTGCGCGAGTTGGTGGACAACGCGCTGGACGCCGGCGCCACGCAGATCACGGTGCGGCTGCAGGCCGGCGGCGTGCGGCTGATCGGCGTGGAGGACAACGGCTGCGGCATCCTGCGCGGCGAGTTGCCGAACGCCCTGAAACGGCACGCCACCAGCAAGATCGCCAGCCTGTCGGACCTGGAGTCGGTGGGCACCATGGGTTTTCGGGGCGAGGCGCTGGCCGCCATCTGCTCGATCGCGGAGGTCTCGCTGCTCACGCGCGTGGACACGCCCGACGAGCCCCACGGCTGGCTGCTCGACGGCCGCAGCGGCGAGCTGCAACCCACGGCACGCGCGCCCGGCACCACGGTGGAGGTGCGCGAACTCTTCTTCGCAACGCCCGCGCGGCGCAAGTTTCTCAAGACCGACGCGACCGAACTCGCCCACTGCATCGAGGCCGTGCGCCGCCATGCGCTGGCGCGGCCCGACGTGGGCTTTGCGATCTGGCACGACGGCAAACTGGTCGCGCAGTGGCGCGCGGTGGTCGGTGGCGGCATGGACGCGCTGCGCCAGCGCCTGGCCGACGTGCTGGGCGAAGAGTTCGTGCAGCAGGCGGTGGCGCTGGACTGGCCGGTGGACGCCCCGGACGACGGCCCGCAGCGCCTGCGCGTGTGGGGCTTCGCCGGCGTGCCTGACGCCGCGCGCTCGCGCGCCGACTGGCAGTTCGCCTATGTGAACGGCCGCTACGTGCGCGACAAGGTCATCACCCACGCCGCGCGCAGCGCCTATGAGGATGTGCTGCACGGCCACCGCCAGCCGGTGTACGCGCTGTTCGTCTCGCTCGACCCGGCGCGGGTGGACGTGAACGTGCACCCGACCAAGATCGAGGTGCGCTTTCGCGACAGCCGCGAAGTGCACCAGGGCGTGCACCACGCGGTGGAAGCCGCGCTGGCGGTGCCGCGCTCGGGTGGGGCAACGGCTGAGCCGGTGAGCACGCAGCCGGCCACCGCATGGGCGCCGCCGGCGCGGCAGGCACCGTTTTCGTTTGCGCCGCGTGAGCCGGAGGTCGGGCACCGGGTGAGTGATGTGGGGGCCTTGTGGGGTCATGGGTCTGCAGGGGCTTCGACAGGCTCAGCCCGAACGGATGCTTTCGCCAACCCCTCAGACAACGCCATCGCGGCTTATCCACCCAACACCGTTCGGGCTGAGCCTGTCCAAGCCCTCACCCACCCACAACCACTGCCCGAAGGCGACTGGCCGCTCGGCCGCGCCATCGCGCAACTGCAGGGCGCCTACATCCTGGCCGAGAACGCCCACGGCCTGGTGGTGGTGGACATGCACGCCGCGCACGAGCGCATCGTCTACGAGCGGCTCAAGCAGCAGCTCGACGACCAGCAGGTGGCCAGCCAGCCGCTGCTGATCCCGGCCACCTTCGCCGCCACGCCCGACGAGGTGGCCACCGCCGAGACCTGTGCCGGGGTGCTGGCCACGCTGGGCCTGGAGGTCACCGCGCTCTCGCCGCGCACGCTGGCGGTGCGCGCCGTGCCGACCACGCTCGCGCAGGGCGACCCGGTTGAACTCGCGCGCAGCGTGCTCGCCGAGCTGGGCCAGCACGACGCGAGCACCGTGGTGCAGCGCGCGCGCAACGAGCTGCTGGCCACCATGGCCTGCCACGGCGCGGTGCGCGCCAACCGGCGCCTCACGCTCGACGAGATGAACGCGCTGCTGCGCCAGATGGAAGTCACCGAGCGCTCCGACCAGTGCAACCACGGCCGCCCCACCTGGCGCCAGGTCGGCATGAAAGAACTCGACGCGCTGTTCCTGCGCGGTCGCTGAGCGGGCCCGTCCGCAGCCTTTGGTCGGGAATTCGGCGAAAAATCCCGCCGCCCGCCATGATGGGCCGACCCGCTGGCACGGAACGTGCGCGCAGCGACGTCTGAACTTTTTGCCCAGCGAGCCGCTCCATCCCTGTCATGAAACGCCTCATCGCCCTTATGCTCGCCGCGCTGGCCCTGCTGGCCGGCTGTGCCACGCTCGACGAGAAGCAGCGCGCGTGGATCTTCCAGCCCTCGGACCGCAGCTGGGCCGGTGGCACCTACGCGGCAGAGAGCATGGAAGACGTGTGGATCGACTTCACGTCCCAGGTCACCGACAAACCCGTCAAGCTGCACGGGCTCTGGGCACCGCACGAGGACTTCGAGCGCCGCGCGGATGCGCCGGTGTTGCTCTATCTGCACGGCGCGCGCTTCAACGTGACCGGCTCGGCCTTTCGGGCCAGGCGCATGCAGGAGCTGGGCTTCTCGGTGCTGGCCATCGACTACCGCGGCTTCGGCAAGAGCACCAACGAGCTGCCCTCCGAAACCATGGCCTACGAGGACGCGCGCGCCGCCTGGGACTGGCTGGGCGCGAAGTACCCCGGGCGCCCGCGCTACATCTTCGGCCACTCGCTCGGCGGCGCCATCGCGATCGAGCTCGCGGCGCAGGTGAAGGACGAGGCGGGCACCGTGGTCGAGGGTACCTTCACCTCCATCGCCGACGTGGTGAGCACCTTCAAGTGGGGCTGGCTGCCGGTCTCGCTGCTGATCACCCAGCGCTTCGAGGCGGTCAAGCGCGTGCCCGACATCGGCTCGCCGCTGCTGGTGGTGCACGGCGGTGACGACCGCCTGATCCAGCCCGAACTCGGCCGCAAGCTATACGAGGCCGCCACCGGGCGCAAGGCCTTCGTGCTGGTCGAGGGCGGCTCGCACCACAACACCAATTCGGTCGGCCAGGCGCAGTACCGCACCGCGCTCGCCAGCCTGTTCGGCCACCGCCACGGCGGCGTCAACGTGGTCGAGAAGTAAGCGGGCCCGCGTCGGCGCGCGCCGATGCCACCGGGGGTGTTCTGCTACCCTCGACCGGATGCCCGCCACGCCTGCTTCTTCCGCCATGTCGCCCGGCCTGATCGTGCTGGTGCTCTCGCTGCTGCTGGGCCTGCAGCCCATCGCGACCGACCTCTACCTGCCCGCCCTGCCCGCGCTCACCGCCGGCTTTGGCGCAGCCATGCCGCAGGCCCAGCTCACGCTCACCGCGCTGCTGCTGTGCTTCGGCCTGTCGCAACTGGTCTGGGGCCCGCTGTCGGACCGCTTCGGTCGCCGCCCCGTGCTGCTGGTGGGCATGACGGCCTTCGTCGCGGCCTCGGTGGGCAGCACCTTCGCGCCGTCGATGGAGCAGCTCATCGTCTGGCGCGCCATACAGGGCGTGGCCATGGGCGCGGGCGTGATGTGCGCGCGCGCCATCGTGCGCGACCTGTACGCGCCCAGCGAAGGCGCGCGCGTCATGTCCAAGGGCCTCACCGGCCTGGGCCTGATCGCCTGCACCGCCTCGCCGGTGGGCGGCCTGCTGTCGGACCTGTTCGGCTGGCGCGTCTCGCTGATGTCGCTCGCGGTGTTCGGCGCCATCGCGCTGGCGGTGGTGGCCTGGCGCTTTGAAGAGACACTGGCGCAGAAGAATCCGAAAGCCCTGGAGCCTCGCACCCTGCTGGCCAACTGGGTGCAGATCGCGCGCCACCCCACCTTCTGGGCCTTCGCGCTGCTCTCCACCGCGTCCTACGGCGGCCTGTTCACTTTCCTCGCCGCCTCGTCCTTCGTGTTCATCCGCGTGCTGGGCGTGTCCACTACCGGCTACGGCCTGCTGATGTTCAGCATGTCGCTGACCTACATCCTCGGCACCTTCCTGTGCCGCCACCTGCTGCCACGCGTGGGCCTGCGGCGCACGGTCGCCATCGCCGGTGGCATGACGCTCACCGCGGGTACCACCATGGGCGTGCTCGGCCTGCTGGGTGTGCAGAACACCTGGGCCATCATGCTGCCGTTCTGGCTGTTCATGCTCGCGCACGGCGTGCACCAGCCCTGCGGGCAGAGCGGCGCGGTCGGCCCGTTTCCGCAAGCGGCGGGCGCGGCCTCCGCGCTCAGCGGTTTTCTGTCGATGGCGGCCGCCTTCGCCATGGGCGGCTGGCTCGGCGTGAGCCTGGCCGGCATCGGCGAAGGCCGGGGCTCGGTGCTGCCGCTGACCAACGGTCTGTGGTTCTGGAGCGTGCTGATCGCGGCCACCGCCTGGACGCTGGTGCAGCGCCACGGCGAGCCACAGGGTGCGCCGCAACGCGTGGCGGCCACGGGCACCCGCTGAGCCCATGCGCATGGCACAGGCAACCCGCTGCATCGCCCTCGCCGGCCCCACGGCCAGCGGCAAGAGCGCGGCCTCGATGGCCATCGCGCAGCGCTGGCCGGTGGAGATCGTCAGCGTCGACTCGGCCCTGGTCTACCGCGGCATGGACATCGGCAGCGCCAAACCCAGTGCCGCCGAGCGGGCACAGGTGCCGCACCACCTGATCGACATCCTCGACCCGCTGCAGAGCTACAGCGCGGCCGACTTCGTGCGCGACAGCACGCGCCTGGTGAACGAGATCGCCGCGCGCGGGCGCACCGCGCTGCTGGTGGGCGGCACCATGCTGTATTTCAAGGCGCTGCTGGTCGGCCTGGACGACATGCCGCAGGCCGATGCCGCTGTGCGAGAACGCATCGAGGCGCGTGCGAAGGCGATCGGCTGGCCCGCGCTGCACGCCGAGCTCGCGCGCGTGGACCCGGTGACCGCCGCGCGCCTGCCGCCCAACGACTCGCAGCGCATCCAGCGCGCGCTCGAGGTGCACGAGGTATCGGGCCAGCCGATCTCCAGCTTCCAGACCGGGCGCACGCACAACCCCGCGAGCCCGCTCGCGCCCGAGCACCTGATCTCGCTGGAACCCCAGGACCGCGCCTGGCTGCACGCGCGCATCGCGCAGCGCTTCGACGCGATGCTGGACACCGGCTTCCTCGACGAGGTGCGCGCCCTGCGCGCGCGCGGCGACCTCTCGACCGAACTGCCCTCGATGCGCTGCGTGGGCTACCGCCAGGCCTGGGACCTGCTCGCCGCGCACGGCGACGCGCTCACGCCCGAACAGCTCGGCGAGCTGCGCGTGCTCGGCACCGCCGCCACGCGCCAGCTCGGCAAGCGCCAGCTCACCTGGCTGCGCTCGATGCCGCAGCGCCGCGTGATCGCCTGCGACGCGCCCGACGCGCTCGCGCAGGTGCTGCGCGCGGTCGAGGAACGGCTGGGGGCGCCGGCATGAGCCTGGTCGTGGCAGGTTTGGGCAAACGCTATGGCGACACCCCGGTGTTCAGCGGCGTGAGCCTGACGGTGGCGCCCGGCGAATTCGTCGCCATCGTGGGCGAGTCGGGCGTGGGCAAGTCCAGCCTGCTCAACTGCCTGGCCGCGCTCGACGACTGGAGCGAAGGCACGATCACCCACAACGGTGTGGACCTCGGCACACTCAACGACACGCAGCGCGCGCACTGGCGGCGCGCGCACCTGGGCTTCGTGTTCCAGGCCTTCCACGTGCTGCCTCACCTGGACGTGGCGCAGAACGTGGGCCTGCCCCTGCTGCTGCTGGGCCGGCCCGATGCGGCGCGCGTGCAGCAGATGCTGGACGCCGTGGGCCTGGGCAGCCTCGGCGCGCGGCTGCCAGCCGAGCTCTCGGGCGGGCAGCTGCAGCGCGTGGCGATCGCGCGCGCGCTGGTGCACCGCCCCGGCCTGCTGCTCGCCGACGAACCCACCGGCAACCTCGACCCCTCCACCGCCGCGCAGGTGATGGCGGTGCTGCAGAACCAGGCGCAGGACAGTGGCGCCGCGCTGGTGCTGGTCACGCACTCGCAGGCCGCCGCGGCGCGCGCGCAGCGCGTGCTGCACCTCACCGCCGGCGGCCTGCGGGCGGCGCAGTGACAGCGCGCTTCAGCCCTTGAGGAAGGTGTCGTGGTCGGGCGCGAAACACGCGTGCAGCGGCAGCAGCGCGCCGCCCAGCGCGCGCGCGTCGGAGCCGATGCCGCCGAGTTCCAGCCGGGGCCGGTGCAGGCCTTCCCAGTCGTAGGCGTCCAGGGACGAGCGGGTCTGCTCGCACAGCGCGCGCAGCAGATCGGGCGCGATCGCGCCGTCCATCACCACCGCCTCCACATCCAGGAAAGCGGTGCCCGACACCACGCACTGGGCCAGCGCGCGCGCGGCCAGCGCGATCCACTCGCGGCTGTGCGGCAGCCAGGGCGGCTGCAGCGCGCGCGCGTCGTAGGCGGCCATGGCGTCCAGGCCGTGTTCGCGGTAGCGCTGCTCCAGGTCCCACAGCGAGGCCTGGCTGATGAGCTGCGGCGGCAGCGCGCCACCGGCCTGCGCGACCTGCAGCGGCAGCGAGGCCACCGCGCCCGCGTTGCCGTGGATGCCGCGGTGCAGGTGCGAATGGAGCACCAGCCCACCGCCCACGAAAGTGTCCATGAACAGGTACAGAAAGCTGCGCAGGTCGCGCCCGCGCCCCTGCAGCAGCTCGGCCACGCAGGCGGCCGAGGTGTCCTTGGCAAAGCTCACCGGCAACTCGGTGAGACGCTGCACCTCGGCCGCCAGGTCGATGTCGTTCCAGGCCTGCGCCTGTTCGCCCGTCAATCCCAGCATGCGGTGCCAGCCACCGAGCTGGAACGGCGCGGCCACGCCCACGCCCACCACGCGGTCCTGCAAGGGTCCGAGCTTGCGCAGCAGGCGGTTCAGGTTGGACTTGATCGCCGGCAGCAGCACCGGGATGTCGGGAAAGTCGTAGTCCAGCGTCAGGCGCTCGCGCACCTGGCCGGTGAAGTCCACCAGCAGCCAGTCGGCGCTGCGCCGCCCGATCTTGATGCCGACCGCGAACGCACCGTCGGGGTGCAGGCCCAGCGGCACCGAAGGCTGACCCACGCGCCCGCGCACCGGCGCCTCGCGGCGCAGCAGCTGGTCCTCGTCGAGCCGGGCGGTGATCAGGCCGATGGTCTGCGCGGTCAGGCCGGTGAGGCGCGCGATGTCGGCCTTGGCCAGGCTGCCGTGCACACGCAGCGCCTGCAGCACCACGCGCTCGTTGAACTGGCGCATGCCCATCTGGTTGGAGCCGCGCGGGCGCAGGCGCGGTTGCTCGTCGGCGGCGGTATCGATCTCGTCGGACATATCAGGCCAGTGCCTCCGCAGGCAGCTCGGCGGCGGATTTCGCGCCCGTCATCACGGCCACGGTGTCGCTCATGCTGATCACCTTGGGGTTGACCACGGCGGCGCGCTTGCCCAGGCGCGCGATGTGGATGCGGTCGGCGATCTCGAACACGTGCGGCATGTTGTGGCTGATCAGGATCACCGGCAGGCCCTTGTCGCGCACGCGGCGGATGAGTTCGAGCACCATGTTGCCCTCCTTCACGCCGAGCGCGGCGGTGGGTTCGTCCATGATCACCACGTGCTGCGCGAAGGCGGCGGCGCGCGCCACCGCCACGCACTGGCGCTGCCCGCCCGAGAGCGTCTCCACCGCCTGCGTCATCGAGCGGATGCCGACCTTGAGGTCGTTCATGCGCGCGATGCTCTCGGCCAGCATCTGCTTCTTGTCGATCATGCGCAGGAAGCGGCCGAGGAAACCGGCGCGCAGGATCTCGCGGCCGAGGAACAGGTTCTCGGCAATGGTCATCGCGGGCGCCACCGCGAGGTCCTGGTAGACGGTCTCGATGCCGGCGCGGCGCGCGTCGATCGGGCTCTTGAAATGGATGGGCTGACCGTCGAGGAAGATCTGGCCCTCGTCGGGAATGGTCGCGCCCGAGAGCGCCTTGATCAGCGAGGACTTGCCGGCGCCGTTGTCGCCGATCACGGCCAGGATCTCGCCGGCGCGCAGCTCGAAGTCGGCGCCGTCAAGCGCGGTGACCTGGCCGTAGCGCTTGACCAGGCCCCGGGCCTGGATCACGAGGGGCGGGGTGTTCGGGTTCATCAGCGGACTCCCTTGCGAGACATCTGGTCGGTCGCGACGGCGAGGATGACCAGGATGCCGGTGACGAGGATTTGATAGACGGAGGACACGCCCATGAGTGTGAGGCCGTTGCGGAACACGCCCACGATGAGCGCGCCCACCAGCGTGCCGAGCAGGATGCCGCGCCCGCCGAACAGGCTGGTGCCGCCCAGCACCACCGCGGTGATGGCGTCGAGGTTTTCGGTCTGCCCGGCGTTGGGGTCGCCCGCGCCGATGCGCGCCACGCTCAGCATGGACGCGATGCCGTAGAACACGCCGGCCGCCACGTACACGCCCAGCAGCACCTTGTCGGTCGAGATGCCGGTCAGGCGCGTGGCCTCGGGGCTGTTGCCCACCGCGTAGATGTGGCGCCCCGGCGCGGTTTCGCGCAGCGCGAACCAGGTGACGAGGTAGAGCGCGAGCATGAGCACCACGCCATAGAGCACGTTGGTGCCGCCGACGCGGAACGACTGGCCCAGCCAGTTCATGCCCTCGGGGATGTCGGTAATGGTCTGCGAGCCGCTGTAGAGCTGGGTGATGGCGAAGGCGATGTTCAGCGTGCCCAGCGTGACGATGAAGGGCGGCAGCTTGGCCTTGGTCACCAGCAGGCCGTTGACCAGGCCGAACAGCGCGGTCGCGGCTATGCCCAGGGCAATGGCCACCGGCGCGGAGAGGCCGAAGTCGGCCGCCATCTTGGTCATCACGATGCTGCCCAGCGCCATGATCATTCCGCACGACAGGTCGATGCCCGCGGTCAGGATGATCAGGGTCTGGCCGATGGCGATGGTGCCGACCACCATCACCTGCTGCAGGATCAGCGAGAAATTCTGCAGCGTGAGGAAGCGGTCGCTCTGCGTGGCAAAAAAGGCGCAGGCCAGCAGCAGCGCGATGAAGGGCCCGAGCGTGCCCATGGGGGGTAGTTTGGCTGTCATGTCCGGGCCCCTGCCATCACTTGTTGCCCCAGCACAGGTCCATGCCGGTCTTCACGTCCTTGCTGTCCACGCCGGCCACGGGTCTGGCCGCGATCAGGGTCACGCCGGTGTCGGTGTAGCCGCTGACCTTCTTGCCGGTCTTGGCGTATTCCACACCAGCGGCCACGCCCATGGCGGCCATGCGCAGCGGGTACTGCTGCGAGGTCGCGGCGATCACGCCGGCGCCCACGTCCTTGATGCCGGCGCAACCGCCGTCGACCGAGACGATGAGCACGTCCCTATCCTTGCCGGCGGCCTTGAGCGCCTTGTAGGCACCGGCGGCGGCGGGTTCGTTGATGGTGTAGACCACGTTGATGCCCGGGTTCTTCTGCAGGCAATTCTCCATACCGGTCTGGCCCTTGGCGGCGTCGCCGAAGCTGTCGGCCATGCACACCACCTCGGCCGGCCTGGCCAGGTCGTTGCTTTTGGCATCGAGCGACTTCAGACCGTAGCCCTGCAGGAAGCCGTTGTGCCGCTGCGCGCCCACCGGGTGGCCGGGGAACAGGTCGAGCATCGCGATCACCGGCGCCTTGCCGCCCAGCGCGGCCCTGGCGTACTGGCCGATCAGCACGCCGGCCTTGTAGTTGTCGGTGGCGAACAGTCCGTCGACCGCGCCGGCCGGTTCGGTCGGGCTGTCCAGCGCGATCACCATCACGCCCTGGGCCTGCGCGCGCTTGACGGCGGGGAGGATGGCCTTGGCATCGCTGGGCGTGAGCAGGATGGTTTTGGCGCCGGCGGCGATCATGTTCTCCATCGCCGTCACCTGGCCGGCGTTGTCGCCGTCGGTCTTGCCCGAGGCCGACAGCAGTTTGGCGCCGAGCTTCTTCGCTTCGGCTTCGGCGCCCTCCTTCATCTTCACGAAGAAGGGGTTGGACTCGGTCTTGGTGATCAGGCCGATCACGGGCTGGGCGGTGGCAACACCGGCGGCGAGGGTCAGCGCGGACGCAACGAGGGTGGGGGCGAAGATGTTCAAGGTGTGTCTCCTGGTGGGCGTGTGGGGAAGGCGGGCCTCTGGGCACAACGCGGGCCTCTTGGGGTTTTCACGAAGGACGCCGCGCGGTGCTTGAACTATATTTCGAGGCAGGTTAATAAATCAAGTGGATTTAATTATGGTTTTCCCTAAGCCTCCCCAACCGCTCCAGGTTGCCACCGCCGGCGAGGCCCTGATCGACCTCATCGAAGACGCCGACGGCCGGCTGCGCCCCTGCGCCGGTGGCGCGGTCTACAACCTCACGCGCGCGCTCGGCCTTCAGGGCGTGGGCACGCTCTACCTCAACCCGCTGTCGTCCGACCGCTTCGGCCGCCTGCTTGCCGAGGGTGTCGCGCACGCCGGCGTGGCGCTGGCCCGGCCGACGCCGGTGTCCCAGCCCACCTCGCTCGCGGTGGTCGGGCTCGACGCGCAGGGCAAGGCCAGCTACAGCTTCTACCGCGACGGCGTGGCCGACCGGCAGGTGGACGCGGCGGGCCTGAACGCCGCCTGCAGCGCCGTGCCCACGCTGCGGGTGGTCGCCACCGGCTGCCTTGCGCTGGTGGCCGACGACGGCCCGCGCTACCTGCCCTGGCTGCGTGCCCAGCGCGCCGCCGGCCGCCTGGTGGTGGTGGACGCCAACCTGCGCCCGGCCATCGTGCCCGACATGGCGGCCTACCAGGCCAGCGTGATGGCCGCGCTGCAGCAGGCCCACCTGATCAAGGTGAGCGACGACGACCTGGCGACGCTGGGCCTGGACGGCGCCGACGCGCTGGCCAGCGCGCGCGCGCTGCTGGCGCGCACGCCGGCCACAGGGCTCGCGCTCACGCTGGGCGCGCAGGGCGCCATGCTGCTGCACCCCGACGGCCGCGCCTGGCACGCCACCGAAACCACGCCGGTGCCCGTGGCCGACACGGTGGGCGCGGGCGACTGTTTCCTGGCCGGCCTGCTGGTCGCGCTGCTGCAGCGCCCCGCGCTGCAGCAGGCCACGCGCGCCGACGAGCTGCAGCTCGGCGACGACGACGCGCGGCAGCTGCTGGCCCACGCGGTGGCCAGCGCCAGCCTGTGCGTGATGCAGACTGGCTGCGCGCCTCCAAGCCTGGCCCAGGTGGCCGCGCGGCTGGCCAGCGCGCCACCGCGGGTGCGTTCCCTCTGAGCGCGTTTTCCGCGTGCATCGCGCAAGGCATCGGGTTAAGGTGAGGGCATCGCGCCACACCGGCCCGCAGAAAGAACCCGGTTTGTAACTTGATTACAATAAAATCCAAATTTTTCAGTAACTAAATTAGAGACATGGCCATTCCTACCCCCGCCTCCGCCCCTGCCGGCCCGCTCGATCTGGTGATCTTCGGCGGCGTGGGCGACCTCTCGGTGCGCAAGCTGCTGCCCGCGCTCTACATGGCGCACCTGCACCACAACCTGCCCGAGGCCACGCGCATCCACGCGCTGGGCCGCCAGACCTGGGACCGCCGCGCGTTCAACGCCTTCATCCACGACAAGGTGCGCGGCTTCATCGACCCGGCCGCGCTCGACGAAACCGCGTGGCAGGGCTTCGTGGCGCGCCTGGGCTATGTGTGCCTGGACGCCACGCAGGCCGCCGACTTCGCGGGCCTGGCCAGCGCCCTGCAGCCGGGTTCGGACCGCGTGTACTACCTGGCCACCGCGCCCACGCTGTTCACCGGCATCTGCGCCCACCTGCACGGCGCGGGCCTGATCGACGCTCGCTCGCGCGTGGTGCTGGAAAAGCCGCTGGGCCACGACCTGGCCTCGGCGCGCGCCATCAACGACGAGGTGGGCCGCTACTTCAGCGAGGCGCAGACCTTCCGAATCGACCACTACCTGGGCAAGGAGACGGTGCAGAACCTGATGGTGCTGCGCTTCGGCAACACCATCTTCGAGCCGCTCTGGCGCAGCCCCTACATCAAGAGCGTGCAGATCACGGTGGCCGAGTCGGTCGGCGTGGGCAGCCGCGCCGGCTTCTACGACGGCACCGGCGCGCTGCGCGACATGGTGCAGAACCACCTGCTGCAGCTGCTGTGCATCGTGGCCATGGAGCCGCCGGTCTCGCTCGACCCCGACGCGGTGCGCGACGAGAAGCTGAAGGTGCTGCGCTCGCTGCGCCCAATGACGGTGGCCGACGTGGCGCGCGACACCGTGCGCGGCCAGTACGCCGCGGGCGCGTCGAATGGCGACAAGGCGGTGGGCTACCACCAGGAAGCCAACGTGCCGCCCGAGAGCAACACTGAGACCTTCGTGGCCCTGCGCGCGCACATCAACAACTGGCGCTGGGCCAATGTGCCGATCTTCCTGCGCACCGGCAAGCGCCTGGCCGAGCGCCGCTCGGAGATCGTGATCGAGTTCGCCGACCTGCCTTACACCATCTTCCCCGACGCGCCACGCCAGCCGGTCAACCGCCTCATGATCCGCCTGCAGCCCGAGGAACACGTGCAGCTGCAGATGATGGCCAAGGAGCCCGGCAGCGGCATGCGCCTGCGCCCGGTGAGCCTCAACCTCGATCTCGAGTCCGCCTTCAGCGCACGGCGTGCCGAGGCCTACGAGCGCCTGCTGATGGACGTGATCAAGGGCCGCCTGACGCACTTCATGCGGCGCGACGAACTCGAAGCCGCGTGGACCTGGGTCGAGCCCATCCTCGATGGCTGGAGCAACCTGAACGAAAAACCCCGCCCCTACACCGCCGGCAGCTGGGGGCCCGCCGCGTCTTCGGCCCTGATGGCGCGCGAGGGCTCCGCCTGGGTCGAGGAGGCCTGAGACCATGGACAAGCAACACGAGCCGATACCGCCCAACACGCTGCAGGTGCACCCGGCCGGCAGCCCGCGGGAGCTCGCGCAGCAGCTGGCGCGCCACATCGCGCGGCGCCTGCGCGAGGCGATCACCTCGCGCGGCCACGCGGTGCTCGCGGTCTCGGGCGGCAAGTCGCCGGTGGCGCTGTTCGAGCAGCTGCGCGACCAGACGCTGGACTGGTCGCGCGTCACCGTGCTGCTGGTCGACGAGCGCTGCGTGCCGCACACCCACGCCGACAGCAACACCGCCCTGGTGCGCACCCACCTGCTGCAGGGCCCGGCCGCGGCCGCCAGCTTCGTGCCCTTCTTCGACACGCTGCCAGCCACGCTGGACGACGCCGCGCTCGAGGCCCTGGCCGACCAGGCCAACACCCGCCTGGCGGCCCAGCCCTGGCCGCTGGACGTGGCCGTGCTCGGCATGGGCGAAGACGGCCACACCGCCTCGCTGTTCCCCGGCGCGCCGCGCCTGGCCAAGGCGCTCAACGGCAGCGGCCCGGTGACCTGGCTGCGCCCGGCCGAAGCGTCCAAAGCCCCCCAGGCCCGCCTCACCCTCACCCTGCCCGCCCTGCTGGCCACGCGCGAGCTCGCGCTGTCCATCACCGGCGCGGGCAAGCTCGCCACCTACCAGCAGGCCCGCCTGGCCGCCGACGAGACCCTGCCGGTCTCGCTGGTGCTCAACCAGCACCTCACGCCCGTGAGCGTGTGGCTGGCCTGAACGAGACCCACACGATGACCACGAACACCCCCCTTCACCCCACCATCGACCACGTCACGCGCCGCATCACCGAGCGCAGCGCCGCCACGCGCGCGGCCTACCTCGCGGCCATGGCCGCGCAACGCAAGACCGGCACCCAGCGCGCCGGCATGGGCTGCGCGAACATGGCCCACACCACCGCCGCGCTGCCGGCGGCCGACAAGCTCAAGATCCACGCCGAGCGCGCGCCGCACATCGGCGTCGTCACCGCCTACAACGACATGCTCTCGGCACACCAGCCGTACGAGACCTACCCGCAGAAGATCCGCGACCACGCGCACGCGCTGGGCGCCACCGCGCAGGTGGCCGGTGGCGTGCCCGCCATGTGCGACGGCGTCACGCAGGGCGCGACCGGCATGGAGCTCTCGCTGTTCTCGCGCGACGTGATCGCGCTCTCCACCGCGGTGGCGCTCTCGCACAACGTGTTCGACGCGTCGCTGTTCCTCGGCATCTGCGACAAGATCGTGCCCGGCCTGTTCATGGGCGCGCTGCAGTTCGGCCACCTGAGCGCGGTGTTCGTGCCCGCCGGCCCGATGACCTCGGGCCTGTCGAACGACGCCAAGGCCAAGGTGCGCCAGCAGTACGCGCAAGGCCTGGTGGGGCGCGAGGCGCTGCTCGAATCGGAAGCGCAGGCCTACCACAGCCCCGGCACCTGCACCTTCTACGGCACCGCCAACAGCAACCAGATGCTGATGGAGATCATGGGCCTGCACCTGCCCGGCGCCTCTTTCGTGAACCCCGGCACGCCGCTGCGCGAGGCGCTCACGCTGGGCGCCGTCAAGCGCGCCGTGGCCAACACCGGGCGCACCGGCGAACCCGCGCTCTGCCTGGCCGACATCGTGAACGAGAAGACGCTCGTCAACGGCATCATCGGCCTGCTCGCCACCGGCGGCTCGACCAACCACACCCTGCACCTCGTGGCCATGGCGCGCGCGGCCGGCGTGCTGGTCGACTGGGACGACTTCGCCGAGCTCTCGCACGTGGTGCCGCTGCTGGCGCGCGTCTACCCCAACGGCAGCGCCGACGTGAACCACTTCCACGCCGCGGGCGGCATGGGCTTCCTCATGAAGGAACTGCTCGCCGCCGGCCTGCTGCACGCCGACGTGAACACCGTGATGGGCGCGGGACTGGAGGCCTACACGCGCGAACCCTGGCTGGACAACGGCCAGCTGGCCTGGCGCCCGGTGCCCGAACAGAGCGGCGACCTGTCGGTGGTGCGCCCGGTGGCCGAACCCTTCAGCGCCGACGGCGGGCTGCGCCTGCTGCAGGGCAACCTGGGCCGCAGCATCGTGAAGGTCTCGGCCGTGAAGCCCGAGCACCGCGTCGTGCGCGCGCAGGCCGTGGTGGTGAGCGACCAGCAGGACCTGCTGGCCCTGTTCAACGCCGGCCAGCTCGAGCGCGACCTGATCGCCGTGGTGCGCTACCAGGGCCCGCGCGCCAACGGCATGCCCGAGCTGCACAAGCTCACGCCGCCGCTGGCGGTGTTGCAGGACAAGGGCTTCAAGGTGGCGCTGGTCACCGACGGCCGCATGTCCGGCGCCTCGGGCAAGGTGCCCGCGGCCATCCACCTCAGCCCCGAGGCCCTGGCCGACGGCCCGATCGCCCGCGTGCGCGACGGCGACTGGATCACGCTCGACTGCGAACGGGGCCTGCTCGACCTCGAGGTGGACGCCGAGACCCTGGCGCACCGCGCGATCATCCACCCCGACCTGAGCGCCAATGCGCACGGCAGCGGGCGCGAGCTGTTCGGCCTGTTCCGCCAGCACGCGGGCGCCGCAGAATGGGGCGCCTCGCCGCTGTTCGGTCCGCTGGCCGTGGACCGCCCGCAAGCCATCGTTGAAACCCACCCCGCCTGAACCCCATGTCGACCACCTGCTTCACCCGCCCCACCTTCAAATCGCGCGTCGTGCCCGTGATCGTGCTCAAGGACGCGGCCCACGCCGTGCCGCTGGCCCATGCGCTGCTCGAAGGCGGCATCGACGTGATGGAGATCACCCTGCGCTCGGGCGTCGCGCTGCAGGCCATCGAGGCGGTGGCGCGCGCCGTGCCGCAGATGCACCTGGGCGCGGGCACCGTCACGCGCGCGGCCGAGGTGCCGCAGGTCATGGCCGCGGGCGCCACGTTCGCGCTCTCGCCCGGCTGCACCGAGGCGCTGGTGCACGCGGTGCGCGGCGCCGGCCTGCCCTTCATTCCCGGCGTGATGACGCCCGGCGAGGTGATGCGCGCGCGCGACCACGGCTTCACGCTGATGAAGCTGTTCCCCGCCGCGCAGGCCGGCGGCATCGCCATGCTCAAGGCGCTCGGCGCGCCGTTGCCCGACGTGCGCTTCTGCCCCACCGGCGGCGTGGGCACCGACAACCTGCGCGAGATCCTGGCCCTGCCCAACGTCGCCATGGCCGGCGGCTCCTGGCTCACCCCGGCCGACACCATGCGCCAGGGCGACTGGAAGCGCATCACGCAGCTCGCGCGCGAAGCGACCGCGCTGGCGGCTGGCGTTTAATCTCCGTTCGGGCTGAGCTTGTCGAAGCCCTCGCACCAACACCCCGCAGGCCCTTCGACAAGCTCAGGGCGAACGGGGACTGCGGATCTCAAGACATGAACCTGCCGACCGCCCTGCCCGCCTGGGCCGCATTGCAAGCCCTGGCCGCGGCCCCGCAACCGCACCTGCGCGACGTGCTCGCTGGCGAGCCCGCCCGCGCCGAGCGCATGACGCTGCGCGCCGCTGGCCTCACGCTGGACTCGAGCCGCCAGCGCAGCTCGCCCGCCGTCGAGCAGGCCCTGCTGGCGCTGGCCGAACAGGCCGGTGTGGCGGCGCAGCGCGACGCGATGTTCCGTGGCGACGCGATCAATACCACCGAAGGCCGCCCGGTGCTGCACGTGGCCCTGCGCGGCGACCCGCTGCACACGGGGCCGTGGGGCGCCACGGTGCAAGCCGAGGTGCAGCGCGAGCTGGCCCGGGTGTGCGACTTCGCCGAGGCGCTGCGCGCAGGCGCGGTGCACGGCCACAGCGGCGAAGTCATCACCGACGTGGTGAACATCGGCATCGGTGGCTCGGACCTCGGCCCGCGCATGGCGGCCGACGCGCTGGCCCACCTGGCCCACCCCGGCGTGCGCGTGCACTACGTCTCCAACCCCGACGCCTGGGCGCTGTGGAGCGTGCTGCGCGGGCTTGACGCGGCGCGCACGCTGCTCGTGGTCTCCAGCAAGACCTTCACCACGCAGGAGACGCTGACCAACGCCGCGAGCGCGCAGCGCTGGCTCACCGACCAAGGCTGCCCGGCCGACGCGCTGGCGAAACACCTGGTGGCCATCACCGCCAGCCCGGCCCAGGCTGCGAAGCTCGGCTACCCGGCCGCGCGCACGTTTCTGTTCTGGGACTGGGTCGGCGGGCGCTACTCGGTCTGGTCGGCCCTGGGCCTGCCGCTGGCCATCGCCGTTGGCGCCGAGAACTTCCGCGCTTTCCTGGCGGGCGCGCGCGAGATGGACGAACATTTCTGCACCGCCCCGCTGGCGCTGAACCTGCCGGTGCAGATGGCGCTGCACGGCGTGTGGAACCGCAACTTCCTGCGCCTGCCCACGCAACTCATCGTGCCCTACGCTTCGCGGCTGGTGCGCTTCACGCCCTTCGTGCAGCAGATGGACATGGAGTCCAACGGCAAGCACACCCACCTCGACGGCACGCCCGCGACGGTGGACACCGGCCCCATCGTCTGGGGCGGCCTGGGCATCGACGGCCAGCACGCCTACTTCCAGCTGATCCACCAGGGCCAGCACACCGTGCCGGTGGACTTCATCGGCGTGCAGAACGAGGACACGCCGCTGCCGCTGGCCGCCACGCACCATGCGGTGGTCAACCTCAACCTGCGCGCCCAGGCCCAGGCCATGGCCTGCGGCCGCTCGCTGCAGGACACACAGGCGCAACTGCTGCAGGACGGGCTGGGTGAGGCCGAGGCAAAAGCCATGGCGCCGCACCGCAGCTTCAGGGGCAACATCCCCAGCCACATCCTGTGGCTCGACCGCCTCGACCCGCTGCGCCTGGGCGCGCTGATCGCGCTGTACGAACACAAGGTCTTCACCCAGGCCGCGATCTGGCGCATCAACGCCTACGACCAGTGGGGCGTGGAGCTGGGCAAGACGATGGCGAAGGCGATGGAGAAGCGCGGGGGCTGAGGCGGCATCGCGCTGGAATGAACCGCCAACCCGCGCCTTGTCGCTCAAAATCGCACGAAAAATACGGTATCGGGTATAAACCTATCAGCCCGACCCGGGCCGGCTCTCCCCCAACAGGTTCGCGACACACGGAAAGCATCCACAAGCATGCACAGAGTCAAAACCTTCCTCAGCAGCCTGACGTCGATCCTGACTTCCAACGGCTCGGAGACGACGCCCCGGGCACCGGACCCGCAGGCGATGGTGCTGATACAGAAGTCGATGCTGCGTTTGCTGGGGGTTCGCGGGGCCGAGTTGAACCCGCAGCTGGAGCACCGGATCCGCTACGCGCAAAGCATCGAAGCCCTCTGGTTCCTGCGCGCCGACCTGGCGCAGGCGCTGTGCCTGCAGCGCGACGAGTCCAGCGCGCTGGCCGCCGTCTCGGACCTCACGCCTCTGTTCGAGGGCAATGTGTCCAAAACCCAGCTGCAGTCCTTCCAGCGCGGCCACCGCGGCGCACGCCGGCCCTGAGCGCACGCGGCATCCGGCCGACCGTGACCGTGTTCGACCAGGCCGCCCCGATCACAGCACGTTGAGCGGGATCTTCGCGTAGGCGATGCCGTTCTCTTCGGCGGGCGGCAGCTGGCCGGCGCGGATGTTGATCTGCACCGAGGGCAGGATCAGCACCGGCAGCTCCAGCGTGGCGTCGCGCCGCTCGCGCATGGCCACGAACTCTTCCTCGCTCACGCCGTCGTGCACGTGGATGTTGCGGGCGCGCTGCTCGGCCACCGTGGTCTCGAAGGCCACCTCGCGGTCGATCGGCGGGTAGTCGTGGCACATGAACAGGCGCGTCTCGGGCGGCAGGCTCAGCAGCTTGCGCGTGGAGGCGTAGAGCGTCTTCGCGTCACCACCGGGGAAGTCGCAGCGCGCCGTGCCCACGTCGGGCATGAACAGCGTGTCGCCCACGAACACCGCGTCGCCGAACTGGTAGGCCACGCAGGCTGGCGTGTGGCCGGGCACGTAGAGGATGCGGCCGCTCAGCTCGCCGACCTGGAACTGCTCGTCATCCTTGAACAGGTGGTCGAACTGCGAGCCGTCGAGCTTGAAGCCGGGCTCCAGGTTGAAGATGCCCTTGAACACCTTCTGCACCGCGGTGATGTGATCGCCGATGGCGATCTGGCCGCCGAGCTGCGCCTTGATGTAAGGCGCGGCCGAGAGGTGGTCGGCGTGCGCGTGGGTCTCCAGGATCCACTCCACCTGGAGGTTCTGGGCGCGCACGTAGGCGATCACCCGGTCGGCCGAGGCGTGGCCGGTGCGGCCCGCCTTGGGGTCGTAGTCGAGCACCGGGTCGATGACGGCGCAGGCGCTGCCCGGCCCGTTGTGCACGACGTAGGTGACGGTCCAGGTGGCCGGATCGAACAGGCCGTGGACTTGGGGAGAGATGGCACCGGGTTTCATGAAGACCTCCTTCAATTAAGTTATTGATAGTCTATTGACAGATATATTGTTTGTCAATAGACTATGCGCCATGTTGAACCGAAAGGAACCGAGATGAATACCGAGACCCTGGATCTCGAAGACATGCAGATGGCCGCGGCCGATGCATGCCGGCTGATGAAGGTGCTGTCCAACCCGGACCGCCTGCTCATCCTGTGCCAGCTCTCGCAGGGCGAACACCGTGTGGGCGAGCTGGAGGAGCTGCTCGGCATCGTGCAGCCCACGCTGTCGCAGCAGCTCACCGTGTTGCGCGACGAGGCGCTGGTGAGTACGCGCCGCGAGGGCAAGAACATTTATTACCTGCTCGACAGCCCGCAGGCGCTGGCGGTGATACAGGTGCTGTACGCACAGTTTTGCGGCAAGAAACGGAGGAAATCATGAACATCGACTGGGCCAACTTCACCCCCTGGGCCTCGCTGTCCGGCGGCATCCTGCTGGGCGTCGCCTCGGCGCTCTTCATCCTGTTGAACGGCCGCGTGCTCGGCATCAGCGGCATCCTCGGCGGGCTGCTCACGCCCAAGGCCGGCGACGCGGGCTGGCGCATCGCCTTCCTGCTGGGCATGCTCGCCGCGCCACTGGCCTACGGCCTGCTCGCGCCCGAGGGCTTCGCGCAGGCGCCGCGCATCGACGCGGGCTTCGGCGCCATCGTGGCAGCCGGCCTGCTGGTCGGGCTGGGCACGCGCTACGGCTCGGGCTGCACCAGCGGCCACGGCGTGTGCGGGCTCTCGCGCCTGTCGCCGCGTTCGCTGGTCGCCACCCTCGCCTTCATGGGCGCGGGCTTCGCCATGGTTTTCGTGGTTCGCCACGTTCTGTAAGGAGCACCTCATGCACCGCATCACCGAATTTTTCGTGGGCCTGCTGTTCGGCCTGGGCCTGCTGCTCTCCGGCATGACCGACCCGGGCAAGGTGCTCGGCTTCCTGGACCTGTTCGGCAACTGGGATCCCTCGCTCGCCTTCGTCATGGGCGGCGCCATCGCCGTGGGCTTCTTCGCCTTCGCGCTGGCCCGCAAGCGCACCACCAGCTTTCTGGGCGGTGCCCTGCACCTGCCCAAGTCGACCCAGATCGACCGGCGCCTGGTGCTCGGTGGCCTGACCTTCGGCGCCGGCTGGGGCCTGGCGGGCTTCTGCCCGGGGCCCGGCATCGTGTCCATGGCCTCGGGCGAGGTCAAGGCCGCGGTCTTCGTGGCCGCCATGCTCGCGGGCATGGCGCTGTACGAAGTGGCCGAGCGCAGCCTGAGCCGCCCGCGCGCGGCGCACTGAGGACACGACATGAACGACCGGCTGCGCGCCTGGCTGCCTTCGTTGCCGCTGCTGCAGTGGGCGCGAGCCTACCGGCGCGACACGCTGCTGGGCGACGGCGTGGCGGCGCTGATCGTCACCGTCATGCTGATCCCGCAGAGCCTGGCCTACGCCATGCTCGCGGGCCTGCCGCCCGAGGTCGGCCTGTACGCCAGCGTGGCGCCGCTGCTGCTCTACGCGGTGTTCGGCTCCAGCCGCGTGCTCGCGGTGGGGCCGGTGGCGGTGGTCTCGCTCATGACGGCCGCGGCCATCGGCCAGCACGCCGTGCCGGGGTCGGACGCCTACTGGGCGGTGGCCATCACGCTGGCCTTCCTGTCGGGCGCCCTGCTGCTGGCCATGGGCCTGCTGCGCCTGGGCTTCCTGGCCAACTTCCTGAGCCACCCCGTCATCTCGGGCTTCATCACCGCTTCCGGCCTGCTGATCGCGGCCAGCCAGCTCAAACCCCTGCTGGGCGTGAAGGCCGAGGGCCACAACTTCGTCGAGCTGGGCCTGTCGCTGCTGTCGCAGCTGGGCCAGGTGCACGCGCTCACCGCGCTGGTGGGCGTGGCCACGGTCGTGTTCCTGTTCTGGGTGCGCAGCGGGCTCAAGCCCCTGCTGGTGCGCGCCGGCCTGCCCGCCCGCGCCGCCGACCTGATCGCCAAGACCGGGCCCATCGCCGCCATCGCGGTGACGGCGCTGCTCACCTGGGCCCTGCAGTGGCAGGACCAGGGCGTGAAGATCGTGGGCGCCGTGCCGCAGGGCCTGCCCCCCTTCACGCTGCCGCTGTGGGACCTGGCCCTGTGGCAGTCGCTGCTGGTGCCCGCGCTGCTGATCAGCGTGGTGGGTTTTGTCGAATCGGTCTCGGTCGGCCAGACGCTGGCGGCCCGGCGCCGCCAGCGCATCGACCCCGACCAGGAACTGGTGGCGCTGGGCGCGAGCAACCTGGGCGCGGCCTTCACCGGCGGCTTTCCCGTCACCGGCGGCTTCGCGCGCTCGGTGGTCAATTTCGACGCCGGCGCGCAAACGCCGGCGGCCGGCGTATTCACCGCCGCCGGCATCCTGCTGGCCTCGCTGTTGCTCACCCCGGCCCTGTTCTACCTGCCGCAGGCCACGCTGGCGGCCACCATCGTGGTGGCGGTGCTCTCGCTGGTGGACTTCAGCGTGTTCAGGAAAACCTGGGCCTATTCAAAGCCCGACTTCATCGCCGTGCTGGCCACGCTGCTGGCCACGCTCACCGTGGGTGTGGAAACCGGCCTGGTGGTGGGCGTGGGGGTGTCGCTCGCGCTCTACCTGTTCCGCACCAGCCGCCCGCACATCGCCGAGGTGGGACTGGTGGCCGGCACCGAACACTTCCGCAACGTGCAGCGGCACGCGGTGGTGGTGAGCCCGAAGCTGCTGAGCCTGCGCGTTGACGAGAGCCTGTACTTCGCGAACTCTCGCGCCCTGGAAGACCGCGTGAACGACGCGGTGGCCAGCCACCCCGGGCTGGAACACGTGGTGCTGCAGTGCTCCGCCATCAACGACATCGACGCCAGCGCGCTGGAAAGCCTGGAGGCGATCGACCAGCGCCTGCGCGAGGCCGGCATCCGGCTGCACCTCTCGGAGGTGAAGGGCCCGGTGATGGACCGCCTGCAGCACACGCACTTCCTGCACGGTCTCAGCGGCCAGGTCTTCCTCAGCCACTACCAGGCGGTCCACGAGCTGGCGCCCGACGTGGCGCATTGAGTTTGCTCAGTGGGCGCCGCGGGGTGGGCGCCTAGAGTGGTGGCCAGAGGGGCGCATGCCCGTCTGCCCAAAAAACAACCACTCTGGAGCCACCATGAACCCACGACGCACCGCGCTGTCCGCTGCCCTGCTGGCCCTCACCGGCCTCACCCTCCTGACCGTCACGGGCTGTGCCGCGCCACCGCCCGTGGCCGAGCGCATGGACATGTCGCCCATGGGCACTGTCACCACCTACCACCGCAAGAGCTCGGGCAGCCTGGGCAGCTTCGACGGCAAGGTGGTGTGGACGCACGCGCCGGCCACCTGGCAGGGCAAGCCGGTGATCTCGTTCGGCGCGCCGCAGGCGGGCGTGGCGTTGCACGACCCGGTGAGCTTCGCCATGCTGGCCTCGCTCGCCCCCGACGGCAAGCCCCTCATGGCGTTCGACCCCCCCATCGACTACGCCTGGCCGCTGACGGTGGGCCAGACCTGGAGCACGCAGTACACCGTGACCCTCTACCCCAGCGGCAACAAGGTGCCGTTCAAGCGCGACTTCAAGGTCGAGGGCATCGAAGACATCACCGTGCCGGCCGGCACCTTCAAGACCTGGAGACTGTCGTGGAAGGACAGCACGGGCGAGACCGAGACGCGCTGGATCAGCCCGGCGCAGGGCATCGCCACGGTCAAGCGCCATGTCGAGCGCCCTGTCACACACGCGCAGGGGCCCGGCGTGCTCGACGCCGAACTGCTGTCGCGCGTGCTGCCGGCGAAGTGAATCACTTGCCCGTGCGCGCCTTGGCCACGGCGGCCTGGGTTTCCTTCCACAGGTCCATGCCCACGTTGGTGGCGATGGACGCGTTGATGCGGGTGAGCTGGTCGCGCATGCGGCCGGCTTCGGTCGGGCTGAGCTGGTTCACCTGCATGCCCTTGGCCTTGAGGTCGGTCAGCGCCTTCTCGGCTTCGGCGCGCGTGTCCTGGCGCTCGAAGTCGCGGCTCTTCTTCGCGGCGTCCATCAGCACCTTCTGCTCGTCCTTGCTCAGGCCATCCCAGTACTTCTTGCTCACCAGCACGATCCACGGGCTGTAGACGTGGTTGGTCACGGTCAGGTACTTCTGCACCTCGTAGAACTTGCTCGACAGGATGGTGTTGTAGGGGTTCTCCTGGCCATCCACGGTCTTGGTTTCCAGCGCGGTGAACAGCTCGGAGAACGGCAGCGGAACGGCGTTGGCGCCCAGGGTCTTGAAGCTGTCGATGAAGACGTTGTTCTGCATCACGCGCAGCTTGATGCCGTCCATGTCTTCCAGCCTGGTGACGGCGCGCTTGTTGTTGGTGAGGTTGCGGAAACCGTTCTCCCAGTACACCAGGCCGACCAGGCCTTTCTCCTGCAGCTTGTCCATCACTTTCTGGCCGACCGGGCCGTCGAGCACCACGTCGGCTTCTTTCGCGTTGTTGAAAAGGAAGGGCGTGTCCCAGATCGCCATTTCCTTGGTGATGCCCACCAGCGTGGCGGTGGAGCCCACCATCATTTCCTGCGCGCCACCGATCAGGGCCTGCTGCATCTGCACGTCCGAGCCGAGCGCGGCGGCGCCGATGGCGCGGATCTTCATCTTGCCGCCGGAGGCCTTTTCCACCTCTTCGGCAAACACCTTGGTGGCGCGGCCCTGGTTGGAGATTTCGTTGAGGCCGTAGCCAAAGCGAATCAGGCGCGGCTTGATGTCCTGCGCCCAGCTGGCGGCGAACGGAGTGGCGAGCGCGGCCGCGGCGGTGGCGGCGATGAGGGTGCGGCGGAACAGGGTCATGACAGTCTCCTTCGGGGGTGGGTAAGAGTGAAAGGTCAGCGCATCCAGGCCACAGGCGCGGTGACGATCTGCGGGAACACGATGAACAGGCCGAGAACGATGAGGTAGGTG
Source organism: Comamonadaceae bacterium (assembly GCA_003599455.1). Lineage (GTDB taxonomy): Bacteria > Pseudomonadota > Gammaproteobacteria > Burkholderiales > Burkholderiaceae_C > Hydrogenophaga. The sequence goes on from QZKF01000003.1 coordinate 39,805, forward strand.
AGCAGGAACGGGTTGACGCCCTTGATGACCTGGTGCATGGGCAGGCGCCCCACACCGGCCACCACGTTGAGCACCGTGCCCACGGGCGGCGTGACCAGGCCGATCGCGCCGTTGAGCACGAACATCAGGCCGAAGTACACGGGGTCGATGCCCGCCTTCACGGCGATGGGCAACATCACCGGCGCGAAGATCAGGATGGTGGGCGTGAGGTCGAGCGCGGTGCCGATCAGCACCAGCACGATCATCATGGTGACCATCAACACGCGCGGATGCTCCACCAGCGGCCCCAGCCAGCCCGTGAGCGTGGACGGCAGGTCGGCCAGCGTGATCATGTAGCTGGCCACGGCGGCGCCGGCGCACAGGAACATCACCACCGAGGTGGTGCTGGCTGCGCGCACCAGCACGCCGTACACCTCGGGCAGGCGCATCTCGCGGTGCACGAAGAGCGCGATCACCAGCGCGTAGGCGGCGGCCACCACGGCGGCTTCGGTCGGCGTGAACACGCCGCTCTTCATGCCGCCGATGATGATCACCGGCATGAGCAACGCCCACACCGCGCGGCCGGTGAGGCGCAGGCGCTCGGCCATGGGCACCGGCGGGTGGCTCTGCAGCGTCATCTTGCGCAGCACGATGCGCCAGGCCACCACCAGCGCGGCGCCCATGATCAGGCCGGGCACGATGCCCGAGATGAACAGCGCCGAGATCGAGGTGTTGGTGGTCACGCCGTAGATCACGAAGGCCATCGACGGCGGGATGATCGGGCCGATCACGCTGCCCGCGGCAATCAGCCCGGCGGACGAGGCCACCGGGTAACCGTGCTTGCGCATCATGGGCAGCAGGATGGCCGACATGGCGGCCGCGTCGGCCAGCGCCGAGCCCGACATGGCCGAGAGCAGCACCGCCGCGCCGATGGCCACATAGCCCAGGCCGCCGCGTACATGGCCGACCCAGGCCTGCGCCATGTCGATGATGCGCTTGCTGATGCCGCCCGAGTTCATGAGCTCACCCGCGAGGATGAAGAAGGGCACGGCCAGCAGCGGAAAGCTGTCGATGCCGGCGACCATGTTCTGGGCCAGCAGTTGCGTGTCCCAGAAATCCATCACCCAGGCCATGGCGGCCCCGGTGAGCAACAGGGCAAACGCCATGTTCATGCCGATGCCCATGAGCACCACCATGCCGGCGATGAAGACCACGAAGGCCAGTGCTTCCACGCTCATCGCATCACTCCATCTCGGCCTGGTGGCCCAGGTCCAGCGGCGTGCGCTGCACGATCTCGACCAGCACCATGAGGCCGATGGCCCCGGCGCACAGCAGCGCGGGCAGCGGCAGCAGCGCCACCGGGTAACCCAGCACCACCGAATGGCTGTCCATGCCCACCACCACCTGCTGCCAGGCGCCCCGGCCCAGCAGCACGCAGGCCAGCAGCACCAGCAGGCGGATCGCCAGCGTGGCGCTGGCGAACAGCGCGGGCTTGTCGCGCAGCGCGCCGACCAGGCTGGTGAAGGCCATGTGCTGGCCCACCGGGTAGGCGGCGGTCGCACCCAGGAACACCATCCACACGAACAGCAGGCGCGACAGCTCCTCGGTGGCGTTGATGCCGCTGTTGAAGCCGTAGCGCAGCACCACGTTGCCGAACACGCAGACCACCATGCCGAGCAGGCACAGCGCGAGCAGGGCTTCGGCCCCGTGCTTCAAAACATGGCCCAGTTTCATGAGCGGGTCTCCAGGGGTCGGGCTGCAGTGGTGCTGCGCACCCAGCGCACCACCGCCGAGCCCAGGTCGTCCAGCGACTGTGTGGCATCGAGCGGCAACACGCCGGGTTCCTGGCGCGGGTCTTCCAGCGCGGCGAACTGGCTCGCCACCAGGCTCACCGGGAACAGGTGCGCCGGCCGCGCGGCCACACGCTCGCGTGCCTGGTCCTGCGTGAGTTCAAGGAACACGAAACGCAGGCCGGGTGTGGCCGCGCGCAGGCGGTCGCGGTAGCGCCGCTTGAGCGCCGAGCAGGTCAGCACCACGCCCTGCGGGTGGGCCTGCAGCTGGTTGGCCAGGGTGTCGAGCCAGGCCGCGCGGTCGTCGTCGCTCAGCGGGGTGCCGCTGCGCATCTTGGCGACGTTGCCCGCGGAGTGGAAGTCGTCGCCTTCCAGCAGCGGCAGGCCCAGCGCCTCGGCGCAGAGCTGGCCCAGGCTGGACTTGCCGCAACCCGCCACGCCCATGACGACGAGGGAGGTGTTTTCGGGTCGGGTGTTCATTTGGTAGCGCTATCCCAACGGGTCAAAAAAAAGGACGGTCCACATGGGGTGCATCGCCCTCCGCATCGAGAGAGCTTCATGGCAACATGCGGGAGCGATTCAGGGTAAGTTCGGGGTGCAATCTGCTTCGGACAGCGCTATCCTACCGCCAGGACGACGCCACCAAATACCGGGAAAACCCTTGGAACCGACCGAACGCAAGCGCCGCCACAGCGGCCGCACCACCCTCAGCGACGTGGCCCGGGCCGCCGAGGTCAGCCCCATCACCGCCTCGCGCGCGCTGCGCGGCGAGCGCAGCGTGGCGCCCGAGCTGGTGGAGCGTGTGAAGCTCGCGGTCGAGCAACTGGGCTACGTGCCCGACCCGGCCGCGCGCGCCCTCGCCTCGCAGCGCAGCACGCAGGTGCCGGTGCTGGTGCCGTTGCTGTCCAACGCGCTGTTTGTCGACGTGCTCGAGGCCGTGCACCGCACCCTGCTGCCCCACGGCTACCAGACCCTGATCGGCGTGACGCACTACGAGCCGCGCGAAGAAGAGCAGCTGCTGCGCAGCTACTTGGCGCACCGCCCCGCCGGCCTGCTGATCACCGGCTTCGACCGCACCGAGGCCGCGCGCCAGATGATCGCGGCCAGCGGCGTGCCCTGCGTGTACCTGATGGAGCTGACGCAGGCACCCGGCGTGCACTGCGTGGGCTTCTCGCAGACCGAAGCCGGCCACGCCATCACCGAGCACCTGGTGCAGCGCGGCCGAAAACGCATCGCCTTCGTGGCGGCCCAGCTCGACCCGCGCACCATGCAGCGCGCCGAGGGCTACCGCCGCTGCCTGCGCCAGCACGGCCTGTACGACGCGCGACTGGAGTTGCTGAGCCCGCAGCCCTCTTCGATGCGCCTCGGCGGTGAACTGCTCGAAGACCTGCTGCGCACCCGCCCCGAGGTGGACGCCGTGTTTTTCTGCAACGACGATCTGGCGCAAGGCGGCCTGCTCACCGCGTTGAAGCTGGGCGTAGACGTGCCGGGCCGCATCGCGGTGGCCGGCTTCAACGACCTCTCGGGCAGCGACCAGATGGTGCCGCCCCTGACCACCGTGCGCACGCCCCGCCGCGCGATTGGCGAGGCCAGCGCGCAGATGCTGCTGGGCCTGATTCGCGGGGAATCACCGGCCGTGAACTCGGTGGACCTGGGCTTCGAACTGCTGGTGCGCGGCAGCAGCTAGGCGGGCCTCACAAGGCCTTGCCGTCGAACTGCTTCACCGGGATCGCGGCGAGGTCGATGTTCTCGATGCACCGCAGATTGACTGCGGCCACCGCGTTGCCCTTGGAATCCGTGGCTTCACCGAAAGCGTGGATGCCGCAGGTGGGGCAGAAACGGTGCTTGATCCCATGCTTGTTGAACAGGTAGGTGCTGGCCGCCGCCTCCGGCGTCTTCAGCCTGAGGCTCGCGCGCGGCACGGACCACAGCAGCGATGCCCGGCGCGAACAGATCGAACAGTTGCAGGCCAGGCCACTGTCGATGGTTCCTTCGACTTCGAAGGCGATGGCGCCGCAATGGCAACTGCCGGTGTAGGTGGTGCTCATGGGTCTGGGCTCTCGGTGGGGATGGAGGAGGACCTGACTGTATTCATGCGGTGGCGAAGCGGGGAGTAACAAGATCGTCGGGAAACGACCCTGGGCAACTCCCGAACAGGGGCCGCTCGGCTTTGGCTGTGCCTGCCGCGACAGAACAGCCGTGCTCCACCGTCGACAACACCAGGCTTGAAGCCGGCTGGAGGGGGGCAGGTCACGGAGGAACGCGGTAGCGGTAAGCTGCGCACACATTCACCCCTGGAGACCCCATGCCCGCCTACCTCTACGGCAACATCGAAATCACGCGTCCCGACCTCTACGAGGTCTACCGCGCGGAGGTGCCGGCGCTGATCGCCGCGCACGGCGGGCGCTACCTGGTGCGCGGTGGCGCGGTCAGCGTGCTCGAAGGCAGCGGCGTGCCGCAACGCCAGGTCATCCTGGAGTTTCCCGACATGGCGCACCTGCAGGCCTTCTACACCTCGCCCGAGTACCAGCGCCTGATCAGGATTCGCCAGAGCGCGTCCACCGGCACGCTGTTCGCGATCGAGGGAGTTTGAGGGCCGGCGCAGCGGTCACAGCTGGTTACCTCGCCGACCTTTGACCACACCTGCGCTTCACACGGGGGCGGGATAATTCAGCCCCATGTTCCAGCCTTCCCTGCGCCGGGCGGTCATCGCCCTGGCGGTCACCGCCGCCACCCTCGTGGCGCTGCCCTCGCCGGCGTCGACCTTCGACCTGCCGCCGCTCGACCGCATCGTCAACTACCAGCCCAAGCTGCCCCTGCAGGTGTTCACCGCCGACGGCGTGGAGATCGCGCAGTTCGGCACCGAACGGCGCGAATACCTGCCGCTGTCGCGCACGCCGAAGCTGCTGCAGCAGGCCGTGCTCGCCGTGGAGGACGCGCGCTTTCGCGAGCACTCGGGCGTGGACCCGAAAGGCATGGCGCGCGCGCTGGTTGCCGCCATCACCGGCGGGCGCAAGCAGGGCGCCTCCACCATCACGCAGCAGCTGGTGCGCACCATGCTGCTCACGCGCGAGTTCTCGGCCGAGCGCAAGGTCAAGGAAATCTGGCTCGCGCTGAAGCTGGAGGATGAAATCTCCAAGGACCGCATCCTGGAGATCTACCTCAACGAGATCTTCCTGGGCCAGCGCGCCTATGGTTTCGCGGCCGCCTCGCAGATCTATTTCGGCAAGCCGCTGGACAAGCTCTCGCTGGCCGAGACCGCCATGCTCGCCGGCCTGCCGCAGAACCCCTATTACGCCAACCCGGTGGCCAACCTGGAGCGCGCGACGCAGCGCCAGCGCGTGGTGCTCGAGCGCATGCGCGCCACCGAGGTCATCAACGACAAACAGCTGGCCGCCGCGCGCGCCGAGAAGCTCGTCATCCGTCCGCCCGGCCTGCGCAGCGTGCACGCCGCGCACGTGGCCGAGATGGCGCGCGCCGTGGTGGTCGAGCGTTTCGGCACCGAGGCCTATTCCAGCGGCCTGCGTGTGACGACCTCGCTGCGCGCGGCCGACCAGCGCGCGGCGCACGCGGCGGTCCAGCGCGGGGTGCTGGCCTTCGACCGCCGTGGTCCGTGGCGCGGCCCGGAAGACCTGGAAACCCTGCCCGCTGGCGGCGGTGCCGAGCTGGAGCGCGCCGCCGCCGAGGCCCTGAAGGACCACCGGGACGACGAAACGCTGCGCGTGGGCATCGTGCTGGCGGCCAGCCCCAAGGCCTTGCAGGTGCAGCTGGCCAGCGGCGAGCGCGTCAGCGTGCAGGGCGAGGGTCTGCGCTGGGCGCAGCGCGGACTCGACCCCAAGGCCAAGGCGCCGCTCAAGATTGCGCGCGGCGCCGTCGTGCGCGTGGTCAGCACCGGCAAGACCAAGGACAGGAAGAGCGACGTGTGGGCCATCTCGCAATGGCCCGAGGCCGAGGCGGCGCTGGTCGCGATGGACCCCAGGACCGGCCGCGTGCGCGCGCTGGTGGGCGGCTTCGACTTCGCGCGCCAACCGTTCAACCACGTCACGCAGGGCTGGCGCCAACCCGGCTCGGCCTTGAAGCCGCTGCTGTACTCCGCCGCGCTGGAAGCGCGCGTGATGCCGGCCACGCTGGTGGACGACCTGCCCTTTCGCGCCGCCAACGGCTGGAGCCCGGGCAACAGCAATGGCGAGTACGCCGGCCCGATCACGCTGCGCCAGGCGCTGGCGCGCTCCAGCAACCTGGCGAGCGTGCGCGTGCTCCAGCACACCGGCACCCAGCCCGCGCGCGAGTGGACCGGCCGCTTCGGCCTGGACACCGCGCGCCAGCCCGACGACCTCACGCTGGCCCTGGGCACCGGCAGCGTGACGCCGCTGCAGATGGCGCAGGCCTACGCCACGCTGGCCAACGGCGGCTGGCGCGTCGCGCCGGTGGTGGTCGAGAAGATCACCGATGCGCAGGGCAAGCTGCTGTTCGAAGCGCCGCCGCCGGCCGCGCTCACCGAAGACAACCGCAGCGTTCCCGCGCGCAACGCCTTCGTGGTCGGCAGCCTGCTCAACGAGGTCACGCGCACCGGCACCGCCGCACGCGCGCAGGCCGCGCTCAAGCGGCCCGACATCTACGGCAAGACCGGCACCACCAACGACGCGGTGGACGCCTGGTTCGCGGGTTACCAGCCCACGCTGGCCGCCGCCGTGTGGATGGGCTACGACAAGCCGCGCAGCCTGGGTGGCGGCGAATCGGGCGGCCGGCTCGCGCTGCCGATCTGGATCGACTTCATGGGCAGCGCGCTCAAGGGCACGCCGGTGGCGGCCCCGCCGGCAGCGCCCGAGGGCCTGGTGCGCGAGGGCGATGAATGGCTGTACGCCGAATGGCGCGAGGGCGGCTGGGTGTCGGAGATCTCGGACGCGCACGGCGTGCAGTACAAGACGAACATCGGCCACGAAATCGGCAAGGCCTTCAGTTCCTTTGGTGCCTGGCTGCGCGGCGAATCCCGGCCCTGATGACACCCCACGCGCGGACGCAAAAAAAAGCCGGCCACGAAGGCCGGCTTTTTTGTGGGCGCCGCAGAGGGATCAACCGGCGCAGATGCGCGCCTTGGCTTCCGCGTATTCGCGCTTGAAGCGCGCCACCAGCTCGGCCGCGGGCACGACCTCGCGGATCGCGCCAATGCCCTGGCCGCAACCCCAGATGTCCTTCCAGGCCTTGGCGGCGTTGGCGCCTTCGCCGGTGGAGAAGTTCATCTTGCTCGGGTCGCTCTGCGGCAGGTTGTCCGGGTCCATGCCGGCGTTCTTGATACTGCCCTTGAGGTAGTTGCCGTGGATGCCGGTGTAGAAGTTGCTGTAGACGATGTCGTCGGAGTCCGACGAGGTGATCATCGCCTTGTAGCCGTCCACCGCGCGCGCTTCGTCGGTGGCGATGAAGGCCGAGCCGATGTAGGCGAAGTCGGCGCCCATGGCCTGCGCGGCCAGGATAGCGCCGCCCGAGGCGATCGAACCCGAGAGCGCGATCGGCCCGCCAAACCACTCGCGGATCTCCTGCACCATGGCGAACGGGCTCTTCACGCTGGCGTGGCCGCCGGCACCGGCCGCCACCGGGATCAGGCCGTCAGCGCCCTTCTCGATCGCCTTGTGCGCGAACACGTTGTTGATCACGTCGTGCAGCACCACCCCACCCCAGCTCTGCACCGCCCTGTTCACGTCTTCGCGCGCGCCCAGGCTGGTGATGATGATCGGCACCTTGTACTTGGCACACAGCTGCATGTCGTGGTCCAGCCGGTCGTTGCTCTTGTGCACGATCTGGTTGATGGCGAACGGCGCGGCCTTGTTGTCCGGGTTCGCTGCGTCGTGCGCGGCCAGGGCCTCGGTGATCTCGGCCAGCCACTCGTCGAGCTGCGAAGCCGGTCGCGCATTGAGCGCGGGCATGGAGCCCACCACGCCGGCCTTGCACTGGGCAATGACGAGCTTGGGGTTGCTGATGATGAACAGCGGCGAGCCGATCACCGGGAACCTGATGTTCTTGAGAAGGGGTGGCAGGCTGCGGGCGGGTGCGGTCATGAAGTCTCCGTCGGGGTTGTGGGGGCTCAGAACGATTCGATGGCCAGTGCCGTCACGGCCTCGGCACCGTCCACGATGGCGTCGCGAACGCCCGGGGCCCGGCTGAGGATGTGGTCGGCATAAAAGCGTGCGGTGGTGATCTTGGCCTGCATGAAGGCCGTGTCCTGTCCCTTGGCTGACAGGTCCTCGGCCACGATGAGCGCGCGCGCCATCTGCCACCCCGCCATCAGGTTGCCGGCGAGCATCAGGTAGGGCACGCTGCCGGCGAAGGCGGCGTTGGGGTTGCTGCGCGTGTTCGCCGCGATGAACTCCACCACGTCGACAAAAGCCTCGCGCGCCGCCTTCAGGCGCTGGTGCACGGCCCTGGCGTTGCCGCTGCTTCGTTTCGCGAGTTCGGCTTCGGTCTTCTCGATCTGCGCGGCAATCGCCTTGGCGCCGGTGCCGCCGTCGCGCGCGGTCTTGCGGCCCACGAGGTCGTTGGCCTGAATGGCCGTGGTGCCTTCGTAGATGGTGAGGATCTTGGCGTCGCGGTAGTACTGCGCCGCGCCGGTTTCTTCGATGAAGCCCATGCCGCCGTGCACCTGCACGCCCAGGCTGGTGACATCCAGGCTCATCTCGGTGCTGTAGCCCTTGACCAGCGGCACCAGGAATTCGTAGAAGGCGGCGTTCTGCTTGCGCACCTCGGCGTCCGGGTGGTGGTGGGCCGCGTCGTAGGCGGCCGCGGCCACGCTGGCCATGGCACGGCAGCCCTCGGTGAAGGCGCGCATGGTCATGAGCATGCGCTTCACGTCCGGGTGGTGGATGATGGGCGCGGCCGCGGAGAGCGAGCCGTCGACCGGGCGGCTCTGCACGCGGTCTTTCGCATAGCCCACGGCCTTCTGGTACGCGCGCTCGGCGATCGCGATGCCCTGCACGCCCACGGCGTAGCGCGCGGCGTTCATCATGATGAACATGTACTCCAGGCCGCGGTTTTCCTGGCCCACGAGGTAGCCCACGGCGCCGCCGTGGTCGCCGTACTGCAGCACGGCGGTGGGGCTGGCCTTGATGCCCATCTTGTGCTCGATGCTCACGCAGTGCACGTCGTTGCGCGCGCCGAGCGAACCGTCCTTGTTGACCATGAACTTCGGCACCACGAACAGGCTGATACCCTTCACGCCCTCGGGCGCGCCGGTCACGCGCGCCAGCACGAGGTGCACGATGTTCTCGGCCATGTCGTGCTCACCGTAGGTGATGAAGATCTTGGTGCCGAACACCTTGTAGCTGCCGTCGGGCTGCGGTTCGGCGCGGCTGCGCACGGCGGCCAGGTCGGAGCCGGCCTGCGGCTCGGTGAGGTTCATGGTGCCGGTCCACTGGCCGCTCACCAGCTTCTCCAGGTAGATGGCCTTGAGTTCGTCGCTGCCCGCGGTGATCAGCGCCTCGATGGCCCCATCGGTCAGCAGCGGGCAGAGCGCGAAGCTCATGTTGGCGCTGTTGAGGATTTCGCCGCAGGCCGCGCCGATGGTCTTGGGCAGGCCCTGGCCACCGAAGTCCACCGGGTGCTGCAGGCCCTGCCAGCCGCCTTCGGCGTACTGCTTGAACGCCTCCTTGAAGCCGGGCGTGGTGGTGACCTTGCCGTCGTGGAAGGACGACGGGTACTTGTCGCCTTCCCAGTTCAGCGGCGCGATCACGCCTTCATTGAGCTTGGCGCACTCTTCCAGCACGGCCTGCGCGGTTTCGAGTCCGGCGTCTTCGAAGCCCGGCATCTGCGCCACCTGGTCGATGCGCGCCAGGTGCTCGATGTCGAACAGCATGTCTTTGAGGGGAGCGGTGTAGCTCATCGTCTTGTCTCCAGGGAATTCAGGGGTGCAGATACGGCAAGGGCATCGCGAACGATGCCCTTGCGTGGTTCACAGGCCTCAGAGCGCCTTGATCAATTCGGGCACGGCCTCAAAGAGGTCGGCCTCCAGGCCATAGTCGGCCACCGAGAAGATCGGGGCCTCGGGGTCCTTGTTGATGGCCACGATGACCTTGCTGTCCTTCATGCCGGCCAGGTGCTGGATGGCGCCCGAGATGCCGGCCGCGATGTACAACTGCGGCGCCACGATCTTGCCGGTCTGGCCCACCTGCCAGTCGTTGGGGGCGTAGCCCGCGTCCACCGCGGCGCGGCTGGCACCCAGCGCGGCACCGAGCTTGTCGGCCAGCGGCGTCATCACCTCGTTGAACTTCTCCGCGCTGCCCAGCGCACGACCACCGGAGACGATGATCTTCGCGGCGGTCAGCTCGGGGCGGTCGCTCTTGGCGATCTCGCTGCCCAGGAATTTGCTCTTGCCCTCGTCGGCCACAGCGGCGGCCGTTTCCACCGCGGCACTGCCACCGCTGGCGGCCGCCGGGTCGAAGCCGGTGGTGCGCACGGTGATGACTTTGGTCGCGTCCAGTGCCTGCACGGTGGCGATCGCGTTGCCGGCGTAGATCGGGCGCTCGAAGGTGTCGGCGCTGATCACCTTGGTGATGTCGGAGAGCTGGCCCACGTCCAGCGCGGCGGCCACGCGGGGGGCCACGTTCTTGCCGCTGGCGGTGGCCGGAAACAGGATGTGGCTGTAGTTCGCGGCGATGCTGAGCACCTGCGCGGCCACGTTCTCGGCCAGGCCGTGTTCGAAGCCCGGCGCGTCGGCGTGGATCACCTTGGCCACGCCGGCGATCTGTGCGGCGGCTTGTGCGGCGCCTGCGGCGTTGTGCCCGGCGATGAGCACGTGCACGTCCCCGCCACATTGGGCGGCGGCGGCCACGGTGTTGAGGGTCGCGCCCTTGACGGAGGCGTTGTCGTGTTCGGCAATAACGAGTGCGGTCATTTGTCAGGTCCTCAGATCACTTTGGCTTCGTTCTTCAGCTTGTCCACCAGGGCGGCCACATCGGCCACCTTGATGCCCGCGCCGCGCTTGGGCGGTTCGCTGACCTTCAGGGTCTTGATGCGCGGCGTCACGTCCACGCCCAGGTCTTCGGGCTTGACGATGTCGAGCTGCTTCTTCTTGGCCTTCATGATGTTGGGCAGCGTCACATAACGCGGCTCGTTCAGGCGCAGGTCGGTGGTGATCACCGCCGGCAGCGTGACCGACAGGGTCTCCAGGCCGCCATCCACTTCGCGGGTGACGCTGGCCTTGCCGTCGGCCACTTCCACCTTGGACGCAAACGTGGCCTGCGGCAGGCCGGCGAGCGCGGCCAGCATCTGGCCGGTCTGGTTGCAGTCGTCGTCGATCGCCTGCTTGCCCAGGATGATGAGGCCGGGTTGTTCCTTGTCCACCAGCGCCTTGAGCAGCTTGGCCACGGCCAGGGGCTGCAATTCGACGGTGGTCTCCACCAGGATGGCGCGGTCCGCGCCGATGGCCATGGCCGTGCGCAGGGTCTCCTGACACTGCGTGACGCCGCAGGAAACGGCGATCACCTCGGTGACCACGCCCTTCTCCTTCAAGCGAACCGCCTCTTCCACCGCGATCTCGTCAAACGGGTTCATGCTCATCTTGACGTTGGCGATGTCGACGCCACTGCCGTCGCTCTTGACGCGCACCTTGACGTTGTAATCCACCACGCGCTTGACGGGGACGATGACCTTCATGTTGGGTTGCTCCTGATGATTGGAAAAATGGCGCCACGAATTGACGTGCACGTCAACTCGACGATTGTATGCCCGCACCCACCGGCCGACGGCGACGAAACCGATCCCATACCGGGTAGGGGTCAAAAAAGAACGGTCGTGCTTTTTCGTGATTATAGGGGATCGACACCGCGACCCAAAGCCCCCACGGATGCCCGCAGCGAATGTCGCCCGGAAGACCATTAACCAACCGGACGGTCGGGCAATCCGGGTAAGTCTGGAGATGCCCGGAGACGGTATTCACCTATAGTGAAAAATCCTCACATATTTATGTTGAGTAACCATCCATCCCGCCCCGGAGACCCTGCATGAAACTTCGTTCCCTTGCCGCCGCGGCACTGTCCGCCACCCTGCTGGGCAGCGGCCTGGCATCGGCCCAGACCGTCTTTACGGTCTCGAGCTGGCTGCCGCCTTCCCACACGCTGAGCACGGTGCAGAAGAACTGGTGCGACCTGCTCGAGAAGGACAGCGCGGGTCGCATGAAGTGCAACATCCTGCCCAAGGGCGTGGCCGCCGCGCCCGGCACCTTCGACGCGGTGCGCGACGGTCTGGCCGACATCTCCTACACGGTGGACGGCTACACCCCCGGACGGTTCATCAACACACAGGTGGCCGAGTTCCCCTTCCTCGGCGACAGCGCCACCGCCACCTCGGTGGCCTACCAGCGCATCTACAGCAAGTACTTCGCCCCCCTGGGTGAGCACCGCGGTGTGAAGACGCTGGCCGTGTTCACGCATGGCCCGGGCATCATCTTCAACAGCAAGAAGCCGGTGGCGTCGGCGGCCGACGCCTCGGCGCTGAAGTTCCGCATCGGCGGCGGCAACATCAACGAACTCTCCAAAGCCATGGGCTGGAACACCACGCTCAAGGCCGCGCCCGAGTCGTTCGAGCTGCTGTCCACCGGCGTGATGGACGGCACCTTCTTCCCCGACGAATCGATCGCTTCGTTCAAGCTCAGCATGATCAAGCACGCCACCACCTTTCCCGGCGGCCTGTACAACACCAGCTTCGTCTTCATGATGAACCAGGCCAAGTACAACGCCTTGTCCGCGCAGGACAAGGCGGTGGTCGACAAGATCTCCGGTGAAACCGCGGCCCGCATGTTCGGTGAGGGCTGGGACAGGGTGGATGCGGCCAGCCGCGAGCTGCAGAAGTCGCAGGGCGTGAGCCGCATCGTGGCCGACAAGGCCTTCGTGAAGGCGGTGATGGACAAGCAGGACTACCTGGAAACCAAGTGGGCCGCGAGCGCCCAGGTCAAGGGCCTGCAGAACCCCAAGGCCGTGCTGGCCGAGTTTCGTGCTGAAATCGCCAAGGTGAAGTAAGCACCGGGCCCTTCGACCCGGGCCTTCACCGGCCGGCGGCGCAGATGGCCCGCCGGCCTTTTCACATCAAGACCCTTCATCATGCTCAAGACGCTGGAGCGCATGCTGCGCTGGTCCACCGGACTCATGGCCGCCATGGCCCTGTTCACCATCATGTGGCTCACCCTGGTGGACGTGACCGGCCGCCGCTTCTTCAGCCACTCGGTGCCGGGGGGTCTGGAAATCACCGAGATCCTGATGGTGATCGTGATCTTCGGCGCCATGCCCATGGTGTCGTGGCGCAGCGAGCACGTGGTGTTCGATTCGCTGGACGCCTTCCTGCCCGACTGGGTGCGCGACATCCAGGGCCGGCTCGTCAACCTGATCTGCGCGGTGGCGTTCGGCTTTCTTGCCTACCTCATGTCCACCCGCGCCGACCGCTTCGCCGAGTACGGCGACACCACCGTCTACCTGCAGCTCTCGATCGCGCCGGTGGCCTGGATGATGGCCTTCTTCCTGGCCCTCACCGCGCTGGTCCACCTGCTGTTCGTGTTCGTCTCGGTGCCGGTGCCCTCGCCCCACCACCCACCGCCGGCCGACCTGGAAGGGGGCACGCCATGATCGAAGCAAGCCTGGGCTTCCTGGCCGTCTTCGCGATGGCCTTCCTGCGCATTCCGCTGGCGCTGGCCATGGCCATCGCCGGCCTCGTCGGGCTGGGCCTCATGCGCGGCTGGCAACCGGCCTTCGCCAGTACCAGCCAGGTGATCTTCGAGACCGGCTTCGCCTACGTGCTCTCGGTCATCCCGCTGTTCATCCTGATGGGCAACCTGGTCGCGCGCGCGGGCATGGCACGCGAGCTCTACACCGCGGCCAACGCCTTCGTGGGACACCGCAAGGGCGGCCTCGCCATGGCCAGCATCATCGCCTCGGGCGGCTTCGGCTCGATCTGCGGCTCGTCGATCGCGACCGCCGCCACCATGACGCGCGTGGCCTACCCGGAAATGAAACGCCACGGCTACAAGGACACGCTGGCCACCGGCGCCATTGCTTCCGGCGGCACGCTGGGCATCCTGATCCCGCCCTCCACCATCCTGGTGATCTACGGCATCATCACCGAGACCGACATCGGCAAGCTCTTCATTGCGGGCATCCTGCCGGGTCTGGTGGCCATGCTCTGCCTGTGCCTCGCGGTGGTCTACATCACCTGGCGCGACCCGCTGGCCGGGCCGCCCGCCGAGCGCTTCACCTGGGCGCAGCGGCTGGCCGCGGTGCGTGGCATCTGGGGTGTGGCGGTGCTGTTCGCGCTGGTGATCGGGGGCATCTACGGCGGCGTGTTCACCGCCACCGAGGGCGCGGGCGTGGGCGCGGCCGGCGCCTTCTTCTTTGCGTTGTTCCGCGGCGCCCTCACGCCGCGCGTGCTGATGGACATCCTGGTCGAGAGCACGCGCACCACGGCCATGCTGTTCACCATCCTGATCGGTGCGATGGTCTTCACCAGCTTCATCAACTTCACCAGCATGCCGGGCGACCTGCGCGACTTCCTGCTGCAGTTCAGCCCCCACCCCATCATGGTGGTGGTGGTGATGATGACGATCTACGTCGCGCTGGGCCTGGTGATGGAGGAGCTGTCGATGGTGCTGCTGACCATTCCGGTGTTCTTCCCGGTGATCACCGGCCTGGGCTTCGATCCGGTGTGGTTCGGCATCCTCATCGTCACCATCGTCGAGATCGGCATGATCTCGCCGCCGGTGGGCATGAACCTGTTCGTCATGAACTCGCTGCTGCCGCTGGTCAAGCTCAAGCACATCTTCCAGGGCGTCTGGCCCTTCGTCATGGCCGACATCGTGCGCCTGGGCATCCTGATCGCATTCCCCGCGATCTCGCTCTGGCTACCGGGTTTCATGGACCGCTGACGCGGTCCCGTCGTCGGCGACACCGCGCTGCGGCCGCACGTGCAGCACACGTTGCGGGTAAGGGATCTCGATGCCATGGGCGCGCAGCGCCTGCAGGATGCTGCGGTTGATCAGCGAACGGATGTTGAGCGTGCCGTTCTCCGGGTCGGCGATCCAGTAGCCCAGCGTGAACTCCAGCCCGTCGGCGCCGAAGTTGGACAGGGCCACCGAGGGCGCCGGGTCCTTGAGCACGCGCTCGTGGACCACGGCCGCCTCCAACAGCAGGCGCGTCACCTGCTCCACGTCGCTGTCGTAGGCCACCGACACCACGGTCGACTGCCACAGGCGGTCATCGGCCAGTGACAGGTTCTCCACCCGGTTGATGATGAGCAACTCGTTGGGCACGATGGACTCACGGCCGGTGGTCGAGCGGATCACGGTGTAGCGCGCGTTGATGTCGGTGATGCGGCCCTCGAAGTTGTCCACCCGCACGTTGTCGCCGATGCGCATGCTGCGCTCGGCCAGGATCACGAAGCCGCTGACGTAGTTGGATGCGAGCTTCTGCAGGCCGAAGCCGATGCCGACGCCGATGGCGCCACCGAGCACCGACAGCGCGGTGAGGTCGATGCCCACGGCCGACAGCGCGATGATCAGGCCGACGAACATGAGCAGCGCCCGCGTGGCGTTGCTCACCGCCTTGCGCAGCGAGAGGTCGCTGCCCACCGCCTTGCGCAGCAGCCGCGTCTCGATCGCAGCCGATACCCAGAGCGAGAGGATCAGCACCGCGCCAGCCGTGAGCGCGCCCTCGATCAGGGTGCGCAGGCTCAGGGTGGTGGTACCGATCTTCCAGGTGATGTCGTCCAGCTCGGCCAGCACCACCGGCAGCAGGCCGCTGACCCACAGCACCATGGCCAGCCAGGCCACCCAGGAAATGGTGCGCTCCAGCACCCGCACCCAGGGCGCGGTGGCAAACGCCACCTGCAGCACCTTCACGCCCACGCGGATCACCACCAGCGACACCAGCACGGGAATCGCCACCTTGAACACCGCCAGCGGTAGCGCCTTGGCGAGCAGGGAGCGCGCCACATAACCCAGCGTGAGCAGCACCAGCGGGAACATCACGCCGTCCACCAGCCGCCGTCCGAACAGCACCGAGGTCTTTTCCTCCTGCATGCCCAGCGCGCGCCGCAGCAGCCAGGCGAAGCCCAGGGCCAAGGCCACGCAGGTGGCCAACGCACCGAGCTCGATCAACACCGTGGGCTGGGTGAAGCCGGCGAGCCAGAGCTCGAAGTCGTCAATGGGCTTGGGGGCGGCGGGGGCGGTGATGGTCATGCTGGAAAAGGAAACTGAAGGGTTCAGGGGCGCCAGGCCGGCGCGCGCTTGTCGATGAAGGCCTGCACCCCCTCCTGCGCCACGTCCAGGGCCATGTTGCAGGCCATGGTCTGGCCCGCGAGCTGGTAGGCCGACGCGATGCCGGTTTCCAGTTGCCGGTAGAACAACGCCTTGCCCATGGCGATGGCCTCGCGCGGCTTGGCCAGGATGCGCTCCACCAGCGCCTCCACGGCCGCGTCCAGCGCATCGGCGGTCACCACCCGGTTGACGAGCCCGCGCGCGCGCGCTTCCTCGGCCGAGATGAAATCCCCCGTGAGCAGCATCTCCATCGCCTGCTTGGGCAGGATGTTGCGCGACAGGGCCACCCCCGGCGTGGCGCAGAACAGGCCGACATCGATGCCGTTCACGCCGAAGCTGGCTTTGTCGCTGGCCACCGCGAGGTCGCACTGCGCCACCAGCTGGCAGCCCGCGGCGGTGGCCAGGCCCTGCACCCTCGCGATCACCGGCACTTCGAGGTGGCGAATCGCCAGCATCAGGCGCGAGCACTGCGCGAACAGCTTCTGGTAGTAGCCCAGCTCGGGCGAGGCGCGCATCTGCTTCAGGTCGTGACCGGCGCAGAAGGCCTTGCCGTTCGCGGCGATCACCACCAGCCGAGCCTGCGCATCGGCCGCCACCGCATCCACCGCCGCCTGCAGCGCGGCCAGCATGGCTTCGGACAACACGTTGAAGCCGCGCGGGTTGTTGAAGGTGAGCGTGTGCACGCCGCGCGCATCGCGCGCGTGCAGCAGCACGGCATCATCGGCGGTGGTGGGGCTGGGCGGGGCTTGATCGAACATGGAGCGCATTATCGGCCGCGCCACCGCCGGGCTTCAGACGTCGGCCAGCACGCGCAGGTGCGCTTCCACGCTGCGCCCGAGCGCGCTCAGGGCATAGCCGCCCTCGAGGCAGCTCACGATGCGGCCCCGCGCGTGGCGCTGCGCCACTTCCTTGATGCGCTGGGTGAGCCAGGTGTAGTCGCTCTCCACCAGGCCGAGTTGCGCCATGTCGTCCTCTCGGTGCGCGTCGAAGCCGGCGCTGATGAAGACCATCTGCGGCTTGTGCGCCTCCAGCCGGGGCAGCCACATCATGTCGACCAGCTCGCGGATCTCCATGCCCTTGGTGTAGGCCGGCACCGGCAGGTTGACCAGGTTGCTCGCGGTGGAGTGCTCGCACACCGGGTAGAACGGGTGCTGGTAGAAGCTGCACATGAGGATGCGCTCGTCGCCGGCCACGATGTCTTCGGTGCCGTTGCCGTGGTGCACGTCGAAGTCGACGATGGCCACGCGCTTGAGGCCATGGCGCTCCAGGGCGTACTTGGCGGCCACCGCCACGTTGTTGACGAAGCAGAAACCCATGGCCTGGTTGCGCGTGGCGTGGTGGCCCGGCGGGCGCACCGCGCAGAAGGCGTTGGCCAGCTCACCGGCCATCACCGCATCGGTGGCGTCGATGGCGGCGCCCGCGGCCATCAGGATCGCGTCCCAGCTGTGCGTGTTGATGGAGGTGTCGGGGTCGACCTGCGCACGGTTCGGGCCGCCGGCTGCGACCTCGTCGCGCAGGTTGTCACTCAGGCCGCGCAGCGAGGCCAGGTGCATGCGGCCGTGGGCGAGCTCGAGATCGGCCATCGAGGCCGCGGTGGCCTCGCGCCGCTCGAGTGCGACGTCCAGCCCGGAGATCAGAAGGCGGTCCTCGATCGCGTCGAGACGCTCGGGGCATTCCGGGTGGCCGGCGCCCATTTCGTGTCTCCAGCAATCCTTGTGGGTGAAATACCCGGTGGCCTGGCTCATGGCGGTTTTACGGTATGGTTCGCGGCATGCAAGCCGACACAAAAATCCAACTGCTGCTGGGTCAGCTTAACACGGTGATCGTGGGCAAATCGCAGCAGGTTTCGGACTGTGTGGCCTGCCTGCTCGCGGGCGGACATCTGCTGATCGAGGACGTTCCCGGCGTCGGCAAGACCACGCTGGCGCACGCGCTGGCGCGCTCCTTCGGCCTGCAGTTCTCGCGCGTGCAGTTCACCGCCGACCTGATGCCCAGCGACCTGGTCGGCGTGTCCATCTACGAGCGTGGCCGTGAAGACTTCGTGTTCCACCCCGGCCCGGTGTTTGCCCAGGTGCTGCTGGCCGACGAGATCAACCGCGCCAGCCCCAAGACGCAGAGCGCGCTGCTCGAGGCGATGGAAGAAAAGCAGGTCACGGTGGAAGGCGAGACGCGCGCCCTGCCCGAGCCCTTCTTCGTGATCGCCACGCAGAACCCGCACGACCAGCTCGGCACCTACGCCCTGCCCGAATCGCAGCTCGACCGTTTCCACATGCGCCTGTCCATCGGTTACCCCGACCGCGCCGCCGAGCGCGAGCTGCTGCGCGGCCAGGACCGGCGCGACATGCTCGAACGCATGCCGCCCGCGCTCACGCCGGCCGATCTCGCGGCCCTGCAGCACACCGTGAGCCAGGTGCACACCGCCGAGCCGGTGCTCGAATACCTGCAGGACATCGTGGCGGCCACGCGCAGCGGGCGCTGGTTCGCACAAGGCCTCTCGCCACGCGCCGCGCTCGCGGTGGTGCGCTCGGCCAAGGCCCAGGCCTACCTGAGCGGGCGCGACTACGTGGCACCCGACGACATCGCCGCCATCCTGCCGCAGACCGTGGCGCACCGGCTCCTCCCCGTGCGCGACGCCGGGCGCGGTCCGGTCGAGCAGGTGCGTGCCATGCTGGAAGCCGTCCCGCTGCCGTAGGAATGGACACCCCCCGAAGCGCCTTCGGCGCCTCCCCCCAGGGGGCAGCACCAGCGGCCCGGCACAGCCGGTTCCGCGGTGCTTCTGGACGCTTCAATCCCCGCGATCGGCTCAGGACCTGGTGGCACAACCGCCTGCCGCGCCTCGACACGCTCACGCTGACCCAGCGCAACGTCTACATCCTGCCCACGCGCGCGGGCTGGATGCTCGTGCTCACGCTCCTGCTGCTGCTGGTGGCCAGCATCAACTACCAGCTCAACCTGGGTTACCTCCTCACCTTTCTGCTGGCCGGCAGCGCGGTGGTGGGCATGCATGTGTGCCACGGCAACCTGCGCGGCACCACGCTGCACCTGAACCCGCCCGACCCGGTGCACGCCGGCCAGGCCGCGGCGCTGGACATCCGCCTCTCCAGCGAGCGCCGAAGCATCCGCTACGGCATCGGCATGGGTGTGATCGGCGCCGACCCGGCGCACGCCCCGCTGGCCTGGACCGACGTGCCCGCGCAGGGCAGCGCCACGCTGCAGGTGAGCTGGCCGGTGCCCGGGCGCGGCCTGCATGCGCTGCCACCGCTGACCGCGCTCACGCTGTTCCCGCTCGGCACCTTCCGCGTCTGGACGGTGTGGCGCCCGGCCAGCACGGTGCTGGTCTACCCCGAGCCCGAGCACCAGCCGCCACCGCTGCCCCCGGGCGAGCCGCAGGCCGGCAGCTCGGGCAGCGCGCGCGTGCAGAGCACCGGCGAGTTCGACGGCGTGCGTGGCTACCGCCGGGGCGACCCCATGAAGGCGGTGGTCTGGAAGAAGGCCGCGCAGGCGTTTGCCAGCGGGCGCGACGAACTGGTGAGCCGCGATGCACTCTCCAGCCAGCGCCAGCAGCTCTGGCTGGACCACACCCAGTGCGGCCACAGCGGCCTGGAATCGCGGCTCTCGCGCCTGACGGCCTGGGTGCTCATGGCCGACCGGCTCGGCCTGGACTACGGCCTGCGCCTGCCCGGCCGCGAGATCGCGCCCGACCAGGGCCCGGCGCACCGCGCGCGTTGCCTGGAGGCACTGGCGCTGTGCTGAACCGCTTCTTCACCGCCTTGCCCCGGGAAACGCGCGACACCCTGTTCCTGCTCGCGGTAATCGCCTGGGTGATCGCCATGCAGGTCGGCCACATCCCATGGTGGTGCACGGCGCTCGCGGCCGGCGTGCTGGTCTGGCGCACCACTCTGGCGCTTCGAGGTCTGCCACTGCCCGGCTGGCCGTGGCGCTTGGGTCTGCTGGCGATCACGCTGGCCGCCACCTGGGCCACGCACAGCACCCTTTTGGGGCAGGACGCGGGGGTCACACTCATCGTGGTGCTGCTCGCGCTCAAGACGCTGGAGATGCGCGCCCGGCGCGACGCCTTCGTGGTGTTCTTCCTCGCCTTCTTCACCCTGCTCACGCACTTCTTCCATTCGCAGTCGCTGCCCACCGCCGCCGGCATCCTGCTGGCGCTGCTGGGCCTGCTCACCGCGCTGGTGAACGCCCACATGCCGGTGGGCCGGCCTTCGCTGGCACAGGCCGCGCGCATCGCCGCCGGCATGGCCGCCATGGGCGCGCCCATCATGCTGGTGCTGTTCCTGCTGTTTCCGCGCCTCTCGCCGCTGTGGGGCGTGCCCGGGCAGAACGAGACCGGGCGCAGCGGCCTCTCGAGCCAGATGCGCGTGGGCCAGATCGCCGAGCTGGTGCTGGACGACAGCATCGCCCTGCGCGTGCGCTTCGAGGGCCGCCCCCCGCCGCAGTCCGACCTGTATTTCCGCGGGCCGGTGCTCAGCGACTTCGACGGCGTCGAATGGCGCCCGCTGCGCTCGGAGTTCCCGGCCCGCATGGCGCTGCCGACCGACCTGAGCGTGGCGGGCGAACCCGTGCACTACGAAGTGACGCTGGAGCCGAACCGCCGGCCCTGGCTGTTCCTGCTGGAGGCCGCCACACAGGTGCCCGAGGTGCCGGGCGCGCGCGTGCGCATGACCGCCGACCTGCAATGGCTGACCGACCGGCCCATCAACAGCCTGGTGCGCTACAGCGCGGTGAGCCACACCAGCTTCCGCCACGGCCCGCTCACGCCGACGCTGGCGCTGCAGGACCACATCACCCTGCCGCCCGCCTCCAACCCGCGCACGCTCGAACTCGCGCAACAGCTGCGGCGCGAGCACGGCGCGGGGGCCGAAGCCAACCCCCGGCTGATCCAGGCGGTGATGGAGCGCCTGCGCACCGGCGGCTACACCTACACGCTGGAACCCGGCGTGTACGGCCAGCACACGGCCGACGAGTTCTGGTTCGACCGCCGCCAGGGCTTCTGCGAACACATCGCGAGCAGCTTCGTGGTGCTCATGCGCGCGCTCGACATCCCGGCGCGCATCGTCACCGGCTACCAGGGCGGCGAGCTCAACGGCGTCGACGGCTACTGGACGGTGCGCCAGCGCGACGCCCACGCCTGGACGGAAGTCTGGCTGCAGGGCCAGGGCTGGGTGCGGATCGACCCCACCTCGGTCGTGGCGCCGGGGCGCACCGGCTCGCTGCAGCGCCTGCGCGCGCCCGAAGGCGCGATCGCCGGTGCCATCCGCAACCTCACGCCCAACCTCTCGGCCCAGCTGCGCGCGGCCTGGGAAGCCGTGAACAACAGCTGGAACCAGTGGGTGCTGAACTACACCCAGGGCCGCCAGCTCGACCTGCTCAAGAACCTCGGCTTCCAGTCGCCGAGCTGGACCGACCTGGCCTATGTGCTGATCGGCGTGGTGGTGTTCGCGAGCCTGGCCGGCGCCGCCTGGACGCTGTGGGAGCGCCAGCAGCACGACCCCTGGCTGCGCCTGCTGCAGCGCGCGCGCGCCCGGCTGCGGGCGCAGGGCCTGGACAGCACCGACCACACGCCACCGCGCGAACTCGCACGGCGCGTGCAGCAGCGCTGGGGCACGACCGGCGCCGCGCAGCGCGTTGCACAATGGCTGCTCCAGCTCGAGGCGCAGCGCTACAGCCGCCCCGGCACCCCCGAAGCCACCACCCCCCTGGCCACGTTGCAGCGCGAGTTTCGGCAACTGGCCTGGCCCCGAGACACGCCCCGTTGAAATCCGCTCCCCTCTTCCGCTCCCGCTGGCACCGCCGCAGCGCACTCACCGCCGCCCTGTTCTGCCTGTGCACCGCCACGGCCACCGCGCAATCGACCACCCGGCCCCGGCCCGGGCCGGCCGCCAAGGCCGCACCCACATTCAGCTACGGACAAAGCGAGGCCGCCATGGCGTTCGCCACCGACCTGGCCGAGCGCCGCAACCTCGACCCCGCCTGGGTGCGCCAGCAGCTCGGCGCGGCGCAGCGCATCCCCGCCGTCATCCGCCTCATGCAGCCCGCGCCCAGCGGCACACCCAAGAACTGGGCCGCCTACCGCGCACGCTTCATCGAGCCGGTGCGCCTGCGCGCCGGCCAGCGGTTCTGGGCCACGCACCGCGACACCCTGGCGCGCGCCGAGGCCGAGTACGGCGTGCCCGCCAGCCTCATCGTGGGCGTGATCGGCGTGGAGACGCTGTACGGCCAGCACACCGGCAACTTCCGCGTGATCGACGCCCTCGCCACGCTGGCCTTCGACTTCCCGCCCAGCCACCCGCGCGCGGCCGCGCGCACCGAGTTCTTCCGCGGTGAACTCGAACAGTTCCTGAGCCTGACCGAACGCACCGGGACCGACCCGATGAGCTACCTGGGGAGCTACGCCGGCGCCATGGGCTGGCCGCAGTTCATGCCCAGCAGCTGGGTGAAGTACGCGATCGACTTCGACGCCGACGGCAAGGTCGACCTGTTCAACAGCCCGGCCGACGTGATCGGCTCGGTGGCCAACTACTTCAAGGTCTTCGGCTGGGTGCCCGGCCTGCCCACGCACTACCCGGTGCGCTTCGACCCGAACCAGAGCAAGGAGGACCTGGACACCCTGCTCGCCCCCGACATCCTGCCCAGTTTCAGCGTGGAGAGCTTCAACCTCAAGGGCGTGCTGGTCGACAGCCCCGCCGCCCCCCGGCACAGCGGCAAGCTCGCGCTGGTCGAACTGCAGAACAACGGCGCGCCGTCCACCTTTGTGGCGGGCACCGAAAATTTCTATGTGGTGACGCGCTACAACTGGAGCAGCTACTACGCGCTGGCGGTGATCGAACTCGGGGAGGCGGTGCGGACCGCGGCGGGGGAGCGCTGAGCGCTCGTTCGCCGGCGTGAGAAACGGCACCGGGGGTCAGGCGGTTTGGATAGGACAATGGGCCCGATGCAGTTCAAGAACGTCGCCGACGCGCCGCACCCGCACACGGACCCTGAACGCAGGCGCCTCAGGCTCGCGCTGGCGCTCTCCCTGCTGTTCCACGCGCTGCTGCTGAGCCTGACCTTCGGCGGCCAGGGGCTGGGGCTGCCGGGCTTCGGCTTCCCGTGGCAGGACCGCCGGGCCGAGGTGCCCGAGCTGCGCGTCGTGCTGACGCCGGTGCAGGGCACGGCTGCGGAGCCCGCGGGCACGCCGGTCGCGCCGGCCATACAGCCCATGCAGCAGGCCGGGGTCGGGCAACCGGTGCCCGGGCGCCCGGCGCCGACGCCCCCCGTGCTGCCCGAGCCGGCCCCTGCAGAGGCGGCGGCAGCGGCGACGGTGCCACAGGCCACTGCGGAGGCAGAAGCCCCAGCCCCAGCCCCAGCCCCAGCCCCCGCAGCCGCCACCGCACGCACGGTTCCTGACGATGCGCCCACGGCGGCCGCTGCGCCGCTGGACACGCCGCCCCCACCTCTCCCTGAGCCTGCCGCCGCACCCGCCGCACCCGTCGCACCCGCGGCGCCAGCAACCCTCGTCGCCGCAGCGCCCAGCGCCCCGAGCCCGGAGGCCACCCAGCCGGCGCTTCGGGAGGCCGACGGTGCGGCACAGGCGCAGATCGACCGGGAAGCGCGGGAACGCGCCACCGAGGTGGCCCTGCTCGACCGTGCCCGGCAGGAAGCAGAACAGCAGCAACAGCAGGAAGCGGCACGCCAGGAGGCGGTGCGTGCCGAGGCCGCCCGGCTGGAGGTCGAACGCGAGGCCGCCGCGCGCGTCGAGATGGCGCGGCTGGAAGTCGAACGCCAGTCGGCGGCGCGGCAGGAAGCGGCGCGTCAGGACCAGGCACGGGCCGAAGCCGCGCGGCAGGAGGCCGAACGCCAGGCGGCTGCACGGCAGGCGGCGGACCAGCAAGAGGCAGCGCGGCAGGAAGCGGCTCGGGCCGAGGCCGCGCGGCAGGAGACCGAGCGCCAGGCGGCAGCGCGGCAGTCGGCGGCCCAGCAAGAGGCAGCGCGACAGGAAGTCGCTCGCCAGGAGGCGGCACGGGTCGAGGCTGCGCGGCGGGAGGCCGAGCGCGAGGCGGCAGCGCGGCAATGGGAAGCGCAACGAGAGGCCGCGCGGCAGGAAGAAGCCCGTCAGGAAGCGACACGCGTCGAGCTTGCACGGCAGGAGGCCGCGCGCCAGGCGGCTGCCAGGCAGTCGGCGGCGCAGCAAGAGGCGGCGCGACAGGAAGCCGCCCGCCAGGAAGCAGCACGAGCAGAAGCGGTGCGGCAGGAAGCCGAGCGCGCGGCGGCTGCGCGTCAGGCGGCCGAACAGCAAGAGGCAGCGCGACAGGAAGCCGCCCGCCAGGAAGCGGCACGGCAGCAAGCCGAGCGCCAGGCAGCTGCGCGCCAGGCGGCGGAACAGCAAGAGGCAGCGCGGCAGGAGGCCGAGCGCTTGGCGGCTGCGCGTCAGGCGGCCGAACAACAGTCGGCGGCTCAGCAGGAAGCCGCGCGGCGGGCGGCCGAAGAGCAAGCTGCCGCGCAGCAGGCGGCCGCGCAACAAGAGGCGGCGCGGCAGGAAGCCGGTCGCCAGGAGGCGGCGCGGGCCGAGGCCGCGCGGCTGGTGGCGGAACGCCAGGAGGCCGAGGCCCGGCGCGAAGAGCGGCTGCGGGCGATTGGACGGCAGCTGAACGAGGAAGCCGATCGCCGTGAAGCCGCCGCGGCCGCGGCACGCCGGTTTCCGTCGTCGAGCAGCTTGCGCCGGGCCCGGCTCTTCGGGCGCACCGACCCCAACACCGAACTCATCCTCTACGCCGAAGCCTGGGCCCGCAAGATCCAGATGAACATGACCATCGACATGGTCCGCGAAGCGGCGAAGCAGCCCCACACCCACCCCGTGGTGACGGTGGCCATCCGCAGCGATGGCTCGGTCGAGTCGGTGACTTTCGTCAGTTCCAGCGGCGTGGCCGCCATCGACGAGGCGATCCCCCGCATCGTGCACAGCCAGGCCAACTACCCGGCGTTTCCACCGGGCCTGGCCCGCGAATTCGACGTGATCGAGATCCGCCGGACCTGGCACTTCGACGTCGCGGTCCGGCTGTACTGACCGCCCGGTGACTGGCGTCTGGCGACGCCGCGTCAATGCGCCTGCAGGCCCACCAGGGGAAAGTCGTACTGCGGGTCCATCACCCGTGCCGCCATCGTCGGCAGCATGCGGTCGATGAACACCTCGCCGATCCAGCGTCGCAACTCCGGGTCGCTCATCGGGCCGGCGCCCTGCAGCGAGAGGCTGCTGAAGGTGGCGATGCCGTCGTCCATGAGCAGGCCCGCGGGCACGGGGGGCAGGCTCTCGGCCCGCTGGCTGTGGTTGGCCGGTGACGCGGTGGCCTGCTGCCAGGCGCTCAGGAAACGGTCGAAGCTGCCCACGGTGCCATTGCGCCAGACGTCGGCGATGTAGAAAGTCCAGGCGCCCTGGTCTTCCACGACGAAACCCCACGAGAACTCGTGGATGCCGTCGGGCGCCTGCGCCAGCACGCCGATCTGGCTCACGTCTTCGCGCGCCCTGTACTCGGCATACAGCGGGCCGGGGCCTGACAACTCACCCCGCACGAAGCGCCGCACCGCACCGGGGTCGGAGCTGAACAGGGGCAGCGGGTCGGTCCACGAGCGCTTGGCGCGGTGGATCAGGCGCGAGGTGGCGTCGGCACTCTTCTGAGCCTGGATGCAGCGGTCCATGAAGGTCTTGCGGCCTTCGGGGGTGGAGATCAGGTCCACCGTCTCGCCGAACGCGGCGTCGTCCTTGAGGTAACCGTCTTCGCGCAGGCGCAGCACGATGTCGAGCATGGAACTGCGGGTGATGTGTTCGATCATGTAGGCCATGTCGCCGCCCTGGAAATCCGCCATGGACTGCGCGACCCAGGCCATGGTCTCCTCGTGCGAGAGGCCTTGCGGCGCGCGCGGCATGTCGCTGAACAGGGCGCGCAGCACCCGTACCGTATCCAGATCGCTGGCCATGTCGTCTCCGGTGATGGCATTCGTCGTCCTGGGGCGCGGGCCGCGCGATTGGCGGCCAGAGTCCCCTGCTGCCCGCCAGCATAGCCCCGTTCCGGGGGGGTGGCCCGGCCTGCCCAGGCCGCCAACCGTGACTTTTGGGGTCGAACGGGCGGAATTCGCTGCGGTTCAGGCCTGGCGCGCCGCGGCCTTCTGCATGCCCACGACCACCAGAGCCACCAGCATCACCAGCACGCCCACCAGCTGGCCGGCGCTCAGGGCGCGGCCGTAGACCAGCCAGTCGACCCCCACGGCCGAAGCCGGGTAGACAAACTGCAGCACCGCCACCCGCCCGGCCGTGAGGCGGGCCACGCCCGCGTACAGCACCACGTAGGCGATGCCGGTGTGAATGACGCCCAGCCCGGCGAGCCAGGCCCAGGCCGGCCCCATGGGCGGCCAGCCCTGCGTGAGCGGCCACCACACCAGCACCAGGGCGCCTACCGCGCATTGCCACCAGGCCAGCGCCAGCGGGCTCAGGCCGCGCGCGCGGTGGGCAATGAGGGTGAGCGCGGCATAGCCCACCGAATTGAGCAGGGCCAGGCCAATGCCCCAGAGGTAGCTGGACGACCCGCCCGCGCCCGAGAGCGCGCCATCGACCCAGCCGGACGCGAGCGCCAGGCCGATCAGCGCGGCCAGCGCGGCGATGGCCTGCGCGCGGGTGATCCGCTCTTTCCACCACCAGGCGCCGAAGGCCATCACGAGAAAGGGCTGCACATGCACGACGACGGTGGCCACGCCAATGGAGGTGCGCTCGATGGCCTCGAAGAAGAGCACCCAGTTGAGCACGGCGAGCACGCCCGCGCTCACCGCCGCCACGCGCGCCGCGCCCGAGAGCTGCAGCTCCCTCCAGCGCCGGGTGGCGGCGAACCAGGCCGTGAGCGCGAGCAGGCCGAAGGCGCAGCGGAACCACACCGCCATGAGCGGGCTTTGCCCGGCCTCTTCCAGGAACACGCCCAGCGTGCCGAGCATCAGGCCACCGGCCACCATCAGCCACAGGCCGCTGCGCTCGCGCGCGGCGTGGGCGTCGGAACCGGGCGGGGCGGACAGCGAGGCGGCGGCGTTGTTCATGCACCGATGGTCGGGCCGCGCCTGCTGTCTGTACAGCGGATAAATAGAATCACAGGCATTCGATAAGCGAATACTGGAACCCCCATGAACCATGCCGACCTGCAACTGGACTGGCTGCGCGCCTTCGTCGCCGTGGTGGACGGCGGCTCGCTCTCGGCCGCCGCGCCGCTGGTGCACCGTTCGCAGCCGGCGGTGAGCATGCAGATCCGCAAGCTGGAGGACGCGGTGGGTCGCGCGGTGCTGCTGCGTGGTCCGCGCCACCTGGAGCTCACGCCCACCGGGGCCGAGCTGCTGGGCTACGCGCGGCGCATGCTGGCCCTGCACAGCGAGACGCTGGAGGCGCTGCACGGGCCGGTGCTCTCGGGCCATGTGCGCCTGGGTGTGCCCGACGACTACGCGGTGAGCTACCTTTCCCCCGTGCTGCGCAGCTACGCCATCCGGCACGCGGGCGTGGAGATCGAGCTCGACTGCGAGCAGTCCACCTCGCTCATACCGAAGGTGCAGCGCGGCGAGATCGACCTCGCGCTGGTCTCGCGCGACAAGGCCACGCGCGGCACGCTGCTGTTCCAGGAGCCCCTGGTGTGGGTGGGGGCCTCGCAGTTCGAGGTGTGGCGGCGCGATCCGTTGCCGATCGCGGTGTACGAAGCCAGCAGCCTGGCGCGGCGCGCCGCCATTGCCGCGCTCACGGCGCAGCGGCGCGCGTACCGCGTGGTCTACAACAGCTCCAGCCTTGCGGGGCAGCTCGCGGCGGTGGAAAGCGGCCTGGCGGTGGCCGTGCTCACGCGTTGCAGTGTGCCGGCCCACCTCCCCATCCTGGGCGAACGCCAGGGCCTGCCGGCGCTGACTTCGATGGACGTGGCGCTGTACCGCAGCCAGGCCTCACGCCACTTGCCGGCGGTGGACGCGCTGTTCGAGCAGATGCTGCAGACGCTCAGTGCGAAGGGACGAGGAAGTCCTGGCTGATGCGCCCGCCGAGTTCGTTCACCCGGTCGAGGAACTGGGTGAGGAAGGCGTGCAGGCCGGTGGAGAGGATCTCGTCGATGCGCGCGTACTGCAGGTCGGCCTTGAGCTTGCCGGCGCGGCGCAGGGTTTCGCCGCTGTGGTCGTTGGAGACCACCGTGAGATTGCTCACCACCTCGTTCAGGCTGGCGGCCAGGCTGCGCGGCATGTCGGCGCGCAGGATCAGCAGCTCGGCCACGCGCTCGGGCGTGATCACGTCGCGGTAGACCTTGCGGTAGACCTCGAAGCCGCTCACGCTGCGCAGGATCGCGCTCCAGTGGTAGAAGTCGTATTCCTGATCGAGTTCGCTGGCGGCGCCGAAGAAGTCGCTGTGCACGGCGTGGAACTTCACGTCGAGCAGGCGCGCCGTGTTGTCCGCGCGCTCCAGGAAGGTGCCCATGCGGTAGAAGTGGAAGGCCTCGTCCTGCAGCATGGTGCCGATGGCCACGCCGCGCGAGAGGTGCGAGCGGAACTTGACCCACTCGAAGAACTGACCCGGATCGCGCTCGAACTCCTTGCTCTTGAGCATGCGCGTGAGCTCCAGCCAGGTCTGGTTCTGCGTTTCCCAGAACTCGGTGGTGAGCGCGCCGCGCACCGCGCGGGCGTTTTCGCGCGCGGCCTTCAGGCAGGTGGAGATGCTCGACGGGTTGGACTCGTCGCGCACCATGAAGTCCAGCACATTGCGCGGCGTGATTTCCTTGCCGTACTTCCTGGTGTAGGCCGGCATCAGCTCGCTGATGACGAGCAGGCCTTCCCAGCCCACCTGCGCCACGGCGGCGGACTGCGGCAGCAGCGAGGTCTGGTAGTTGACGTCCAGCATGCGGGCGGTGTTCTCCGCGCGCTCGGTGTAGCGGGACATCCAGAAAAGGTGGTCGGCGGTGCGCGAAAGCATGAATAGTCCCTTGGTCAGTGGGGGTCAGAGCCAAAGATCCGACCCGCCAGTCGTTTCGATGTTCAGTCTTCGAGGATCCAGGTGTCCTTGGTCCCGCCACCCTGTGAGGAGTTGACGACCAGCGAACCTTCCTTGAGCGCCACGCGCGTGAGGCCGCCAGGCACCATCTGCACCGTCTTGCCGCTGAGCACGAAGGGGCGCAGGTCGATGTGGCGCGGTGCCACGCCGCTCTGCACATAGGTGGGGCAGGTGGAGAGCGAGAGCGTGGGCTGCGCAATGTAGCCAGTGGGGTTGGCCAGCACGGCCTTGCGGAAGTCCTCGATCTCTTCCCTGGTGGAAGCCGGCCCGACGAGCATGCCGTAGCCGCCCGCGCCGTGCACCTCCTTGACCACCAGGTCCTTCATGTTGGCCAGCATGTACTTCAGGTCTTCCGGGTCGCGGCCCATGAAGGTGGGCACGTTGTTCAGGATCGGTTTCTGCCCGAGGTAAAACTCGATCATCCTGGGCACGTAGGGGTAGATCGACTTGTCGTCGGCCACGCCGGTGCCCACGGCGTTGCAGATGGCGACATTGCCGCTGCGGTACACGCCCAGCAGGCCTTCGCAGCCCAGCGTGGAGGTGGGCCGGAACACCGAGGGGTCGAGGAAGTCGTCGTCGACGCGGCGGTAGATCACGTCCACCCGCCTGGGGCCGCGCGTGGTGCGCATGTAGACGAAGTTGTCCTTCACGAACAGGTCCTGCCCCTCGACCAGCTCGATGCCCATCTGCTGCGCGAGGAAGGCGTGCTCGAAGTAGGCGCTGTTGTACATGCCTGGCGTGAGCACCACCACCGTTGGCTCGGCCGTGGTGGCCGGGCTGCTGGCGCGCAGGGTTTCGAGCAGCAGGTCGGGGTAGTGCGCCACCGGGGCCACGCGGTTCTCGCCGAACAGTTCGGGGAACAGCCGCATCATCATCTTGCGGTCTTCGAGCATGTAGCTCACGCCGCTGGGCACGCGCAGGTTGTCCTCGAGCACGTAGTACTCGCCCACGCCCTCGGCGTTGGGCGCGCGCACGATGTCGATGCCCGAGATGTGCGAGTAGATCTGGTGCGGCACGTCCACGCCCATCATCTCGGGGCGGAACTGCGCGTTCTGGAAGATCTGGTCGGACGGCACGATGCCGGCCTTGATGATCTCCTGCCCGTGGTAGACGTCGTGGATGAAGCGGTTGAGCGCGGTCACGCGCTGCACCAGGCCTTCTTCCATGCTGTGCCACTCGTGCGCGGGAATGATGCGGGGGATGAGGTCGAACGGGATCAGGCGCTCGGTGCCGGCACCGTCCTCGTCCTTGGCGCCGTAGACGGCGAAGGTGATGCCGACGCGCCGGAAGATCATTTCGGCCTCTTCGCGCCGTGCCGCCATGACCTCCTCGGGCTGCTGCGCCAACCACCTCGCGTAGTTCTGATAGTGGGCCCTGACCTCGCTGGGCGAGGCGTTCATTTCGTCAAACATCGGTCGGCTCATGGGCTTTTTTCTCCTGGGCACAGCATAGCAAGGACTGGGCCAGGGGTGGGGGTTTGTGGGGGAGGCGGGGCCCGGCACTACCCCGGGTGGTGCCAGTACCGCCGGTCCACCTCGCGCTGGCAGACCACGGCCTCGGGCTGGTCGCTGCGCCAGGTCGCCGCGCCGCAGTCGGGTGAATTCACCCAGGGGATGCCACGCTCGCGGTAGCGCGCCAGCACCACCGGCGCCGGATGGCCGAAGCGGTTGCGGTAGCCCGACTGCACCAGCACCCGGCGCGGGCGCAGCGTATTGAGCAGCACCGGGCTGCTGGAGGTGGCGCTGCCGTGGTGCGGCGCGAGCAGCACGGTGGCGTCGAGTTCGGGCCGCGCCAGCGCCAGCCGCACTTCCTGCGCGGCGTCGATGTCGCCGCCCAGCCAGGCGCTGTGCGCACCGCTGGACACGCGCAGCACGCAGGACATGGCGTTGCTGGAGAGCCGGGCGCTGCCGTCGTCGGCGTAGTGATCGGGCTGCGGGTGCAGGACCTCGAAATCCACCCCGTCCCACTGCCAGCGCTGGCCGGCCATGCAGCGGCGCGCGGGGTCGGCGTCGAACGACGAGAGCCAGCGCGCCTGCGGCTGCGCCGCCTGCACCGCGGCCGCGCCGCCCGCGTGGTCGCTGTCGCGGTGGCTCACCACCACGGTGTCGAGCCGCTCGCCGAGCGCGCGCAGCAGGGGCAGCACCACGCGCTCGCCCGCATCGGCCGCATCGGGCTGGGGGCCGTAGCGCGGGCCGGTGTCGTACAGCAGGCTGTGGTGGGCGGTGCGCAGCAGCACCGCACTGCCCTGTCCCACGTCCAGCGCCATCAGCTCGAACTGGCCCGGCGCCGGGCGCGGGGGTGTGTACAACAGCGCGGGCCAGAGCAGCATCAACCCCGCCAGCCGCACCGCCCAGGGCAGGCGCAGCACCAGCAGCGCGCCGCCCAGCACCGCGGCCAGCGCCAGCGGCCACGGCGCCACCGGGCGGAACAGCGCGGCCCAGGACCACTGCGCCAGCCACTGCAGGCCCAGCGACAGGCCCTGCACCGCCGAGGCCGCGGCGTCCCACAGCGGCGGCACGGCCACGCCGAGCAGGGCCAGCGGCGTGATCAGCAGCGTCACCAGCGGAATGGCGACCAGGTTGGCCACCAGGCCCACCACCGACCACTGGCCGAACAGCAGCAGCGTGAGCGGCGCCAGCGCCACCGTGACCACGCCCTGCTCGCGCACCAGGTCCCACAGCGCCCGCGCGCCGCGACCGTGCCAGCTCAAGGCCTCCACGCCGGGCACCCGCTGCCGCCGGCCCGGGTCGGTCGCGAACAGGATGGCCACCGCCACGAAGCTGAGCCAGAAGCCGGGCTGCATCAGGGCCCAGGGGTCGAGCAGCAGCACCACGGCCACGGCCAGCAGCCAGACCATGGGCCAGGGCCAGTACCGCACGCCCAGGCGCAGGCCCACCACCACGGCCAGCATGAGCACGGTTCGCTGCGCCGGCACGCCCCAGCCCGAAAACAGCGCGTAGGCCGTGGCCAGCGCGACCCCGCCCAGGCCCGCGGCCCAGGGCGTGGGCAGCACCAGCAGGGCCTGCGGCCGGCGCCGCGCAAGCCAGCGCCACAGTCCGCCCACCAGCGCGGTGGCCAGCCAGGCGAACAGCGTCACGTGCAGGCCCGAGATCGACATGAGGTGCGCCACGCCGGTGGTGCGGAACAGCTCCCAGTCGGCGCGCTCGATCGCCGACTGCTCGCCCACCACCAGCGCCGCCAGCACGCCGGCGCTGCGCGGGTCGTCCTGCACGCGCGCCTCGATGCGTTCGCTCACGGTCTGCCGCAGCGTGTCCAGCGGGTGCCATGGCGTCGCGCCCAGGCGCTGCGGTGCCGGGTCGCGCGGGCCGCTGCGCACCGTGCCGGTGGCCTGGATGCCCTGCTCCCACAGCCAGCGCTCGCGGTCGAAGCCGTGCGGGTTGGCGTTGCCGTGCGGGCTGCGCAGGCGCACCGTGAAACGCCAGCGTTCGCCGGCGCGCAGGCCCGGGCTGGCGGCCTGCAGGCTCCAGGCCTGTCCCTCGGGCGGCGCGCTGGCGCCGCCGTACCAGCCGAGCTGCACCCGGCGCGGCAGCTGCAAGGCGTCGCCCGCGCGGCGGGCCGACTCCACCACCAGCTCGAAGCGCTCGCCCTGTGCGTTGCGCTGCGGCAGCGAGGCGATGCGGCCGATGACCTCGATGTCCACACCCTGCAGCGCCGGGTCGAGCGCGCTGGCGGCAAAGTGCGCGGCGCGCGCGCCGGTGAGGCCGAAGCCAGTGAGCGCGCCGGCCAGCAAGGCCAGCGCCAGCAGCCCGGCACCCAGGACCGGCCGCGCCGGGCGCAGGCGCGCCACCATGCCCACGAGGCCCAGTGCACCCAGGGCCAGGCAGGCCAGATAGCCCGCCGCGCCCCACAGCGCCGGTTGCTGCAACTGCAGCGCCACCCCCAGCACCGCACCCGCGATCGACACGAAGCCGCGGTGGCGCATGATCAGCGGGGTCTGCACGGTCTGGCGGAAATGTCGGCGTGCAGTGGCGCAAGACTTGCTAGCATGGCTGCAAGCCGCGACGGCAAAGGCTTTGCCCGCGGACCCTTCATTGTTGTTCCCTCCCAGGAAAGTCTCTCGTATGGCCATCCACGTTGCCCTGAGCCACATCACCCATTATCGGTACGACCGCCTGGTCAAACTGGGTCCTCAGGTGGTCCGGCTGCGGCCCGCGCCGCACAGCCGCACCAAGGTGCTGTCGTACTCCCAGCGCATCGAACCCGGCGGCCATTTCATCAACTGGCAGCAGGACCCGTTCGCCAACTACCAGGCGCGCCTGGTGTTCCCCGAGCCCACCACCGAGTTCAAGGTCACGATCGACCTGGTGGTGGAAATGGCGGTCTACAACCCGTTCGACTTTTTCCTGGAACCCGAGGCCGAGAACTACCCGTTCTCCTACGACGAGGCGCAGAAGCAGGAACTCGCGCCTT
Source organism: Comamonadaceae bacterium (assembly GCA_003599455.1). GTDB lineage: Bacteria > Pseudomonadota > Gammaproteobacteria > Burkholderiales > Burkholderiaceae_C > Hydrogenophaga. Next base: position 73,331 of record QZKF01000003.1, read on the forward strand.
ACCTGGCCACCGCGCCCATGACGCCGCTGCTGAAGAAGTACGTGGCCGAGGTCGACCGCAGCGAACGCCGCACCATCGACTTCCTGGTCGACATCAACCAGCGGCTGCAGCGCGACATCGCCTACACCATCCGCATGGAGCCCGGCGTGCAGACGCCGGAGGACACGCTCAAGCTCGGCAGCGGATCGTGCCGAGACAGCGGCTGGCTGCTGGTGCAGATCCTGCGCCACATGGGCCTGGCCGCGCGCTTCGTCTCGGGCTACCTGATCCAGCTCACCGCCGACGTGAAATCGGTCGACGGCCCGAACGGCCCCGAGAAGGACTTCACCGACCTGCACGCCTGGTGCGAAGTGTTCCTGCCGGGCGCCGGCTGGATCGGCCTGGATCCCACGTCCGGCCTGCTCGCGGGCGAAGGCCATGTGCCGCTGGCCTGCACGCCGCAGCCCTCGAGCGCGGCGCCGGTCGAAGGCGCGATGGACAAGTGCGAGGTGGAGTTCAGCCACCACATGGGCGTGACGCGCGTCTTCGAGTCGCCGCGCGTGACCAGCCCATACACCGACGACCAGTGGGCCGGCGTGCTGGCTCTGGGTGACAAGGTGGACGCCGACCTGGTGAAGCACGACGTGCGACTCACCATGGGCGGCGAGCCGACCTTCGTGGCCACCAGCGACCGCGACGCGGGCGAATGGAACACCGACGCACTCGGCCCGACCAAGCGCGGCTACGCCACCGAGCTGCTCGGCCGGCTGCGCGAGGAGTACGGCGCGGGTGGCTTCGTGCACATGGGCCAGGGCAAGTGGTACCCCGGTGAGCAGCTGCCGCGCTGGGCACTCTCGATGTTCTGGCGCGCCGACGGCGAGACCATCTGGCACAACCCCGCGCTGCTGGCCGACGAACGCGACGAGAAGCACTACACCAGCGACGACGCGCGCCGCTTCACGCAGGCGCTGGCGCGCAAGCTCGGCCTGTCCACGCAGTACATCACGCCCGGATTTGAGGACACCTGGTACTACCTCTGGCGCGAGCGCCGCCTGCCGGTGAACGTGGACCCGTTCGACAGCAAGCTCGACGACGAGCTGGAGCGCGCGCGCCTGCGCCGCGTGTTCGGCCAGGGCCTGGAGGCCACCGTGGGCTACGTGCTGCCGCTGCAGGCCGCCGGGCAGAACGGCGTGCTGTCCAGCAACGGCAAGAGCGCGTACCCGCGCATCTCGGGCACCGTGTGGTCCACCGGCCCCTGGTTCTTCCGCGACGAACGCATGTACCTGATCCCGGGCGATTCGCCCATGGGCTACCGCCTGCCACTGGACTCGCTGCCCTGGGTCTCGGCCGGCGACTACCCGTACCACATCGAGCAGGACCCGCACTCCGCGCGCGACCCGCTGCCGCGCGGCGCGGCGGTGAAGCACCAGGTCTCGCCCCACCAGGTCGGCGGTGGTTTCGCCGAGGGCGGCACGGTCTCCATGCAGGGCATGGACTTCGATGCCGACGCGGAAACCGTGGAAGGCCTGCGCCCCGGCCAGCCCGGCCCGGGTTCGGCCCCGGCGCAGGCACTGGCCTCGCGCTTCCCGCAGCGTGGCGAATCGGCCGCCTGGCTCACCCGCACCGCGCTGTGCGTGGAGGCGCGCGACCCGCACCGCTCCAACGGCCCCAAGGCCGAAAAAGCCGGCGGCGGCAAGAACCAGCACCTCTACATCTTCATGCCGCCGATGGCGCACCTGGAGGACTACCTCGACCTGCTCGCCGCGGTCGAGGCCACGGCCGAAAAACTCGGCATGTCCATCGTGCTCGAAGGCTACCCGCCGCCGCGCGACCCGCGCCTGAAGATGCTGCAGGTCACACCCGACCCGGGTGTGATCGAGGTCAACATCCACCCCGCGCACAACTGGGGCGAGCTGGTCGAGCACACCGAGTTCCTCTACGGCGCGGCGCACCAGACGCGCCTGTGCGCCGAGAAGTTCATGACCGACGGCCGCCACACCGGCACCGGGGGTGGCAACCACTTCGTGCTCGGTGGCGCCACGCCGGCCGACTCGCCCTTCCTGCGCAAGCCCGAGCTGCTCGGCAGCCTGCTGGCCTACTGGCACAACCACCCCTCGCTGTCCTACCTGTTCAGCGGCCTGTTCATCGGCCCGACCAGCCAGGCCCCGCGCGTGGACGAGGCGCGCAACGACCAGCTCTACGAACTGGAGATCGCGCTCGCGCAGATCGAGCAGAACCGCAAGACCTACGGCGAGGACATGCCGCCGTGGATGGTGGACCGCACGCTGCGCAACATCCTGATCGACGTCACCGGCAACACCCACCGCAGCGAGTTCTGCATCGACAAGCTCTACTCGCCCGACTCACCCACCGGCCGCCTGGGCCTGCTGGAGCTGCGCGCCTTCGAGATGCCGCCGCACGCGCGCATGAGCATCGCGCAGCAGCTGCTGCTGCGCGCCATGGTCGCGCGCTTCTGGCAGCAGCCCTGGCACGGCCGCCTCACCCGCTGGGGCACCGAGCTGCACGACCGCTTCCTGCTGCCCACCTTCGTGCGCGCGGACTTCGAGGATGTGCTCACCGACCTGGCCGACTTCGGCTACCCGTTCGACATGGCCTGGTTCGAGCCGCACTTCGAGTTCCGCTTCCCGCTGGTGGGCCAGGTGCAGGCGCGCGGCATCGAGCTCACCATCCGCAGCGCGCTCGAACCCTGGCACGTGATGGGCGAGGAAGGCGCACCCGGTGGCACGGTGCGCTATGTGGACTCGTCGCTGGAGCGCGTCGAGGTGCTGGTGAGCGGCTTCAACGACAGCCGCCATGTGATCACCTGCAACGGCCGCGCCCTGCCCCTGCACAGCACCGGCACGGTGGGCGAGTTCGTCGCCGGCGTGCGCTACAAGGCCTGGAGCCCGCCCTCGGCGCTGCACCCGTCCATACCCTCGCACGCGCCGCTGACCTTCGACATCGTCGACACCTGGCTCAAGCGCTCCATGGGCGGCTGCCAGTACCACGTGGCCCACCCGGGCGGGCGCAACTACGACACCTTCCCGATCAACGCCTACGAGGCCGAAAGCCGCCGGCTGTCGCGCTTCTTCCAGATGGGCCACACACCCGGGCGCATGGACGTGGCGCCCGCCAGCAGCAGCCGGGAGTTCCCGTGGACGCTGGACCTGCGGGCCTGAAGCCCGCGCCGGCCTGTGTGAAGGATGCAACAAGGTGATCCCCGCGACCCGGGGCCGCCCGCGGCGCAGCGGGCATACTCGGGAGCAGTGAACACCGACCCGTCTGACTCCCTCTTCGACGAGCTGCGCCCCGACTCCCCGGGGGACTGGGCGCTGTCCCTCTCCATCGCGGCCGACGCGGGCCACCGCGACGAACTGCGCACCGGCGGCAAGCCCGACGCCGACACCCTGGCCCCGACTTGGGCCAGCTTCTTCGAGCACATCGGCACCGACGGTTTCGCCGACCTGAACCGCCGCGCCGAGAACCTGCAGCGCCAGATCCGCGACAACGGCGTGACCTACAACGTCTACGCCGACGCCTCCGCCGGCCTGCAACGCCCCTGGGCACTCGACCTTTTCCCCCAGATCATCGGCCCGCAGGACTGGGCGCAGATCCAGACCGGCGTGCTGCAGCGCACGCGCCTGCTCAACGCCATGATGGCCGACCTGTACGGCGAGCGCGAGCTGCTCAAGCGCGCGCTGCTGCCGGCCGCGCTGGTGCAGGGCCATCCGGGCTACCTGCGCGCCATGCAGGGCGTGCGCCCGCCGGGCGACACCTGGCTGCACATCGTGGGCTTCGACCTCGCGCACGGACCCGACGGCCGCTGGTGGGTGGTGGGCCAGCGCACCCAGGCGCCCTCGGGCCTGGGCTACCTGCTGGAAAACCGCATCGCGATCGCGCGCCAGTTTCCCAAGGCCTTCGCCGGCATGAAGGTGCAGCGCCTGGCGGCCAGCTACCGCGCGCTGATGGACGGCATCAAGCGCATGGCGCCCGAGGGCGAAAACGCGCGCATCGCGCTGCTCACGCCCGGCCCCTACAACGAAACCTACTTCGAGCATGCCTACCTCGCGCGCTACCTCGGCCTCACGCTGGTCGAGGGCAACGACCTCACCGTGCGCGACCAGCGCCTGTACCTCAAGACCCTCAGCGGCCTGGAGCCGGTGCACGCGCTGATCAAGCGGCTGGACGACGAGTGGCTCGATCCGCTGGAGCTGCGCTCCGACTCGCGTCTGGGCGTGCCCGGCCTGCTGCAGGTGCTGCGCGCGGGCAACCTGCTGCTGGCCAACGCACCCGGCTCGGCACCGCTGGAATCGAGCGCGCTGCTGGGCTTCCTGCCGGCCATCAGCCGCCACCTGCTGGGCGAAGAGCTGGCCCTGCCCTCGCTGGCCACCTGGTGGTGCGGCGAAGACGCCGCGCTGCGCGAGGTGCTGCCGCTGCTCAAAGACAGCGTGATCAAGCCCACCTACCCGCGCTCGGGGCTGGACACCGTGATGGGCCAGAGCCTGAACGAGCGCGAGCTCGACGAGTGGTCGGGCCGCATGGCGCGCCACCCCGACAACTACACCGTGCAGTCCTGGCTGCCGCTGTCGCAGACGCCGACCTGGAGTGGCGAGCGCCTGATGCCGCGCTCGACCATGCTGCGCGTGTTCGCGCTGGCCGACGGCCCACAGTCCTGGCGCGTGCTGCCCGGCGGCCTCGTGCGGCTGGCACCGCGCGGCGAACTCATCGCCGCCATGCAGCGCGGTGGCAGCAGCGCCGACTGCTGGGTGCTCACCGAAGGCCCTGTGGACCACACCAGCCTGCTGCAGACGGCCCCCAGCACGCTGGCGCTGGCGCAGCAGAAGCGGCCGGTGACCAGCCGCGCCGCCGAAAACCTGTTCTGGCTCGGCCGCTACACCGAGCGCGCCGAGAACAGTATCCGCCTCGCGCAGATCGTGCTGAACCACATGGGTGGTGAAGAGCCCACCTCGCGCGCGCTCATGGCCTGGCTGTCCGACACCGCGAGCGAGAACGCGCTGGTGCTGCCCGACGTGCCCACCGCCAGGCTCTCGCCGCGCGTGTTCGCGCGCAGCCTGATCGCCGCGCTGTGCCCGCAGCCCGGCGACCCCATGGCCGCGCAGTCGCACAGCGTGGGCTTCAACCTGCGCGCGCTCAAGGCCGTCGCCGCGCAGGTGCGCGAGCGCCTGTCGCAGGAACACTGGAACCTGATCGAGCGCACCGAGACCGGCTTCGCCGGCGATTGCGCCGCCCTGTCCACCGACGCCGAGTACGCCACCGCCGAGGCCATGACCGCGCTGCAGAACGCCAGCGAACTGCTGGCGGCGATCACCGGTTCACAGACCGACCGCATGGTGCGCGACGACGGCTGGCGCCTGCTCTCCATGGGCCGCCACATCGAGCGGCTGATCACGCTCTCGCGTGCGCTCTCGCTCGCGCTCGAACACGGCTGCGTGCACGACGCCGCCGGCTTCGAGGCCGTGGTGGCGCTGTTCGACAGCACCATCACCTTCCACGCGCAGTACCAGCAGCGCCGCGACATGGTGGCGCTGATCGACCTGCTGGTGATGGACCGCGACAACCCGCGCTCCCTGGCATGGGTGGTGCAGACGCTGCGCTCGCGCCTGGCCAAGCTGGCCCAGAGCGCCACGCCGCAGGACGCCGTGCTGGCGCAGGGCCTGCCCGACCCCGACAGCTGGGTGCTGCCCGACCTGAGCAACTGGCAGCGCAGCCCCGAGGGCCTGCGCACCTGGAGCGACCTGGCCGAACTGCTCGACGGCTGCGAGGTGGCCGCGGTGGAACTCTCCAACGAGATCACCCGCCTGCACTTCAGCCACGCCGACCAGGGCAACCAGAGCCTTGGAGCCTGACATGCTGTTGCGCATCCTGCACCGCACGCGCTACCGCTACCACGGCGCCATCGACATGGCGCAGCACATGGTGCACCTGCGCCCCGTGGACACCACCAACCAGCACGTGCTCGAACACGAGCTGCGCATCGACCCCGAGCCGGCCGCGCGCGGCGAAACCACCGATGTGTTCGGCAACCAGCGCACCTTCTTCTCGCTGCAGTCCACCCACAGCGTGCTCACGGTGGAAGCCGACAGCCTGGTCGAGACGAAGGCCCCGCTGCCCCTGCCCGAAGGCCCTCCCTGGCGCGGCATGAGCTGGGAGCGCGTGCGCGAACACTTCCGTTACCGCGCGCAGGCACCATTCGACGCGGCCAGCGAATTCCTGTTCGCCTCGCCCTATGTGCCACGCGACGACGCCTTCGCCGCCTTCGCCCGCCCCGCGTTCAAACCCGGCCTGCCGGCGCTGGCCGCCGCGCGCGCGCTGATGGAACGCATCCACGGCGAACTCAGCTACGAGACCGACAGCACCGAGGTCAACACGCCCGCACTCGAGGCGCTTGAACAGGGCAAGGGCGTGTGCCAGGACTTCGCCCACATCATGCTGGGCTGCCTGCGCACGCTCGGCCTGCCGGCGCGCTACGTGAGCGGCTACCTGCTGACCCGCCCGCCGCCGGGCAAGCCGCGCCTGATCGGCGCCGACGCCTCGCACGCCTGGGTGTCGGTGTACGTGCCCTTGCCGGTGGACGGCGATGAACCCGCACAAGACGCCGCGACAGCGGGAGCCTGGTTCGACTTCGACCCCACCAACAACCGCTGCGGCTGGGGCAGCCCGGGCGAGGACTACGTGACCCTGGCCACCGGGCGCGACTTCGCCGACGTCTCGCCCATGCGCGGCGTCATCCAGAGTGGCGCGCGGCACACGCTGGCGGTGGCCGTGACGGTGGCGCCGCCCGACGAGCTGGGCCAGCTCGAGGCGCTCGAAGACGCCTGAGGCACGCCTGACCGTGCTCGCTGCGCGGGCCCATGAATCCGGCTCATGCAGGGCCCGGCGCCGGAACCCGTCGATAGAATGAACCGGTCATTCATCAGGAGCCCTCCATGAGCATCTACGACCAGTTGTCCCGCCTCGGCATCGTGCTGCCGCCCGTCTCGGTGCCCGCCGCCGCCTACGTGCCCTTCGTGCAGACCGGCCACCTGATCTTCCTCAGCGGCCACATCGCCAAACAGGGCGGCAAGCCCTGGGTCGGCCAGCTCGGCCTGACGATGACCACCGAGGAGGGCAAGGCCGCGGCGCGTGCCGTGGCGGTCGACCTGCTCGGCACGCTCGCCGCCGCCTGCCTGGCCGCCGGCAAGGACCTCAACCACGTCAAGCGCATCGTCAAGGTGCTCAGCCTGGTCAATTCCACGCCCGCCTACACCGAACAGCACCTGGTCACCAACGGCTGCAGCGAACTCATCGGCGAGGTCTTCGGCCCGGTGGGTGCGCACGCGCGCAGCGCCTTCGGTGTGGCGCAGCTGCCCATGGGCGCTTGCGTGGAAATCGAGCTGATCGCAGAACTGGAGTAAGCCCCCGCTCAACGAGCGGTGTTACTGCTTGCGGCGTTCGCTCGCGCGCCGCACCTGGCGGCTCCGGGTGGACAGGGCAGCCGCCTGTTCCCTGGCGGCGCGCTTCCGTGCGAAGTGGCGCACGGCCCATCGTGCGACGCCAAAGGACAGCGCCGCCAGCACCGCCGCGATCACCCACCCGGCCCATTGCCCGTTGTCCATGTTCATGCCTCTGGCGTCAGAAAGACCTCGAAACGCGCCAGTTCCTCGTCCAGCGCGCGCTGGAAGCCCGCAGCGCGCGGGCGACCGGCGATGAAGCCCAGTTCGTGCCGCAACCGGCCGCGCTCCAGGCGCAGGTTGGCCCAGCCCACCATCTGTTCGCCCCACAGCACCGGCAGCGCGTAGTGGCCCATGGTGCGCTTCGGCGCCGGCACGTAGGCCTCGAACCTGTACGGCCAGCCCCACAGCATCTCGAAGCGGCGGCGGTCCCACACCACGGGATCGAACGGCGCCAGAAGCCGCACGCCGTCGTCCGGCTGGTGGCGACGCGATGCCGGGTTTTCGTCCGCGGGCCAGAACCAGGTCGTGCCGTCCAGCACCGCGTGGCCGTAGCGCGAACGCGCGGCCCTGGCCACCGCGCGCGCCTCGCCCGCCAGCTGGGGCGCGCCGTAGCGCAGCAGCGTGACCAGGTAACCCAGGCTGGGTGCGGGCAGGGGCGCATACAGCGCCACGATGCGATCGACCAGGGCCTGGGCACGCGCCACGCGCGCCGATGGGCTTTCGTCCTGTTCCACATGGGCCACCGGCGCGTACACCCGGGTGCCCGATTCGCGGCGGCACACCCGCAGCCAGCCGTGGTGGTGCATGTCGTCCAGCAGGCGGGTGCTGGCGTTGAGTTCACCGCCCCAGTAGCCCGCCACGCGGCCGTGGTGCGCAAAGGCCTCGCCCACCTCGCGCGGGTGCACCGTGCCCCGCGCCTGCACGAAGGCCAGCACCTCGCGCGCCCGGCGGGTGGTGGCGGCGTCCCACGGCCGGCGCGGCGTGCGCGGGTGCAGCAGCGTGAGCATGTCGCGCGACATGAAACCGTAGTTGACGAAGGCGTCCTCCTCGATGCCCAGCCGCGCGTAGCGGCGCTCCAGGTCGCCCGCGCGGTAGTCGCGCACGCGCTGGTGGAGGATCAGGTCCTGCGCGCGCGCCGGTGCGCGCATCGGGTCGGCCTGCACGAAGCCGAGCCGGCGGATCGCGGCCGGCAGCGTCAGCGGCTTGAACAGGCTGCGCGCGATCGCGTGGCGGCGCAACTCGTCCAGCGTGGGCGAGCGCGCCATGGCCTTACTCCACCCGGGTGACGCGGTTGGGCTTGAAGCCCAGGTCGGCCGCCTTGCCCTTGCGGGCCCGCGCCGCGCGCGCGTTGTTCAGGCTGCGGATCTCCAGCGTTTCCTCGCGCTCCTTGCCGCCACGCCCGATGCCTTCGATCTTCACGCTGCGGGTGTAGGCCGCCGCGCCGGCCAGGGTGTCCTTGGGTTCGAGGTCGATCAGCATCAGGCCGCGACCGCCCTTCTCCATCAGCTTGAGTTCGCCGATCTCGAAGGTGAGGATGCGCCCGCCGGTGGAGGCGCAACACACGTGCGTGGCCGGCACCATCGGCACACCGCCCGAGGTGAAGGCCGCGTGCGAGGGCGCGCAGGGCGTTTCGCCCTCGCCGAGGTTGAGGAAGGTCTTGCCGCCGCGCTGGCGCGAGACCATGTTCTCCACCGTCGCGAGAAAACCGTATCCGCCCGAGCTGGCGAGCAGCAACGCGGCGTTGGCCGGGCCGGCGAAGTAGTGCAGCGGTTGCGTGCCGCTTTCGAGTTCGATCAGCGTGGTGATGGGCTGGCCGTCGCCGCGCGCGCCGGGCAGGCTGGCCACCGGCACCGAGTACACGCGGCCGTTGCTGCCGAAGACAATCATGGTGTCCACCGTGCGGCATTCGAAGGTGCCGTACAGGCCGTCGCCGGCCTTGAACGCGAAGCTGCCGGCCTCGTGGCCATGGCCGGTGCGCGCGCGCACCCAGCCCTTGCTGGACACCACCACCGTCACCGGTTCGTCCACCACCTTGATCTCGGCCACGGCCTTCTTCTCGGTCTGGATCAGCGTGCGGCGTGCATCGGCAAACGTCTTCGCGTCGGCCTCGATCTCTTTCACCATCAGGCGCTTGAGGCTGCCGGGGTTGCCCAGGATGTCTTCCAGCTTGCCCTGCTCTTCCTGGAGCGACTTGAGCTCCTGCTCGATCTTGATGGCTTCGAGCCGTGCCAGCTGGCGCAGGCGGATTTCCAGGATGTCCTCGGCCTGCCGGTCGCTCAGGCGGAAGCGTTCGATCAGCGCGGCCTTGGGCTCGTCGGCCTGGCGGATGATGGCGATCACCTCGTCGATGTTGAGCAGCACGAGCTGCCGCCCTTCGAGGATGTGGATGCGGTCCAGCACCTTGGTGAGGCGGTGCTGCGAGCGGCGGGTGATGGTGCCCTGGCGGAACTCGATCCACTCGGTGAGCATCTGCCGCAGCGACTTCTGCGTCGGCCGGCCGTCGAGCCCCACCATGGTGAGGTTGATCGGCGCCGAGGTCTCCAGGCTGGTGTGGGCCAGCAGCGCGGTGATGAGTTCCTGCTGCTCGATGCGGCTGCTCTTGGGCTCGAACAGCAGGCGCACCGGCGCGTCCTTGCTCGACTCGTCGCGCACGCCGTCCAGCACCATCAGGATGCTGGCCTTGAGCTGCGTCTGCTCCTGCGTCAGCGCCTTCTTGCCGGCCTTCACCTTGGGGTTGGTGAGTTCCTCGATCTCTTCCAGCACGCGCTGCGTGCTCACGCCGGGCGGCAGCTCGGTCACCACCAGTTGCCACTGACCGCGCGCGAGCTCTTCGATCTTCCAGCGCGCGCGCACCTTGAGGCTGCCGCGCCCGGTGCGGTAGGCGTCGGCAATGTCGCCGGCCGGGCTGATGATCTGGCCGCCGCCCGGGTAGTCGGGCCCGGGCAGGATGGCGAAGAGTTCGTCGTCGCTGAGTTTCGGCGCCTTGATCAGCGCCACGCAGGCATCGGCCACCTCGCGCAGGTTGTGGCTGGGGATCTCGGTGGCCAGGCCCACGGCAATGCCGCTGGCGCCATTGAGCAAATTGAACGGCAATCGTGCGGGCAGCTGTTTCGGCTCGACGGTGGAGCCGTCGTAGTTGGGCACGAAATCCACCGTGCCTTCGTCGATCTCGTCGAGCAGCAGCGTGGTGATCTTCGCCAGCCGCGCTTCGGTGTAGCGCATGGCCGCGGCGCCGTCGCCGTCGCGCGAACCGAAGTTGCCCTGGCCATCGATCAGCGGGTAGCGCTGTGCGAAGTCCTGCGCCATGCGCACCAGCGCGTCGTAGGCCGCCTGGTCCCCGTGCGGGTGGAAACGGCCGAGCACGTCACCGACCACACGCGCACTTTTCACCGGCCGCGCCGCCGTGTTGTTGTTGGGCCCGCTGAAACCCAGGCCCATGCGGTCCATGCTGTAGAGGATGCGCCGCTGCACGGGCTTCTGGCCATCGCACACATCGGGCAGCGCGCGGCCTTTCACGACGGAGAGCGCGTACTCGAGGTAGGCGCGCTGTGCGTAGTTCGCCAGGTTCAGGCCGTCGTCCGGTTCGGACAGCGGCAGTTCGGGATTCAGGGTGTCGGACATGCGTCAGGTCAAAAGTGGGAGGGCGTTCAGATGTCGATCTCGACCGAGTCGCCGTGCAGTTCCATGAGCTCGCGGCGCGAGGCGGCTTCGCCCTTGCCCATGAGCTTGGTGATGAGGGCCTCGGTGCCGGCGAAATCGATCGCGCCAAGCACCACGGGCATGAGGCGGCGCGTGTCGGGGTTGAGCGTGGTGTCCCACAGCTGCTCGGCGCTCATCTCGCCCAGGCCCTTGAAGCGGCTGATCTGGCACTTCTCGCGCGGCACGCCGTCCTTGGCGCATTTGTCCAGGATGGCATGCAGCTCGCCTTCATCCAGCGCGTACTGCTTGGCCGCGGGCTTCTTGCCGCGCGCGGGGATGTCCACGCGGAACAGCGGCGGGCGCGCCACGAACACGTGGCCGGTCTCGATGAGCTTGGGGAAATGGCGAAAAAAGAGGGTGAGCAGCAGCACCTGGATGTGCGAACCGTCGACGTCGGCGTCCGACAGGATGCAGACCTTGCCGTAGCGCAGGCCGCTCAGGTCGGGCGTGTCGTTCGGGCCGTGCGGGTCCACGCCGATGGCCACCGAAATGTCGTGGATCTCGGTGTTGGCGAACAGGCGGTCGCGCTCGACCTCCCAGGTGTTGAGCACCTTGCCGCGCAGCGGCAGCACGGCCTGGCTTTCCTTGTCGCGGCCCATCTTGGCGCTGCCGCCGGCCGAATCGCCCTCGACCAGGAACACCTCGTTGTGCGCCAGGTCCTTGCTTTCGCAGTCGGTCAGCTTGCCGGGCAGCACGGCCACGCCCGAGCCCTTGCGCTTCTCGACCTTCTGCCCCGCCTTCTGGCGGAACTGCGCGGCCTTGATGGCGAGTTCGGCCAGCTTCTTGCCGTAGTCCACGTGCTGGTTGAGCCACAGCTCCAGCGCGGGGCGCACGAAGCTGCCGACCAGGCGCACCGCGTCGCGCGAGTTCAGCCGCTCCTTGATCTGGCCCTGGAACTGCGGGTCGAGCACCTTCGCGCTCAGCACATACGAAGCGCGCGCAAACACGTCCTCGGGCAGCAGCTTCACGCCCTTGGGCAGCAGCGCGTGCAGCTCGATGAAGCCCTTGACCGCCTGGAACAGGCCGTCGCGCAGGCCGCTCTCGTGCGTGCCGCCGGCGCTGGTGGGGATCAGGTTCACGTAGCTCTCGCGCACCGGCTGGCCGTCTTCGGTGAAGGCCACGCACCAGGCCGCGCCCTCGCCTTCGGCGAAGCTGTCGTGCCCGCTGTCGGCAAAGCCTTCGCCCTCGAACAGCGGGATCACCGGGTCGCCGTTGAGCGTCTGCTGCAGGTAGTCGCGCAGGCCGCCCTTGTAGAGCCAGGTCTGCACGTCCCGGGTCTTTTCATTGGCCAGCGTCACCGTCACGCCCGGCATCAGCACCGCCTTGCTGCGCAGCAGGTGGGTGAGTTCGGCCATGGGCAGCGCGGCCGACTCGAAGTACTTCGGATCGGGCCAGGCGCGCACGGTCGTGCCCTGCTTGCGGTCGCCCTCGCCCTTCGGCGTGAGCACCAGCGGCTCGATCACGTCGCCGGCGGAAAACGCCAGCTTCGCCACCTGGCCTTCGCGGTAGCTGACCACCTCCAGCCGGGTCGAGAGCGCGTTGGTCACGCTCACGCCCACGCCGTGCAGGCCGCCCGAGAAACTGTAAGCGCCACCCTTGCCCTTGTCGAACTTGCCGCCCGCGTGCAGCCGGGTGAACACGAGTTCGACCACCGGCGCCTTTTCCTCCGGGTGCAGGCCGAACGGGATGCCGCGGCCATCGTCTTCCACGCTCACCGAGTGGTCGGCGTGCAGCGTGACCTTGATCTTCTTGCCGTGCCCGGCCAGGGCCTCGTCGGCCGCGTTGTCGAGCACTTCCTGGATGATGTGCAGCGGGTTGTCGGTGCGGGTGTACATGCCCGGCCGCTGCTTGACCGGCTCCAGCCCCTTGAGGACGCGGATCGAGCCTTCAGAGTATTCGTTGGGTGTTTGGGTCGCCATGGGGGCGGATTGTATGCCCCAAAGACTGTATGCAAATACAGATCGGCGCCCCGTCTGGCGGTACCCATGCGCACCCGTCATCAATGGCGGTGCCGAATTTCAATCCGGGCCCGCGGCGGGTGACAGGCAAGGCCGTGCCATCTTCGCTACAGTTCCCGGATGTCTTCCGCACCACACCCTGCCCCCGTACCCGCCAGCCCCAGCCTGTCCACCCTGCAGGTGCTGGCCTGCGGCGCCCTCATCGTCACGCTCTCCATGGGCATCCGCCATGGCTTCGGCCTGTGGCTGCAGCCCATCACCCAGGCGCAAGACTGGACGCGCGAGAACTTCGCCTTCGCGCTGGCGATCCAGAACCTGTCCTGGGGCGTGTTCGGCATCTTTGCCGGCATGGCGGCCGACCGCTTCGGCGCGTTTCGCGTGCTCATCGGCGGCGCGGTGCTCTACGGTCTGGGCCTGGCCGGCATGGCGCTGACCACCACCCCCACGACCTTCGCCCTGACCGCCGGCGTGCTGATCGGCGCGGCCCAGGCCGGCACCACCTACGCGGTGATCTATGGCGTGATCGGCCGGCAGATCCCGGCCGCGAAGCGCTCGTGGGCCATGGGCGTGGCGGCGGCGGCCGGCTCGTTCGGCCAGTTCCTCATGGTGCCGGTGGAGGGCTGGCTCATCAGCAGCTTCGGCTGGCAGGAAGCGCTGCTGTTCCTGGGCGTGGCGGTGCTGCTGATCGTGCCGCTGGCGCTGGGCCTGCGCGAGCCGGGTTTCGCGGGCGGCGGGCCGGTGCAGCGCGAGCAGACCATCGTGCAGGCGCTGCGCGAGGCCTTCCGCTACCGCAGCTTCCAGTTGCTCATGGCCGGCTACTTCGTCTGCGGCTTCCAGGTGGTGTTCATCGGCGTGCACATGCCCAGCTACCTGAAGGACAACGGTCTGTCGCCCCAGGTGGCCAGCTACGCGCTGGCGCTGATCGGCCTGTTCAACGTGATCGGCACCTACGCGGCCGGCACGCTGGGCCAGCGCCTGGCCAAACGCCACATCCTGGCCTTCATCTATTTCGCGCGCGCCGCGGTCATCTCGGTGTTCCTGATCGTGCCGCTGTCGCCGATGAGCGTGTACGTGTTCGCCAGCGTCATGGGCCTGCTGTGGCTATCCACCATCCCGCCCACCAACGCGGTGGTGGCGCAGATCTTCGGCGTGGCCCACATGTCCATGCTGGGCGGCTTCGTCTTCTTCAGCCACCAGATCGGCAGTTTCCTCGGCGTGTGGCTGGGCGGCGTGCTGTACGACAAGACCGGCAGCTACGACATCGTCTGGTACATCTCGATCGCGCTGGGCGTGTTCGCCGGCCTGGTCAACCTGCCGGTGCGCGAGACGCCGATCGTGCGCGCGCCGCAGCGCATGGGGGCGGCGGCGTGAACCCCCTGGCCATGCGCGCGCTGGTCTGGGCCGCGGTGGCGGCGGGCCTGCTGGCCACGCTCGCGCTGTACCACCAGCCGGGCTTCCTGGTGAACCTGGCCGACCAGCTCTGGAGCTGTTTCTGATGCACGGCACCGAGGCGCCGTCGACCTGGGTGCGGCGCTGGTCGCACCTGGTGCCGGCAGGCGGATCGGTGCTCGACGTGGCCTGCGGGCACGGCCGGCACCTGCGCTGGTTCGCGCAGCGCGGCCATGCGGTCACCGGCGTGGACCGCTCGGCCGAGGCCATCGAAGCCGTGGCGCCGCTCGGGCGCGCGGTGCTCGCCGACCTCGAGAACGGTCCCTGGCCCTTCGAGGGCGAGCGCTTCGACGCGGTGGTGGTGACCAACTACCTCTGGCGCGCGCTGCTGCCGGTGATCGTGTGCTGCGTCGCCGAGGGTGGCGTGCTGGTCTATGAAACCTTTGCCGCCGGCAACGAGAGCGTGGGCAAGCCCTCGCGCCCCGACTTCCTGCTGCAACCGGGCGAACTTCTGCGGGCCTGCGAGGGTCTGCACGTGGTGGCCTATGAAGACGGATTCTGCGACCGACCCGAGCGCTTCGTGCAGCGCATCGCGGCGGTGCGAAAACGGCCTGGAACGCCCGCCTCGCCCCCACGGCATTCGCTGGATGCCACTGGGTAGAATGCATGATTCGCGCGCCGCCCGTTTCCCCCGGGAAATGGAGCCCGGTGGACGCCCTCCAATCGAGTCTCTAGCTTATGACACCCATCACCGGCAGCATCGTGGCCCTGGTCACGCCCATGCATGAAGACGGCAGCGTCGACTACCCCACGCTGCGCAAACTGATCGACTGGCACATCACCGAAGGCACGGACTGCATCGGCGTGGTCGGCACCACCGGCGAATCGCCCACGGTCTCGGTGGAGGAACACTGCGAGATCATCCGCGTCTCGGTCGAGCAGGCCAAGACGCATGGAGCCAAACGCGTGCCCATCATGGCCGGCTGCGGCGCCAACTCCACCGCCGAGGCGATCGAACTCGCGAAGTTCGCGCGCAGCGTCGGCGCCGACTGCCAGCTGCAGGTCGTGCCTTACTACAACAAGCCCACGCAAGAGGGCCAGTACCAGCACTTCAAGGCCATCGCCGAGGCCGTGGGCGACCTGCCCACCGTGCTCTACAACGTGCCTGGCCGCACCGTGGCCGACATGGCGCACGAGACCGTGCTGCGTCTGGCGCAGGTGCCCGGCATCGTCGGCATCAAGGAAGCCACCGGCAACATCGAGCGCGCGCAGTGGCTCATCCGCGAAGCGCCCGAGGGCTTCGCCGTCTACTCGGGCGACGACCCGACCGCGGTGGCGCTGATGCTGTGCGGCGGCCAGGGCAACGTGAGCGTGACCGCCAACATCGCGCCGCGCCTGATGCACGAGCTGTGCGTCGCCGCCATCGCCGGCGACGTCCAGCGCGCGATGGCCATCCAGTTCCAGCTGATGCCGGTGCACAAGCACCTGTTCGTCGAAGCCAACCCCATCCCGCTCAAGTGGGCCATGGCCCGCCTGGGCCTGTGCAACGAGGCCATGCGCCTGCCCATGACGCCCATGTCGCGCGCCCTGGTCCCCACGGTCGAAGGCGCACTGCGAGCCAGCGGCCTGCTATCGTGACGCTGGCACCCGCCGGCGTCTCCCGCGACTGAACACCGTTCCTACCGAGTTCCCTCCATGTCCATCCGCACCCCGATTCCGACCCTGCGCAACACGACCCGGCCCGCCTCCCCGGCCCGCCTCCTGACCCGCCTGGGCCTGGCCGCCGCCGCGGCACTGGTGGCCTCGGGCTGCTCGATGCTGCAGGAAGACAAGATCGACTACAAGAGCGCCCAGCGCGGCAGCACGCTGGACGTGCCGCCCGACCTGAGCCAGCTCAACCGCGACTCGCGCTACAACGTGCCGGGCTCGGTGGTCACCGCCAGCGGTTACCAGACCACGCAGCCCTCGCAGGCCACCGCCAGCAGCACCGCCGCCGTCAGCGTGGGCGATGTGCGCATCGAGCGCGCGGGCAACCAGCGCTGGCTGGTGGTGAACCGCCCGGCCGACAAGCTCTGGAGCCCGGTCCGCGACTTCTGGCAGGAAAACGGCTTCCTGCTCGACCTCGACCAGGAAGCCCTGGGCATCATGGAAACCGACTGGGCCGAGAACCGCGCCAAGCTGCCGCAAGACTTCATCCGCTCGACCATCGGCAAGGTGTTCGAGAACCTCTACTCCACCGGCGAACGCGACCGCTTCCGCACGCGCCTGGAACGCACCGCGAATGGCGGCACCGAGATCTACATCAGCCACCGCGGCATGGTGGAGGTCTACTCCACCAAGGAGAAGGACCAGACCGTGTGGCAACCGCGCCCGGCCGACGTGGAACTCGAGACCGAATTCCTGCGCCGCCTGATGGTCAAGCTCGGTGTGAGCGAAGCGCAATCGCAGGCCGTGGCCGCCAGCATCCCGACGCAGGCCGCGGCGCGCGTGACCATGGTGAACAACGCGCCGGTGGTGCAGTTCGACGACAACTTCGACCGCGCCTGGCGCCGCGTCGGCCTGTCGCTGGACCGCACCGGCTTCACAGTCGAGGACCGCGACCGCAGCAAGGGCATCTACTTCGTGCGCTACGTCGAGCCGGTGGTCAACGCCAAGGAACCGGGCTTCTTCGGCAAGCTGTTTGGCGCCTCCAAGACCGAAGCCAGCACCGCGCGCTACCGCGTGACGGTGCAAAGCACCGACAACAAGACCGCGGTGTCGGTGCTGGACGGCCAGGGCCAGCCCGACGGTTCGGCCAACGCGCAGCGCATCGCCAGGCTGCTGGCCGACGACCTGAAGTAAGCCGACGCCCGAGCCCATGAAAAAAGCCACCCCGCGGGGTGGCTTTTTTCATGGTTGGACCCGAAGGCCCGGCCCCCTCACTGGGGCTTGGTGGAGGGAGCGGGCGTGGCAGCGGCCTTGGCCTTGTCGGCGGCTTCCTTGGCCGCATCCACGGTGGCGGTGGTCGCCTGCTTGGCGGCATCGACGGTGGCGGCGGTGGCTTCCTTGGCCGCGTCCACGGTGGCGGCAGTGGCTTCCTTGGCGGCGTCCACGGCGGAGGCACCTGCGGCCTTGGCGGACTCGGCGGCACCGGCCATCGAAGGCGCGGGCGCGGCGGCCGGCGCAGGTGCTGCCACCGGGGCTTCTTCTTTCTTGCCGCAGGCGGTCAGGGCAATGGCGGCGAGCAGGCTGGCGAGCAGGATGGACTTTTTCATGATGACGGCTTCCATGGGATGGGGTGACAGATCAGGCGCACGGTTCGGGATGGCTCCGACCGCCCAGGGCGTTGTCTCATGGGGCCATCCCGTCGGGTGGGTGGGCTCGAATTCCCACCCCGACCGGCGCGGATGATACCCCCTGAAAAATGGCGGGGAAACGCCCCGTGGATCTTTTACGTTTGTTCACAGCCCGAGCGTGGACGCCGGAAAGGCCGGCGAGCTTTTCAGCCACCACTGGTGCAGTTGCTCCTGCAAGGCCACGCGCCGGTCGGCACCGCGGCTCGCGACCATGGTGCAGCGCACGGTGTCCAGCCGCTGCAAGGTCCAGACCGGCGACCACAACACGCTCGGCAGCTCGTCCACCGAAGCGCTGCCGCAGGCCTGTGCTTCCACCAGGTGCGACCAGGTGACGCGCCACTGCACGAAGCGCGGATGGGTCTGCCGCAACACGCTGTAGTCGTGCGCGAGCAGGTGCATCGAGCGGCCACGCGCCGACCAGGCGTTGAGCGAAGCCACCACCTCGCGGTCGCCGAGGGGCCAGTCGGCAAAGTCGGCGTCGCACAGCACGATGCGCGGCCAGCCCTCGCGCGCCGCGGTGGCCAGCGCCTGGCGCACCAGGTCGACAAACGCCCGGCGGCCGGAGAGCCGGCCCTCGGGCAGGGGCTGCGGCGCGGCCTCGGGTGTGTCGGGCGTGAGCGGGTCGGTCATGCGGAACTCCTGCGGGGCGGGCGGTGTGCGCGTTGCGTCAGGCGGGTTCGGTCCGGTGCAGCCAGCCGGCCTCGAACCAGTCCTGCAGCAGGGCGAGCGCATCGGTGCTGGCGCGGCCCACCTGCCGGTGATCGAGACCACGCTGGTCGGCCAGCGCGCGCATGAGGCGGGCGTCGGCGCCGCCGGCGCGGAAGCTCTCGCCATTGATGAACACGTGGCGCTCGTCGTACATCATGCGCGTGCGCCGATCGAGCCGCAAGGCACCGGGCACCCAGGCATCGGTGGCCTCGTCGAACCAGATGCGCGGCTTGGGCTCGGTCATGACCTCGCCCAGCGCGCAGGCCAGCGACTGGCGCTCGGCCAGCAGGCGCTGCAGCGCGTCGGCCGCGAAGGCCTCAAGCGCGGCCGGCATGGCCGCCGGGTTCGCGGTGGCGGGCTGCTGCGGGTCGCGGTAGAGCGTGCTGTCGTCGAGTTCGTCGGCCATGCGCTGCAGCAGTTCGCCGGCCAGGCCACCGCGCTGCGGCGCGCGAAAGCCGATGGAGTAGGTGCTGCAGTCGCCCCCCACCGCGTCGCCGTCGTGCGCCCAGCGCGGCGGCAGGTAGAGCATGTCGCCCGGGTTGAGCAGGTGCTCTTCCTCGGGCTCGAAATGGCTCAGGATCTTGAGCGGCACACCGGGCTGCAGCGACAGGTCTTTCTGCCGTCCGATGCGCCAGCGCCGCTGCCCGGTGGCCTGCAGCAGGAACACGTCGTAGCTGTCGAAGTGCGGGCCCACGCCACCCCCGTCGCTGGCCCAGGAAATCATCAGGTCGTCGAGCCGCGCGTCGGGCACGAAGCGAAAGCGCTGCAGCAGCGCGTGCGCCGCGTCCAGGTGCAGGTCCACGCCCTGCACCAGCAGGGTCCAGCCAGGCTGTTTGAGCGGCGGCAGGCTGGCGCGTGCCAGCGGGCCTTGCTTCAAGGTCCAGCCCTGGGCTTTGCGCACGATCAGGCGCGACTCCACGGCCTCGTCGGTCGCCATGTCGAACAGCTGCTGGCGGCTCAGCAGGGGCTCGAAGCCCGGGATGGCGGCGCGGATCAGCAGCGGCTTCTTCTGCCAGTGCCGGCGCATGAACTGGCTGGGCGAGAGGCCGCCGAGCAGGGGGGATGGGACATCGGGCGCAGGGCTGCCGAGGGCCGGCAGGCTGGATTTCAGGGGTTTGAACATGGGACAATTGTCGGATGAAAATCAACCAACAATGCGTGGTGGCGCTGACCTGGACCCTCAAGGACACGCTGGGCGAAGAGCTGGACGTGCTCGACGAGCCGGTGGAATTCCTGGTGGGCGGCAGCGACCTGCTGGCCAAGATCGAGGAGGCCCTGCTGAACCATTCGGCGGGCGACACGGTCGACCTGCACCTGGAGCCGGCCGACGGCTTCGGTGACTACGACGACCGCCTGCTGTTCCTCGAACCGCGCCACCTCTTTCCGGCCGAACTCGAAGAGGGCATGGGCTTCGAAGGCCTGCCCCAGGGCTGCAACCCGGCCGCACCGAGGGACCGGCTGTATTTCGTGAGCGACATCTACCCCGATCACGTGGTGCTCGACGGCAACCACCCGCTGGCCGGCATCGCGCTGCGCATCAGCCTGAAGGTGCACGCGGTGCGCGACGCCCAGGAAGGCGAGGTCGGCAAGGGCACGCTGGGCACCGGCTTCTTCCGCATGCAGGTGGACGAGCCCGACGAACTGCAGGGCCCGGGCATCACGCCGCCCGGCCCGCGCACATTGCACTAGTTCAGCCGCGGCCGGTGGAGCCGTAGCCGCCCGCGCCGCGCTCGCTGGCGCTGGCGAATTCGTTCACGATGTTGAAGCGCGCCTGCACCACCGGCACGATCACCATCTGCGCGATGCGCTCCAGCGGCTGGATGGTGAAAGCCACGTCGCTGCGGTTCCAGGCGCTCACCATGAGCTGGCCCTGGTAGTCGCTGTCGATCAGGCCGACCAGGTTGCCGAGCACGATGCCGTGCTTGTGGCCCAGCCCCGAGCGCGGCAGGATCATGGCCGCGTAGCCAGGGTCGGCCAGGTGGATCGCCATGCCGGTGGGCACGAGCTGCCAGGCGTTGGGCTCAAGGGTCAGCGGCGCGTCCAGGCAGGCGCGCAGGTCGAGACCGGCGCTGCCCGGGGTGGCGTAGGCGGGCAACTGGTCCGCGATGCGCGGGTCCAGCACCTTGACGTCGATGTGCATTCAGCGGGCTCCGTAGCGCCAGTTCACTGGGGTTTCTTGAGCGACTCTTCGAGCGCCTTGCCGGGGTCTTCCTCGGGCTCCTGCCCGGCCGGTGCGGGCACGGCAGCACCCTCCTCGGCCGGCTCGGCACCCGGTTCCGCTTCCGCCTCGGGCTGCTGCTCTTCTTCCAGGCCCGGCATGTTGCGCAGCATGTCGCTCACCTCGGCGTCGTTCACCTCCACCTTGGCCGCCAGGCTGCCGGTGACCAGCGTCGGGTAAGCAATGATCACCACCACCATGATCAGCTGCAGGATGATGAAGGCGATGGAGCCCTTGTAGATCTGCGCCGTGGTGACCGCGGGAATGCGCTGCTTGGTCACGTGGTCGGTGTAGTCGCTGCGCGCGGCCACGCTGCGCAGGTAGAACAGCGCGAAACCGAACGGCGGCGTGAGGAACGAGGTCTGCAGGTTCATCGCCAGGATCACGCCGAACCAGATCAGGTCGATGCCCATCTTGTCGGCCACCGGGGCGAGCAGCGGGATCACGATGAAGGCGATCTCGAAGAAGTCGATGAACATGCCCAGCACGAAGACCAGCAGGTTCACCACGAACAGGAAGCCCATCTGGCCGCCCGGCATCTTGTCGAACAGGTGCTCGACCCAGATGTGGCCGTCCGCCGCATTGAACGTGAAGCTGAAGACCGTGGAACCGATCAGGATGAACAGCACGAAGATCGCGAGCTTGGTGGTGCTCTCCAGCGCCTGCTTGAGCAGGCTGAAGCTCAGGCTGCGGCGTGCGCCGGCCATGATCAGGGCGCCCAGCGCACCCATGGCGCCGCCTTCGGTGGGCGTGGCCACACCCAGGAAGATGGTGCCCAGCACCAGGAAGATCAGCACCAGCGGCGGGATCAGCACGAAGGTCACCTGCTCGGCCAGCCGGGACAGCAGCCCCAGGCGGAACAGGCGGTTGAGCAGCGCGAGCGCCAGCGCCAGCAGCGAACCCACCGTGATCGACAGGATGACCACCTCGTCGCCCGCGGGACTGAACTCGCGGCCGATCAGCGGGTTGATGATGGACTCGTGCACCTGCGACCAGGCGATGCTGACCGCAGTACACAGCAGCATCAGCACCAGCAGCGAGCGGTGGCCGCTGGAACCATCGGCTTCATTGTAGATGCGCGCCTCGGCCGGCAGGGCCGGCACCCATTTGGGCTTGACGATGGCCACGGCGGCGATGAAGAGCAGGTACAGGCCCACCAGCAGCAGGCCGGGGATCAGCGCGCCGGCGTACATGTCGCCGACCGAACGGCCCAGCTGGTCGGCCAGCACGATCAGCACCAGCGAGGGCGGAATCGCCTGCGCCAGCGTGCCCGAGGCGGTGATGGTGCCGGTGGCGATGGTGCGGTTGTAGCCGTAGCGCAGCATGATGGGCAGCGAGATCAGGCCCATCGAGATGACGGCTGCGGCGACCACGCCGGTGGTGGCCGCCAGCAGCGCGCCCACCAGGATCACCGCGACGGCCAGGCCACCGCGCACCGGACCGAACACCTGGGCCACGGTGGCCAGCAGGTCCTCGGCCATGCGGCTGCGCTCCAGGATGATGCCCATCAAGGTGAAGAAGGGAATGGCCAGCAGGGTGTCGTTCTGCATGATGCCGAATACCCGCAGCGGCAGGGCCTGGAACAGGTTGGACGGGAACAGCCCGGCTTCCATGCCGATGAAGCCGAAGAACAGGCCGGTGGCCGCCAGCGCGAAGGCCACAGGGAAACCGGAGAGCAGGAAGACCAGCAGGCCCGCGAACATCAGCGGGACAAACTGGGCGGAAATGAATTCGATCATGATCAGTTGGCTCCCTTGAGGCGCTGAGCGGCCTCTTCCTTGAGGCGTTGCTCGGCCTCTTCCAGCAGTTGCTGCGCCAGCAGCTCTTCGTCACTCGGGCCTTCGTGCGCGAGCACGTCGGGGCCGTTGCCCGTGAGGAAGGCCAGACGCTTGATCAACTCACTGACGCCCTGCAGGAACAGGATGGCAAAGCCCAGCGGAATCAGGCCGTACACCGGCCAGCGGATCAGGCCGCCCGAGTTGGACGACATCTCGCCGGTGACCCAGGCGCGCTCGAACAGCGGCCAACCCAGGGTGGCCATCATGTAGCAGAGCGGGAACAGGAAGATGAGGATGCCCGCCACGTCGACCCAGTTGCGGCCGCGCGCGCTGAATTTGGACGAGATGAAGTCGATGCGCACGTGCGCGTTGCGCAGGAAGGCGTAGCCGCTGCCGAGCATGAAGACCGCCGCGAACAGGTACCACTGGATCTCCAGCAGGGCGTTGGAGCTGCTGTCGAACAGCTTGCGCACGATGGCATTGCCGGCGCTGATGAGCGTGGTCGCGAGGATGAACCACATGACCAGCTTGCCGATCATGTTGCTGAACGCGTCGATCAGGCGGGAGAGTTTCAACAGGAATGACATGGGATTTCCCCGAATGGGAGGCGAATGCAAGGGAAGACGCAGAGTCTATCGAACCGGTGCCATGGGAACTGAAGGACGACTGACGTGGAGGCAGCGCACCTGGGGCGGCCGGATCGGCCCGGTCCGAGCAAAAAACCCCGCCAGGGCGGGGCTTTTTGCCGGATGCCGATGCCGATTACAGCTTGGCCGACTGCATGTAGCGGTCGAACTGGGCTTCGGTGAAACGGAACCAGAGGTTCTGGTCCTTGCGGAAGTTCGCGTAGTCGGTGTAGATCTTCTTCCACTTCGGGTTCTTCGCGCTGTTGTCCGCGTAGAGTTCCATGGAGTTCTTGAACGCGGCGTCCATCACGGGCTTGGGGAAAGCCAGCACCTTGGTGCCCGCGGCCACCAGCTGCTTGAGCGCGCCAGGGTTGAGGGCGTCGTACTTGGCCTGCATGGTCGTGTGCGCAATGGCGGCCGCGCACTCCACGATGGCCTTGTTCTCGGGCGACAGCGCGTTGTAGGCCTTGTTGTTGACGTACAGCGAGAGCTGCGGGCCGCCTTCCCACCAGCCGGGGTAGTAGTAGTTCTTGGCGACCTTGTTGAAGCCGAGCTTCTGGTCGTCGTACGGGCCGACCCACTCGGTCGCGTCGATGGTGCCCTTTTCCAGCGCCTGATAGATCTCGCCGCCGGGGATGTTCTGCGGCACGCCGCCCATGGTGGTCAGCACCTTGCCGGCGAAACCGCCGATGCGCATCTTCAGACCCTTGATGTCGTTCAGGGTCTTGATTTCCTTGCGGTACCAGCCGCCCATCTGCGCGCCGGTGTTGCCCATGGGGAAGTTGACGATGTTGTAGCCCTCGTAGAACTCGCGGAACAGCTTCATGCCGTTGCCTTCGTACATCCACGCGGTCATCTGGCGGCTGTTGAGGCCGAAGGGAATGGCGCAGTCCAGGGCAAAGGTGTCGTCCTTGCCGAAGAAGTAGTAGGGCGCGGTGTGGGCGCACTCGACCGTGCCCTCCTGCACGCCATCGACCACGCCGAACGCGGGCATGAGCTCGCCACCCGGGTGCACGGAGATGGAGAACTTGCCGCCCGACATCTCGCCCACTTTCTTGGCAAAGACGTCGGCTGCGCCGTAGATGGTGTCGAGCGCCTTGGGGAAGCTCGAAGCCAGTCGCCAGCGGATGGCGGCCTGGGCATGCACTGCGGGCGCGGCACCGGCGGCGAGCACGCCGGCAATGCCTGCGTGCTTGATGAGAGAACGACGATCCATATCGATTGACTCCGTGGTTTGGTATGGGAACACCCGGCCCGTCGCGACAGGCTGGAGACTTGGTCAGTCAGTCGGGATTGTAGGAACAGCACCCCCACGGCAGCCGGGGGTTTTCCCTCGAAGAACGGCCCGTTCGGGGCACTGTTCAGCCTCTTGCAAGCTTCGTGGCAGGCGGCCTGAGCGCCCGCACCCGCGCGCGCTCAGCCCACGCGCTTGAGGCCGGGGGAAGTCAGCAGCAGCGCTTCGAAGCGGGCGCGCACCGAGGTTTCGATGCCGGCCGCGTCCAGGCCTTCCATGGCCAGCAGCTTCGCCGGATCGCCGTGCTCGATGAACACATCGGGCAGGCCCAGCTGCAGCACCGGCAGCGTCAGGCCCTCGGCCTGCAGGGCCTCCAGCACGGCCGAACCCGCACCGCCCAGCACGCAACCCTCTTCCAGCGTCACCAGGGCCTGGTGCGTCTGTGCGAGTTCGCGCAGCAGATCGAGATCGAGCGGCTTGGCCCAGCGCATGTTGGCCACGCTGGCACCGAGCTTCTCGGCCGCCGCCAGCGCGGGCTGCAGCAAGGTGCCGAACGCCAGGATGGCCACGCCGTGGCCCTTGCGGCGCAACTCGCCGCGGCCATAGGGCAGACCTTCGAGCCCGGCCGGCTGGGCCACGCCCGCGCCCGCGCCACGCGGGTAGCGCACGGCCACCGGGTGGTTCTGTGCGAAGGCGGTGCTAAGCAGTTGCCGGCACTCGGCCTCGTCGGCCGGGCAGGCCACCGCCATGTTGGGAATGCAGCGCAGGTAGGCGATGTCGTAGGCACCGGCATGGGTGGCACCGTCGGCGCCCACCAGACCAGCGCGGTCCAGCGCGAACACCACCGGCAGGTTCTGCAGCGCCACGTCGTGGATGAACTGGTCGTAGCCGCGCTGCAGGAAGGTGGAGTAGATCGCCACCACGGGCTTCAGGCCCTCGCAGGCCAGGCCGGCGGCGAAGGTCACCGCGTGCTGCTCGGCGATGCCGACGTCGAAATAGCGCGCCGGAAAACGGCGCTCGAACTCGACCATGCCCGAGCCTTCGCGCATAGCCGGCGTGATGCCGACCAGGCGCGGGTCGGCCTCGGCCATGTCGCACAGCCACTTGCCGAACACCTGGGTGAAGGTGGTCTTGGCCGGCGTGGCGGGCTTGGTGAGGCCCACGGCGGGATCGAAGGTGCCCGGCCCGTGGTAGGCGATCGGGTCGGCCTCGGCCAGCTTGTAGCCCTGGCCCTTCTTGGTGACCACGTGCAGGAACTGCGGGCCGCTGTCGGTGTCGAGCAGGTGGCGGATGTTCTCCAGCGTCGGGATCAGCGAGTCGAGGTCGTGCCCGTCGATCGGGCCGATGTAGTTGAAGCCGAACTTCTCGAACAGCGTGGCCGGCACCACCATGCCCTTGGCGTGCTCCTCGAGCCGCTTGGCGAGCTCGAACAGCGGCGGCGCGCCCTTGAGCACCTGCTTGCCCACGTTCTTCGCCGCGGCGTAGAACTGCCCGCTCATGAGCTGGGCCAGGTAGCGGTTGAGCGCGCCCACCGGTGGCGAAATCGACATGTCGTTGTCGTTGAGCACCACCAGCAGCCGGCCGTCGGCCACACCGGCGTTGTTCAGGGCCTCGAAGGCCATGCCCGCGGTCATGGCGCCGTCGCCGATGATGGCCACGGCCTTGCGCTGCTCGCCCTTGATCTTCGCACCCAGCGCCATGCCGAGCGCGGCCGAGATGCTGGTGGACGAGTGCGCGGTGCCGAAGGTGTCGTACTCGCTCTCGTCGCGGCGCGGGAAGCCGCTGATGCCACCCAGCTGGCGCAGCGTGTTCATGCGGTCGCGGCGGCCGGTGAGGATCTTGTGCGGGTAGGTCTGGTGGCCCACATCCCACACCAGGCGGTCTTCGGGCGTGTTGAAGACGTAGTGCAGTGCCACGGTGAGCTCGACCGTGCCGAGGTTGGAGCTGAGGTGGCCGCCCGTGCGCGCCACGCTCTCGAGCAGGAAGGTGCGCAACTCGTCGGCCAGCGGCGGCAGTTGCGCGCGCGTCAGGCGGCGCACGTCGGCCGGCGAGTCGATGGTGGACAGCAGGGAGCTCATGGGCAGTGTGGCTTGGGTCATGTGTGGTCGGGCCTCGCGTGGCGCGTCAGGACACTCGCCGCCCCACCCAGTCGGCGAGGGCGTGCAGGGTGTCGGTGTGGCCGAGTCCGGTGCCACGCAGCGCGTCGTGCGCCTGCGCGAGGACGCGGTCGGCGTAAGCCTGGGCCTGTGCCAGCCCCATCAGGGAAACGAAGGTGGGCTTGTCGGCCGCCGCGTCCTTGCCGGCGGTCTTGCCCAGCGTGGCGGAGTCGGCGGTCACGTCCAGGATGTCGTCGACCACCTGGAAGGCCAGGCCCACGCAGGCGCCGTAGTGGGCCAGTGCGCTCAGCACCGCGGGCGTGGGCGCGCCGGTGGCGGCACCCATGGTCACGCTGGCCTGCAGCAGGGCACCGGTCTTGCGGCGGTGCATGGCCTCGAGCGCGTCGCGGTCCAGTGCCACACCCACGCTGGCGAGGTCCACCGCCTGGCCACCGGCCATGCCGTCGGCCCCGGCGGCCAGCGCCAGCAGGCGGCACAGGCGCGCGCTCATGGCGTCGGTCACGCTGCCGTCGCCCGGCAGCAGCAGTTCGAAGGCCAGTGCCTGCAGGGCATCGCCGGCCAGCAGGGCCTGCGCCTGCCCGAACTGCACGTGCACCGTGGGCTTGCCCCGGCGCAGCACATCGTTGTCCATGCAGGGCATGTCGTCGTGCACCAGCGAGTAGGCGTGGATGAGTTCCACCGCGCAGGCCGCGCGCAGGGCGGCCGGTGCATGCCCGCCCACCGCTTCACAGGTGGCCAGCACCAGCAGCGGGCGCAGGCGCTTGCCGCCGTCGAGCACGGCATAGCGCATGGCCTCGCCCAGCCCGGCCGGCGCGTCGGCGGGCACCCAGCGGTCCAGCGCGCGTTCGACCGCATCCTGCTGCGCCTGGCGCCAGGCCAGGAACGGCGTGGTGTCCGAGAGCACGGCGTTCAAGCGCTGTCCCAGGGTTTGAGCGTGCCGCCCTCGAGCACCTTGATCTGGTTCTCGACGTCCTCGAGCCGCGAGCGGCAGAAGGCCAGCAGCTCGGCGCCGCGCTGGTAGCGGGTGAGCAACTGGTCCAGCGGCAGCTGGCCGGCGTCGAGCTGGGCAACGAGCTGCTCCAGTTCTTCGAGCGCCGCCTCGTAACTGGCCGGCGCATCGGAAGGGGGTGCCGCACGGGGGGCTCGGGAGGGGGACGGAGTGGGCATGTGTTGGGTCTGCTGAGGCCCTTCCGGCGCTGCTGGCGTCGCTTCGCCGCGCGTGTGGCGCCGGCGGCATCGGCCCTGCGGTGAGGTCGTGGAAAGTGCCTTGTTCAAGCGGCATTTTATGCACAGGAACGGCAATGCCCCCCCGGGGTACAATCCGCGTTCTTTTTTTCTCCACTCTTCACTACGGACAGTTTCTGTCCGGAGGGACGCAACACCCCCACCCATCCCGCGCGAATTCGTTTGACGAGCAGCGTTTACCCTGCCCCTTCATAGGGGGAGTCTCTAGGTCAGGACCACGATGTCTGATTTAAGTCTTCAACTGCAGCAGGCCTCAAGCCAACTTCCAGTTTCCAGCTACTTCAGCGAAGCGCTCTTCCAGCGCGAAAAGGAAACCCTCTTCCAGCGCGGGCCCCGGTATGTGGGGCATCAACTTGCGGTTCCCCAGCTCGGGGACTACCACGCCCTGCCGCAGGAAGCCGGCGGGCGGGCGCTGGTGCGCACCGACAAGGGTGTGGAGCTGGTCTCCAACGTCTGCCGCCACCGCCAGGCCGTCATGCTCAAGGGCCGGGGCAACCTGAACGAGACGCGCAGCGGCAGTGCCGGCGGCAACATCGTCTGCCCGCTGCACCGCTGGACCTACAGCGGCGTGCACGGCGAACGCGCCGGCAGCCTGCTGGGCGCGCCCCATTTCGAGCAGGACCCCTGCCTGAACCTCAACAACTACCCGCTGCGCGAGTGGAACGGTCTGCTGTTCGAGGACAACGGCCGCGACGTGCAGGCCGACCTGGCGAACATGGGGCCGCGCGCCGCGCTCGATTTCGAGGGCATGGTGCTCGACCACGTGGAGCTGCACGAGTGCAACTACAACTGGAAGACCTTCATCGAGGTTTACCTCGAGGACTACCACGTCGCGCCCTTCCACCCGGGACTGGGTGGCTTCGTCACCTGCGAAGACCTGCGCTGGGAATTCAAGCCCGGGTACTCTGTGCAGACGGTCGGCCCGGCCAACCTGCTGGGCAAGGCCGGCAGCCCGGTCTACCAGCGATGGCACGAGCAGCTCATGCAGTACCGCCAGGGCCGGATGCCCGAGCACGGCGCGATCTGGCTCACCTACTACCCGCACATCATGGTGGAGTGGTACCCGCACGTGCTCACCGTCTCCACCCTGCACCCGGTGAGCGTGGACAAGACCATCAACATGGTCGAGTTCTACTACCCCGAGGAGATCGCCGCCTTCGAGCGCGAGTTCGTCGAGGCGCAGCGCGCCGCCTACATGGAGACCTGCATCGAGGACGACGAGATCGCCGAGCGCATGGACGCGGGTCGCAAGGCCCTGCTCGCACGCGGCGACAACGAGGTCGGCCCCTACCAGAGCCCGATGGAAGACGGCATGCAGCAATTCCATGAGTGGTACAGGGCCAGGATGAGCCCCCCCGCGCCGCCTTCGGCGTCACCCCCCCAGGGGGGCGTCACCAGCGGCCCGGCAAAGCCGGTTCCGCGGTGACTCTGGACAACTACCGCTCGCGCGTGGCCGAAGCTCTGTTTCGCCGCCGGGCCGCCCCAAGGCGAAACGCGCCCCCTTGGGGGGCAGCGACCCGCGCAGCGGCGGAGCGTGGGGGTTAGGTCATGCAGGCCCTGTGGATGCTGCTCGCCTCGCTGTTCTTCGCCACGATGGGCGTGTGCATCAAGTTCGCCTCGGCGCACTTCAACAGCTTCGAGATCGTCTGCTACCGCGGCCTGGTGGGCGTGGTCTTCCTGATCGGCATGACGCGCATCAACGGCGTGTCGCTGCGCACCCGCCTGCCGATGATGCATGTCTGGCGCAGCATCGTCGGCGTGATCTCGCTCACCGCTTGGTTCTACGCCATCGCCGCCCTGCCGCTGGCCACCGCCATGACGCTGAACTACATGAGCAGCGTGTGGATTGCCACCTTCCTGCTGGGCGGCGCCCTGCTGGTGCAGGGCCGCAACACGCCCATACTGCAGCAGGGCCCCCTGTTCCTCACCGTGCTCGCCGGCTTCGGCGGCGTAGCCATGATGCTGCGCCCCACGCTCAACGACAACCAGGTGCTCGGCGCGCTCGTGGGCCTGCTCTCGGGCATCTTCGCGGCCTTCGCCTACCTGCAGGTGGCCGCGCTCTCGCGCGCGGGTGAGCCCGAGAGCCGCACGGTGTTCTATTTCTCCATCGGCGCGGTGCTGGCCGGGGCGCTGGGCATGGTGTTCACCGGCGTGAGCGCCTGGCAATGGCCGAGCGCCCTGTGGCTGCTGCCCATCGGTCTGCTGGCCGTGCTGGGGCAGCTCTGCATGACGCGCGCCTACTCGCGCGGCGCCACCATGGTGGTGGCCAACCTGCAGTACTCGGGCATCGTGTTTGCCGGGCTCTACGGGCTGGTCGTCTTCGGCGACCAGTTGCCCCTGATCGGCTGGCTGGGCATGGCGCTGATCATCGTCAGCGGCATCACCGCCACCGTGCTGCGCACCCGCGCCGTGCCCAACGCGCCGGCCGAAGAGCACTGAAGCACACGGGCCTGGCGTCTGCTCCACAATGCGCGCATGCACACGACCCTGATCACCGCCCCGCAACTGCGGCAACTCATCGCCAGCGGTGCACCGCTGCGCGTGATGGACTGCAGCTTCGAGTTGATGAAGCCCGACGCCGGCCAGGCCCTGTTCGAAGCCGAACACATCCCGGGCTCGGTGTACGTGCACCTCGATCACCACCTGAGCGACAAGACCGGGCCCGACCGCGCCAGCGGCGGGCGCCACCCGCTGCCCTCGCGCGAGACCTTCGCCGCGCGCCTGGGCGCGCTCGGCCTGCACAACGGCATGCAGGCCGTGGTGCTCGACCGCCAGGCCATCACCACCAGCGGGCGCCTGTGGTGGATGCTCAAGTGGTGCGGCCACGAGGCCGTGGCCGTGCTCGACGGCGGGCTGGCCGCCTGGAAAGCCGCGGGCGGTGCGGTCGAGGCGG